>QCMR01000018.1 GCA_003213595.1 SAR86 cluster bacterium AG-422-E19 | reverse complement strand
AATTTGGAATCGAGCTTGAAGCTAAGAATCCTTTTTATAAAGCCATGGAATTTTTAGATCAACAAGCAGAATTCAAAAATTTTAAACCTGCGATTTTAATTTCCGTTGAAGATGAAAGATTATTGACTTTGAACAAGGAAGGAAAAATAGAAAATATTCTTCTTGCAAACTTAACAAAATCAATCAGACCCAGGATAAATGAAAACAGAAAAGATAAAAAATTGACTAATTTCTCCGAATTTTTTGAAAGCGGGGATCTTGTTTGGCTCTCTAAAGATAGCAATCAAAATAAGTCTATTACCTTATCCATTCATCCCAAGGTTCAATCTGCTCTGGTAAGCTTAAATCCATCCTCGGGTGAAATTTTGGCTCTAGTTGGAGGTTACAATTTTCGTAATAGCCAATTTAATCGTGCTATTCAGGCCAAACCTCAGCTTGGATCGAATTTTAAGCCATTTTTATATGCGGCTGCATTTGAAAATGGATTCAATCCAGCTTCAGTAATAGTTGATTCTCCTTTGGTATTTGATGATCAAAATTTAGAAGAAATATGGAGACCACGAAATGCGAGTGGCAAATTTTATGGGCCCACGAGACTAAGAGAGGCTCTTGTACAATCTAGAAATGTTGTTAGCGTGAAACTTCTTCAAGAGGTTTCAATTCAGGATGCTAAGGAATCTTTGGAAAAATTTGGTTTCTATAAAGAAGAGTTACCCAATGATTTATCCTTAGCTCTTGGCTCATATGGCGCTAGTCCATTGAGAAATGCTGAGTTGTTTTCTATTTTTGCGAATGGAGGAAAAAAAGTTGTTCCTTATTTCATTGATAGAATTCTTTTTCCAGATGGAAATGAGATTAATTTTTCAGAAGATAAGAAATCTAAAACTGGAGATTATTTATCTCAATGGTTTGGAACTGATGAGAGGGAAGCAGATAATTTCAGCATAGATCCAAGAATTGCTTTCATGATAAATGATATTTTGAAAGAAGCCGCACAAAGGGGTACAGGAAGAAAAATTAACGAGCTAGGAAGAAAAGATTTTGCTGCTAAGACAGGAACATCTAATGACGCAGAAAGTACTTGGTTTACAGGATTCAATGAAAACATTCTGACTACTGTTTGGTTCGGTTACGATAACCCATCTAGCTTAGGCAACAATGAATTTGGCAGCACGACATCTTTGCCGATTTGGCTTAACTATAAAAAACAAATCATCGATACAATTCCAAAAGGTAAATTCAAAAAACCCTCAGGTTTAATTGCAAGGAAAATAAATCTAGAAACGGGAGAACTCGCGAAACCTGAAGATGAAAGGGTCAAATTTGAACTTTTTCTTAATTAGCGAAGATAGCTTTTTTTAAGAAGTTCCACTGATCTTCCCATGAACCACTTAAATCTTTTTTAAACTTACTTCTCACAAAGGATTGAATTTGTCCTTCCAAACAGGAAAGAAGAAGGTCGCATGAAGCAGCTAAATTTAAATTAAGCTTTTTTTTAGTTGTTCTTTCATATTCTTGAAGCGACTGCCTTATTTCTATATTTATTTTCTCAAAACAGTTAAAAACTTTATCTATTATTTTTACTTCATCAGCGGTGAAAACTTCTCGAGTTAGAATTCTCGAGAAACCCTTGTTTGTTTCGCAGAATTTCAAAACAAGCGCAATCAATTGCCCTGGAAAATCCTCTGGTTTTGATTCTTCTTTCATTACTTTTATTCTCGTAAAGACACTCTCTTCAAAAAAAACGACTAATTCCTCAAAGATTTTTCTTTTACTGGGAAAGTGTTTATAAATTGCTGCTTCAGTAATTTCTGATCTTTTAGCTAATTCGGCAGTTGTAATTTTCAATAAATCTCTTTCTTCAAGCATTGCAGCAAGAGATTGCATAATTATTAATTTTCGCTGTTTTTTCTTTTCCATTTACTTACTTATCCAAGTACCTACTCCTTTATCAGTCAAGAGTTCTATTAAAACGGAATGGGGCACACGACCATCGACAATGTGAGCATT
>QCMR01000017.1 GCA_003213595.1 SAR86 cluster bacterium AG-422-E19 | reverse complement strand
CATAGGTTAAATTGAATTTATTGGCAATATCTCTTGTCATTTCAATATGCTGTTTTTGATCACTGCCGACAGGAATTAACTCAGCGTTGAAAATTAAAATATCGGATGACATTAAGATGGGATAATTGAACAAACCCATTTGAACGTTTTTGTCTTTATCTTTCCCACTCGTTGTATCCTGCATTGCTTTATAAGCATGAGCCCTATTCATTAATCCTTTAGGAGTAATAGAAGTGAGTATCCAATTTAATTCCATAATTTCAGGAATACTAGATTGTCTATAGAAGATCGTATTTTTAAGATTCAAACCGCAAGCAATCCAAGCTGCTGCTATTGAAAGAGTAGATTGATGAGTAAGCTTTGGATCCTGCTGCTTTATCAAAGAATGATAATCAGCTAAAAAAATAAAAGATTTTGATTTTTTAGATAATTCTATTGCTGGACGCATAGCTCCAACATAATTTCCTAAATGCGGAGATCCGTTTGTGGTGATTCCAGTTAAAACAGAAGACATTTAGTTAGTATAAAAAAAAACACCAACGAAGTGGTGTTTTTTAACCGAAGTTAAAGGGGTCTAGTGGGTTGACTAGCACAGGCGAAAAACCCTTCTCCCTGTAGGTGGCGAAATTTCTTACGTCTTCTCACCCTTCTCCTTCTATTCTTTAGCTTCCCTTTTACCGTCTCGAGTTAGCAAATCATTCACTAAAGCTTAAAAATTATTTTATGCAAATTATTATTCTTTGCAATAGCTAAATTACTAGTTTTAAGACTATGTTTTCATAAAAAAAAATTCTCTTAGTTCTAGAGATTATGAAAAAATTTTTTTTGATTTTTTTGGCGGAGGGGGTGGGATTCGAACCCACGAGGCCATTGCTGACCTGCCGGTTTTCAAGACCGGTGCATTCAACCAAGCTCTGCCACCCCTCCCTAGAAATATTATGAGGCTCAGTTAAGAGCCTCATAATATATAATTTTAGTTCATAGATGAACCGTTATGAGTAGATATAAGTTTTGCAACATTTGGTGATACAGAAGCAACAAATTTATTCCATTTATCACTTGTTCCTAATGCAGCGAAGCCTTCTGAAAGCTTAGTCCAATTATCTGCTGAAACAACGTAATGCATTTTTCCATTTCCTCCAGCAGTTTCTTGGTAGATTTCAACTTGCAAACCAAGAGATTCAATTATTTTTTCTGCTTTTTGAAAATTCGCGATAACTTCTAAAGTCTTGCCCGGAGCAACTTCCCATACCTGTACCTGAAAAGCCATTGGCTTATCAAATAAATCTGCTTTTGCAGATTGATCTAGATTAGCTCCTGAAATTGTTGCTACAAGAGTACCTGTAGGATTTTGAGAAGCTTTTGCAAAAAAAGCTTGCATCTCTTGTGATTGAGCCATTTTGTCTTTTGATTTACCCCAATCCAAAAGGTTATCCCATCTCATACAATATTGAATTTCTTGCCCAATTCCACCAACATTCATAGCATAAACACCAATATTGGCACCTAATTTAGTATGAATTACAGCAGCCTCTTGAACAGTATTCATAAATTGAGCACTTTTACCTGGATTAGCATTCCAGCTATAACATTCAGCAACTTCTGTAAATGAGCTGACAGAAAAGCTAGTTATTAATAAAGTTAATAAAATTTTAATTTTCATATTTCTCTCCATAAATATTAAATAAAAAAATTATTATGTATTATTTTTTTTAGGAATAATGTTCAAAAATGAGGCAATAAATTTACTCAACCCATCCTTTAGGAATTAGCTTATTTTTCACAAAATCTCCTGGAACATTTTCTATTTGAGTTCCAAAAGTATCATTCCATCGATTCAAGAAACCAAATAAAGAGATTACTGAAACAATAATCGTTATTTGAGAGGGATTAAAATGATTTTTCAATTTATCAAAATGCTCTTTTTTTGCTTCATTAGGAACTTTTCCTGAAGCAAAAGCCAAATCTAAAACACATTTCTCTTTCTTGGAAAAATGATCGCTATTTTGATAGTCAAGAATAGATAAGATTTTTTCTACTGACACTCCTGCTCTTTCTGCGCCATGCGAAGTATGTGATTGACAATATTTACATCCAGAGCTTAGGCTTGATGCAAGAGCG
>QCMR01000016.1 GCA_003213595.1 SAR86 cluster bacterium AG-422-E19 | reverse complement strand
GAGAGGCAATTGGTTTTGATGTTAATGTTTCCTCTCTTACAAAGTTGAATAAATAAAGATGACTTTTTCGAATACAGCTATTTTAGGACTGCAATGGGGTGATGAAGGGAAAGGAAAAATTGTAAATTATTTAGCAAGTAATTTTGGTGCTGCTTGTAGATATCAAGGTGGCCATAATGCTGGCCACACACTAATTGTAGATGGAAAAAAAATTGTTCTTCATTTATTGCCCTCATCAATTTGTCATAAAGATTCGCTATCCCTTATCGGAAAAGGTGTGGTTATTTCATATGAGGCCCTTTTTTCTGAGATAGATGAAATAAGCAATTTTACTTCAGGCATAACTGATAGATTAAAGATTAGTCCTGCTTGTGTTTTGATTCAGCCCTACCATCAATTAATAGATCTTTATAAAGAGAAATCTAATAGTCAAAAAACCATTGGCACTACTTTAAGAGGCATAGGTCCAGCATATGAAGACAAAGTTGCTAGAAGAGCAATAAGAGTTGTTGATACCCTTCATGAAAATCAATTAAGGCCTTTATTGGAAGAAACCCTGGACTTTTATAATTTTACGATCGAGAAGTTTTTTGGCAAAGAAGCTTTGTCTTTAAATAGCCTTATAGATGAAAACTTAGCTTATGGAGAAAAAATAAAACCAATGTTAGCTGATGTATCTATGCTAATAAAAAAAATCAACTCAGAAGAACAATCGGTTTTATTTGAAGGCGCTCAAGGAGCTTTATTAGATATTGATCAGGGTACTTATCCATTTGTTACCTCAAGCAATTGTTCTCCCTCTGGCATAGCAGCTGGAGCAGGGTGTGGGCCTTTGGACGTAGGTAATATTTTGGGCGTAGTTAAGGCTTATGTGACTCGTGTTGGGGAGGGCCCAATGCCAACTGAAATTTATGATGAGCTGGGAGAATATATTGCTGAAACTGGAGGAGAGGTTGGAGCAACTACTGGCAGGCCAAGAAGATGTGGTTGGTTTGATGCAGTTTTAATGAAAAGGATAATTCAAACAAACAGTATTTCAGGACTTTGTCTTACAAAAATAGATGTACTTGATGGCCTTGAAGAGATAAAAATTTGTAAGGCATACGAAGATAATGATGATTCTATTTTTGGAGAATGTATGAACTTAGAGAATGCTAAACCTATCTATGAGACTTTATCTGGATGGGAATCTCCAACAGAAAATTTAACAAATTATCAAGAGCTGCCAAAAGAGGCGAAAGATTTCATTTCTTATATTGAAGATATTTGCGAGGTACCTGTAAAAATTATTTCCACTGGCCCTGACGATTACAGCACCATAGAAAGGTAATTCAATTATTCTTGATAGCTTGGTCTAAGACTGCGTTTATAAACTTGTGACTGGAATTCTGCCCAAACTTCTTTGCAAGTTTTATTGCTTCATTGATGATGATTGGCTTATCCAATTTAGATTGTGAAATTTCATACAAAGCTAAATATAAAATAGACAGTTCAATTTCTCCTATTCTTGAGGTGGGAATATTTGAAAATTTGCTTATGGTTTCTAAAAAATTTTGTTCTAGACTTTTAATATCTTTAACGATTTCAGCAACTTTGTCGGTTTTAAAATTTTTTTGAGTTTGCTTGAGTTCTTTTAAAACTTTTGTGTTGGAATCTCCAGAAATGGTTTTTTGATATAGAGCTTGGATAACCAACTCCCTTGTTTTGGTGGGGGAAGGGCTAGTTCTCACTTTATCTTTTTGAGCGTATCCAAAATACTTAGGGCAGACAAAGCAAACTCAGATCCTTTAGAAGCTGCTCTTTCCTCTGCTTCACTTTCATTATTGGTAGTTAAGACACCAAAAATAATAGGAGTATTTTTATCCAAAGATGTTTCCAAAACCTTATCGCTGATACTCTGAGAAATAATCTCAAAATGCGGCGTTTCTCCTTTGATAATGCATCCAAGCAAAATTATTGCATCGTATTCAGTGCAAAGATTTTGCGCCATAAAAGGTAATTCGTATGCTCCAGGAACAACAAAAGTATTGTTCTCAATATTATATTCATTAAGCATAGAGAGACAATCTTCTAGCATTGGCTTAATAATTTCTTCATTCCAATTTGTACTTACTACTGCAATCTTAACGTTATGCAAATCAGATGAGGGTTTATTAATCTCAGTTTTAGAAGTTTTCATTTTTTTATGTATTCCGTAACTTCTAAATCAAATCCTGAGAGGGAAGGGTATCTCACTTC
>QCMR01000015.1 GCA_003213595.1 SAR86 cluster bacterium AG-422-E19 | reverse complement strand
TCGATTGCAAAACCGTCGACGAAATTAAAGAGAAACAACAGTTCGGTTGATGTCGTCGCATCTTGCGTACTTGGTTTTAGGCTCTAACTTAGGGGATCGATCAACAAATCTCTCAAATGCCAAGACAGAAATAAGAGCACTTTCTGAAACAAAAATTCTCAAAGAAAGCGAAATTTATAAGTCTCCTGCTTACGGTCCAATTGATCAGCCATTTTTTTTCAATCTTGCTTTGGAAGTTGAAACGAAGTTCTCGCCTTTGGAGCTTCTTGAGCATCTACAAAAAATTGAAACGAAACTCAAACGCGAAAAAGATTCTCACATGAAGCCCAGAACCATTGATATAGATATTGTATTTTTTGATGATGAAACAATACAAACACCTCTTTTAAAAGTGCCGCACTACGATTGGCAAAATCGAGACTTTTTCATAAACCCGCTCAAAGAAATAAATTGCCAAGCTCAAGAATTTAAAAACTTTAGCTTTGACTAAAGTTTTCAAGATAGAATTATTTAATGAAAACTTATTCGGTAAGTGAAACAAAAAAGAAAAATTCCATAATCTCTGAAGAAGATTTCAATATTGAATATCAAGAGTCAATAAATAATCCAGAGAGCTTTTGGCAAAAAAAAGCTGAAGAAACCTTAGATTGGTTTTCAAATTGGGATGAAGTGGCTGCATCTGATTTAGAAGCAGGCGAAGTAGCTTGGTTCAAAACAGGAAAATTGAATGCTTGTTTTAATTGTGTTGACCGTCACTTGGAGACTCATGCGAATAAAACTGCAATCATTTGGGAAGGTGATGATCCTAATCACAATAAAGAAATTTCTTTTCAAGAGTTACATAAATACGTTTGTCAGTTTGCCAACCTCTTAAAATCCAGAAATATTAAAAAAGGCGATCGAGTTTGCATTTATATGCCGATGATTCCTGAGGCAGCTTATGCGATGCTGGCTTGTGCCAGAATTGGTGCAATTCACTCAGTGGTTTTTGGAGGATTTTCCATTGAATCCCTGAAAGATAGAATTTTAGACTCTGATTGCTCCGCAGTCATAACCGCAAATGAAGGAGTTAGAGGAGGAAAACTTGTCCCGCTAAAAAATAATGTGGATGAAGCTCTAAAGGACTGCCCTAATGTGCACAGCGTAATAGTCGTAAATCGAACCAAAAGCGCTGTTATTAAAGAAAATGAAGTGGATGTCGACTATTACCTGAATATTGAAAAGTTTGATGCAGATTGTCCATGTGAAGAGATGAATGCAGAAGATCCGCTTTTCATTCTTTATACTTCTGGCTCAACCGGAAAACCCAAAGGAGTCCTCCATACCACCGGAGGATATTTGTTGGGTGCAGCCTTAAGCCACAAATACATTTTCAATATAAAAGAAGACAGCATTTACTGGTGCACCGCTGACGTCGGCTGGGTTACAGGTCATACTTATATTGTCTATGGTCCTCTAGCAAATGCCTCAACCACTTTGATGTTTGAGGGCATACCGACATTCCCCGATGTTTCTAGATTCTGGAATGTGATTGATAAGCATCAAGTTAATATTTTCTACACCGCCCCTACTGCGATCAGAGCACTTATGGCCCATGGCAATGAGCCTTTGCAATCCTCTTCAAGAGATTCTTTGGAAGTATTGGGTACGGTCGGAGAGCCTATAAATCCAGAAGCTTGGGAGTGGTATTACCATGAGGTTGGCAAAGGCAAATGTCCAATAGTCGACACTTGGTGGCAAACCGAAACCGGTAGCATCATGATTTCCGGTTTGGCAGGATTTTCTGATCAAAAGCCAGGTTGTGCTGGTAAACCTTTCCTTGGGATAAATCCTGCGCTTGTGGATGAAGAAGGTGATGAAATCGAAGGACCGGGTAAAGGCAATCTGGTTGTCAAAAGTTCTTGGCCATCACAAATCAGAACGGTTTATGGAGATCATCAGAGATGCGTTGAAACTTACTACTCAACTTACAAAGGTTTTTATTTCACAGGAGATGGTGCTGAGCGAGATGCAGATGGTTTTTATAGAATCACAGGACGAGTTGATGATGTCTTAAATGTTTCTGGGCATCGTTTGGGTACGGCAGAGATAGAAAGTGCTCTGGTTTTACACGATGCAGTCGCAGAAGCTGCCGTAGTTGGTTTTGAACATGAAATCAAGGGACAAGGAATTTATTGTTATGTGAACCTTATGAAAGAAGCACAAGCCTCGGATGCAATCCATCAAGAATTAATTGGACTCATCGTTAAAGAAATTGGTCCAATTGCAAAACCGGATTCCATTCAATTCTGTTACGATTTACCTAAAACGCGATCAGGAAAAA
>QCMR01000014.1 GCA_003213595.1 SAR86 cluster bacterium AG-422-E19 | reverse complement strand
GATAAGGTTATGAAGATTCTATCTATCATCAAAAATTGAATTCCATTATTGCAATTAACAACTTAGAATGGCCACATGTCATGGAATGATCAAGGAAATAATAATGGTTCTAGAGATCCGTGGGGTAGAAATAATAATCCTCCCCCTGATATTGATGAACTAATCAAAAAATTTAGAGCGCAAATTAATTCAATTTTTGGAGGCGGTTCTGGAAGTGGAGGCGGAGGTATTAAAAAAATCCTACCCTCTATTTTAATTGCTGTAGTACTCTTATATTCAGCCTTTGGAATATATACAGTTGATGCTCAAGAAGAGGCTGTCATTTTGAGATTCGGAAAATATTCAATCACCAAGGGACCTGGGATTCACTGGAATCCACCCTTTATTGATAACAGATTTATTGTAAACACCGAAAAACTATTCACACACACAACGAATTCTTCAATGCTTACAAAAGATGAGAATATTGTTAACGTTGAGGTTGCAGTTCAATACAAAAGATCCAACCCGGTATTTTTTCTTCTTGAAGCATCGGCTCCTGAAGACAGTTTGGCTCAAGCTTCCGAAGCAGAATTAAGACATGTAGTGGGAAGCACTACTATGGACAGCACCTTGACTGTAGGTAGGGAGCAAATAGCCATGGATGTTAAGTCTAGATTACAAACCAGATTGGATACTTACAAAACCGGTATTGAAGTTGTAGCAGTATCAATTAGAGAATCAAGGCCTCCTGATGCAGTAAAAGAAGCTTTTGATGATGTAGTAAAAGCAAGGGAAGACGAAGTTAGGCTTAGAAACGAGGCTGAGACATATGCAAATGAGGTTGTACCTATAGCAAGAGGTGAAGCCAAAAGAGCCGTTGAAGATGCTGAAGGATACAAACAAAAAGTAATATCTGAAGCTGAAGGTGAAGCCTCAAGATTTGATCAACTGCTAGTTGAATATTCAAAGTCTCCCGAAGTTACCAGACAAAGATTATATTTAGATGCAGTTCAGTCTGTTATGAATAGCAGTACTAAGGTCATGATTGATGTCAAAGAGGGTAACAACATTCTTTATTTACCTCTAGACCAAATTGCAGCCGCTTCATTAGATCCCAACAGAAGATCTCGAGATGAAAACCCATCATCTACGACATCAACTACCCTTGGGTCAGACATTCAAGCGATCACAGACCGAGTTATAGAAGAATTAAGAAGAAGACAGGATAGAAGGTAACATGAAGTCATTGAATCTAAATATAGGAATTATTGCTTTAATTATTATTGTAATTCTTAGCAATGCTATTTATATAGTAAATGATAAACAAACTGCAATCTTGCTTAGATTTGGTGAAATTGTTGAACCCGAAATTAATCCAGGTCTGCACTTCAAAGTGCCTATCTATCATACAGTCAAAAAATTCGACTCAAGAGTTTTAACACTTGATGCTCTCCCGCAACCTTATTTTACTGCTGAAAAAAAGAGACTTATTGTTGATGCTTTTGTTAAATGGCGCATCACAAATAATGAGCAGTTTTATATTACTTCATCTGGTGGGCAATTAAGTGCAATGAGAACCCTATTGACCCAAAGGGTGGATGAAGGTCTCAGGAACCAATTTGGTACTAGAACTGTCCAAGAAGTAGTTTCTGGCGAACGAGACGAATTAATGAATATTCTAACAACCGATCTAAATACCGTAGCAGGTGGTGAACTCGGAATTGAAGTTCTAGATGTAAGAGTTAAAAAAATTGAATTACCAACAGAGGTGAATGAATCAGTTTATAACCGAATGAGAACTGAAAGAGAGAGATTAGCTCAAGAACTTCGTGCACAAGGTACAGAAATTGCAGAAGGTATTCGAGCAAATGCAGATCGTGAAAGAACAATTATTCTCGCCGAAGCTTATAAAAAAGCAGAAGAACTTAGAGGAAATGGTGATGCCAAAGCTACCGGTATTTATGCCGATGCTTATAACAAGGATCCAGAATTTTATGAATTCACTAGAAGTTTAAAAGCTTATCAATCTACTTTTGAAAATAAATCTGATGTGCTTCTCATAGATCCAGACAGTGATTTTTTCAAGTACTTGGATAGTTCTAAAGGAAAAAAATCCGAATAATTAATAATGTCTTCATCCAACTCAGGTCTTCCAGATGGAACGGAAGATTTTGTAGGTATTAAAGCCGAAGAGCTTGAAAAGCTTCGCTCACTTTTTCTAGATTTTTTTTACAAAAACAATTGTGAACTTGTTGTTCCCTCTCTCATTGAATTTTCTGAGATTATAGGTGGAAATTTTAACGAATCTCTTAAGGATTACGCTTACAGCTTTTCTGATGAAAATCTAAAAAATATTTCAATAAGACCTGATATC
>QCMR01000013.1 GCA_003213595.1 SAR86 cluster bacterium AG-422-E19 | reverse complement strand
AGAAACCACAAGAGTTCTTACCGAAGCCTCTGTAACTGGAAAGATAGACAAGTTAAGAGGCCTTAAAGAGAATGTTGTGATAGGAAGGCTTATTCCTGCTGGAACTGGATATGGAGCCTCTCAAGGACAAGCTGATTTAGTCTCAGATATTGAATCCGAGCTCAGCGAAGTAATCGCTGATACTGAGACTGATCAAAGTAAATCTACCAGTGAAGAATAGTTTGACCAAATGACAATGTCTCATTAAAATCGCGCACTTAAATATGGCAAGAGTAAATCAATTAATAAGAAAACCTAGAAAGGTCAAGAAAGCTAAAAGTGATGTGCCTGCATTGGTGGGTTCTCCGCAAAAAAGGGGAGTTTGTACTAGGGTTTATACAACAACGCCAAAAAAACCTAATTCGGCTTTAAGAAAAGTTTGCAAAGTAAGATTAACTTCTGGATATGAAGTTATTTCCTACATTGGTGGAGAGGGCCATAATCTTCAAGAACACTCTGTTGTTTTAATTAGAGGTGGTCGAGTTAAAGATCTTCCAGGTGTTAGATATCATACTGTTAGAGGTACATTGGATACTACGGGTGTCGAAGACAGAAAACAACGAAGATCAAAATATGGATCCAAGAGGCCTAAATAATGCCTAGAAAAGGACCAGTCCCGAAAAGAGATGTTATCCCCGATCCAAAATATGGGAATGTAAAACTTGCTAAGTTCGTAAATAACTTAATGCAAAGAGGAAAAAAAAGTACAGCTGAAAAAATTATCTACTCTGCTTTAGATCAAGTATCTTCAAAATCAAAAAGAGATCCACTTGAAGTTTTTGAAGAAGCTTTAGATCAAGTTGGTCCTCAAGTTGAAGTTAAATCCAGAAGGGTTGGTGGTGCTACCTATCAGGTCCCTTTAGAAGTAAAAACTTCAAGACGTCTTGCTTTAGCAATGAGATGGATCGTTTCAAGTGCTAAGAAAAGATCTGAAAAAAATATGTCTACAAAACTGGCTGGAGAATTGATTGATGCTGCTGACGGAAGAGGAGAGGCAGTAAAAAAACGTCAAGATACTCATAAAATGGCTGAAGCAAACAAAGCTTTCTCTCACTTTAGATTTTAATCAATGTCTACAAGAAAAGTTCCTTTAAACTTATATAGAAATATTGGCATTTGCGCGCACGTTGATGCTGGTAAGACCACAACAACTGAAAGGGTTCTTTTTTATACTGGAATATCTCACAAAATAGGTGAAGTTCATGATGGTGCTGCCACAATGGATTGGATGGAACAAGAACAAGAGAGAGGTATTACCATTACTTCTGCTGCTACAACTTGCTTTTGGAAAGGCATGAGAAGTCAATTTAATGAACATAGAATTAATATAATCGATACCCCTGGACACGTTGATTTTACTATTGAAGTAGAAAGATCTTTAAGAGTTTTGGATGGCGCTGTAGTTGTTTTTTGCGGAAGCTCTGGCGTAGAACCTCAATCAGAAACTGTCTGGAGGCAAGCAAATAGATACAAAGTTCCTAGAATAGCTTTTGTAAATAAAATGGACAGAGCCGGAGCTGACTTTTTAAGAGTTGTTGGCCAAATTAAAGATAGGTTAGGCGCTACTCCTGTTCCCATACAACTTCCTGTAGGTGCAGAAGATGATTTTAAAGGAATCATTGATTTGATGAGAATGAAAGCTCTCTACTGGGATGGAGATGATATGGGAACATCTTATAGAGAAGAAGATATTCCATCAGACCTTCTTGATCAGTCAAATGAATATAGAGAAGCGATGCTTGAGTCAGTTGCAGAGGCAAGTGAAGAATTAATGGAAAAATATTTGGAAAATGGCGACTTATCTCTTGAAGAAATAATTCAAGGTATCAGGATTAGGACTTTAAACAATGAAATTGTTCCTACTATATGCGGTTCTGCCTTTAAGAATAAAGGCGTTCAACCAATGTTGGATTGTGTAATTGACTTTCTCCCTTCGCCTGACGAAGTAGAAGCAATACAAGGTATTTTGGAGGATGAGGAAACAACCGACCAAAGATCATCAAGCGATGAAGAGCCTTTTTCTGCTTTGGCCTTTAAAATCGCAACAGATCCTTTTGTTGGAACTTTAACATTTGTAAGAGTTTATTCGGGAGTTTTAAATTCTGGAGATGCCGTTTATTCTCCTGCAAAAAGATCCAAAGAGAGAATCGGAAGAATGCTTCAGATGCATGCCAACAATAGAAGTGAAATATCAGAAGTTAGAGCAGGTGACATAGCTGCAGTTATTGGTTTGAAGGACGTAACAACAGGAGATACTTTATGCGATCTTAAAAAACCAATTATCCTAGAAAAAATGACTTTCCCTGAACCTGTTATTTCTGTTGCAGTTGAACCTAAAACAAAGACAGACCAAGAAAAAATGTCTACAGCCTTAGGAAGACTTGCTCAAGAAGATCCATCCTTTAGAGTGAATTCCGATGAAGAGTCGGGTCAGACAATTATTTCTGGTATGGGAGAACTTCATCTAGATGTCCTTGTTGATAGAATGAAAAGGGAATTTGATGTTGAAGCTAACATCGGTAAACCTCAAGTAGCATACCGAGAAACAATTAAGAAAGATGTTGAATCTGAAGGAAAATTTGTCAGACAATCTGGAGGAAAGGGTCAATACGGTCATGTTTGGTTAAAAATAGAGCCTTTAACAGAATCTGAAAAAGAAGATGAAAATGAAGTATTTCAGTTTGTGAATAAAATTGTTGGAGGAACCATTCCAAGAGAATTCATTCCGGCCGTCGAAAAAGGTGCCTTCGAACAAATGCAATCAGGAATATTAGGTGGTTTTCCTTTGATCGATGTAAAAGTAACGGTTTATGATGGATCTTTTCACGATGTAGATTCTTCAGAGATAGCTTTTAAAGTTGCCTCCTCGATGGCTTTAAAAGACGGAGC
>QCMR01000012.1 GCA_003213595.1 SAR86 cluster bacterium AG-422-E19 | reverse complement strand
AAGGTTAGCTGCCACTACAGCTCTGGCAGCCAAATTAAATAAAATAGTAGTTGTAGGGAGATCTCCTAATTATTCTTTATACAAAGAAATTCTTACAAAATGGATCGATTTCTCAGGATTAGAAGTGGTCTATCCTGAAAATAGAGAATTCGCTACGGCAATAGGTACTTTAGAAGGTTAACTAGAAGCCCGACGATGTCCTACTCTCGCATGGACGCACCACACTACCATCGGCGCTAAGTGGTTTCACTTCTGAGTTCGGGATGGAATCAGGTGGGACACACTTGCTAATGTCATCGGGCAAAATTCTAGTTACGTATTGTAGATCCTTTATTTAATTTTAGCGTTATTAAACTTTATTAATATAAAGTATTAAGTTAAACCTCACGAGCAATTAGTACAGGTTAGCTCAATGCCTTACAGCACTTACACACCCTGCCTATCAACGTCCTAGTCTTGAACGGCTCTTCAGGAACCCGAAGGTTCAGGGATATCTCATCTTGAGGTAGGCTTCCCACTTAGTTGCTTTCAGCGGTTATCCTTTCCGAACATAGCTACCGGGCAATGCCACTGGCGTGACAACCCGAACACCAGAGGTTCGTTCACTCCGGTCCTCTCGTACTAGGAGCAACTCCTCTCAAATATCCAACGCGCACGGCAGATAGGGACCGAACTGTCTCACGACGTTCTAAACCCAGCTCGCGTACCACTTTAAATGGCGAACAGCCATACCCTTGGGACCTGCTCCAGCCCCAGGATGTGATGAGCCGACATCGAGGTGCCAAACACCCCCGTCGATGTGAACTCTTGGGGGGTATAAGCCTGTTATCCCCGGCGTACCTTTTATCCGTTGAGCGATGGCCCTTCCATACAGAACCACCGGATCACTATGACCTACTTTCGTACCTGCTCGACTTGTCAGTCTCGCAGTTAAGCATCCTTTTGCCATTGCACTCATTGCATGATGTCTGACCATGCTGAGGATACCTTCGTACTCCTCCGTTACTCTTTGGGAGGAGACCGCCCCAGTCAAACTACCCACCACACACTGTCCTCAACCCGGATAACGGGTCTAAGTTAGAACCTCAAATGTATAAGGGTGGTATTTCAAGGACGACTCCACATAAGCTGACGCCTATGCTTCAAAGTCTCCCACCTATCCTACACATATAAATTCAAAGTCCAGTGTGAAGCTATAGTAAAGGTGCACGGGGTCTTTCCGTCTTGCCGCGCGTATACGGCATCTTCACCGCAAATTCAATTTCACTGAGTCCTGGGTCGAGACAGTATGGCCATCGTTACGCCATTCGTGCAGGTCGGAACTTACCCGACAAGGAATTTCGCTACCTTAGGACCGTTATAGTTACGGCCGCCGTTCACCGGGGCTTCGATCACAAGCTTCGTCCGAGGACTAACCTGATCAATTAACCTTCCGGCACCGGGCAGGCGTCACACCCTATACTTCCACATTAGTGTTTGCAGAGTGCTATGTTTTTAGTAAACAGTCGCAGCCATCTGGTATCTTCGACCTCTTTCCGCTCGAGAAGCAAGTTCTTTCACGTAATAGAGGCGTACCTTCTCCCGAAGTTACGGTACCATTTTGCCTAGTTCCTTAACCCAAGTTCTCTCATGCGCCTTAGTATTCTCTACCTGACCACCTGTGTCGGTTTGCAGTACGGTTCCCTACTACTTATGCTTAGAAGTTTTTCCTGGAAGCGTGGCATCAATCACTTCTTGATTTAAAAAATCAATCGTCATCAGATCTCGACTTAAAGTATTCCGGATTTACCTAAAATACAAGTCTACAGCCTTGAACAGGGACAACCATCGCCCTGCTGATCTAGCCTTCTCCGTCACTCCATCGCAGCAATAGGAAGTACAGGAATGTTAACCTGTTTTCCATCGACTACGGCCTTCGCCCTCGCCTTAGGGGCCGACTTACCCTGTCCCGATTAGCGTTGGACAGGAAACCTTGGTCATTCGGCGGATAGGGTTTTCACCTATCTCTCGTTACTCATGTCAGCATTCTCTCTTCTGATACCTCCAAAGAACCTTTCAGTCCTTCTTCGACGGCTTACAGAATGCTCCTCTACCATAGATATAAATATCTATCCGCAGCTTCGGTTTATGATTTAGCCCCGTTATATCTTCCGCGCGGGCCGACTCGACTAGTGAGCTGTTACGCTATCTTTAAAGGATGGCTGCTTCTAAGCCAACCTCCTAGCTGTTTAAGCCTTCCCACATCGTTTCCCACTTAATCATAATTTGGGACCTTAGCTGGCGGTCTGGGTTGTTTCCCTTTCGACTACGGACGTTAGCACCCGCAGTCTGTCTCCCGTGCTAACACTTCTTGGTATTTGGAGTTTGCGTCGGTTTGGTAAGTCGGGATGACCCCCTAGCCGAGACAGTGCTCTACCCCCAAGAGTGACACACGAGGCGCTACCTAAATAGCTTTCGAGGAGAACCAGATATCTCCGAGCTTGATTAGCCTTTCACTCCGATCCACAGCTCATCCCCTCATTTTTCAACATAAGTGGGTTCGGGCCTCCAGTAAGTGTTACCTTACCTTCACCCTGGCCATGGATAGATCGCCCGGTTTCGGGTCTACTCCCTGCGACTAAACGCCCTATTAAGACTCGGTTTCCCTACGCCTACCTCATAA
Organism: SAR86 cluster bacterium AG-422-E19; assembly: GCA_003213595.1. Lineage (GTDB taxonomy): Bacteria > Pseudomonadota > Gammaproteobacteria > Magnimaribacterales > AG-339-G14 > MEDG-81. The sequence goes on along the minus strand of QCMR01000012.1, from coordinate 376 downwards.
AGTTAAGCTTGCCACAGACAGTAACTCGCTGACCCATTATACAAAAGGTACGCCGTCACCCCGAAGTTCCGAAGAACTTCTTAAGGCTCCGACAGCTTGTATGCATATGATTTCAGGTTCTATTTCACTCCCCTCTCCGGGGTTCTTTTCGCCTTTCCCTCACGGTACTGGTTCACTATCGGTCAGCTAGGAGTATTTAGCCTTGGAGGATGGTCCCCCCATGTTCAGTCAAGATTTCTCGTGTCCCGACCTACTCGATTTCACTTAAATTAGATTTTTGAATACGGGGCTATCACCCACTATGGCCGAACTTTCCAGATCGTTTTTCTAATCCAATTAAAGCTTAAGGGCTGTTCCGCTTTCGCTCGCCGCTACT
>QCMR01000011.1 GCA_003213595.1 SAR86 cluster bacterium AG-422-E19 | reverse complement strand
AAGGAGAAAGAGAAAAACTTGTCATTTTTGCTAGTTCTCCTGAATGGAGAACAACTTCATTTACCAGAAAAAAAGAATTATTTTTGTCAGAAACTTCTAAAAGATTTCTTGATTCTTCTTGGTAATCGCCTTTTAAAATTTTAGGTAATTCAAGCTCTAAAGAGCCTAATTGCAAATCCGTTAAGAAGCCAAGTTTACCAATGTTTACTCCTAAAAATGGAGTATTTAAATGACAGAGATCTCTTATTGCTCCTATCATTGTTCCGTCTCCGCCAATTACCAAAATAAGATCTTCGGATGGTTCTAATTTTTTCAATTCTTTTTGAGATTTGTTAGCCACGATGTGTTTTACGACCACATTATTTTCTTCCAAAGTTTTTTCACACCTCTTTAAGGTTTCTTTGTAGTCTCTGGTTGAGGAATGAATGATGTTTATTGACGAAATTTTATCCATTTGTCGTTTATAAATCCTTTGGATTAAAGTTTCTCACGAAATAAATAAATATTGTATCTACTATTGCTATAAAAAACTTAAAAACGTACTTAGTTAGAGCAATTCCTAGAGCTACTTTAAATGACATTTGTCCTGCCAATACCCATACAAAGGTATATATAAAAGTATCAAGGGCTTGAGAGGTTAAAGTTGAAACGTTATTTCTTAGCCAAAGATACTTTTCTCCAGTTATGGTTTTAATTTTATGAAAAACCCAAACGTCAAAAGTCTGACTAATCAGGTAAGCGGTTATAGACCCTATTACGAATATAGGCGAGTAAAGAGCTAAAGTAGATATTGCTTGATGAACTTCATTGGCCGATGAGGCAATTCCTGATGGTAAATAATAAGTACTCAGAACCAGAGTAAACATTACTATCACATTTGCTACTGCCCCAATTATTACCGCTCTGTTTGCTTCCGCTCTACCATATTTTTCATTCAGTAAGTCTGTAGCGAAGTATATTCCGGAATACATTATCGCTCCCATACTTACTACAAATGTGTTTCCAAAAATAGTTAACTCACTTACTTTGCCGCCCTGTAAATTTGCAAGAATAATTCCTAGAATAACGGCTGTGTAGAGTCCATTCTTACCAAAAAAGTAAAATAATATTATTGCCAAAGTAAGGTCATAAAACACCGTAAAAATCCATAATAATTCTGGGTTTTGGCTAAAAAATTCTAAGTTCATGGCTGATTAATTATCAAAAATTGCTACAATTAGACACGTTTAGAAACAAAAAATCACTTAAAAACACACATTAATAATAATTATGGAAAATTTAGATCAATTTAGAAAAGAAACAAAAGAATGGCTGGAAGAGAATTGTCCGCCTGAAATGAGAAAACCCATGGGTCCTGGAGATGTAGTATGGGGTGGAAGAAACTGTAAATTCCCCCACCCAGATGCAAAATTGTGGTTAGAAAGAATGGGTGAAAAAGGTTGGACCTGCCCTACATGGCCAAAAGAATACAGTGGTGGCGGTTTGAGTTTTGACGAAAATAAAATTCTACAGGAAGAATTAATGGCCATCAGAGCCAGGCCAGCTTTATCAAGTTTTGGTATCTGGATGCTTGGGCCGGCATTACTTGAATTTGCGTCAGAGGAACAAAAAAAGAAATACATTCCTGAAATTGTTAAAGGTGAAATTAGATGGTGCCAAGGCTATAGTGAACCTGGATCTGGGTCGGATCTTGCCAGCCTTAAAACCAAAGCCGAGGATAATGGAGATCATTTTGTAGTAAATGGCCAAAAGGTTTGGACTTCTTACGCAGACGACTGCGATATGATTTTTACTTTAGTAAGAACAGGTCCGCAAGAACCTAAACATGATGGTATTAGTTTTTTACTCATAGATATGGATCAACCTGGAGTTACTACTAAGCCGATTAAACTGATCTCAGGAAAATCTCCCTTTTGTGAAACTTTTTTTGATAACGCGATTGTTCCAAAAGAAAATTTGGTTAGCGAATTAAATAAAGGCTGGGATGTCGCGAAAAGACTTCTTCAACATGAGAGAAATATGATTGCTGGAATGGGTCTAGGAGGCGCAGGTTCTGCCAAAAAGAAAAAAGATCAAACAATTTCATCTGGAATGGCAACTTTGGCGAAGACATATGTAGGAGAAGAGGAAGGAAAATTAGCAAATGCTGGCTTGAGACAAAAAATTGCATCTTTTGACATTAACTCTCATGCATTTTCTCTTACCATGAAAAGAGCAAGCGAAGAAAGTAAATCTTCTAATTCTGGACCAAGTCCAGCTTCATCAATGTTCAAATATTATGGTAGTGAGAGCAATAAACTCAGATATGAGTTAATGCTTGAGGCAATGGGCACTAAAGCTCTTGGATGGGAAGGAGAGGGTTTTGGCCCTGCAGAACTTGCAATTACAAGAGAATGGCTGAGAACCAAAGCTAATTCAATTGAAGGCGGAACTTCTGAAGTTCAGCTTAATATTATTGCAAAGCGAGTCTTAGATCTGCCTCAATAATAATAATTTCTTTGGGAGAAAAAAATGTCATTAGTTTTGAATGAGGAGCAAATCTTTCTAAAAGATAGTGCCAAAAAATTCGCATCAGAAAAGACTCCTACTACTCACTTTCGTGAAGTAAGAGACAGTGAAATCGATAACTGCTATGACGATAAAATTTGGCAGGAAATGGTATCACTTGGTTGGACTGGTATTTTGGTTCCTGAAGAATTTGGTGGTTCAAATTTTGGGGTAGCTGGCATCTCTTCTATTTTAGAAGAGCTTGGAAGAACTCTCACTCCTTCACCTTTATTTTCCACGGCTGTTGTAGGTGTAAGTCTTATAAAGCATGCGTCCGATGATGTAAAAAAAGACATTCTTATAAAGGTTGTTCAAGATGGTTTGAGACTTTGCTTTGCCATCGAAGAAAGCAATCACCATGATCCAGTTAAAATATCTTGTGAAGCAAAAAAAGATGGAAGTGATTTCATCATTTCAGGAGAAAAGTCCTTTGTAATTGATGGCGGTTTTGCAGATAAAGTCATTGTTGCCTGTAGGACTTCAGGTAAAGAAGGCACCAAGGATGGCATATCTCTTTTTGTTTTGGATGCTGATTCCAAGGGTTTAACCATTACGCCTACTAAGATGGTAGATTCTAGGAACGCGGCAAACATGAAATTTGAAAATGTAAAAGTATCTTCAGATACGTTGATTGGTAAAGAAGATAATGCTTATGAAATTATTGAATCAGTACTGGATATTTCTAGAGCTGCAATCTCTGCAGAAATGTTAGGTAGCGCTCTTCAGGCTTATGAAATTACTCTTGATTATTTAAAGGAAAGAGAACAATTCGGTTCAAAAATCGGTTCCTTTCAAGCCCTTCAGCATAGAGCTGCAATTATGTTTTCTGAGTTAGAACTATGCAAATCATGTGTTATTGAATCTATTACTTCCTTTGACGAGGGAGGAAATGATTCTGAGAGATTAGCAAGTCTATCGAAAGCTAAAGTTGGAGAAGTATTTCATTTAATCTCTAATGAATCAGTTCAAATGCATGGTGGAATAGGTGTTACAGATGAATATGATATTGGGCTTTACCTAAAACGAGCTAGAGTAGCTGAACAAATTTTTGGAGATTCTAATTTTCATAAAAATAGATATGCAGAATTAACAGGCTATTAAAATTTAGTTGTGCATGAGAATAAAACAGAAAAACTCCTTAGAATTATTTCTGAATTAAGAGATCCTATTTATGGATGCGAGTGGACTAAATCACAAACTTCAAAAACCCTTATCCCTTTTATAACCGAAGAAGCAAAAGAAGTTCATGATGCTTTCGAAAAAGGAGATATCGAAAACCTCAAAGAAGAATTAGGCGATCTTCTTTTGCAAATAGTTCTCCAGAGTAAAATAGCTGAAGAAAATAAACTATTTTCTTTTAATGAAGTAATTGATAACTTATGTGAAAAGCTAATAAGAAGACATCCATATGTTTTCCAGGATAAAAGACCTCATACAATAGAAGAACAAAGAGAGGCATATATTAAAATTAAAGAGTTTGAGAAGAACAAGTGAAGTTTTTATTTGAAAATCTTATAGGGATAACTTCTATCACTATTTTGGTACTGAACACAGTTATATTGTCATGTTTGTTGATACCCTTGGGGATAATTAAATTTTTCTTACCAATCACTTCACTTAAAGTGTTATTTACAAAATTTATTATAAAAGTAGGTGAATTATGGATTTTCACCAATAAAATTTGGGTAAAGGCTTTACACAATCCCAAATGGCAAATAATTGGTAAAGAAAATATCAAGTCCGATGGCTGGACAATAGCTACTTCAAATCATCAATCATTTGCGGACATATTTCTTCTGCAGGATATCACCAATAGAAAAATGCCCATGCTCAAGTTCTTTATGAAATACGTTCTGATTTACGTTCCAATTATAGGTCTTTCTTGGTGGGCTTTAGATATGCCTTTTTTGAAGAGGTATACAAAAAAGCAACTAGAAAAAAATCCCAAGCTGGCTGGAAAAGACGTGAGAGAAATGAAAAGAGCTTTGAAACATTACGCCCTTTATCCTGTAACTGTTTTTAGTTTTGCTGAAGGAACAAGATTTACTCTTAAAAAACATCATAATCAAAATAGTCCTTTTGAAAATCTTTTGAGGCCTAAAGAAGGAGGCTTGGCTACAGCGTTAAGTTTAGTAAATAAGATTGATTCTCTTGTTGATTTTACAATCAAGTTTGATTCTAAAAAAAGAAGTTTTTGGGACTATCTTTGCGGAAGAATGAATTCAGCTAAAATTATTATTAAGGAAATAAAAATCCCAAAAAAATTTCTTAATGAAAATTTATTAGACAATCATTCTCTGAGAACAGA
>QCMR01000010.1 GCA_003213595.1 SAR86 cluster bacterium AG-422-E19 | reverse complement strand
GAAAATGTGTTGGTCTGGATAAACCACACATAACATTAGAGAAATTGGGATTAATGATTTCTAGATTTTCTGCAAAATCTGGTTCTGGCAGAAACAGATAATTGCATTCTAAATCCTCCAAGAGCTCAATATCTTTATCAAGTGTTTTAGGATAGCTGGCAAAATCTTCATTTTTTCCAAATTGCAAAGGATTTACAAAAATTGAGGCGATAACTTCAGAATAATTTTCCTTTGCAAATTTAATCAGAGATAAGTGGCCTTCATGAAGATTACCCATGGTAGGAACAAAAGCAAAAGGATTTTGATAATAAATAGAGTTTAGTGCACTGCTAGACTTTATTATTTTCATTTCAATTTTTTAAAAAGAATTATCGGCAGATGGGAATTTCAAATTTTTGACTTCTGAAACATATTTTTCAAACGCTTCGAAAATTGAATTAGATTCATTCATGAAATTTTTTACAAATTTAGGTTGAGGCTGGTCATCCCAGGAGTAAGCCCCAATTGCATCATAACAAACCATTATTTGACCATCCGTAGCTGAACCTGCCCCGATTCCTATTGTTGGAATTTTAAGGCTGGACGATATCTCTTCTGCTAGACTCGCAGGAACGCATTCCAACAAAATAATTTCCGCTCCAGCATTCTCAAGTTGCTTGGCCTCAGACAAAATTCTATTTTTATCTTCAAGATCTCTGCCCTGCACATAATATCCTCCCAGCCTATTAATTGACTGAGGAGTGAGACCTAAATGAGCACATACTGGAATACCTCTTTGAGACAAGAGTTCAGTTGTTTTTAGAATCCATTCGCCTCCTTCAACCTTTACAGAATTTGCTCCAGCTTGCATCAAGCGCATTGCATTGTCATAAGCAAGGTTTTCTGTTGCATAACTCATAAATGGCATGTCTGCCATTATGTGACTTCCTAAATTTCCTTTTTTAACGCATCTAAGATGATACAAAAGATCTTCCATTGAAACGGGTATTGTAGAATCGTGACCTTGTACAACCATTCCTAGAGAGTCTCCAACTAAAATCAACTCTACCCCTGCTTTAGACATTAATGCAGATAAAGATGCATCATATGCAGTTAAACAAGCAAATTTAGTTTGTTTCTTTTTATGATTTCTAAAATCTTCAATGGTGGTACTTTTACTCATTTTGCCTTATAAAATTTGAAATTTTGCTACATATTAAATCCTTTTCTTCCATCGGAAAAAAGTGGCTGCCATCTATTTTCTCAAAAAGAAAATTAGCATTGCTTGAAAGCAGATCTCTTACTTCTGGTGAGAGCGTTGAAGCTTGAGAAGCATATGGAACATATATTTGTTTACTTAATTTTTTTATAAAATTTGTTCTTGCAGCATATGAAACAGCAAAAGTTTTTGCCTCCCACTCCGGTGCACAACTGAGGTTAATTTTATTTTCCTCTTCTATTATGCCTCCATTTATATATGCTTTTAAAGATTCTTCTGGCCAGTTTGTAAAGGCGCCTCTCCCTTGATAATGCTTAAAAATCTCTTCTTTATCAGAGAAAACCGATCTTCTTTTTTTCGCATTATTAATCATCTCACTTGCACGGTTTTTTTTGAAAAAATTTAATAGTGAGACAAAAGATTTATTAGAAATATTGAAGAAAGGAAATTGGAATTTTAGACTTTGTGGTTGAAGAACAGGATCAATAAGAATACTTTTTTGAATCTTATCTTCAAAATCATGGGCTAATCTTGCAGCAACAACTCCTCCCATTGAATGACCCATTAAAATATTTTCTGATGATAAGAATTGCTTTATGAAATGTTTCCCATCTTCAAAATAGGTTTGCCATGAGGTTAGCTCTGATGGAATTGCAGATGCTTTAGAAAGTCCATGACCACGTTGATCTAGAGCATAAATCGAATATTGATTATCAAGAAGTTCACCAAGTTTTAAAAAGAAAGGTATATAAGTCTCAGCATTAAAACCTGTCGCATGAAAAAAAAATATATTTTTATCTTGTTTTTTACCTTCTACATACATGTAAGAAAAACTGTCTTTAAAAATTTCAACTTCTTTTCTTTTTGCTATATCCATTGATATTATTATTGAGTGTCAGACGTAAAAGGTTTTTTAAGTGATAAAGAGGCTAAAAAACTACAAGAATTGTTTCTAAATGTCCACCACCTTGGGGCAGTTTTAGAAATTGGAACTTATTGTGGTAAATCAACTTTAAATTTTGCACATGTTGCCAAAAAAATAAATGGTCTTGTTTATACCGTTGATCACCATACGGGTTCGGAAGAACATCAGCTTGGGGAAGAATATCATGACGAAGATCTTTATGACGAAAGAATAGAAAAGTTCAATACTTTGCCTGAGTTTTTGAAAAATATAAGATTTTCGAATTTGTTTAAGTATGTAATTCCTGTGATAAATAATTCCAAAGAGGCGTCTAAAACGTTTTCTGAATCAATTGGCCTGTTATTTATAGATGGCGGCCATTCTCATGAAGCTGCTATGTGTGATTATAATTCTTGGAAAGATAAAATTAGCCCAGGTGGGCTGTTGGTAATACATGATGTTTTTCCAAATCCGGAGGATGGGGGTAGACCGCCTTTTGAAATTTACTCTACTGCTCAAAAATCTAAAGATTTTGATGATCTTGGCATTTATGAAACTTTAGGAATCTTAAAAAGGATTTGATTCAGAATTCGAAAAAATCACTTGAAGGACTAAATTTATTTATTGCATTTCCTGCCAGGATGGCAGCTCCCATTGTCCAACTGGGTTTTTCGATGGGCCAGTATTTTTTATCCTTAAAAACGAATCCTGTCCATAAGAGACCATCATCGTCAATTAAATTAAAAGTATCTTGAAGTATTTTTTCTGCTTCTTTTTTTAGGCCAATTTTAGTTAAAGCCAAAACCAATTCTGCTGATTCAGCTGCAGTTACCCATGGCTCTTCCTTTACACACTTACATCCCAAACCTTCAACGACAAACTCGTTCCATTTATCTCTAATTAATTCAATTGAGTCCGATTTAGAGAACGCACCAGATAAAATTGGATAATACCAATCCATGCTGTATCGTTCCTTGCTCTCCCAATTTCTATCAAATCTAAAAGGTTTATTTTTCAAACAGTCTCTTAAATTATTTATTTGAGTATCTGAGACTCTGTCCCGCTTATCTATTTCATATGCAATTTTTTTGTAACAAAGAAGACTCATATATATCGATGAACATCCAGTTTTGAGAGAATCATCTAACCAATTCTTGTTATCTTTTGCCCAAAAAAAATCACCATGTTTTGATTGTGCCGAGAGAGTAAATTCAATGGCTGCGTCCAAAACTGGCCAAAATTCATCAAGAAAATTCTTATCCTTAAAGTTTTTGAAGTGATGCCACATTCCTACAGCTATATAAGAGCTAAAATTGGTTTCTTTCAAATTATTCTTTTCAGAAGAATGAAATAGTGATAACCATGATCCATCGCTTTCTTGATAAGCCCTCAACCAGTTATATGCATTTTTAGATTCAGCTTCAAATCCAAGAACATCCAATCCCATTGCAGATTCAATATGATCCCAAGGATCCAGTTTTGAATTTGGCTCCCAGCGAATACCACCTTCTGAATCCTGACAAGACAAAATATATTTAGCAAAATTTAAATAAATTGCTCTGTCAAAAATACTTTTTGGATTATTTTTTTTTGAAATATGCAACGACACTTTTAGCTATTATTGGTTGAAGGACAAATTCTAGCACCTTTGTCAAAAAAGGTTTTTTCATCATGTCCCAAACTAAAAAGTCATGATATTTATTAATGATCCAAGATGTTTCTTTTGTTTCCCAAAACATACATTGTAACCACCAATAAGGAGAGTGAAGAGCATGATTCCAATGTCTCTTTAAAAAAGAAAACCCCCTCTGCTCAATTGATTTTTTAAAATGCCTGTATTTAAAAATTCTAACATGACCACCTGGCATTTCTTGGTATGCCTTGCTTAATTTCCAACAAATCCACTCCGGAAGATATTTAGGAACACTTGCTGCAAATATTCCGCCTGGTTTTAAAACTCTTTCTATCTCTTCTATAACTGATTCAAAATCAATAATGTGCTCTAAAACTTCAGAACATATAACGTAATCAAAGGAATTGTCATTAAAGGGAAGTATTCTTCCGTCGGTTACACCAAAAGAGCAGCTTTTGTTGCTTGTCGATTCATCGAATTCCTCGAAGTTTTTTTGAGCTTTAAGGACGTCTACAAGGTTCATATCAAACCCAAAAACGTCTACATCTGCATGCATGTAAGCACCGAAACAATGTCTTCCTTGTCCGCAGCCCAAATCTAGAATTTTTGAACCTTTTTCAGGATTTAAATACTCTAAATTAATTGTTTGCATTTTTAAAATTTTCCATTTCCTTTAAATAAACTTTTTCTAATTTCCTAGCTATTATCTCCCAAGAGAATTTAAAATTGGCCCTTTTTAATGCTTTTTCAGACAGATCTTTAGCTTTATCTGGGGAAGACAAAAGAAAATCAACTGCATTGTAAATCTCTTTGATTTTTTTAGGTGGAATTATAATTCCTGCATCTTTCACTACTTCTGGAAGAGCGCCTCCAGAAGTTGAGATTAAAGGAACTCCACAAGCCATTGCCTCTATTGCTGCAAATCCGAAGCCTTCATAAAGAGAAGGAATAACTGCTAGTTCAGCTTCACAATAAGTAGATCTGAGATCTTCTTGGTTTAAATTTGAAAAAAAGTTAACTCTTTTTTGTAAATTAAGTTTTTTTATTAATCTTTCGGTGTGCCCTCCTTTCCTCTGTTCTCCAATAATTGATAATGAAATATCTGGATAAACTTTTATAAGATCGGATAAAGCCTCTAAGAGATAATCTAAACCTTTTAAAGGAACATCTGCGCTAGCAACAGTTACAAGTCGAAAAGGAATTTTTTTTATTTTTGAATCTGGATAGAATAATTTAAGGTCTATACCGTTCATTACTCTTTCCATTTTATTTTCATCAACTTGAAATTCATTTTTTATATCTTCCAAAGATGAATTTGAAGGCACCACAATTTTTTTAAGTCTTTTCGCGACAAATTTCTGCATTACAAGAAAAGAGTGCCAACGTCTCATAAGAAGTTTTAAAAAAAAATCATCAGTACTTTGTAACTGATATTTAAGGTCCTTTGATATTGGATGATGAATTGTGGTGATTAAAGGCTTTTTCTTTTGAAAAAAAAGTAACTCATACGCAAGACTTTGGTTATCGTGAATAACATCATATTCATCTAGATTTTTCTTAATAATTTTTTTTATTCTTTTGCCAAAAGTGTATGGCTCAGGAAAACCTCCGGAATTCACACTCAACCATTCAAATAAATTCAATGGATTTAGTAACTCAGTCGGATTTACGTCAAAAAACTTACTTTTTTTTTCGTAGAGACCTAAACTTGGAATTTTCACTAACTTAATTTCAGGGTCTAAATCAGGGTAAGGCGGTCCGGAAAAAACATCTATCTCATGGCCTAGATTACTAAGTGCTTTGGAAAGATATTTAACGTAAATACCCTGTCCGCCTGAAAAAGGTTTGCTTCTATAGCTAAGGAAAGCAATCTTAAGTTTTTTCAAGTTTGTCCTTTAGCTAACCAGTGTGTGCCATTCTGGGAAAGAGGATCTTTTTCCTCTAACTTGATCAAAATAATTTTTCTGAAGAATCTCAGTTACCTCGCCTCTCGCTCCGGAGCCAATTTTCTGATTGTTGACTTGAGTAATTGGAACAACTTCAGCTGCTGTTCCTGTAAAAAAAAGTTCCTCAGCAGATAAAATATCTTCTACGGTTAAGTCAGATACATTCACTTTCATACCTATTTCTTCAGCAAGAGAGATGATGGCCTTTCTTGTTATACCGTCTAAAGAAGCCTCTAAATTTGGCGTGAAAAGCTCATTATTTTTTATAACAAATAAATTTTCTCCTGATCCTTCCGATATAAAATTTTCAGTATCCAATAATAAAGCTTCGTCATAGCCTTCTTTGAGGGCTTCTTTTAGTGCCATCATGGACTTAACGTAATTACCATTTACTTTAGATCTTGAAACTAAATTACCTCTTTCTCTTTTATAAGAAGATATCTTTACTTTAATTCCTCTCTCAAAAACCTCTGGAGCCATATAACTTGGCCACTCCCATGCTGCGACTATAGTATGAACTTTTAAATCGTCTGCTCTTAAACCTAAACTGCCTGAACCATAAAAACACATAGGCCTAATGTAAGCTTCTTTTAAATTATTTAGCTTAACAATTTCTATTTGAGCCTGATTAATTTCGTCTTTGGAATAAGGAATTTCTAAGTCAACTGCGAGAGCAGATGAAAATAATCTATCAGTATGATCGTTCAGCCGAAATATTTTTGTACCCTCTGGGGTTTCATATGCTCTTACTCCTTCAAAAACTCCAAGGCCATAGTGCAAGGTATGAGTTAAAACATGTACATTGGCTTCCTCTGAATTTACAATCTTCCCGTCAAACCAGATAAAACCTTTTTTTTCTGCCAAAGTTGTCATAATAAAAAAAAATTCATTATAAAGTGGATAAACTAATATGAAAGTTAATTCTGAAATTTTCCGGGCTTACGATATCAGGGGAATAGTAGATGAAGCGCTCACGGAAGAAGGAATATTTCAGATTGGAAGAGCCATAGGGTCATATATTATTTCTGAAGGAAGGTCATCTGTTCTTACAGCAAGAGACGGAAGAATTTCTGGACCAAGACTTTTAAATCAATTTCAAAAAGGAGTGATGTCTTCAGGGTGTAATGTTGTTGACATCGGAGAGGTTCCGACGCCACTTCTCTATTTTTCTACTTTCAAGACAAATATCTCTGATGGTGTGGTACTTACAGGAAGTCATAATCCAAAAAACTACAACGGCTTAAAAATTGTCATCAATAAGAAATCAATGACAAGTGAAAAAATAAACATAATAAAGTCAATGATTGAAAAAGAAAGTTTTATGAATGGTATGGGTAAATTAACTTCTCTTGATGTAAAAGAAGATTATTTAAAAGAACTTAAAGAAAAGATAAAGATAAATTCCAAGATGAAAGTTTGTCTTGATTGCGGAAATGGAGTTGGAGGGACGATTGCTCCTCAGGCTTTTCAACTACTTGGATTAGAAGTTACAGAGCTTTATTCTGAAGTAGATGGAAATTTTCCCAACCATCATCCTGATCCCAGTAATCCAAAAAACTTAGAAGATTTAAAAAAAAAGGTTTTGGAAACAAATTCTGATTTAGGTATAGCTCTTGATGGTGACGGCGATAGAGTCGGTTTAATAGATAACAAGGGAAATATAATTTTTCCAGATGCTTATATGATGCTTTTGGCTGAAGATTTATTAAGAAAAAATTCTGAAGGTAGCATAGTCTTTGATGTAAAGTGCTCAACTAATCTAGAGAAAGTAATAAAAAATTTCAATGGAACCCCAATCATGTCACGAACTGGGCATTCATACATTAAATCTAAAATAATTGAAACTAATGCACTCTTGGGTGGAGAGATGAGTGGGCATATCTTTTTTAACGATGACTGGTATGGGTTCGATGATGCCATTTATTCCGCTTTGCGAATGATAGAAATTTTGTCAAAGACTGAATTAACATCTCATGAAGTTTTCAACTCTTATCCAAAGCATTTCTCTACTCCTGAGATAAATTTGAAAGTGCCTGAAGATGAAAAATTTAAAATTATTGATGAGCTAAAAACTCTAATAAATTCTTCTGGATATGTTTTGATAGACATAGATGGAATTAGACTTGAAAACGAAAATTCTTGGGGGCTCATCAGAGCTTCGAATACTTCGCCAAATCTTGTTTTGCGATTTGAGGGTGAGACAGAAAGTGACTTATTGGAAATAAAAAATTATTTCAAAGAGTTATTGTCTAAAATAGAAATTGACTTGAAATTAGACTTCTCATGAGTATCTCTGAAACCAACGCGATTAATATTTCAAAAGTTCTAACTGAAGCGCTTCCATATATAAGAAAATTTAATAACAAAGTTGTTGTCATAAAATATGGTGGAAATGCTATGGAAAATAAAATTTTAAAAAAAAACTTTGCAAGAGATTTAGTTCTTATGAAAACTGTTGGTATCCATCCAATTTTAATTCATGGAGGAGGTCCTCAAATAGACTTTGAGTTAATAAAAAATAATATTAAATTCGAATTCAAAGACGGAATCAGAAAAACCACTTTAGAAATGATCAAAATTGTTCAAAAGGTTCTGGATAACAAAATAAATAAAGATATTTCGGATCTTATTCAGTTCTGGGGAGGTAAAACAATTAGGCTGGTTGGAAAGAAGAATTCACCAATTAAGGCAATAAAAGACAGTAAAAAAAATCTTGGTGAAGTAGGTTTGGTAAAAAGCATTGATAAGAAAAAAATAATGACACCGCTAAAAGCTGGCAAAATTCCAGTCATTTCTCCGATAGGGTGGACTTCTAAAGAAGAGCCAATGAATATAAATGGAGATTTTGCAGCTT
>QCMR01000009.1 GCA_003213595.1 SAR86 cluster bacterium AG-422-E19 | reverse complement strand
ACCACCTTTAACTAAGTCTTATAGTCTATATAAATGCAAAGATGGATTTCTTTCTATTGCAGCTTTATCCGATGCTCAATGGTTCGGTATCTTCAGAGCTTTAGGTTTGCCTGAGTACATTGAAGACGAAAGATTCAATAATGCCTTTGCAAGAAGTGAAAATATGGTTGAGTTAGTAAAATCTTTAACAATTTTTGAATCCTTAACGGTAGATGATGCTCTTCAAAAATTACAGAATGAAGACGTACCTTGCTCTAAAACAATTTCCTTAGATGAATTGATGACTCATCCTCAAATTGAAGCAAACAATCTTTTTCAACTTATATATAGTGCTTCGCAAGGTAAGGTTCGAGCTTTAAGATATCCTACCAAATTTGATGGCAATGAAATGTTCAATGGGAAACCTGCTCCAGCTTTGGGCGAACACAAAAAAGAAATCATAGAATCTTTAAGTAATTGAGCCCATTATCCAATAGCCAAAGAATCGGCTATGGAGTCGGCGATATTGCTATTTGTCTTTATTGGTCAGGAGTTGGTCTTTACCTCTTATATTTCTACACAGATATTGTGGGCATCAGTCCATATTTAGCGGGTTGGATATATGCTCTTGGAATTGCCTGGGATGCAGTTACTGATCCATTCATGGGCTACTTAGCAGATAGAACATCTTCCAAGAGAGGTAAATATCGACCATATATTTTTTTTGGAACGGTTCCTTTAGGTTTATCTTTCATTTTATTGTTTTGGGTGCCTCCTTTTACAGGACTATCCCTGTTTTTATGTTTATTACTTGTTAACGTTTTTCATCGAACATGCTTTACGATTGTCAGCGTTCCTTATTCTTCTTTAACCCCACGAATAACCTCAGATAGCGAAGAAAGAACAAAGTTGACTACAGCCAGAATGATCGGAGCTTCATTTGGAACTCTGTTGATGTCATCTTTGGGTTTTCCAATAATTAATTACTTTGGTCAAAATGATGAATCCCTTGGGATAATTTATTTATCATGTTTTGCTGCTTTTTTTGCAATCATTATTCTCTATATTACATATGCATCTGTTAATGAATCCTCTACAAATGAAGTTAAGGAAACTTATCCTTCGATATCAAAACTAGTTTTATCGATTTTAAAAAATTATCCCTTTTGGATTGTCTTTTCTTCAATCCTAATCTTAGGTTCTACCACGATAATGTTTAATAAAAATTTAATTTATTACATCAAATATGCTTTGGACTTGCATAACTTTCAAGGATTGGTTTTAGGTCTCAGTGGGCTTAGTAGTTTTGCATCAATACCTTTTTGGTCATACGTATCTTTAAAAATTGGTAAGAGAAATACATGGCAAATTTCTATGTCCTTACTACTTCTTGCATTTGCATTATTTTATTATTATCAAATCAACTCTCTACAAGAATTGATTATCATAGTTTGTTTGATTGGCATTGCCTCAGGAGCGGGAGGTGTATTATTTTGGTCAATGTTGCCTGATACCATTGAATACGGTGAATGGAAATCAGGAATTAGAAGTGAATCCTTTCTATATGGATTTATGACATTTGCTCAAAAATCATCTATTGCAGTTGCTGCTTTAATACTAGGAGTTTTATTAACCTCAATTAACTTTACTCCAAATGAAGTTCAAACTCCTGAAACTCTTGCTGGCTTAAAAAATATTATGTCTTTTATTCCCGCATCAGGTATCGCTATTTCTATCTTCTTAATGTATTTTTATCCGATTAATTCTGAATATCATAAAGAATTACTTATCAATATTGAGGCAAGGAAAAATGGTTAAGTGGGGAGTTATCGGTACAGGAACGATTTCTAAAGCTTTTTGCGACTCAATTAGATATTCTAAAGATGGCAAATTGGTAGCTGTTGCAAGCAGATCCTCTAAAAATCTAAAACATTTTTCTGGCAAATATGATGTAGCTACATACGATTCATACGATGCTTTACTGAACGATTCTTCAATAGATGCTATCTATATTGGTACTCCGCACAGCAGCCATTTTGATTTGAGTCTAAAAACTCTCAGATGCGGTAAACATCTTCTGTGTGAAAAACCAATGACGATGAATTCAACTGAGGCGATGATTCTGCTTAATGAAGCGAGGAGGCTTAATCTATTTTTTATGGAGGCATTTATGTATAGATGTCACCCACTTACTCATAAAATGCTTGAATTAGTTAAACAAGAATTTTCTGGTCAAGAGGTGTTGATAGAATCTTCTTTTGGCTTTACTGCCGATGTTGATGAAAAACATCGACTCAAAAATCCAGAATTAGGTGGGGGGTCAATTTTAGATATAGGATGCTATCCATTATCTATGGCTAGGTTGATTGCAGGCAGTTTAGTTGAAAATTCTTTTGCAGATCCTCTTAAAATATCTGCTTCTGGAGAACTATCTTCGAATAATATCGATTTAAACGCAAAAGCAGAGCTTGAATTTAGTTCAAAAATTAAAGCTTCAATCAAATCGGCAATTAATGAAGAATATGAAAATTCATTAAGAATTTCATCTGGTGACAAACACATTTTTGTTAAAGAGCCATGGCACTGTGGCCAATTTCAAGGACAAAAAGCAGAAATTAAAATTTTAGAAGATAATCAAGAGAAAGTAATCGAAGTAATCGATGATGTAGGTTTGTTTACCAGAGAAATTGATGAAGCAAGTTCTTGTATTAAGATAGGAAAAATTGAATCTACGTTTATGACTCATGCAGATTCTTTGAGTAATTCGATATGGCTTGATAAATGGCTAAACGAATTGGGCGTAGATTATCCTGCTAACTCAATATATACATCGTCGCTACAAAGTTCAGTTTTTTCTAAACCATCAAAAGACTTAAATTCAATAAAAATTCCTGAATTGAAAAAAGAAATTTCTCCAATAGTTTTTGGATGTGATAACCAAATAAATGAAGTTCATGCGTTTGCAATGTTTGATTATTACTACAGCAAAGGTGGCAAAGTTTTCGATACTGCTTATATTTATAATCATGGATTGAGTGATAAATATTTGGGTGATTGGATAAACTCAAGAAACTTAACAGATGTAGTTGTTTTGGGTAAAGGCGCACACACTCCAGATTGTTACCCAGATAAAATCAGACCTCAAATTGAAGAATCTCTTTCAAGAGGTAATATCGATAAATTAGATATTTACTGCCTGCATCGAGATAACCTTGACGTTCCTGTAACTGAATTTATAGATGCTCTGAATGATTGCAAAAAAGATGGATTAATAGATGTATTAGGGGCATCTAATTGGGAACTAGAGCGTTTTAAATCGGCAAATGACTATGCACATGAACAACAAAAAGCTGGCTTCAAAGTCTTAAGTAATAATTTTAGTTTAGCTAGAATGATTGAACCCGTATGGCCTGGCTGCTTTTCTTGTGATGAGACTTATCTGAAATATCTCAAAGATAACAATATTCATTTATTCCCTTGGTCCTCTCAAGCAAGAGGTTTCTTTGTTAATAAAGTTGAATTTGCTGCAAATGAACACTTTGCTAATCCTACTGATGAAGAAGAAAAAAGGGTTTGGCATGATGAGCTTAATCTTGCTCGAAGAGATAGGGCTATTGAATTAGCTAAAGAGAAGGGTTGTCAACCAATCCAAATAGCTCTTTCTTATGTAGTAAACCTTGAAATATCTGCTTACCCTTTAGTTGGACCAAGAAATTTTTTTGAGCTGGATAGTTGTATTAATGCAACAAACATTGAGCTATCAACACAAGATCTGAGATATCTAGAAAAAGGTAATTAGTATTTAAACTGCAGCAAGAGTTATACGATGCAATAATCTGTCATAACCGTCGTAACCACCAGTTGCTTGATGCATAACAGTTCGATTATCCCACATGATTAACATGTCATCATTCCATACATGCTCATAAACAAATTGATCTTGAATCATATGTTCATAAAGCTCCCACAAAAGCTGTTGGGACGCATCTTCTGAGAAACCCTCAACATTGATGGTATACACAGGATTAATAAACAAACACTCTTTATTGGTTTCAGGGTGAATTTTGACCATTGGATGAGAGAAGGTGGCTTTGGCTTCCTTAGACGGAAGGATTTTCATTGAGCGTTCCTCCTTTTCAAGAGCATAAAAACCATCATCGGCATAAGGAATTTTTGCAGAATGGATTACTTTGAGATTCCTTACTTTATTTTTCATCTCTTCTGGTAGAGCAGCAAAAGATCTTTCTGTGTTAGCAAACAAAGTATTTCCTCCTACTGGAGGTATGATTTTTGAATGTAATAACGTCGCAGAAGGGGGTTTTTTCATGAAAGACCAATCAGAATGCCATGTTCCTCCAAAAGGTGTAGCTTGTTCATTAGCACTTCTTTTTATTTCAGCAATATTTGGGTAATCTGGAAGAGAAGAGATAAATGGATCATCTCCAAAATCGCCAAAGCTTAAGGCAAAGTCTTTAAATTCGTCATGAGACAGAGGTAGCTTAGGAAAGACTATCAATCCATACTCTACCCATTTAGATCTTAAAAAAGATATATTTTCTTCTGTTAAATCGGCTAAAGAAAAGTCAGTAACTTCTACTCCAATACCGTTTTTAGATAAATTCTCACTTAATCTCATATACTTTTGTCTCTCAGTATTCTGATACCATTTTTTTCCTTTAAAAAAGATAGAATACCCTTAATTTGTATATTTATGAAAGTAAAAAAAGCAGACGACTATCAATCTTGGTTTATTGAAGAGGGTAATGAAGCGCTCTTAATTGATCCATGGTTTGATTTGTCTTTGGTAGATGGAAAAGGATGGTTTTTACAAAGAAAAAAAGAAAAAAAATCACATTTAACAGAAGATGAAATTTTTCAAGTTAAAAATATTATTATTACCGCACCATTTGAAGATCATCTTCATTTAAATACTTTAAAAGAATTTTCAAAAGCCAATATTTGGTGTTCATCTCAGGTCAAATCAATTCTATTAAAAAAAAATCTTAAAAATAAAATCTTCGAACTTTCATCATCAAATTTAATTGGCAATTTAGAAGTTAGAGCTTATCCCGCAGGATTTCCCTACAACACAACAGCTCATTGTTTATACATTTTGAATAAAGAAGGTTTTGGTGTTTTTCATGAAGGTCATGTGGTTAATAAAAAAGTTATTCAGAACAACGATATCAAAGCAGACATTGCTATCCTTACTGCGGAAGAAGTAAAATTTTTTGGATTGCTTACTCTGAGCATGAATTTAAAAAATACAATGATTGCCTGTAATTTATTGGAAGCTAAAAAGTTATTTATAACTGGATCAAATCCATTAAAAAATACCGGCTTCATTAATCATTTTTTAAAATTAAATAAACTTGATAATGATTTCATAGACGATAAGATTGAAATCTTTTATGAAGCTGGCAGTAGTTTTTTCTCTTAAGTTACTTTTGATAAGTATCCTGTTTTCTAATTTGGCATTTTCAAGAAATATTATTTTAGATTGCGATGTAACTTTGGTTGGAATTGAGGGTAAAGATAAAGCTTCAAATGATACTGAGGTGATTGATATCAATCTTAAGGCAAAAACTATTTTTTTTGGCTCTGAAGCAATTCCCTATAGATTGAGAAACAAACTCAAAGTATACGAAGGTAGGTATTTCAAAGGGAATAAAAGAACCTTCGCTATTGAAAATAAACTTATGATTGATAAAAAAACCTTTCAGTCTTCTTTGAACAAAAACGTTTGGGATAATAAAGTAATCAGTGTAAATTCTTATTCTTACTTTGATTGTACCCAAAGAAATTAATGGGGCTATAGCTCAGCTGGGAGAGCGCTTGCATGGCATGCAAGAGGTCGGCGGTTCGATCCCGCCTAGCTCCACCAAAAGTTAATAAATATGGCTTTATCAAAAAATAAAATTACTTTTACATGGTCTCTGTCTTTTATTTTATTTTTATTAATATCACCGATGTTTTTTGGTCCTTTAATTGCATTATTGAACCCAGAGTTTTTTGAAGGAGCTGGCGATACTTTTCTTAGCTTGGGATCCACTCTATTTGTTGCAAGAAATCTTGCAATAGGGTTCGCATTTATTTTTGCAATTTATTTAAGGAGCGCATCCATGCTTTTTATTTTGATCTTCGTTAGATTGATAACCGACTTGATTGATTTTCCAGCATTTCAAATATTTAGGGAATCTCCATTATTCGGACAAATTATTATTTTTACAGCGCTGTGCTATCTTCCTGCTTTTTTTGGATTACGAATTCTTTGGAAAGAAATTAAAAATCCCTAAAACATTCCTTTTTTTATTTTTTTTGCAGGGATGTGAATACTCTATCGTTTAATAATTCAGGACCAACTGGAAAATGTATTAATGCAGGATTTATCTCTTGAACTTCTTGAAGTGATTTTCCTTCGCTTATTAGCTTCCTAATCTTTGATCTCACTTCTATAAGATCATTTAAATAAATTTTAATTTCTTTTTTATCTGATAACTTTCCATGTCCTGGAATGATTATAGTTTCATCATTTACTAAATTTAGAACTTTCTCAAGAGTAAAAATCATTCCATCAATTGTCCCTCCATTATCAACATCTATAAATGGAGCGTTATCAAGATTACCAATGTCTCCTAGGTGGATTACATTTGCTTCTTTAAAAAAAATGATGCTATCACCAGTCGTATGGGCAGGACCAAAATGCATAACATCCACCACATGATCATTAATTTCAAGGGTTAGCTTTTCTTTGTAGAGGATATTAGGAATAGCATCTTTTTCATAAGGCTGTTGAAGCCATCCAATATCAACAAGATTTATGTATGCTCCTTTCCTAAAGTAATCAAGGGTATTTTCATGAGCATATATATCAGCTCCCATTGGACCATATGCTCTGTTACCTTCAGCATGATCAAAATGAAAATGAGTATTTATGACAAAATCTACCTTTTCCCCACCTAATTCTTTTATTTTTCTCAAAATAACAGGAGAGCTATCTGGAAATTGACTGTCAACAATTAAGGTCCCGTCTTTTCCGATTGATACAAGAATATTACCGCCGTAACCAAAAATCACATGGAGGTTTTCTTTAAGAGAAGTAGTTTCAATGAAAGATGGCTCAAAACCTGCCCATCCAAGAGTTTCTAGAAATAAATTCTGTTCCTCTGAGTAAGTATATTTTTTATCTAAAACATTCTCCGAACAAGAAATTAGAAAAAAAACTAAAAAAATAAGTAAAATTTTCATATCTAAAAAATTATTGTAATAAATTTTCAAAGAATTATAAAAAATTTAAAAATCCTATGATTGATCATCCAGATAAATTTTCAAAAAAATTTATAGCTAAAATGTTTAATCAGTCAGAATCTAAATTAAACGATTTTTTCTATAAACCTGTTGGTTCAGGCCAAGTTGGCGATTGTTATAGAGTGACATTAGATTGGAAAGAAAATCATATTTTGCCATCATCATTTATAGCTAAGTGTCCTGCTGCTGATATATCTAGTAGAGATACAGCAAGAAATCTTCATTTATATGAAATAGAAACCTGTTTCTATAAATATTTATCGGATAAATGTTTAGCCAGAGTACCAAAGTTGTATTTTTCAGATTTTGATTCAAATTCAAACGACGGAATATTACTTTTGGAAGATATGTATCCTGCTCAGCAAATTCCGCAAATGGATGGTTGTACAGCAAAAGAAGTTTCTCAGGTTTTAAAGGAAGCTGCAGCCTTACATAAAAGTTATTGGAACGATGAGAAACTTTTATCTTATTCTTGGCTTACTTATGGTGTTAGCGAGGAAAGAAAAGATTTCGTTGCTAATTTACTTCCCGCAGTTTACCCAGAATGGAAAAATCGATATCAAGGAAGAATCAGTGAAGATATTTTTGAGATGGGAGATGCATTAATATCAAACTATGACAAATATTCTGAAGTAAAAGAAGGACCAATGACCTTGGTTCAAGGAGATTTAAGGCTAGATAATATTTTATTTGCTGACAAAAACAACAGAGCAATTCTCTTAGACTGGCAAACTGCAGCAGTGGGGCTTCCTCTTAATGATGTTGCTTACTGTATTTCTACCAGTTTCCTAGATCCAAACGAAAGAGCAGGCGCAGAAAAAGAATTAGTAAAGGAATATCATGCTTTGCTTAAGGTTAATGATAATTATTCTTTCGAACAGGCATGGAATGATTATCGTCGAGGTTCTTTTGTAGGATTTTTAATGGCAGTTATGTCTGCCATGATTGTTGAAAGGACGGAACGAGGCGATGAGATGTTTGCTGTCATGGCAGAAAGATCAGGTTGGCAAGCTTTGCATCTAGATGCGGTAAATTTCTTGAAATAAATTAAAGATATTTATGAAAAAAGTTCATCATGACTTTTAAAGCTGGTATCCCATCTTTTATGAAATCATTACCAGCTATTAATGTTCTCCCTGAATCTAAATATGCATGATTTCTATTTAAATGCTCCCAGAATTCAAATTCTTGATTTTTTTCCTTCAAAGCTACTCCATATTCTTTAATCACTCGTACTGGCGTTATTCTGTCTTTCGTTGCAGCCGTTAAAAGTTGAGGAGGTAATTTTCGTTCGGAAGAATCCGGTATGTTGTAGATAGGTGAAATTGCTTTGTAAATATCAGGGTATTCAATAGGATTAAATTTTTTACCTAATACACCTCTTGGTTTTGCTAAGGCAAGCCACCAAAAAATATTTTTGTAAGTTTCGGCATTATGTAGGGCGAATTTATAAAAATCATAACCTCCATAACTCAAAACAGCTGCTTTAACATCTAAAAGATTTTTGTCAGCAACTTCTCGTAAAGACAAGTATTCGGGAAGATACGTAGGCTCAAAAGCATGATCTTTTTCAAAGTCTTCTTTTTTTCCTATTTTTTTTCCAAGATTAAGGATCATGGCACAGATGTAGGCTCCAGCACTATCACCTGTAATTCCAATTCTATCTTTATCACCATTGTATTTATGAATATTTTCTTTAATCCATAAAATAGAGCCAAAAGCATCTCCAATTAGATCATTAAAAAGAACAGTGTTACTTTGGTCTCGAAGTAATCGATAATTCACATTACAGACTACATAATTATGATTGGATGCAATGTATTGAGCCATATTGTTGAGGATTTCTTTTCTTCTTATTAAAAAACCTCCTCCATGAAACATCACTACGACAGGGCAATGAACAGAAATATTTTTTGGAGAATATACATCCATTGTTAAGTCAAAACCTTGTGGAGAAGACCAAACTATATTTTCAGTCAAATTATATTTGTCTGGATTATTAATCTTGATGTCTTGGGAGTACTTTTTTGTATACATAAAAAAATACTATCAAAGAATAAAAAATAAATTACTTATTTAATTAAATAAATCATTTTCATGAAGTAAGTAATTAATTACCTCAGGTATATTTTTTTTAAAATTAAAAAAACCTTTTTTTGAGAATTGCCAACAATAAATATCCTCTTTTAAACCTATAAAATGTAATTTATCAATATCTTTAAATTCTCGATCCAGGAAATCCATGTTTTCTCCAATGGATGGATATAACACATCAAATTGAGCATTTAATGACATGAAAGTATCTTCATCAATTATTTGAGAGTTAGATATCTCACTTGCAAAAGCCTCTTGCAGTGTTCTCTTAAAATTAAGGACTTTTTCATCTAACTTTATGTTTCTATTTTTATTATCTAGTAACACCAGAAAAATATTTTCGTAATTTTTAAAAAAAGAATAACGTTCATTAACATTTAGATCAGTCTCAAATAAAACTAAATTTTTATATTTTTGTGTGGCGTGTAGATGTCTTACATCCTGTAGGGAGTAAATTTTAGGATTTTCTAAGGGCAGGGCGTTCTCATTGAGAGAAGTATTCATATATCTCTGATTGGTAAATTTTCTTATATTTGATTCTCGTGCTAAATAATTTTTACCTTGCGTCTGAATCCCTGCTACCCACCTCCAGCTCAAAGTATTTGATGCAGCATCTCCATCAAATAAATATTTCATGAAAAATCTAGCGCCAAGCTCCCATGGTAAATTTAAAGTAAATATCCAAATACTCGCAAACCACATTCTAGTGTGATTGTGTAAGTAGTTTTCTGATTTTAATTCTTTAACCCAATCATCGAAACACTCGATTCCAGTCTCTCCATTTATTGCTTTCTTATATTTTTCTTCAGAGTAAGTTGGGTCGGAATCTACAAAATCCCTCCAAACGTCTGGCCTATGTTCTAGCCAACCTTTCCAATAAACTCTCCAAAAGACTTCTTGTATAAATTTATCTACTTTTTGAAGATTGTATTCAGAGAGAATTTCTCTTACAAGATCGTATTCGTTGATAATCCTATGAGAGATGTACTTTGATAAGTTTGATGTGTTTTCTCTAGATTTAGGTCCAAAATCGTAATTTCTTTTAGAAGAATAATCTTTCAACCCTTTTTGAATGAATCTTGATTTATCTTCAGCTGCTTTTTCATACATATGAGCATTTTAAATCCCTTAGCCTCAAGACTTGATAAATTTTAAAAAATAATAATTCAATATAATTTTTATTTGCTAGAAGTTTAGAACTAGATAAACTTATTTTTATGTTTGAGAAACTTAATGACAAATCAGTTAATAAGGGACTGCATTGGACCACTATCGCCAGTGAAAAAGTTTTACTAGCGATTATCGGAATATCAACTTGCATTGCTGCAGTTTTGTATTGCTATGAGATGTTTTTAGCAAGACAAATTACCTTACCTGACTTATTTATGTTGTTTATCTATGCAGAGATATTGGGCATGGTTGGAGCTTTTTATTCAACTTCAAGGATACCTGTAACTCTACCAATTATTATTGCAATCACTGCCTTGTGCCGTTTGATAGTCATGCAAAATAAAGAGTTGGATGCCTTCATGATCATTGCTGAGGCTGCTGCAGTAATTATTCTTGCAGGTGCCGCATATTTAATGAGTCTAAAGGACAAATTAAGCCTTGAAAAATTAAGAGCTCGAGAACAAGATAAAAAATAAAATTTTTTTTGGGAGAAATAAATGAACGCTGAAATATTTATACCTATGTATTACATGGTTTTGCTTACAGGAACGGTATTTTTGTTAAGCACGTTAATTAGATTTAAAAACGTACTGGTAGATAAAAGTCATACTGGAAGTGAACTGATGAAAATACCTTTGCCAGCATCTGCAGCACAAATAACTAAACAGGCAGACAGAAATTTGATAAATCTCTTTGAATTTCCTATCTTGTTTTATGCTATTTGTGTTGTTTTGTATGTCACAGGAAAAGTAGATGCATATTTTGTAGTCTTAGCATATTGGTTTGTTGGCCTTAGAGTTGCACATTCTTTGTACCACATCTTCATTAACGGTTTTATCGGTGATCTGCCATTAAGAGCTTTGATATGGTTACCAAGTTGGTTGATTGTAATTTGGATGTGGGTAAGATTCGCCTCGCTAATTTGAATTGAGTCTATGGAAAAGGGACTCAAGATCTTTTCTTATTTACCCAATCCAAGAGTTTGGAAAGCGGAGATAGCTGCGAAGATTGCTGGTATTCCTGTTGAAGTAATTGGTGATAAGCCTTCTGAGATTACCAATTGGCTTTGGGATTCTGAACCAAAAAAATTATCAGATTCTGATAAAAAAGAATTAAAACAATTTGAAAGAACTGGTAAAAGAGGTTTTAGTTCATCTTTATACAAAACCGATGACTTTATAAAATTAATTCCTTTTGGAACTGTTCCAGCAGCGTTTAGCCCGGATGGAAAAATAGGAATATTTGAATCTAACAGTATTTTAAGAGCGATCGCCAGACAAGATGATATTAATAATTTGTATGGAAAAGATGCCTTTGAAGCCTCAAGGGTAGACAGTTTCTTAGACTCAGGTCTTGTTTTTTCTCGAGAACATCAAGAATACTTATTTGGCCTTAAAGATATGAATGAAGCTTTATATCAAAGAATGAAATCAGCCTATAAATTTTTCCTCAATGGTATCGAAGAGTCTTTAAAAAATTCTAAATTCATAGGCTTTGATCATTTAACTATTGTAGATATATCATTTTTTTGTGATTTTTCTCAATTTTTGAGAGAAGGTCATTATGTAGATGATTTAAAAGAAAAAGGCTTTAATCTTGTTTCAGAGAATTTTGTCACAGATTACCCAAAAACATTTGATCATTTAATGAAACTTTCTGAAGTGGAAGAGTTTTCTTCCGTTATTGGTACTTATTTGGATTGGTACAAAAGAAAACTTCAGGATTCTAACTAAAGTCTTTCAACATTTTTCTTAGCTCAAGCTGATGTTGCTCCTCCTGACCAATTAAATTTCTAGTATATTCCTCTAAATATATGGATGCTCCCTCAACCATTGTGAGAAGTTTTTTGTATAAACTTAAAGCATGCAGTTCGTGTTCTAAACTTTCTTCCAAAATATCTTTTATAGAATGATTATTGGTTTCTACGATCTTAGCTATTTTTTGACTGGGGTGTCCGTCAAGGCCAGTAAGAAGTTCTCCAGCTTGCTGAGCGTGTTGAAGAGACTCATTAGCTTGTTCTTGCAGAAAGCTCACTATAGGTATTCTGTGAGGTCCAGCCACCATCAGTGCAGAGTGAGTGTATCTAACTACACCTGCTAATTCATACTCCATAATTTCATTTAAAGTTGTACAAACTTGTTTAAGATCTAATTCGTTTTGCATTTTGAACTCCATTTTTTTATTATTTTATCAGCTTAATTAGCTTTACCTCTTGATGAGAAATAAGATAACAATGAGAATTATTTGCATAAAAAGATTTGAATGAAGAATAAAATTTAGAGAAAATAGAGATATGAAAAAAGCAACATTTACAAAAATGACTCATGGTACTCAAGAAGACTATGTGCCTATAGTAGAAGCAGCGATGGTTCATTCAGAGAATCTTCCAGAAAGAATTATCGAACACCTTAATATGTTAAAAGATGATTTTGGAGGATTTGCAGTAGACAGGTATGAGCATTGTTTGCAAACAGCCTCCAGAGCTTATCGAGATGGTAGAGATGAAGAATATGTTGTTTGTGCTCTTTTGCATGACATCGGCGATATTTTAGCCCCTGCGAATCATGCAGATTTTGCAGCTACTTTATTGGAGCCTTATATTTCAGAAAAGAACTATTGGATTTTGAAGCATCATGGAATTTTCCAAGGCTACTACTTTTTTCATTTTCTTGGGCTTGATAGACATATGCGTGATAAATTCAAAGACAGTGAACACTGGAAAGATTGCGTAGAGTTTTGTGCGAAATACGATCAAAATTCATTTGATCCTGAGTATGAGAGTCTTCCTATTGAAACTTTTATGCCGATGCTTAAAAACGTCCTATCACAGACTAAAAAATCAATTTATAAAGCTGAAGCCTAGTTAAGAAGGTTTACCTTTCTCCTCAACTTCCTTGTCGTGAGTTTTTTTTGCCTCAATTAGTTCTGGCATTAATTGATTTAATTGATCTATAGACCAAAGCTCATCACTTTGAAAAGATTTAATTACCGCTGGTTGTTGCATGATTCCAACTGTTCCTGAAGATACATGAAATATCTGATTAGAGATTTCACTTGCCTCATCAGAACATATCCAGGCAATGATAGGAGCGATTTGCTGTGGTCCTTGACTCCAATCATCAGGATCAACGTCTCTACCTGCCGCTTTCATTAAATCAATTGTTAGTCTTGTTGCTGCTCCTGGCGAAATTGTATTAACAGTACATTTGTATTTAGCCATTTCCATAGACAAAGATCGACTAAAACCAGCGATACCTGCTTTGGCTGCTCCATAGTTTGTTTGTCCAAAGTTTCCAATAAGACCGGAAACTGAAGACATATTTATAATTCTGCAATTCAATCTATTGGTTTCTCTTATGTATCTAACAAATGGTTGAGTGCAGTTGAAATGTCCTTTCAAATGCACGGCCATGATTGCATCCCAATCAGACTCTTCCATATTAAATAAAGTTTTATCTCTTAAAATTCCAGCGTTATTGATAACAATATCTACTGCACCAAAAGCATCCATTGCTGTGTTAAAGATATTCATTCCACCCTCGTAGGAATCAACTGAATCGTAATTTGCAACCGCATCTCCACCTTGAACTTTAATTTCAGCTACAACTTCATCAGCTATTTTTTCATGACCAGAGCCGTCAGGATTAGCGCCTAAATCATTGACTATAACTTTCGCACCTTCCTTAGCAAATAATAAAGCTGTTTCCATACCTATGCCTCTACCGGCTCCTGTTATTATTGCTACTTTATTATTTAGAACTCCCATGTTTTCACCCCTAGTATTAGTGCATAATTGCTTTCATCTAGAGTATATTATTTTTAAAATTTTTTAAATGTCAGAAAATAAGAACATCGATGTTTCGAACGTAACACTTTTTTTACATTCAGCTGGTTCCGGAGTTGTTGGTATTAAAAATGTAATTTTCGGAACTTGGGTATTACTTTATTACAATCAAGTCCTAGGCCTTGAACCTTATTTGGCATCTATTGCTCTTGGAGTTTCTCTTTTTTTTGACGCTATATCAGATCCTCTGGTAGGTGTTTGGTCAGATAGATTTAAGTCAAAATTAGGTAGAAGACATCCTTTTATTTATGCAAGCATTTTTCCTTTGGCATTTTGTATCTGGTTACTTTTTGTTCCGCCTTCATCTTATGATCAAACTTATCTGTTTTTAAAATTATTAACTTTAACGGTCTGTATAAGACTAGCAATTACATTCTTTGAAACACCTAGAGCTGCTCTAGGCCCAGAACTTACTAAAGATTACGATCGCAGAAATACTTTAAATGCTATGGGCTTATTTTTTGGATATGGAGGAGCAATTCTCATAGGCTTTGTAATGTTAGAGTTTTTCCTCCCTGAAACATCTGGATATATGGGATCAAGAGCATATCTTAATCCTGAAGGATATGAAAAATTAGCATACTTTGCTGGCTTTCTGACCTTAGTCCTTGGCTTTGTTGCGGCTTCAAGCACTCATAGACATATAAACGATCTTCATGTTGTCTCTGACAATTTAAATGTTGATATAAAACAAGTCTTTAGAGAAGTGATAGAAACATTATCTAACAAGTCTTGGCTTATGATTTTTTTTGGAGGTTGTCTGTACGCATTATTTCTGGGCCTCAATACAGGCGTAGGCAATTACATAAGTATTTATTTTTGGGAATGGACTCCTTCAGATATTTCGGTATTTCCTCTGGCAGGGGGAGTTTCTGCAATCATTGGTGCAATTATTGCAGTTGTAATATCACAGGGTAGAGAAAAAAAGAACATTGCACTTTTTGCTTTATCAGCAACAGTACTTATTTCGTATATTCCTTTTGTATTGAGATTGATAGATCCTCTTTTTGAAGCTCAAACTTTCCCTAGCAATGGATCAAATGC
>QCMR01000008.1 GCA_003213595.1 SAR86 cluster bacterium AG-422-E19 | reverse complement strand
TAAAATTTTCTTAATGAAATTATCTGTTAACTTATGAGATTCATTAGAGTCTTTACACTCAAAAAGGTATGCATGTGAAATATTGTTTAAATTGAATTCTTTAAAAAAATCAGCTTTCATTTAGTTTTTTTTCTATATATTTTTTTGCTAATTCAAAAACTTCTTTTTCGCTTTTTGTTGAATCTATCGTGACTATTCGTTTTGAATCTTTTTTAGCAAGCTTTAGATATGAATTTCTTATTCTTTCAAAGAAGTCTATTTCTTCTTCTTCAAATCTATCGAGCCCATCTCTTCCTTTTGCTCTATTAAGCCCCTCTTCTACAGGTAAATCTAAATAAATAGTCAGATCTGGTACTGGAAATTTTAGTGGTTTTATAAGTTTGTCTAATTCTTCTTTGTTAATTTTTCTTCCTGCTCCTTGGTAAGCATAAGTGGAATCTAAATATCTATCAGATAAAACGTTTTTATTTTCCTCTAAAGCTGGATTAATGATTTTTTTTACGTGTTCAATTCTATCTGCAAGGAGAAGAAAGGTTTCGGAAATTGGATCTAGCTCTATAGTTTTGTCTAGAAGAAGTTTTCTCAATTCAGCACCCTCTTCTGTGGCACCAGGTTCTTTTGTGAAGATGAATTCTATATTGTTATTTAAAAAATATTTTTTTAAGCTCTCTATCAGTGTAGATTTACCTGCTCCTTCACTACCCTCTAAAGTAATAAACATTATTGGCGTAATTGATATTTTTTTACTGCTTTAAGATGATCGTCGTAATTAGTAGAGAATTCATGACTACATTTATCTTTGGCTACAAAGTATAAATAATCATGCTCTTCTGGCTGAGCAGCTGCAAATATTGAGTTTCTTGATGGATTTGAAATAGGGCCTGGAGGTAATCCTTTATGCATATAAGTATTATATAAGGAAGAATCTCTCAAATCTTTCTTCTTAAGGTTTCCATTGAAATCTTTTAGACCATATATTGTTGTTGAATCCATTTGCAGAAGCATATTATTTTTAAGTCTGTTGTAAATGACTCCTGATATTTTTTCTCTTTCGTTTGCACAAGATTCTTTTTCTAAAATAGAAGCAATGATTAAGATTTCTTTTTTAGAAAAGTTGACTAATTTACTATTGCGTTCATTCCAAGATTTATTTAAGTCAGCCATTTGATTTTCTATGGATTTTTTTAAGATAGACAATAATTCGATTTCCCTGTCATAGAGATAAACATCTGGTTTTGCATAACCTTCTAATTCACATTCATTTTGGAAATTAGCAGATTGACAAAATCTTTTGATAATTTCATTTGAAAATAAATCGGTTATTTTTGATCCTTCACTAATAATAAATTTTTTTAAGATTATCTTCCCAAAATAAATATTTTTAAAAATATCAATTAACGAATCATTAATATCAATTTTGTATTTCCCTAAATAAATTTTTTTATCTATTCCAAAAACATTGAAAATTAGTTTTATCGCTTTGGGAAAATATATGTTTTTTTCTTCTAAACTTGCAAAAATCTCATTTAAATTGTTACCTTCTTCAATGGAAAAATCTGATTCGATATTTAAAGGCTTATAAATTAAAAAAATATAAAAAATGATATTTAAAGAAAATATCAAAAAAAATAAGTATTTCACCAAAGTTTTTTAAAAATTAAGGATACATTCGTCCCGCCAAAACCAAAAGAATTACTCATGGCAAAATTGACTTCTTTGTTTTTTGATTTATTTGGAGTTAAATCAAGATCAAACTCGTTATCGGGATTGTTTAAATTTATTGTTGGAGGGATAACAGAATCTCTCATTGCAAGTAGACAAAAAATAGCCTCAATTGCTCCTGCAGCGCCTAATAAATGACCTGTCATTGATTTTGTAGAACTTACAGATAAGTTTTTTCTGCCTTTGAATATTTCTGCTATTGCTTTGGCTTCTATTACATCGCCTAAGGGAGTAGATGTACCATGAGCATTTATATAATCGATCTTGTCATGGTCTTCTTTGAAATCTTTTAAAGCATTGATCATTGCATTATAGGCGCCTCTTCCATCTTCTGCAGGTGCAGTAATATGATATGCATCATCACTTTGCCCAAAACCTACTACCTCCCCATAAATCTTAGCTTTTCTACTTTTTGCCGACTCCAGTTCTTCTAAAATCAATATTCCTGCGCCCTCGCCTAATAGAAATCCGTCTCTTTTCTTATCCCAAGGACAACTTGCTTGCTCAGGATTTTCATTATTTGTCGAAAGAGCTTTTGCGGCATTAAATCCTGCTAGCCCTAAAGGAGTGATTCCAGCTTCTGCGCCACCAGTAATCATAATATCTGCATCCCCATAAGAAATGGTTCTTGCTGAATAGCCTATACTGTGACCCGCGCTAGAGCATGCAGAAACAATTGAGATGTTAGGCCCCTGTAAATTATATTTAATCGCAACATTTCCAGAAGCCATATTAATAATTGCACCTGGAACAAAAAAAGGAGAAATTTTTCTTGGGCCTTTATCTCCTAGAATTAGAGCATTATCTTCAATACTACCCAATCCACCAATACCTGAACCAATAGAAACACCTATTCTTGTCTTTTCAATATCATCTAAGGACAAATCTGCATCTTTTATAGCTTGATCTGATGCAGTTAGTGCATATTGAATAAAAGGATCTATTCGTCTAATTTCTTTTGGAGATAGTCCTGAGACCTCATCATATCCTTTCAATTCAGCAGCAAAGGTAGTTGAGAACCCTGCTGGATCGAATTTTGTTATTCGACCAGCACCGCTTTTACCGCTTATTATATTTGACCAATTGGAATCTAGGTCATTTCCTAATGGGGAAACAATGCCAAGACCAGTTACGACAACCCGCCTTTGTTCTGACATATTTAAAAAAAATTATTCTGCAGAATCTATATAGTTTACTGCGTCCTCAACAGTAGCTATCTTTTCTGCCTCTTCATCAGGAATTTCAATTTCAAATTCCTCTTCAAAAGCCATGACTAATTCAACAGTATCTAATGAATCTGCTCCGAGATCATCAATAAAGCTAGCGGAAAGAGTTACTTCCTCTTCACCAACCCCTAATTGTTCACAAACTATCCTGCGAACTCTATCTTCAGTACTGCTCATATGAACCTCTATATAAAATTGAGTGAATTATATACCTTTAAAAAAATTTTTTTCAAAATAATCGTAAAAATAATGTACCAATTTTGTGCAAGTCAAGTTACATATAGAGGCCGCCATTAACATGAATAGTCTGCCCTGTAATATAATTTGCCTGATCTGAAGCCAAGAAATTCACTACTTCAGCAATTTCATTGGGTTTTCCTAACCTTCCTAGTGGGATTTGGGAGGCTAAAAAGTCTTCATTTCCATCTGATATTTCCTTTGTCATGTCTGTTTCTATAAAGCCTGGGGCAACGCAATTCACATTAATGTTTCTTGAACCTAATTCTCTAGCCAGCGATCTAGACATTGCTTCAATCCCTGCTTTTGCTGCAGCATAGTTGGCCTGTCCTTTGTTTCCAAGAACAGCTGAAGTAGAAGAAATATTTATTATTCTGCCCCATCTGTTTTTAACCATTTTTTTAATAAATGATTTAATGATTAAGTATTGTCCATTAAGGTGTACATCAATTACATTATCCCACTCATCATCTTTCATTCTTAACATGATGTTATCTCTGGTAATTCCGGCATTGTTGATCAATATATCAGGATATATTTCTTTCGAATCAAGTAGAGAAGTTAAATCTTTAATTGAATCTCTATCGCCTAGATCTAATTTGAAGGCATTACCATCAATATTCATGGAATTTATATTTTCTAAAATACTTTGAACACTAGATTCCGAAGTTCCAGTTCCAACAATGAAATATTCATTATTTAAAGATTCAAGAATAGCCTTGCCTATTCCTCTTGAGGCTCCAGTAATTAAAACGGTTTTTTTTGACACAAACTAACTAGGGGAGTCTTCGGTTGAATCATCCTTTGTTTTTATATCCAGTATTTTTCTTCCCTTAAAAAAACCATCTTTTGTCATATGATGCCTAAGGTGCTTTTCACCAGTAACAGGGTCTAGTGATAGAGCTTCTTTTTTTAAAGCGTTATGAGCACGTCTTGCGCCCCGTCTTGCTCTGGATACCTTACTTTTTTGTACAGCCATAATTTAGAAACGCAATTCTAGGGCAATTTAAAAATTTATTCATCATTTTTAAGTATTTTTTTAAACTCTTTTGGAGGCTTTACTTTTATATGAATATTCAAATCCTTGGAAATAAAAGAGTTTGCGTGAAGGTACATCCTTTTTTTATGACCTGAGCTTATTGGAAACTTGTTTTCTTTTATTCCATATTTCTTATCTCCTACGATTGGAAATCCTAATTCTGCAAGATGAACTCTCAATTGATGAGTTCTTCCTGTAATCAATTCGCACTGAATGAGTGAAAAATGCTTTGAAGATTCAATAACTTTAAAATAGGTTTTAGCAATTTTTCCTCCATCTGAAATCCTGACCATTCTTTCTTTGCCAATAAGCATATTTTTTTCAATATTTATTTCATAGATTCCATCTTTATGAATCCAGTTTCCATGGACAACAGCTTGATAGGTTTTTTTAACTTTTCTTTCCGAGATTAATTTATTGCAGTTTCTTAAAAATTTATTGTTTTTAGCAATTACTTGGCAACCTGAGGTATCTTTATCTAATCTATGAACCAATTTTGCATCTCTATAGGATTTACCGAAATTTCTAATCGTTTCTATTACGCCAATTGATATCCCACTTCCGCCATGCGAGGCAATACCCTCGGGTTTGTCTAAAGCAATGTAATCATCATTTTCTTCCACGATTGAGGCTCTTAGCAAAGCAATAACATTGGTAGGAACAAATTGACTTTCTTTTGATGAAGTCTTAATTGGTGGGACTCTAACTTCATCACCGATTACTAATTTATAAGAAGGTTTTTTTCTCTTACTGTTAATTCTGATTTCACCTTTTCTGATGATGGAGTAAACCTTGGACTTTGGGACGCCTTTTAATTGATTCAATAAAAAATTATCCAATCTTTGGCCGGAAATATTTTCATTTATAATTATTTTTTTTACTTCAGGCATAAATAATTTAGATTTCTTTGCATATTTTCTCTAGAATACGCTTCAAAGACCCTTATTAATATTATTTTAGGGCAAGAATTTTAATTTAGTTTAAATATAATAATTTAATAAAGTTAGGTAGCTAGGGCGTAAAACCTAATATTTATTTCCAATAAAAACCCTCTTTAGGGGTTATTACATTTTATATTTAAGCACTTTCATGAGGTGAAACTATGAAAAGGATGCTTATCAATGCTACACAGCCGGAAGAACTGAGAGTTGCCATAACAGAAGGAAATCTTTTGTACGATTTGGATATTGAAAATATCAGTGAAATCCGTAGAAAAGGAAATATATACAAAGGAAAAGTAAGTAGAATTGAACCAAGTTTAGGTGCTGCTTTTGTAAACTATGGAGCAGAAAGACATGGTTTTTTGCCTTTTAAAGAAATTTCTCCTCAATTTTATCCTGAAAAACACAATCGTAATTCAAGACTATCTGTCTCAGACTGTTTAAAAAAAGATCAAGAAATTCTTGTTCAAGTTGAAAAAGACGAACGAGGTAACAAAGGGGCAGCTCTTACTACTAATATAAGTCTAGCTGGAAGATATTTAGTTTTAATGCCTAATAATCCTAAAGCGGCAGGAATCTCAAGAAGATTAGAGGGCAAAGAAAGAGATAAACTTAAAGAAAGAATTGCGTCTTTAAATGTCCCTGAGTCTATGGGATTAATTGTTAGAACTGCAGGAGAAGGAAAAGACCTTGAAGATCTTAAATGGGATTTAGAATACTTACAAAGAGTTTGGGAAGGCATCAGTGAAGCAAATACTTTAAAAAATAGTCCGATTTTAATTTTTAAAGAGAGCGATATCATTATTAGAGCTTTGAGAGATTATCTTAAAGAAGATATTGAGGAAATTTGGGTTGATACTGAAGAAGCTTTTGAAGAAGCTTCTGAGTTTGTTGAGCGTGTCATGCCCGATCAAGCTAAAATTCTCAATAAGTATGAAAATACTCTCCCTCTTTTCACAAGATATCAAATTGAATCGCAAATTGAGACTGCTTATCAAAGAGAAGTAAAGCTTACATCTGGAGGGTCAATCGTCATAGATGATGCGGAGGCGCTTGTTGCAATAGATATAAATTCCTCACAAGCTACTTCTGGCAAGGATATTGAAGAGACTGCAGTCAAAACTAATATAGAAGCCTGTGAAGAAATTGGAAGACAATTGAGGCTAAGAGATATTGGTGGATTGGTTGTAATAGATTTCATCGATATGATGAAACTTGAAAATAAGCGTGCTGTAGAAGATGCTATGAGAGAGGCACTTTCTGAAGATAGAGCCAGAGTTCAAATTGGGCGTATTTCTAGATTTGGATTGCTTGAACTATCAAGACAAAGACTGAGATCATCTTTGAAAGAAAGATGGACTCAAGATATCAATACCCTCTCTACTGCAGTTCTTAGATTGCTTGAAGAAGAGTCCAGTAAAGAAAAAACTAGTGAAGTAAGAGCAATTGTATCTCCTGATATGTCAGCACTACTTCTAAATGAAAGAAGAGTTCGATTGAATGATATCGAAGCTAGAAGCAGTGTAAAACTTGTTGTAATTTCTGATGCAACCAGACCCGATTCTAGATTTGAAGTCATAAGAATAAAAGATGGCAAGGTTATAGATCCTGAAAAAAATAGATCAAGTATTTCTGTTGCTGATCACTTTGAAAAGAAAAGTAAGAAGAAAACTTCTGAAGAAAACCCTCTTTTAGATATTAAAAGATCACGTAGACCAAAAAAATCTTTATTTAAAAGAATTTTAGAACTTTTTAAAAGCAAAAAGCCAAAGAAAAAAACTCAAAAATCAAATAAGAGATCTAAGTATTCTAAAAATCAAGGTAAAAAGCCTTACCAAAAAAATAGAAATAGATTTAATGGCAAAAATAAATCAAATTCTTTTAAGTCTAAGGATAATAAAAAGACAAATTCTAAACCGAGAAAATCTCAAAATTCATCGGAAGATAAACAGAATAGAGATGCTAAAAAACCAAAATCTGAAAATACCAAAACATCCAGATCAAAAGAAATGACTGAAACTAGATTTTCCTCAGAAAAGGAAAATATTGTCAAAAATGAAGTCAGTCCAAAGCCTAGGAAGTTAAGTAGACCCAAGAAAGAAAAAGAAGTAGAAGTTAAAAAAGAAGTTGTAGAAGTAAAGAAGACTATAGAACGAGCGGCAAACGATCCAAGAAATAAATAAATCTAAGATTTATCAATAAAGTTTTCTATCAACTTTCCAGAAATTGAAATATTTGCTGGAGGAATGTTTGTTGGCATGCTTTCTACAGTAAACCATTGAGCATCATCAATTTCCTCCCCATCGGGTTTTAATTCTCCAGAATCATATTCAGCATAAAAACCCAACATCAGTTGGCTTGGAAATGGCCATGCTTGACTAGAAAAATACTCTAAATTTTTAATATTGATGTTTACTTCTTCTTTGACCTCCCTTTTCAATGCACTTTCTACAGATTCTCCGGGCTCTATAAAACCAGCAAGAGTACTATAAAAATTTGGAGGAAAATTCTTATTATGCGCAAGCAAAAACTCGTTTTCTTTGTAGATCAAAGTGATTACGCACGGAGATATCCTTGGGTAAATGAGTTGTCCTTTGCAATTAGGACATTCCATTGCTCTTTCCTTATCATGCTGATTCATTGAAGATCCACAAGATCCACAAAATTGATGATCCTTTGACCAATTTATAATTTGTATGGACCTCGCAATAACATCAAATAATTGATCAGGCATCCTGCCTAGAGCAGAGCGCATATCAATAAAAATTGAATGTTCCAATTCACACTGATTTTTTTCGGCAAGAATAACAAAACAGGGTTGTTTGTTTAAATATCCTAGAAAATGTCTTTCTTTTTCCTCGACGTAAGACCATGTCAATTCGTCTTGTGTAAGGGGTCTGATGAAATTTTCATTTGAAAATGAGAGGATGCTTTGATCAAATATCACAAAGAAAACTGAATCTTTGGGTTCATTTTCTATATAATTTGCAGGTTCAAAGGTAAACAAGTTAAATCTCCATGATAAGTTCTATTTATTTTAATTTTTTGGGAGCTGCTCCTAATTGGTATAAAAACACAATCATTTCTTTTTTGATTGTTAATCCGATTATATACATTTTATTTGATGCTATGAGCTTGCCTGCAGGATTTATTCTTGGCTGGATTGTTCTAGGAGAGTTTATCTTTACTTTGGCGATGGCAATCAAGTGCTATCCCCTGCAACCAGGTGGCTTAATTGCATTAGAGTCGATTTTGATGGGCCTAACGAATACCGGACAAATTTATTATGAAGTTGAGGCCAATTTAAAAGTAATTCTTCTTTTGGTGTTCATGGTAGCTGGTATTTATTTTATGAAAGACTTTCTTTTGTATATCTTTACCAAGCTTCTAATTAATATCAAAAATAAAAGGCTTTTGAGTTTGCTCTTTGTATTCGCTGCAGCATTTCTGTCTGCCTTTTTAGATGCATTAACAGTCATGGCCGTTTTGATAGCAGTAGCTGCAGGTTTTTATCACGTCTACAAAAGTGTTGCATCAAAGGAAGAATCATTTTCTGAGAACTCTGAAGAATTTCAAACTTTCAAAGGTTTTCTTAGAAATCTTTTAATGCATGGTGCCGTCGGAACTGCCTTGGGAGGAGTTGCAACTACTGTTGGAGAGCCTCAGAATTTATTGATTGCAAGTGTTGCAGATTGGTCATTCATTGAGTTCTTTTTGAAAATGTTGCCGATTTCTTTTCCTGTTTTCATTGCGGGTTTAGTTACTTGTTATGTTGTAGAAAGATTTTCTTTGTTTTCATTTGGAGTTCAACTTCCAAGTCATATTAGGCAAATACTCTATGATTTTGATAAACAAGAATCTCTAGAAAGAACCGATGCTCAAAATATGAAAATCGTGACTCAAGCAATTGTTGCTTTGGTACTTGTTTTTTCTCTAGCTTTTGGACTCGCAGCCGTAGGGTTGATTGGTTTGATGATCATTGTATTGCTCACTGCATTTAATGGTGTAATAGAAGAGCCAAAACTAGGAAAAGCTTTTGAAGAAGCTCTTCCATTTACCGCGCTATTGGTTGTATTTTTTGCCGTAGTTGCAGTTATTCATGACCAACATTTATTTACCCCTGTAATTAGTTATGTCTTAAGTCTTAAACAAGAAATTCAGATTCCAGTATTTTTCATGGTGAATGGTGTTTTATCGATGATCAGTGACAATGTTTTTGTTGCTACCATTTATATCAGCGAAGTAAAAGCTGCCTTGGACAGTGGAGCGATAGGAAGAGAACAATTTGATTTGTTAGCGATTGCAATTAATAGCGGAACTAACTTACCAAGTGTTGCTACTCCGAACGGGCAAGCAGCATTTTTATTTCTTCTAACTTCTTCTGTTGCACCTCTTTTAGGGCTGTCTTATTTAAGAATGGTTTTGATGGCGTTACCCTACACTATTGTTTTATCTGTAGTTGGGGTTCTCTCGGTAATTTATTTTCTCTAATGGATAGATCTTTCTGTATTGCTCCAATGATGAGACGGACAGATCGTCATTTCAGATATCTGTCTGGTTTATTGTCCAAAAAAACCATTCTTTTTACCGAAATGATTCATGCCAACGCAATAAATAGAAATGATCCTGAAAGATTTTTAAACAATTCCAATATTTCAAATGCTACTGTATTGCAAGTAGGAGGAAGTTGTCCAAAGGAGTTAAAAAAAGCTACTTTAATAGCTAATGAACATAATTATTCTGAGATTAATTTAAATCTAGGATGCCCTAGCTCTAAAGTTCAATCTGGAAATTTTGGTGCAGTTTTAATGAAGGATGTAAATCTGGTTAAAAACTGTTTATCTGAAATGATTAAGATGTCATCAAAAGAAGTTTCAGTAAAAATTAGATTAGGAGTTGATGACTCAAATATCAATGAAGGATTGGATTATTTCATAGAAGAATTATCTAAAATTGGTGTAAATACTTTTTATGTGCATGCAAGAATTGCTCTCTTAAAAGGACTAGATCCTAAAGAAAATAGAACAATACCTCCTTTAAACTATGAAAGAGTTTTTCAAATTAAAAAAGACTTCAATCATCTGAATATAATCATTAACGGTGGTATAGAGGATTTCAAAATGGCAAAAGATAAATTTCAAAAATTGGATGGCATCATGGTCGGCAGGTCTGCTTATGACTTTCCCTTCAAATTATTTGATGTGGATCGTATTTTTTATAATTCCAAGGAACTAAATAACTCATTGATATCTGTCATTGATGAAATGTTTGAATATATTGAAACATTAGATTTTAAAGATGAAATAAAGACTAAATTTCATATGTTAAATTTATTCAAAGGTCTAAATAATGCAAAAAAATCCAGACTTCTTTTGTTGAGTAATCAAAAAAATGACAAAATTAAAAGTGAGTTAAAAAATATTTTATTGGCAAATGAAAATCAAGCAGCATGAATTTCTTTAGAAAAATTTTTCAAACCGAAGAGTCCGAAGATCTTACCATAGACGATAAAACGTCAACTAAAGCCTGTGTTGCTCTACTTCTAGAAACAAGTATGGCAGATGAGATTCTTGATGAATCTGAGTTGATGGCCTTGAAGAATACTTTGCAAAAAGATTTTCAGATAAATGAAGACGAAATAGATGAATTAATAAATCTAGCTAAAGAAAATGTAGAAGATTCAACTTCACTATATGAGTTTACCCGCGACATAAATGATAATTTTGATGCAGCTGAGAGAGTAAAGCTCATAGAATCAATGTGGAAAATTGCTTATGCAGATGGAAATATAGATAAGTATGAAGAACATATTATTAGAAAGGTATCCAATTTAATTTATGTAGCTCATTCTGATTTTATAAAAG
The DNA here is from genome assembly GCA_003213595.1 of SAR86 cluster bacterium AG-422-E19. Taxonomy (GTDB): domain Bacteria; phylum Pseudomonadota; class Gammaproteobacteria; order Magnimaribacterales; family AG-339-G14; genus MEDG-81. The sequence goes on along the minus strand of QCMR01000008.1, from coordinate 9,725 downwards.
CTAAACTTTCAGCAAAGGAACAAATATGAAAACTATCAATCCAGATAAATTAGGCCTTTCAAAAGATAAATTAATGGCGATGGAAAATTTCTTCAAAGAAAAATACATCAAAAATGGCAAACTTGCCGGAATTCAAACTTTAATTGCAAGAAAAGGAAAAGTAGTACATTTCGAATCTACTGGATTAAGAGATGTCGAGAATAATAAAAAAATTGAGAAAGATACTATTTTCAGAATTTACTCAATGACTAAGCCCATAACGAGTGTTGCCTTAATGCAACTGTTCGAACAAGGTCTTTTTCAATTAGCTGATCCCGTTGGAAAATTTTTACCTGAATTTAAGAATCCCAAAGTCTTTGTTTCTGGAAGTTATCCGCATTTCATGACCCGTCCTGCTGATAGAGAAATCTCCATTAGAGATCTATTAACTCATACTGCTGGCCTAACTTATGGATTTCACTATCGAACAAATATCGATCATGCCTACCGTAAAGTCTGGAGTGGTCCACGAGGAGATAACACTGATTTTAGTTTTCCTCCTCTTGACCTAGAAAATTTTTCTCAGTCCATTGCCAGCCTGCCTCTCGAATTCAGTCCTGGAGATAAATGGAACTACAGTGTTGCTACTGATATTTGTGGAAGATTGGTAGAAGTCTTGAGTGGAATGACTTTGGACGACTATTTTACAAAGCATATTTTTAAGCCTCTCAAGATGAAAGATACCGGTTTTTATGTACCGAAAAATAAGATCAATAGATTTGCAGCATGTTATGAAAGGACTCCTAAGGAATATCTAAGACTTCAAGATACGGGAGATAGTAAAAGTGGTTATTCAAGCTCCCCTTTACATCTATCAGGAGGAGGAGGTCTAGTTTCCACTTCCGAGGATTATTACAATTTTTGTCAGATGCTATTAAACGGGGGCACTTTTGAGGGCAAGAGGCTTTTATCAAGAAAAACAATTGAATTGATGACTTCAAATCACCTGCCCGAAAATCAAGATATGGTTACCATGGGTTCTGAAGGAAGTTTTAGTGAAATAAGATACAAAGGTGTTGGCTTTGGATTAGGTTTTGGTGTCAATATTGATTTAGCTGATACTCAAAATTCTGGTTCGGTTGGCAGCTTTAACTGGGGTGGCGCCGCTAGCACTTTTTTCTGGGTTGATCCTCAAGAAGAGTTAATTTGTATTTTAATGACTCAGTTAATGCCATCGGGTTATTACCCAATCAGGGTACAAATGCAGTCTATGGTATATAGCGCGTTTACTGACTAGCTAGAAATCTTCAAAGTCTTCATCATTAGAAAGATCTTCTTCTGATAATCCATCATTGATTTCATATTTTCTTCTCTCTAAGTATGCATCTCTTAAAAAGGCATATTGATCTTTGCTTTCTATGTCCGCAATACCAGTAAATGCTGAATAAGTGTTTATTAGATCAAGAGAAATAAGGCCCACTCTTGCAGCGTTATCATCCAAAGACAGGGCCGGAGCTAAAGCAGTATCACCGACAAAGGTAAAAGCATCTCTAGTGGTACTTGGTCCTAGAAAAGGAAGCATTAAATAAGGACCTGGCTTTGCGCCCCATTTACCTAAAGTTTGCCCGAAGTCTTCGCTATGTTTTTCTAGCCCCATTTCCGAAGCAACATCAAAGAAACCGCCAAGTCCAAAAATAGAATTTATGAAAAACCGAGTTATATCGCTCATAGATTCAACTACGTTGCCTTGTAACAAGTTATTTATTGAAATTCTTATATCATCCAAATTAGCAAAGAAATTGGTTATTGAGGTTTGGGCAAATTCAGGTGTTGCTTTGTCATAAAAGTCGGTAACCGGTCTTAGAAACAATTTATCTATTTTGTTATTGAATTCGAAAACTTTTCTATTACTGTTTTCATAGGGATCGTCAGGATTAAAATCACCTGACATGCTGCTTGTTGTTGCACAACCAGTAGTTACCAACAATAAAATCAAAAGAATACTTTTAGCATTTAAGATAAAATGTTTTCTCTCCATGGTAATAGCTTATTCCTATGACGATGAAAAAAAAAGAACTAATTGTTACTAGTGCCCTTCCCTATGCTAACGGTCCTCTTCATTTCGGACACTTACTAGAGCACATTCAAACTGATATTTGGGTCAGATCTCAGCGTATTTTAGGAAACCATTGCATTTATCTTTGTGCTTCTGATGCTCACGGTACTCCCATAATGATGAAAGCTGAAGAAGAAAATATTGCACCTGAAAAATTGGTTGATAAATACATGAAAGCTCATAAAAAAACCTTAGAAGCTTTTCAGGTAAGTCATGATTGTTATTATCAAACTCATAGTGAAGAAAATAAAAAATATAGTGAGCTTATTTACAATACAGCTTTAGAAAATGGCTACATTAAAAAACAAAATATAAAGCAACTCTTTGATGAAGATAAAAAATTATTTTTAGCCGATCGTTACGTTCAAGGAAATTGTCCAAAATGTAATGCGCCTGATCAATATGGAGATAACTGCGATGTTTGTGGAGCAAAATACGAAGCTACCGAATTGATAAATCCTCTATCAATTTTTTCTAAAAAACCTCCGGTGATAAAAGATAGTGAACATTTATTTTTTTCCTTAACAAAATTAGAAGCTGAAATAAAAAAATGGATAGACGAATCCTCTTTACAAGAAAGTGTCATTAATAAACTTCAAGAATGGTTCAAAGATGGTTTGATGGATTGGGATATATCCAGAGATGCACCTTATTTTGGATTTAAAATTCCGGGATTTGAAGATAAATTTTTCTATGTTTGGCTTGATGCGCCTATTGGCTACATTGGTACTCTAGAGAAATTCTTAAAAGATTCAAAAAATAAAGCTTCAGCTAAAGATCTCTGGAGCGAAGATTCAAAGTATGAAATTTATCATTTCATAGGGAAAGATATTCTCAATTTTCATGCTTTGTTTTGGCCAGCTTTATTGCATGCAGCTAAATTTAAAAAACCATCTAATGTTTTCGTACATGGTTTTTTAACTTTGAATGGCAATAAAATGTCTAAATCTAAAGGCAACTTTCTTCTTGCAGATCAATATTCCGCAGAATTGGATTCTGATTACTTAAGATATTATTTAGCATCAAAACTCACCAATAAAATCGATGATATTGATTTTGATTTGAAAGACTTTCAAAAAAAAGTTAATACAGATTTAGTAGGAAAGTTTATTAATATTGCTAGTAGAGTCCAGAAATTTTTGAAAACCAATGGCAATAAATTAGGTTCAGATTTAGAAGAAAATCTTATTGATGAATTCAAAAAAGAAGCAAAATTGATATTTCAAGACTATGTAAATTTGGATTATTCAAATGCCTGCAAACGAATTATGAAACTAGCAGATTCTGCTAATCAATATATCGATCACAATCAACCTTGGGTGTTAGCTAAAGAGGAAATTAACGAAAAGGAAGTTATAAAAATTTCTAGTACTGGCATGAATTTGTTCAGGATATTAAATATTTGCTTAGAACCCATAATTCCTGAAACTACATTTAAAATTAAAAAGTATTTGAATCTAACTGAAGATAATTTTGAACATATAACGGTTTCAGTTAAAAATCATGAAATACAATCTTTCAAGCCCTTAATTGAAAGGATTGAAGACGTTGAAATTGATAATCTTATAGAGGCAAGTAAAAGTGGATGAAATTACAATTGATGACTTCTTTAAAGTTGATTTAAGAATTGCAAAAGTAGTAGAGGTTAGTGAGATTGAGGAAGCTGATAAATTAGTGCAATTAAAATTAGATCTTGGTGAGCTGGGTGAAAAGACTGTTTTTGCTGGAATCAAAAAATATTATGAGCCCGAAAATTTACTCAACAAAATGGTAGTTTGCGTCAATAATTTAAAACCTCGGGAAATGAGATTTGGTACCTCAGAAGGAATGATCTTGGCTGCAAGTAATGAAGATAGTGGTGTTTATTTGGTTGGACCTGATACTGATGCGTCACCAGGAATGAAGGTAAGTTAATGTCGAAAATAATAGAAACAGATATCGTCATTATTGGTGCAGGTCCTGTTGGACTGTTTACAGTTTTTGAGGCTGGTCTCTTGGGTTTGGATTGTCATTTGATTGATAACCTAGATAAGGTTGGTGGACAGTGTATAGAACTCTATCCAGAAAAACCGATTTACGATATTCCAGGAGTTGCCAATCAAACTGGAAAAGAACACATTGATGCCCTACTAGAACAAATTAAGCCCTTTTCCTATGAGACGCATCTCAACCAGAGAGTGGATGTTTTAGAAGAGCTACCAAATAATTTCTGGAGAGTTGTGACTAATGAAAATACCGAATTTAAGACGAAAAATGTTTTTATAGCTGCAGGTGCTGGCGCCTTTGAACCTAGAAAACCACCAGTGGAAAATCCTGATAAATTCCTATCTAAAGGTGTCGACTATGCAATAAAGGAAAAAGATAAATACAAAGATAAAGAAATTGTCATTTTTGGTGGTGGAGATAGTGCTCTAGATTGGTCAGTTGAGTTGTCAAAAATCGCTAAGAAAATTTACCTAGTACATCGAAGAGACGACTTTAGAGGTGCAGAACATACTGAAAATCAAATGAGAGAGTTAGTGAAGGATGGCAAAATTGAATTAAAAATACCTTTTGTGATCAAATCCATAAAAGGAGATACATCTTTTGAAGGCGTTGAGCTCATGCACTTTGAAACCAAAGAAGATGAAATCTTAGAATGCGATGAAGCACTATTTTTCTTTGGTTTAAACAAGCAACTTGGTCCCATTTTGGATTGGGAAATAGATTTGGATGGAAAAAAGATTGCCGTTGATACTGAAAATTACCAAACAAACAAAGAAGGTATTTTCGCTGTTGGAGACATAAATACTTATCCTGGAAAACTAGATTTAATCTTATGCGGGTTTCATGAAACTACAATTGCAGTTCAAGAGGCTTTCAAAAGAATTAATCCTGGAAAACGGGTGCCTTTTGGTTACACCACCTCAAATAAAGGTCTACAAGAAAAATTAGGCGTTAAATAAGGTTGGTAGAATTTCCACCATCTACCGAAATGTTTTGTCCTGAAATATAGGCTGCTTGTTCCGAACAAAGAAAAGTACAAATACCAGAAAACTCTTCTACTCTTCCCATTCTTTTAGCCGTTAAAGTCTCCTCAAGCTCTTTTTTTGCTTCTTCATATGTTGAGTCCGCTAATTTTGCTTGAAAGTTTAAAATTTGAGTCTGTCTATCGGTATCAATTCTTTCTGGCAAAACGTTATTAATAGTTATGTTGTATTGCGCAACTTCTCGAGATAAGGCTTTTGATAATCCATGCAAACCGGAACGAGCCGAAGTTGAAAGCCCCATGATTAAATGAGGATTTTTAACCATCGCTGAAGTTATATTGATTATGCGTCCAAAATTTTTATCTTTCATTTTTGGTATCACGGCTTGCATGAGTAAAGCAGATTGAGTGAAATTAGATTTAATTGCTGAAAGAAAATCATCTTCAGTCCAATCAAAAAAATTTCCAGGTGGTGGTCCGCCACTGTTATTAATCAAAATATCTGGATCGGGACAAGCTTCAAGCAAAGCTGACCTTGTAGAAGAATCTTCCATTGCTCCTAAAACAGAGGTTACTTTAAAGCCTTTGGTTAAAAACTCTTCTTCAGTTTCTTTTAAATTTTCTTCATTAACTCCATTTATGACAATTTCAACGCCTTCTTTTGCTAGATCATGAGCACATGCTTTTCCAAGTCCCCTACTAGAAGCACATATAATTGCTTTTTTTCCTGAAATGCCTAAATCCATTTGTTAGCCATTTTCTGCATTACCAAAAGTATTGCTTATTGCGGGGCCCCATTGAGATTCGGCAGGTTCTTGACCTAAGCCAGCTTCGTCAGTGATAACGTTTAAATCTCTCGTAGGGAAGGTGTTATCAAACATATCGCCATCTGTCTGGTGTTCGTGAGTCTGTCCGAATGGATTTCGCCAATAGTCAAAAAGTTGGCTTCCCTGATAATGACGACCAACGCCCCACTCCTGAAAATAATTAAACTCCTCTTTTTTAGATTCGAGCATCTCATTCCCTGTGAAAACATCATCGATATTGAACATTTCAAAAGAAACATGATTCATGACAGGTTTTCCTTCTGAAAACATATCTGCAGGCATAAAGAAAATAGTGTGATGATCTGCGGGCTCCATACCTTTGTCTAGTCTTGAAAAGACTCCTTGCAATGGAGTATTTGGATCTTTAGGATCTCCAAGAAAAAGTCTGTCGGTTGCGATAAATCCTAAATGTTTTTGATACCATTCAAAAGATTCTTTTACATTAACTGCATTAAGACCAGCATGGGCAAATCTTAAAATTCTTGGATAAGATCCCTTTAAAAATCTTTTCATTTGATTAACTCTATTTACAGTCCTACCCTCATTCGTTGGAATAGTTTCAGAAGTTTTTTCTTCCAGACTTTCAATACCATAAACTACCTCTACACCGAAGCCATCCAGATCATATCCTTTAGATACCAACCCTCCTCCTGGAGTATCAAGTTCTTCTATATCGGAGAAAGCCTTTGTTTTACTGATCTTTTCCAAGTCTTCCATTGATGATGCGACAAACGCCAGACTGATAAATTTCTTTTCTCCTTTAAGAACTTTTTCGATAAAAGGCTGAGTTCCATCGCCTTTCATTAATAACATATCTTCTGTCTTCTCAACTGTGTGCATTCCAAAATGGATTAAAAACTGTTCTTGTATGTCTAAATCTGGACATTGCAGTGTGCAGTACTGCACGTCGGTCGCCTTGATAATTGGTTCCATCGTTTTCTCCTCAAACAAATAAAAACTATTATAATAAATTTTTTAAATCTTAATGCTCATTAATGGAACAATTTGATATAGCAATTTGTGGTTATGGACCAGTAGGTTCTACTTTTGCAGGCTTAATGGGTAAGTTAGGCCATAAAGTTTTAGTGATTGAAAGAAATATTGGTCCTTCGCCTACGGCTAGAGCTATCAATACGGATGGAGAACAACTAAGAACATTTGATAGGTTGGGTATTGCAGAAAAAGTTGTTGAAAATTCACATGAAGTTCATTGTGTTCATTTTGGCGATGCAAATTTAAATCCAATACAAACTATTGATCAGCCGGTAGGAGTCTCTGCCATGGGTTGGCCAAATCAAGTTTTGTTTTATCAACCTGAGTTAGAAGGATTCATAAGAGCTTCAGTAGAAGCAGAAAATAATATAGTAATTAAAGAAGGAACAGAATTATTAAGTTTTGATGATACACCTGAGGGAGTGACACTAAAATGCAAAAACTCAGATGGTGAATTATCGTTTTTTTCGAAATATCTTATCGGATGTGATGGAGCTAGCAGCTTTGTGAGAAGAGAGTTAGATGTTGAATTGGAAGATTTTGAATACAATCAAGAATGGCTGGTTTGTGATGCTCATTTAACTAAAAAAATAAATATTCCTGAAAACGAAGCCATGCAAGTATGCGATCCAAAAAGGCCTGGAACTTATGTACCAGGTAGGCGTGGACATCTTAGATTTGAATTTAAAAAAATGCCTGGAGAGGATTCAAAAGAATTAGAAAAAGAAGAGAATGTCTGGAAACTTTTAAAGCCATGGATAAATGAAAATAATGCAAAGCTGGAAAGAGCTCAAGTTTATTCTTTTCATGCTTGCATAGCTGAAACTTGGCGTAAAGGTAATGTCTTAATTTCCGGCGATGCTGCTCACCAAATGCCGCCATTTATGGGAGCTGGGATGGGAACTGGTATCAGAGATATAACAAATATTTCTTGGAAGTTGGATCTCTTACTTAAAAAGAAAGCCCATGAAGGAATATTAGACACCTATCAAAAAGAAAGACATTCTCATGCTAAATGGACCATCGCACAGACAGTCACGATCGGTCAGGTAATTGAAGGGTTTTGTGCCGCTGCAGAAGGTAAAGAATATGAACCGAAAGGTCCGAGTTACGATGTGAATTTTCCCCATATTCCAGCAGGGATTTATAGTGATCCTACCGATATGATAACCGGAGTTCCAATACCACAACCCATCCTTTCAAAAAATAATAAAAAAGAAATGCTCGATAGAGTCATTAATGGAAATTTTGCAGTTTTAACTCAAGAAGCAAATTTGGATTTATCTGACAAAGCAAAGTCTATTATTGATTTACTTGGTATTAAATTACTAACAATAGAACCTAATGAGGATACCGAGGAAAGATTAAAGACAGTTTTCGAAAAATATAAGGCAGTTTTAGTTAGACCGGATAAATATACCTATGGTGGCGTAGAAGATATCTCTTCCCTTTCAGAAATGATTGAATCTTTGGAAAAAGAATTTTCTCTTAATACATGAAAGCATTATTGTTTCCGGGTCAAGGTGTCCAAAAAGTTGGCATGCTGAATTCACTTTTTGAGGAATTCTCTGAGGTTAAATCTATGATTGATGAGGTTTCTAAATCCCTAGATTTTGATTTAGAAGATTTGCTCCGAAATGGACCTGAAGAAAAAATAAATCTTACTGAATTTTCGCAACCAACAATTTTGGTTACTAGTGTCTTATTGGCTAAATATTCTAATAAACTTTCTAATATTGATATCACCGCGGGTCTATCTTTAGGTGAATATTCAGCATTGGTTTATTCAAATTGTTTGGAATTATCTGATGCAGTTAAGTTAGTAAATTACCGAGGAAGATTAATGCAAGAAGCAGTTCCAGAAGGTACAGCTGGGATGCTGGTTGTTTTGAATATGCCAATCAATGATGTTTATAAAATGATAGACGATATAAATGAATCGGATGAAACTATAAACTTTTCTACCGATAATGCAGATGGTGTTTCAGTATTGGCTGGAAAGAACTCTGCAATAGAGGCTTGCAAAAACTATATTGATAATGGCGAATTTAGAAGAGTGAAAACTCAAATGGTGCAAATGTCTGTCCCTTCTCATTGCTACTTACTTGATGAAGCTCAAGAAGAACTAGCCAAATTACTCAACGAAGTAGAATTTAAAGCCCCTTCTATTCCAGTAATTCCAAATGTTCTTGCCGAACCGACCTCTGATGTTGGAGTAATACAAGGCTCCCTTGTAAATCAATTGACCAAGACCGTGAGATGGAGAGAAACTTTAGATTATCTTTTGAAGAATAATCTTTCTTCTTTAATTGATTCAGGTCCAGGCAAAACGATAATCAATATGGCTAGAAAGATTAAAGATATTGAAAAAATCTCTTTAGAAGTAGATTAAATATCATAATCTAAAATATTTTTCTTTATATGAGACTGCATGTCTTCATTAGAAAAACCACCTTCTTCTTCAAAACTTACTTTATTTTCGTTGTACAAAGAATTAGAACTTTCTTTAGAAATCGAAATGATATTTCCTTTATAAAGTTTTACTGAGACCTTACCGTTAACTTTATTGGATACAGAATCAATCTCACTTTGAAGACTAACTCTTTTATTACTCCACCATAGACCCTCATAAATTAATGCAGCATAGTCAGGGATTAATTTATCTTTGTTTTTAATCTCTTCACCAGTTAAGCATAAAGACTCCATAGCTCTTCTAGCTTTTAATAAAATGGTTCCGCCTGGAGTTTCATAGCAACCTCTTGATTTCATCCCAGTTACTCTAGACTCAACAATATCAATTCTTCCAATGCCGTGTTTACCACCAAGAAGATTCAATTCTCGA
>QCMR01000007.1 GCA_003213595.1 SAR86 cluster bacterium AG-422-E19 | reverse complement strand
TCTGAATGGCAAAAGGAATCTTATCTTGCTGCTGTGATTATTTTAGTTCTGTTTCGCTTTTTTGATATTTTGAAACCTCATCCAATTTCTATGATTGATAAGAAATTTAAGTCGGGGTTTGGTATTGTTTTAGATGATTTAGTGGCAGGAGTTTTTGCTGGTTTGACTTTATTAGGCGGAAACTTTTTTGTTCAAATCTTTTAGATCTAGCTCTAAAGAGAGTTTTTCCAAAATTTTATTTTTTGATAAGCCTGCTGCCTCTCTTTGATCTTCCTGACTTCCCACAATAGGGAAATCATCTGGTACTCCAAAAATCTTGAGTTTATCTGAATATCCGATTTTCGTAAGGTATTCATTTACCGCCGAACCAGCTCCGCCAGAAATAACATTTTCTTCAATTGTAATAATGTACTTGTGTGTCTTTGCATACTTTTCAATAAGTTCTTCATCAAGAGGCTTGATGAATCTCATATCTACTAGTGAACAGCCTATTTCATCTGAAATTTCCATGGACACTTTTAACATATTCCCAAAAGAGAAAATAACCAAATCTGACAAGGCTTCATTTACCACTCTTGCTTTACCAATTTCTAGCAAATCAAAGCTTTTTGAAATTTCTATACCAGGACCTTCTCCTCTAGGATACCGAATAGCTGCTGGACCTGAATGGTTGTATCCAGTTGAAAGCATTTTCCAACATTCGTTTTCGTCTGAGGGACTCATAATAACCATATTTGGTATGCATCTTAAATAAGAAACATCAAAAATACCTGCATGAGTCGCGCCGTCTCCACCAACGAAACCAGCTCTATCAATTGCCAAAGTCACATCTAATTTTTGCAAAGCAACATCGTGGATTAATTGATCATATGCTCTTTGTAAAAATGTGGAATAGATAGCAAGAATTGGTTTTTTTCCTTCTTTAGCCAACCCTGCAGCAAATGTCATGCTGTGTTGTTCAGCAATAGCAACATCGTAAAATTTATCTGGATTTTTTTCTGCAAAATCATTCATACCTGATCCTTCTGACATTGCAGGGGTAATAGCTACCAAGTCATCATCACCTTCACCAACTTTTTTTGATAGCCAATCGCCAAAAACTTCGGAATATTTTTTTCCATTTGTTGTTTTTGTATTTTTTTCGATTTTATTCAAAGCATGATATCCAATTGGGTTTTTTTCTGCCGGCAAAAAACCTTTTCCTTTTTGGGTTATTAAGTGTAAAAGTTTTGGACCCTTAAGATCTTTTAAATTTTGTAAGGTTTTTAGCATCTCATTTAAGTTATGACCATCCATTGGCCCGATGTAGTTAAACCCCAATTCCTCAAAGAGGGTTCCTGGCGCTAACATTCCTTTGAAATGTGTCTCTGCTTTTTTAGCAAAGTTTTTAGCGGATGGTATAAATCTTAAAGCTGTTTTTCCTCCTTCTCTGATGGAAGTGTAAAGTTTACTTGCCCAAATTCTTGCAAGATAGTTTGAAAACCCTCCTATATTTTTTGAGATCGACATGCTGTTATCATTGAGAATCACCAAAATATCAGAATCAAGTGATCCAGCATGAGCTAAAGCTTCATAAGCCATACCGGCAGTCATAGCGCCATCGCCAATTATTGCTACATGGTTTTTCTCTGGTTTTGCGATTGCCATACCCAATGCTGCACTTATTGAGGTGCTCGAGTGTCCGGTACCAAAAGAATCATAAATACTTTCCTCTATATTTGTAAAAGGATGCAAACCGTCTTTTGATCTAACAGTAGAAATTTCTTTTTTTCTACCGGTTATAATTTTATGTGGATAACTTTGATGTCCAACGTCCCAAATTAAGTTATCTTCAGGAGCATTAAAAATATAGTGTAAAGCAATGGTTAGTTCAATGACGCCTAGACCAGCACCAAAATGACCACCACTCTTAGCAACAGAATAAATCAAAAACTCTCTTAATTCATCAGCCACCTGACGGAGCTCTTTTTTGGTTAATTGCTTTAAATCAGAAGGATAATCAATCTTATCAAGCATTGGAGTGACAGGAAGAGATTTTGGAATTTCTGAATAAGTTTTCATTATTTATCTCTCAAAATTATAAATTTTGATAATTTAACTAGATTCTCCGTATTATAAGGGAGCTTTGATAAAATTTTTAAAGCATCAAAACATAATTTTTCAGCTCTTTCCTGAGATGCTTTAAGGCCAATAATGGTAGGGTAAGTGGCTTTATTTTTTTCTGCATCGGAATTTAGGGGCTTACCTATTTTCTTTTCGTCTCCAAGAATATCTAAGATATCATCCTTGATTTGAAACGCTAACCCAAATTTTTTAGCAAAATTCAAAAAAGCTTTTGCATCTTTTTTTAACAGTCCATCTTTAAGAATACATATAGACTCTACACAAGCTTCAATTAGCTTGCCTGTCTTTAAATAATGTATTTCATCCAAGTCTTTAATGTTAATTTTTTTTCCTTCTGCAGCTAAATCTCTACTTTGTCCCTCAACCATTCCCTTTGGTCCACAAGCCTTTGCAAAAAGATTTATGATTTTAAGTTTTTGGTCTGGCTTAAGTTTTTCATCTTTAATGGTTGTCAAAATTTCTAATGCAAGAGGTTGAATTGCATCTCCAGCTAAAATTGCTGTAGCTTCGTCAAATTTTTTATGACAAGACGGCTTGCCTCTTCTGAAATCATCATCATCCATTGAGGGTAAATCATCATGTATCAAAGAGTAACAATGAATTAATTCACCTGCAGCTGCCATTAAATCAATAGTTTTTGGGCTTACGTCAACTTTTAGAGCCTCAGCCATCAATAAAACAAGTTGCGGCCTGATTCTTTTACCTCCATTAAGAACAGAGTAGTGAATGGCCTTAGATATTTTTGAATAATTTTTTGGAGGTAAAGATTTTAGTATGGCTTTATCGATCCTTTTTAAGTTTTTGTTTAAAAAAGGAAGGTCTTTTAGATCTAAAACTTCTGGATTATTTGTCATCAAAATCTTCTAGATCAAGCGTGCCATCATCTTTTTCTAAAAGCTTTTGAATTTTTAGTTCAGCTTTGGTGAGAAGTTCTTGACAGTGTTTAGTTAACTTTACTCCCTCTTCAAAAGTTTTTATTGATTCGTTTAAGGGTAAATCGCCGTCTTCCAGCGCTTCAATAATATTTTCGAGTTTTGCTAAAGATTTTTCAAAATCTAAACTTTTTTCTTTGGACTTATCGTTCACTTGCTGTCTTTAAAAATGTATTTTTTAGGTTGTTAAAAGTGTTTCTAATGGTTACAGGTAGCATAAGCCAACAAGGAGTCAAGAACAAGGTTATTGCGGAGGCAAAGGTTAGACCACAAACGACGGCAAACGACATGGGTTGCCACCACTCAGAAACCCTTCCACCAAGCTCAATATTTCTTTGATAAAAATCTACGCCAATTCCTGAAGCTAGAGGTAATAAACCAATAACGGTTGTGGCAGTTGTTAGAATAATTGGCCTAAGTCTTTGTGCTGCCGTACGAATTACAATTTGGTCTCTAGATAAATTCGGGTTTTCTTTTGAAATAACATTGTAAGTGTCTACTAGAACGATATTATTGTTTACAACAATTCCAGCTAAGGCAATTACTCCGAGACTGGTAAATAAAGCACTTGATATTTGTTGCGTAACTAACAATCCCAGTTGAACTCCAGCCGTAGATAAAATAACAGCAGAGACAATTATAAAAACTTGATAAAAGCTATTAAGTTGGACCATCAATAGAATCGACATTAAAAATATGCCAACAATAAAAGCAAAAACAAAAAAAGCTGAATTTGCATCCGATTCTGCTTGTTGCCCACCAAATCTAAATTGCAATCTCTCATAATCGTTATTGTCTGCAATCCACTGCTCAATTTTTGGGATGACATCCTCCACTAAAGCACCTTTTGCATATTCAGCGGCAACCGTAAAAGCTCTTTCTCCAGAAACTCTTCTGATAGATGGGGGAATATAGGCTGGAACAACTTCAACAAAACTACTTAAGGGAGCTTGTCCAAACCTAGTATTTACAGTCAGTTCATTGAACTGATCTAATCTTCTCTGATCAGCTGGAAATCTAACTCTAATATCAACTTCTTCGTCCAAGTCTTCAGGTCTATATTCACCAACTTTAACTCCGGCAGTCATGAATTGAATTGCAGCTCCAATATCTTGAGTTGCTACTCCGAATTGCTTTGCTCTTTCCTTATCGATTTTTATCGTCCATTTCAAAAGATTCGTTGGGATAGTGTTATAAATATTTTTTGCACCCGGAACAGAATCCTTCATGAAATTTGTTAGAGCAATTGTCGCATCAGTCACCAGGTCAAAATCTTTACCAAATATTTCTATTTCTATTGGGGAATCGGTTGGAGGACCATTTTCTCTAATTTTTGCATTTACAACGAGCCCCGGAATGTCTTTGGTTTTTTCTAAAAGATCGTCGTATACATCCCAGCCAGAGCGTTGAAGGTCTTTTTCAAATGGCATTTCAATAAAAATGGTCCCTATTTCATCAGAATTACCCCTATCTCTGGGATCACCAACGCCATTCATATTTAAAGAAATAGATCTTGGACCAGGAATACTCATAACAATATTTTCTATTTCTTTTAAAAAACCCAGTTTTTCTGATTCACCAAAACTTCCACGGCCTTCAATTTTCACTTCCATTTCCATTGGCTCTTCTTCAATGAAAAATCTACTTCCAGGCGCATGCTGTCCGTACAACATAAAAATTGTTACAACTGTTAAAACAACGAAAACTATAAACTTTCCGGGAGATGCGATAACTTTAGTAAGAGCTCTAGCATAAATTCCTGTCATACCATCTATTTCAGTAGGATCTCCATGCTCAAGAATATCAGCATTCTGTAAAGTTTTTGACTTTCTAATTCCTAAATTACCAAATCTAGATCCAATTGCCGGAGTGAATATTAATGCGTATAGGATCGATCCTAATAAAACAATAAATAATGTCGTAATCATTGGCCTTAAAAATTGACCCGAAATTCCTGGCATAAAAAACATAGGAACAAAAATTGATAATGTGGTGCCAATGGAAATTGTTACAGGCCAAAACATTCTCTTAGCCGAGAATTTATACGCTTCAATTCTGTCAAATCCTTCAGCCATTTTTCTATCGGCATATTCAACCACCACAACACAGCCATCAATTAACATTCCTAAGGATATTAATAATCCAAAACACACCATAAAATTAAAGCTGTAATCTATCGCAGCTAAAAAAATTGAAGCAAAAAGAAAGCAAGTAGGAATTGCACCTGCAACCATTGTCGAAGACCTCAAGCCCATGGTTCCAACAACAATAGTCATTACTAAAATCAAAGCTGTGAGAATATTACCGCCAAGCTCACCAACCATCATAGAGGACCAACCAGTCCTATCTTGCGTAATAACTATTTCTACCCCACTAGGTAAATTAGGACGAAATTGGTCTAAAACGTAGTTTACTTTTCTTGCAGCAACTACTTCTTTGGCATCTTGTCTTTTCATTACAGAAAGCGTGACGGAATCTTTCCCATTGACCCTCGAAAAGGAATCTTTATCCTTGAAAGTCCTTCTTAAAGTAACTAAATCCTTTAGGGTAATTACTTTTCCATCATTTTCTATGATTGGGATATTCTCGACATCTGTAACATTCTCAAAAACAGAAGGGACTAATACAGAAAACTTACCAGTCGATGATCTTAAGTCTCCCGCAGGGATTGCTCGATTAGCATCTCCAATAGCATTGTATAAATCTCTTGGAGAAACGTTGTAGCTTTCAAGTTTGGTTTTATCTATTGAAGCCTCTAATAAGTCATCAGGAACTCCCCTTAGTTGAGCCTCTAAAACATCTGGAAGGGCTTCTACCGCAGTTTGAAGTTCTCTGGCAAAAGCTAGTAGTTCTCGCTGATTTGCGGAACTGGAAATTAAGTTTATATCCAATATCGGATACTCGTCCAAAGTGAATTCTTTTACCACAGGATCTTCTGATTCAGATGGTAAATCTTGCTTAGTTTCATCGATCAAGTTCCTAACATCTTTAACGGCTTCATCTTTTGAATATTCAACTGGAAATTCTAAAATAATATAAGACATGTTTTGTCTGCTATAAGATTGAAGGTCAACCAGTTCGTCGACGGTCTTTAACTTTTGCTCTAATGGTCTAGTAACAAGTCTTTCGGCATCCTGAGCAGAGACACCATCGTAATAAGTAGAGACAAATACATATGGAATATTAATGTCCGAATAGGCTGAAGCTGGTATTTGTATGATCGAAGTAAATCCCCAGACTAATATAAAGGTTAAGAATGTGAATGTAGCCTTGTAGCGATCTACAAAAAAATCAATTAATGTTTTCATCAGTATTCAGTCTGTAGTCAATTGCGATATCAACCTTTTCATTATTGTTAACGTAGTCCTGACCGACAGTTATGATTCTTGAATTAAAAGGAAGACCAGTTACCCATACTCCTTCTTCTGTATCTTGAATGATTTCCACTGTGTAAAACTCAACAAGACTATCTTTGTTGACGACTCTTACACCAATGTTACCTGCCTCATCTAATCTTAGAATTGACAGTGGAACTATATGAGCAGGCTCAGGAGTAGCAAGAATAATCACTTTAGCTGTTTGTCCATCTTTGATCTTTCCCAGTGGATTGGGAATTGCGACTTCAATATCAAAAGTATGCATCATCTCATCCGCTGAGGAAGAAATAAAAGTAATTTGGCCTTGAAACTCTTGACCATCATTTGTGATAACTTTAACGCCGCTATCTTTTGTTAAGTCTAAAAGCTCAGATTCAGAAATATCACCTGTAACCATCATAGGATCTAAATCTAAAAGGGTAGCGCAGGTAGAGCCGCGATTAAGAAAGTCTCCAACGTCTAAATTGATTTTATCAACTACACCATCGAATGGCGCTTTGATGCTTGCATAATCTAACTCCAGTTTGGCTCTTTCAAAATTTGATTTTGCATTTTGAAGTTGTTTTGATGAATAAAGCTCTTCTTCGTAAAGTTTTTTTGCTGAATTAAAATCAAGTAGGGCTTTGTCAAAATTTGCTTGCCTTTCGGCAACAAACAAAGAGCAAATAACTTCACCTTTTTTAACGAAAGAGCCTTGAGCAATCGGTAAATTAACAATTTTCCCTGAGGTTTCTGATTTAATTGATACTTTTTTGTCTGCTTTGGTAAAACCTTTTACCACAATTTCTTTGGAGAAATTCTCTGCTTTTTGGTCTATAACCCTAACTACTGCTTCTTTTTTTTCAATCATTGCTGGAGGGGTTGGTTCTTGAACGAAAAGACCAGAAACCATCCAAATGATAGCAAAACCAATGAAAATTGATGCCCATTCTAAGTTGGATCTTGTAAGAGCCCTTGAAACGATATTCATTTATTTATTACCTCTATTTATATAGAGGCGAGGGGCGATTATATCAAGGAAAACCTATAAATATTTCTTTTTTATCTTCTCCAATCTTGTCTTTTGCAAATCACTAGAAAGTGGTTTTTCCTTAATTATTTCTTCTTTGATTTCAGGTAAAAGATGTAGAGTTTCCTTAAGTTCACTTTCTTCTAATATTTCATCGTATGCATCTATGAATTCTTTTTTTATATCAAATTCGGATTCTGTTTTTAATCGATACCAGCCAACTTTTGCGCCAGCATAATAGATAAATGGATGAGACCAATTAAAATCCAACGGATTTGTCTCTCCCAAAGAACTTGCTTCAATATAAGCAGTGTTTGAAGAAGGGATATTTTGTTCAAGAAGCTTTAATTCCTTAATTTGATCTAAAACTGCACTCAGAGATGGTAAATATTTTGAAGTTTCTATGATTTTATCTATCGCTCGAAATACTATTTCATTCTGATATTTTTCTAGCTTTGCAAGCCAAAGCTGCTTAGCCAAAGTTAAGGTTTCTTCATCAGGAAATGCTTTATGAAATTGATTGTGAAAAGTAATTTCTAATTCAGCAAAAATAAGATTAATAAGCTCTACTTGGCTTTTAGGTATTTTAATTTTTGAAGTTAACTGCCCACTCATGATCTTTTAATCTTGATAATACATTTTTTGTATTCCCATGTTTAGCTTTCCATTTAAATTTTACGTGTTGGATGAACTTTGAGTTCCAGCAATTTCGCATTTCTTTTGTCTCCAACCAATACAATTTAAATTCTGGAATTTGAGATATGGCAAAACTTTTATTTATTTTGGCTAAACTCAAAACATCAAAACAATCTTCTGAAGGTTTCCAATCTTTATTCATTCTAGTTGGTTTATTTACCATAGAAATCAAATTTTGATACCTGACCCATTGATTTTTAATATGATTAAGAAATTTAGTATTCCAGGAATCAGAAGCAGTATTCCTTTCACTCCAATATAAGATAAATTCTGGCAAGGCATCGATGATAAATTTTTCGTCTATTTCGGCATGTTTTAATATTTTTAGGGCTTCTTTGGAGGGTTTCCAGTTTTTTTGAATCGGTTTCATTTTTGAGGCTTTATTTAAGCTTTCTTCTTCGGCTCTCCATTCCTTTAAAATATATTTGAGAAACTTATAGTCCCAAGAAAAGCTTTTATCCTTTCGATCAGACCAATAAGCTCTGAATTCAGGTAGTTTATTTCTAATGAAGTCCTCCGAAATGCCAAGGCTTTTGGCTTCTTTCAAGATATTATTTGAAGGCAGATATCCCTCGGAAATATTTTGCTTTCTTTCCGGGACAGTATCTTTGCTTTTGGATTTTAGACAAAAGGCCTCTTTTGATGTCTCTTCTATTAATTTGAGCTTGAGAAGTTTCTTAAGGACTTTAAGAACTTCCTTATTTTCAATAAATGAAAGCTTGTCAATCAGCTGAGTTAAGCTTTGATTTTTTTCAGATTTAAATATTTGCAGAACAATTGCTTCATTTAAACCAATGCTAGAAGCAATTTCTTTATCAAAATTTAATAAATTTATTTTTTTTGACATAAACTTAGGCAGAACGCTTAAGTTTTTCTCTCCTTGCATCAACTGCTTTAGCTAAAAGCTTTAGCATTACTTCAGTATCTTTCCAACTGACGCAAGCATCAGTAACACTTTGACCGTATTTGAGGTTTTTAAGAGAATCTATTTTTTGGTTGCCTTCCTCAAGGTTACTCTCAATCATGACTCCAAAAATACTTTCATCTCCTGATGCAATTTGATCTGAGATATCTTTATTCACAATGAGTTGTTTTTTGAACTGTTTTTGACTGTTTCCATGAGACATATCAACCATAATTTTTTGAGTTAAATTAGAGTTTTTCAAATCCTCATTAACTTTTTGTATATCTTTTTTTGAATAATTTGGCGTCTCTCCACCTCTTAGTATGACGTGACAATCTTTATTTCCAGAGGAATTGAAAATAGCAGATTTTCCTTCTTTTGTGATGGAAAGAAAAATATGACTGTTTGAAGATGAGCCAATTGCATCCAAGGCAACCTGAATAGAGCCGTTAGTAGAATTTTTAAATCCAACTGGACAAGACAACCCTGAAGCTAACTCTCTATGTATTTGGCTTTCAGTGGTTCTAGCACCAATTGCACCCCAAGAAATCAAGTCTGAAATATATTGTGGAGTAATCATATCCAAAAACTCAGTCCCTGCAGGTAAACCCAATTCATTAATTTTTAACAATAGCTTTCTAGCAACCTTTAGCCCTTTATTAACATCATAACTATTATCTAAGTCTGGATCGTTGATAAGACCTTTCCAACCTACAGTCGTTCTTGGTTTTTCAAAATAAACTCTCATGACAATTTTGAGTTGGTCTTTTAGATCTTTTTCAAGAGTTTTAAGTTTTTTAGCATACTCGATTGCAGCTTTTGGATCGTGAATTGAGCAAGGACCAACGACTACAACCAATCTATCTTCATTTCCATGAAGGATGTCTGAAATTTCGTTTCTGGAGTTGAACACTAGCTCAGAAACTTTTTCTGAAATTGGAAGTTTTTCAATAACTTCTACAGGTGGAGACACCTCCATCAAACCTGTTATTCTGGTATTATCCGTTAAATATTTCATTTGACCGTTGATTTTATCTCTTCTAAATTTAAATTAAAGCTTAAATTAGGCAATGTACAAAATAAAATTAGTTCAAGAAAACCCAAAAGTTGGTGATATTCAGGGTAACTTAGACCTTGCAAAGTCACATATTATTGAATCTATAGAAAAAGGCATAAATTTAATTGTATTCTCTGAGATGTTTTTAACCGGCTATCCACCAGAGGATTTGCTTTTAAGGGAAGATTTTTTAGAAGAAAGTAAGAGGTGTTCCAAGGAGCTTGAAGAATTATCAAGAGAAATATCTATAATAATTGGCTGTCCTTCGCGTATAGAACAAAATATTTTTAACTCGGCACTTTTCTATCAAAATGGAAAAATTGTTAAAAATTACAAAAAGCAAATCCTTCCTAATTACAAAGAATTCGATGAAAAAAGATACTTTTCGAAAGGAGAAGCTCATGAAGTTTTTGAAGATGGGGGCCTTAAGTTTGGCATTTCTATTTGTGAGGATATTTGGAATGAAGATTTTGTAAAAGAAGTATGCAATCAAGACATAGACCTGCTGATAAACTTAAGTGCATCGCCTTTTACCTTAGATAAAAAAAATCTTAGGGAAGAAATGCTTTGTAATTATTTCACTAAATTTAAAAAACCAATAATTTATGTGAATCAGGTGGGTGGACAAGACGAGCTAGTATTTGATGGAAGTTCTTTGATAGTCGATTCAAAAGATACCGTGAAGCGTTTGAAAAGTTTTGAAATAGATCAGGCTGTTATTGAAATAGAGGACAATAATATTTCAACAAGCGTAAAAAGAGATCAAATAAGTAAGGTAGGTGATATATCTGATATTTACAAAGCTTTAGTTTTAGGAACTCGAGACTATGTTCAAAAAAATAATTTTAAAGGAATATTAATTGGCTCATCCGGAGGTATTGATTCAGCTCTAACTGCCGCAATAGCATCTGATGCATTAGGGCCCGACAAGGTCAATACAGTTATGATGCCTTTTAAATACACTGCAGACATAAGTGTTGAAGACGCTCAACAGCTAGCAGAGAATCTTGGTTTCACCCATGAGGTAATTCCCATATTCGAAATGTTTTCTGCTTTTAAAAAATCTTTGGATGGAAAATTAGAGCCAAGAGAATTTGATAAAACCGAAGAAAATCTCCAATCGAGATGTAGAGGAGTTACGCTAATGGCTCTTTCTAACAATTTGGGCTATCTAGTTCTCACAACAGGAAATAAAAGCGAGGCAGCTGTAGGTTATTCAACTCTATATGGCGATACTGCCGGAGGGTTTTCTGTACTTAGAGATGTTTACAAAACAACCGTATATGATTTAGCCAGGTACAGAAATTCTCTGAGCAAAGCGATCCCTCAGAGAATAATTGATAGAGAGCCTAGCGCTGAGCTATCAGAGGATCAGAAAGACAGTGATTCACTACCAACTTACGATTTGCTAGACCCCATTATTGAAGCATACGTTGAGGACGACAAAACCAAAAAAGAAATTATTGACTCAGGATTTAATTCAGATGACGTACAAAAGGTTATAGATTTAATCAATTTCAATGAGTACAAAAGAAGGCAAGTGCCACTTGGAATAAAGATTTCCGCTAGAAATTTTGGTAAAGATAGAAGATATCCAATTACTAACTTCTGGAAAAACAATATATAGACAATCTTAAGCCTGAAAACACAATATTTTGTGTAATTTAGGCTTTTTAAACTATAATTGCTCTTTAGATTATGAAAAAAGAGCAGGAAAAAAACCCGACTCAATCGGAGTTTAATCTAGCTACGGTTAACGGTGAGCAAATATTACTTCCTCACGACGACCTTTATATTCCACCAAATGCCCTTAAAATTTTTCTTGAATCGTTTGAAGGTCCTTTAGACCTTCTTCTTTATTTCATTAGAAAACAAAATTTAGACATTCTTGATATCAATGTTGCTGAAATCACAAACCAGTATGTTGAGTACATTGAATTAATGGAAAAATTACAGTTTGATCTCGCTGGAGAGTATCTCCTGATGGCAGCATATTTAACTGAGATAAAGTCCAGAATGATGTTGCCAGTTGAAACGGCTGAAGATGAAATGGAAGATGACCCAAGAGCAGAACTTATTAAAAGATTACAAGAATATGAACGTTTCAAAACAGCATCTATGAAAATTGAGTCCATGCCGAGATTAAATAGAGATTTTTTCCCAGCAAGCACAGCTCTTCCCGAGTTTGAATCTAAAGAGGCTCTGCCATCTCTAGAATTAGAGAAGTTATCAAATATTTTTTATGAGCTATTAGAAAAACAAAAACTTAGAGGCAGTCATATTATCGAGTTTGAAAAACTTTCTACTAGAGAAAAAATGTCCAATGTCTTGGAACTCTTGGTAAGTGAGAACTTTTTGGAATTTTACAATCTTTACGAGAAGGCCGATGGAAAGCTTGGCTTGATCGTAACCTTTTTAGCCGTTTTAGAGTTAGTAAAAGACTCTATGATTCAATTAGTTCAATCTGATTCTTTTGGCCCAATTCATGTCAAAGCAAAGGATAAGGTGCATTGAGATTATGGACAACTTATCTCTAATCATTGAGGCCTTACTTTTTTCTTCTTCAAGACCTTTGAGCGAAAAAGAAATATTGACTGCTTTTGATTTAAGAAGTCCTCCGACATCAAATGAAATAAAGGAAGCTTTGAAATCCATCGAAGAAAAATATTCAGAAAATTCAATTGAATTAGTAAAAGTTGCGAGCGGCTATCGTCTTAGAATAAGACAGGAGTATTCTTCTTGGGTGGCTAAATTATGGGAAGCTAAACCTCAAAAATATTCTCGAGCTCTCTTAGAAACTTTAGCTTTGATAGCCTATAAACAACCTATCACCAGAGGAGAGATTGAAGACGTAAGAGGAGTTTCTGTTAGCAGTCAAATCATCAGAACTCTTTTGGATCGGTCTTGGATCAAAGTTGTGGGACATAGAGATGTACCTGGAAGACCAGCATTATTCTCAACAACAAAGGATTTTTTAGATGACTTAAATCTGTCTAAACTTTCAGATTTACCAGAGTTACCTGAAATTCAAAATATTCCTGAGGAAGCCCAAATTTCCCTTTTGAATGAACCTCCTCTAAGCAATTCAGAATAGAAGCATTGTCTAAAGAAAGGATTCAAAAAATATTAGCTCAAAACGGATACTCATCAAGAAGAAAAGTTGAAAGTCTAATTAAGGAGGGCAGGGTATTCATTAACGATATACCTGCTAAGTTGGGAGATAAAATCTCTAGTGAGGATAAAGTTTATATCGATGGTAGATTAATAGACATTCCCGAGAGAATTTCATCCGAACTATTGATGTATAACAAACCAGTTGGGGAAGAATGCTCGCATGCTTCTTTAAAGAGAACCATATTTGAGAATTTACCTAAACCAAAATCAGGAAAATGGATATCTATAGGAAGATTGGATATTAATACCAGCGGACTCCTGTTAATCACAAATGATGGAAAATTAGCAAATGATATAATTCATCCATCTAATGAAATTGAAAGGGAATACATTGTTAGAGTTCGAGGCAAGCCCTCGGATTCAAATCTCAAAAAATTAATGTCGGGCATTAAAATTGACAAAGAAAAAGTATTTTTTACTGACTTAGTAAAGGGCAAGGAAACTACATCTCACACTTGGTTCGCTTTAGTCATCATGTCGGGAAAAAATAGATCTGTAAGAAAGTTATGGGATTCAATAGGTCATGAGGTATCTAGACTAAAAAGAGTAAGACTAGGAAAATTATTCTTACCAAAAGATCTCAAGGAAGGAAAGTTCAAAAGAATTAGCCCTGATGAAATATTAGGTTAAATATAACTTATTAAATCTTTTATTTGATTGATTTTAGAGGTTGGTTTCAAAAGAGAAGCATCTTTTTTATCTATGTAACCGTACAAGGCAAGTGCAGAGTCGATTCCAGAATTATTTGCTGCTTCTATATCTCGCCAATTATCTCCGACGTAAATAGATTGCTCTTTTTTTATAGATGTTTTTGCTAATGCTGCATCTAAGCTTGCTGGATCAGGTTTTCTTTTACCATTTACATCTTCTGGGGAAACCATTGCGTTTGCGTATTTATGCCATTCAAATTTTTGACAAATTTCTTCAGAGAACCTCTTTGGCTTGTTAGTTACGATCATCCAATCAATCTTATTTTTGGATAATTTATAAAGAAATTCATCGACGCCAGGAAAAGTTTTAGAAAGAAGATAATTCTTTTGATATTCAGCCAAAAGATTATTTCTTAATCCTTCAAACTCAGAATGATTTTCGTCAATATTGAAGCTATCTTGTATCAATCTTCCTACACCATCAGAGACTCTGTTTCTAACAAAATCATAAGAAACTGACTTCTTTTTATTTTTTTTTAATAATTCATTTAGACAATTTAAGAACTCTGGTGCTGTATCTAAAAGAGTACCATCTAGGTCAAATAGAAAGCATTTATATTTTTTTTGCATGAATCAGATAATTAACATCTACATTTTTACCAAGCCAATAATTTTTAGTCAGGGGGTTGTAACTCATACCAGTTAGTTCTTTGATTGTAAGGCCATTATTTTCCATCATTTGTATGAGCTCAGATGGCTTTATAAATTTTTCATATTCATGAGTTCCTTTAGGTAATAAATTCAAAATATATTCAGCCCCAACAATCGCAAAAAGAAATGACTTTGGATTTCTATTTATGGTTGAAAAGAAAATATCACCATTTTTTTTACAAAGATCAGAACATGTTTTTACTAATTGATTAGGATCAGGAACATGTTCAATAGCTTCAAGACAGGTTACAACATCAAAATATTCATCTTTTTCAGGAAGTAAATTTTCTGCTTCTCCCAAAATATAGTTGATGTCAATATTCTCTTTGTTTGCATGATTTTGAGCGGTATGAATAGCAACATCCGATATATCAATTCCAGATAGATTACCTCCTTTAAGTGATAATGCTTCTGCTAACAAACCACCACCGCAGGCAACATCAAGAATTTGCTTATTTTTTAGTTCAGTTCTCTCAGCAATATAATTAGCTCTGAGAGGATTGATTTTGTGTAAAGGCGCAAATTTCCCAGACGGATCCCACCATTCTTCAGCTATTTTGTTGAATTTTTCTTTTTCTTTTGGGTCGATATTCATTTGTCTATCATTATGTTAGATTTATACTTCTTTTCAAATTAAAGTCTAAGAATTTTATATGAATATTTTTTTCCCTAAAGAACCTGAATCTGAGACCAGAGTTTCTTTGACCTTGGAATCTGCTAAGAAATTCTTGGATAAAGGCTTTAATATTTCAATAGAAAAATCTTTCGCTGAGCACCTGGGAAGCAGTGATAAAGATTTCGAAGACCTTGGCGTGAAAACATTAAAACGCGATGAAGGTTTTGCTTCATCTGAAATAGTTTGCAGTGTTAGAAATTTAACAGAAAATGAATTGGATAAAATTAATGAGAGTACCTTGTTGGTAAGTTTTCTTGACCCCTTTAATGAAAAATCTCTTGTTAAAAAAATAAGAGAAAAAAATATATCAGCTATCAGTATGGAACTTGTTCCTAGAATCACCAGAGCTCAAAAGATGGATGCCTTAAGCTCACAAGCAAATTTGGCTGGATACTCTGCAGTCATAATTGCCTCTCAAGAACTTCAGAAAGCGTTACCTATGATGATGACTGCTGCAGGTACGATCTCTCCTTCAAAAGTATTTGTCATTGGTGTAGGAGTGGCTGGACTACAAGCAATAGCAACGGCGAAAAGGTTAGGTGCAAAGGTAGAAGCTTTTGACACTCGACCTGTCGTAGAAGAACAAGTTAAGTCTTTGGGAGCTCGTTTCGTAAAGATTGATATTGGAGAAACAGGAGAAACTGAACAGGGATATGCAAAAGAATTAACCCCAGAACAAATAGAAATACAAAGAGAGGGGATGAAAAAAGTTTGCGCTTCCTCTGACATCGTAATCACCACAGCACAGGTCTTTGGAAGACCGGCTCCCACACTTGTCACAAGTGAAATGGTTTCCGCTATGAGTCAAGGTTCTGTAATTGTGGATATGGCAGTAGGAACAGGAGGAAATGTCGAAGGATCTGTTCCAAATGAAATCATTGATCTAAATGGCGTAAAAATAGTTGGTAATACCAACCTCCCCGGCGAACTTCCCTATCACTCAAGCCAGGTTTACTCTTCCAATATATTTAATTTGGTAGACGAGTTTTGGAATGAAGAAGAGAAACAATTAAATCTTGATATTACAGACGAAATTTTATCAATTTGTCTTGTATCTCATGAAAAAGAATACATAAACAAAACCATAAAGGAGATAATGAATTAAATGGAATCCCAAGCTTTACTAGTTTTGCTTTTATTTGTTCTTGTGCTCTCCATATTCTTGGGTTTTGAACTGATTAATAAAGTGCCATCAACTTTACATACGCCTTTGATGTCAGGTGCTAACGCTATTTCAGGAATTACTATTGTTGGAGCTCTTTTAGCTTCAGGAGGAGAGGGTACTTTTTCATCTATATTAGTCGGTACTTTTGCGGTTTTCTTTGCCTCTATAAACGTAGTTGGAGGTTATTTGGTAACGAATAGAATGTTAAAAATGTTTAAGAAAAAATGATCGCTTTTTTTCAATCTTCAATTTTCGTAAATCTAGCTTACATATTTGCTTCTATTCTATTTATTTTTGGTTTGAAAATGCTGAGCTCACCTGAGACAGCTCAAAGAGGAAATCTTGTTTCTGCATCAGGAATGTTGATTGCAATCCTAGTTACTCTAGCTCAAAACGAAATTATTGCTTTTGAGTATCTATTATTTGCCCTTATTGGCGGTTTGATTGTTGGAGTATCGGCTGCCTCTCTCGTCAAAATGACTTCAATGCCGGAATTAGTCGCTTTGTTTAATGGTTTTGGAGGAATTGCAAGCTTACTAGTTGGCGTTGCTGAATTCATAAATCCATCCAGCTCGACTCTTATTCAGATAATTGCAATTTCTTTTACTGTTTTAATTGGCGGAATAACCTTCTCAGGAAGTCTTGTAGCTTTTGGAAAATTATCCGAAATTATTTCTGGTAAGCCTCTAATCCTATTTGGTCAAAGATTTGTTTTATCAGCTTTATTATTAATTGCCTTGCTATTAGCTCTTGAATTAATCATATCAACGGGCTTATTAAATATTTCATCTCAAACTATTCTTTTTATTCTCATCGGTGTGACTTTAGTATTGGGTGTGCTCTTAACGGCTCCAATCGGCGGTGCCGACATGCCCGTAGTCATAGCCTTGTTAAATAGTTATTCCGGTTTAGCAGCATCCTCAGCAGGTTTTGTGATTAACAATAATGTACTAATAGTCGCTGGTGCTTTAGTTGGAGCAAGTGGACTTATTCTTACCAACATAATGTGTAAGGCAATGAATAGGTCATTATCAAATGTTCTGTTTGGCGGTTTTGGAGCAGCTACTTCAACTTCAGGAGAAAGTGGACAAATTCAAGGAGAGGTTAAACCAATCACAGCCGAGGATGCTTATCTTATTTTAGAAGCTGCAAATTCTGTTTTAGTAGTTCCCGGTTATGGAATGGCAGTGTCTCAAGCACAACATGTTGTCAGGGAATTAGGCGAACTGTTAGAAGATAATGGCTGTGAGGTCAAATACGCCATTCATCCTGTGGCTGGCAGAATGCCTGGACATATGAACGTTCTTCTTGCAGAGGCTAATGTTTCTTATGATGTTTTAGCTGAACCAGATGATGTTAACCCTTTGATGGATACCGTTGATGTCTGCATTGTCATAGGGGCAAATGATGTTGTAAATCCTGATGCAAGAGAAAACGAAGGAAGTCCTATATACGGTATGCCGGTTATTGAAGTCGATAGAGCAAAGACGGTATTTATTTTGAAAAGAAGTATGGCTGCTGGGTTTGCAGGCATAGATAATCCTCTTTTCCTCAAAGAAAATTCAAGAATGTTGTTCGGCGATGCTAAAGAATCCATTTCAACTTTAGTCTCTGAATTCAAGACTTAAAGCTCTATTTTTAAGAGCTAAAACACCCATAAAATGTTAAAATAATGGCATTAAATGAGCCACTATTTTTACTATAAATTTCATTAGTTTTTCATTAATTTTTCTCTATGGATGACATAACAGAAGATGTAATTCCCGTTAATATTACGGACGAATTAAAGAGTTCCTATATGGATTATGCAATGAGTGTAATTGTAGGAAGAGCTTTGCCTGATGCCAGGGATGGTTTAAAACCGGTTCACAGAAGAACTCTTTACGCCATGTTCAGACTTAATAACGAATGGAATAGACCTCATTTGAAATCTGCAAGAATTGTCGGTGAGGTGATGGGAAAATATCATCCTCATGGAGATTCAGCAATCTATCAAACAGTGGTCAGAATGGCTCAAGAATTTAGCCTTCGTTACCCTCTAGTCGATGGTCAGGGAAATTTTGGTTCTATGGATGGCGATGGTGCAGCAGCCATGAGATATACCGAGGCAAGGATGGCAAAAATTAGCAATGCTCTTCTGAACGATATAAACAAAGAAACTGTCGACTATGTTGAGAATTACGACGGCACTGAACTAATTCCAGAAGTTCTACCTGCATCATATCCCAATTTATTGGTTAATGGATCTTCTGGTATAGCTGTAGGATTAGCCACCAATATTCTTCCCCATAATTTGAGTGAAACAATTGATGGGGCTTTGGCAATTTTAAAAAACCCAGAAATATCCATTGATGAATTGGTAACTATAATTCCTGGACCTGACTTTCCTACAGGAGGAATTATAAACGGAAAGGCCGGTGCTATTGAAGCTGCTAAGACTGGAAGAGGAAAAGTCATTCTAAGAGCCAAAGTAGATATTGAAAATGAGAAAAACGAAAAAAGTAGATTAATCATTTCTGAAATTCCCTATCAGGTAAATAAGGCCAACTTGGTAGAAAAAATTGCAGACCTTTCAAAAGACAAAAAAATAGACGGCATATCTGAAATTCGAGATGAATCAGATAGGGAAGGGGTCAGAATAGTTGTAGATCTTAGAGCCGGTCAAAATCCTGAAGTTATTTTAAATAATTTGTACGCTCAGTCTCAGCTAGAAACCTCTTTCGGAATAAATAATGTTGCTATCGTTGACCGAGTTCCTAAAGTTTTAAATTTAAAAGAGCTTCTTGAAATCTTCTTGAGTCACAGACGGTCTGTTGTTTCAAGAAGAACAGCTTTTGATTTAGCAAAGTCAAAAGATAGAGGTCACATTTTAGAAGGTTTAACAATTGCTCTTTCAAACATTGATCCAATAATTGATTTAATAAAAAAATCTAAAGATCCCAATGAAGCTAAACGCAAACTACTAGCTAAAAAATGGAAATCTACTTTGATAAATAACTTGTTAAAAAAAGCAGGTTCAATTGATACTCGTCCTGAGGATATATTTGAGGAATTTGGTCTTTTAGGCTCCAGCTACAAACTTTCTTCAAAACAAGCTCAAGCTATTCTGGATTTAAGGCTGCAAAGACTTACAGGCTTAGAACAAGATAATTTAATTAAAGAATATGAAGAGGTTCTTCAAGACATAGCTGCCTTGAGTGAAATTCTAGAAAATCCTGACAGGTTACAAGAAGTAATTGAAGAAGAACTATTATCCGTTAAGAAAGAATTTGGCGACGAAAGAAAAACTCCTATTGAAGATAAATTAGATCTTTCCACTGAAGATTTAATTAAACCTGAAGATATGGTTGTTACCATTTCGAATATGGGTTACGCAAAAACTCAACCTCTTGAGGTATATCAATCTCAAAGAAGAGGCGGCATGGGTAAAACGGCGGCATCAGTAAAAGATGAGGATTTTGTCGAACAATTAATAGTTGCTAATACCCATAGAACTCTTTTATGTTTTTCAAATTTAGGAAAAGTTTACTGGCTTAAAGTCTATGAAATTCCTCAAGCCTCTAGAACCGCAAAAGGAAGACCACTTGTAAATTTAATTGATTTGGATGAAACAGAGAGAGTTACTAGCCTCCTAGATGTAGAGTCTTTCGAGGGCGAAGCCTATGTATTTATGGCTACACATAATGGGATAGTTAAAAAAACTCCCTTATCGGAATTTAAGAAGCCCAGAAAGAATGGCAAACGAGCAATAAAACTTGATGATAATGATGAGCTTGTCGGCACTCTTTTGACTGATGGAAGTGCTGATTTGATGGTTATTTCTAATGCAGGAAAAGCAGTATTTTTCAACGAGGTAGATGCTAGATCTATGGGTAGAGACACTCGAGGAGTCAAAGGCATTACTCTAGATGGAGATCAAAAAGTAATCTCTTTATTAAAACCTTCTAAAGAATCTGAGATATTAACCGTTTCAGAAAATGGGTATGGGAAAAGATCAAAAGTTAACGATTTTAGAAAAACCAAAAGAGGAGCTAAAGGCGTTATAGCAATGCAGACTTCTGAAAGAAATGGAGGCTTAATTTCTGCTAAGGAAGTAAGCGAAATGGATGAAGTTATTCTTATCACTAACAAGGGAATGCTTGTAAGAACAAAAGTTTCAGAAATTAGTTTGATCGGAAGAAATACTCAAGGAGTTAGAGTTATCAAGCTCAAAGAGGATGAGGCTCTAAATGGTCTTGCATTAGCTATTGATTCGTAAATAATTTAAATATGTCTAGAAATTACAACTTTTGTGCGGGACCTGCAGCACTTCCAAATGAAGTTTTGGATCAACTAAAAGCGGAAATACCTGATTGGCAAGGAAAAGGTTTGTCCGTCATGGAAATGAGCCATAGAAGTAAAGAGTTTGTCGAGATCGCTGAAACTGCAAAACAGGATTTCATTGATTTATTGGAAATAAATGACGACTATGACGTTCTCTTTATTCAAGGAGGTGCTTCACTGCAATTTTCAATGATTCCAATGAATCTCCTAGAAAATAATCAAGCTCTATGCAGTTATCTCGATGTTGGGCAGTGGTCTAAGAAAGCAATTAAAGAAGCAAAGAAATTTGGACAAGTAGAAATTTCTGCATCTTCAGCAGATTTATCTTACAAAAAATACCCAAAACCAGATACTTGGAAAATCCATCCTGATTCTATTTTCACTCATCTTGTATTGAACGAGACGATCGATGGAGTTTGTCTAAGGAACTTAGATAATCTGCCGAAGAAAAGTCTTATTGCAGATTGCTCTTCTTGTATTCTTTCTGAGCCTCTTGATGTGACAAAATTCAGTATGCTATATGCGGGGGCTCAAAAAAATATTGGTCCTTCTGGACTGGCCATTATTGTTGTAAAAAAAGACCTTTTGAAGGAAAAAGATAGTCTGCCAGCTATGATGCAATATAAGACTTATGCTGATTCTGATTCAATGTATAACACCCCGCCTACATTTGCCTGGTACTTATCGGGCATGGTTTTTAAATGGCTAAAAAAGAATGGGGGTCTTTTGAACCAAAAGAATGTTAATGAGTCAAAAGCTAACAAACTTTACTCTTACATCGACCAAAGCGATTTTTACAAAAATGATGTTGATAAAGAATCTAGATCTATAATGAATGTTCCATTTCTTTTGGGAGATGATTCTTTAAACAATAAATTCTTAGAAGAGTCTGAAGGTAATGGATTATTAAATCTTGCTGGTCATAGGTCTGTTGGTGGTATGAGGGCAAGTATTTACAATGGAGTTCCGGAAGAGGGAGTAGATGTTTTAATAGATTTTATGAAAGAATTTGAAAAAAAGAATGGCTGAAAAAAATCCACCAAAAGATCTAACTGAGAATAGAAAGGAAATTGATCAAATTGACCAAAAACTTCTAAACCTAATCCACGAAAGATCCAAGCTTGTTGTAAATGCTGGAAAAATAAAAAAGAAATCAGGTGATAAAACATTCTACAGGCCTGACAGAGAAGCAAGTTTAATAAAGACTTTACAAAAGAAAAACAAAAGTTCTATCCCTGCGGAAAATATTAAATTTATTTTCAAAGAAATTATTTCTGCATGCTTTACCCTTGAAAAAAAAATTAAAGTTTATTATTTGGGTCCTAAAGGTACTTTTTCAGAAATTGCAACAACAACGCATTTTGGAAGCTCTGTTGAAAAGGTAGAAACAGAAAATATTAGAGATATATTTAAAGAAGTAGCCAAAAACAAAAATTCCTACGGAATGTTACCTTTTGAAAATTCAATAGAAGGAATGGTGAATCAATCTTTAGATAATCTCATAGAAAGTAATTTAAAAATTTGTTCAGAATTGGAATTACCCGTAGAGCACTGTCTTATTTCATCTGAAAAAAATATACAGAAACTTAATACCATTTATGGACATCCTCAAGCTCTTGCGCAATGTCGTAACTGGCTAAGTAAAAATCTTCCTAGAGCTAAAATTGTCGAAACTGAGAGTTCTGCCAGAGCAGCCAAGCTGATTAAAAATAAATCAGGAAAAGGTTCTATAGGACCAAAACAAATATCTGAGATATATTCGTTAAATTTATTGAAAGAAAAAATTCAAGATCAAATATCCAACACAACTAGGTTCTTAGTGATTGGAAACGAATTTCCAGGAAAAACCTCTGATGATAAAACGTCAATAAGTTTAAGTTTAAAAAACGAACAAGGAGCCTTGTTAAAAGTTTTACAGATAGTAAATAAGAATAAAATCAATCTCACAAATATCTTATCCAGACCGGTCAAGAAAAATAAGTGGCAATATTCTTTCTTTTTAGAATTCTCAGGTCATGTCTCAGATAAAAATGTTTTAAAATTGTTCAAAGAACTTCAAAAAGTTAGTTATGACCTAAAAGTCTTAGGTTCCTATCCAGCAGCTTACTAATCCATGAAAAATTTATTTTTAGAAAATCTAAATCAAGGTGTTCTTGGACTAAAACCCTACGAACCAGGATTGCCGCTAGAACATACTCAAAAGAAATTAGGTCTAAAAAAAATGATCAAATTAGCGAGCAATGAGAATCCTTTGGGGCCTAGCCCAAAAGCTTTAGATTTATTAAAAGGAAAAATGAATAGCTTTTCATCCGAATTGAACAGATATCCTGATGGAAATGCTTATGAATTAAAAGAAGCAATATCAAAAAAATACAATGTGGACCCAAACCAAATAACAATAGGTAACGGCTCTAATGATTTAATTGAGTTTGTCTCTAGGTGTTTTTTGGGGGAAGGAAAGAAAGCAATTTATTCACAACATGGTTTTGCCATTTACCCATTAGCTATAAAAGCAACTGGAGCTATTCCAGTAAAATCGAAAGCAAAAAAATGGGGTCATGATTTAGAGTTAATGTCTGATTTAATAGATGACAAAACAAAAGTTGTCTTTATAGCTTCCCCAAATAATCCTACTGGTACGGCAAAAACTTTTCTAGAGATAAAAGATTTTTTGAATAATTTACCTGATGATATCTTAGTTTTTCTTGATCAAGCTTATTATGAGTATGTAGAAGGTTCAGAATTTGATATTCCTTTTTCATTAATTGATGATCATCCGAATTTAATCATCTCAAGAAGTTTTTCTAAAGCTCATGGATTAGCAGCATTAAGGTTAGGCTTTTGCGTTTCAAATCCTGAGTTGTCAGACTATCTTAATAGAGTAAGACAACCTTTTAACGCTAACTCATTAGCCTTAGATTTAGGAAAGGTTGCCATCTCTGATCAAGAACATATTAGGAAATCAGTAAAAATTAATTCTTCAGGTATGGATAGAGCAAGAAAAGCATTCGCTAATCTCGATTACAACTTTATTGAATCTTGGGGAAATTTTATTTCTTTTGATGCCAAGCAAGACTCTGATATTGCTTTTCAATACTTTTTAGAAAAGGGTGTTATCCTCAGATCGTTAAAAGTATATGAAATGCCTCAACACTTGAGAGTTTCCATTGGTACCGAAGAGGAGATGGATTTTTTTCTCCAAGTACTAGAGGATTATGAAAAAGACCTTTCTAAAAAATAATAAAAACATTCAGTTTTTAATAATTGGTCTTGGTTTAATTGGGGGCTCTATAGCAAAAAGACTGTCAAAAAATAGTTTTGAGGTTTTGGCTATTGAAAAGAATAAATCCCATTTAAATTATGCAAAAAAATCAAAAATTATAATTGGGAGTCTAGAAAAAATTGATACTACAAAAAAACTTTTTGTAATTATTGCTTTACCACCTAAGGTTCTTCTAAATAATTTTGATAAATATTTAGATCTTTTTCATAAAGCTGATTTTGTTACCGACTGTACTAGTGTGAAAGGATCTTTGCTAAATAAAATTAAAAAGAACAAACTTGAATCAAAATTTATTTTATCTCATCCCATTGCAGGGTCTGAAAAAAGCGGATTTTTGAATTCAAACGAAGACTTGTTTAAAGACAAAATTTCAATAATTGCTAAGCACAAAGGACTGGCTACTTCTACTTTACTAAAATGCAAAGAATTTTGGTTTGAGTTAGGATCAAAAACTCATAATTTAGATCCAAAATTACATGACAAGATATTTTCCTTAACAAGTCATCTTCCCCACGTTGTGGCTTTTAGCTTGATTTCTTTACTATCAAAAAGAAAAACATCTGAATATAAAAAATTTATTGGAGGAGGCTTAAAAGATTTCACTAGAATCGCAGAAAGCGATCCAAAGATGTGGGAGAATATTTTTTCTCTAAATAAATATAACTTGTTGAAAGACATAAGTGATATTGAAAAAGAAATTAAGAAAATTAAAACATTTATTCTTCAAGGCGACGGAAGCAAGTTAGAAGGGCACTTAAAAAAAATTAAAAAGACTAAAGAATCCTTAAATAGATGAAACTCTTTTCTAAATTTACCGAAGGACTCCATGGTGAAATAAAAATTCCTGGTGATAAGTCTATATCTCATAGAGCCTTGATTTGTGCCTCTATTTCAGATGGCACATCTAAAATTTCAAATCTTCAAGAGAGTGAAGATGTAATCAATACTCTTAACTCCCTTAAACAACTTGGTATAAGTATCGTTAAAGAAAATGAGTCTTACTATGTAGAAGGCCAGGGATTCAAAGGATTAAAAGAATCTAAAAAACAACTTTATTTTGGAAATTCTGGAACGGGAATAAGACTGATGTCTGGATTATTATCAATACAAAATTTTTCTTCGAATCTTATAGGGGATGAATCTCTCTCCAAAAGACCAATGAGAAGAATAATAGAGCCTTTATCAAAGATGGGAGCAAACATATCTGGCTCAAATAAGGATACACTTCCTTTGCAAATAATCCCCTCTCAGAAAATAAGAGGAATAAATTACAAAATGCCAGTAGCAAGTGCCCAGGTAAAGTCCGCAATTTTATTTGCTGGTTTAGGCGCGCAAGGAGATACAAAAATTATAGAAAAATCTGTATCTAGAGATCATACTGAAAGAATGTTTGAATATTTTGGAGCAAGCATTACTTATTCTGAAAAAGAAACAACTTTAAAAGAAACTGATAAATTTATTTCTCAAAATATAGAAATACCCGGAGACTTTTCCTCTTCTGCTTTTTTTATTGTTGCAGCTTTAATTTCAAAAAATTCTGATATTACTCTTAAGCAAGTTGGCATGAATCCTTCAAGAATTGCTCTTTTGAGTAAATTGGTGGAAATGGGTGGAGATATCAAAGTATTAAATCACTCTTCATTTGGGAAAGAACCTATTGCAGACATAAACATTAAGAGTTCTGTACTAAATCCTTGTGAAGTGACATCAGGCGATGTACCAAATTTAATTGATGAGCTTCCTATACTATTCATTGCAAGTTGTTTTGCAGAAGGAATCTCAAATTTTAATGAGATAGAAGAATTAAGGCATAAAGAAAGCGATAGGCTCAAAGCTATGCAAGACGGTTTGGATAAAATGAAGATTAAAAACTTCTTGGATGGTAATGTTTTTGTATCGAAGGTATGGGCAATGATTACACAACGCCAAATTTCTTAGCTGAGACTTTTTTTGATCATAGAATTGCCATGTCTTTTGCTATAGCTGGCTTGAAGAGCAATTCTTATATTGAAATTACTTCACCTGAAAGCATAAACACATCTTTTCCAGAGTTTATTGAACTAGGTAAAAAGCTTGGATGTAATTTTGAAATTAGTTAAAAATATAATAACTATAGACGGCCCTAGTGGAGTAGGAAAAGGGACTCTTGCATTTTCGCTAGCCGAAAGGTTAGGGTGGAATGTTCTTGATAGTGGGCTTCTTTACAGACTTGTTGGGTATTTGAACTGTAAAGAAGCATTAGAGACAACTCAAGAAATTGTTCAATTTTTAAATGAATCAAAAATCAGACTTATTACTAACTTTAATGAAGGTATTTGTGAAATAGAGATAAACGATAGGGTCTTAGGAAAAGAGCTTAGAAATGAAAATATAGCGTCTAAAGCGGCGGAACTTGCTAAAGAAGCAGAAATTAGAAATGCGATAATCAAGATTCAAAGAGATGCTTATGATTCTGAACAAGGCCTTATTGCTGATGGAAGAGATATGGGAACCATAATTTTTCCTGAAGCAGCTTTAAAAATATTTCTTCAAGCATCCCCTGAAGTTAGAGCAGAAAGGAGAGCTAATCAGTTGAAAGAAAAGGGCATGAGCGTTATCATGCACGACCTTTTAGAACAAATTCAGCTAAGGGACGAAGAAGATTCAAATAGAAAGATATCTCCTCTAAAACCAGCTGATGATTCACTTGTAATTGATACGAGTAATTTAAGTATTAATGAAGTTGAAGAAAAGGTAATGGAGAATTTTAAAAAATTATGACAGAAACAGCATTTGAAAAGCTTTTAGACGAAAGTCTCACAACTTTGAACTTTGAACAAGGAGCGCTAATTTCTGGAGTGATAGTAGATTTAACTTCTGATTGGGTTACTGTGCATGTCGGTTTGAAATCAGAATCTCTCATTCCAAGAACAGAATTTTTAGCTGATGAAGTAGACGGAGAACTTTCAATAGGTGATGAGGTGAAAGTATCTCTCGAAGCTGTTGAAGATGGTCATGGTTCCACGAGAGTTTCTAGAATAAGAGCAATGCATGATGAAAGCTGGAAGAATTTAGAAGAAGCATTAGAAACTGGCGCACTAATCAAGGGATATATTTCTGGAAAAGTTCGAGGTGGTATGACAGTTGATGTGGCAGGTGTCAGAGCTTTTCTTCCGGGATCTTTAGTAGATTCTAGACCTCTAGATAGTTTTGATCACTTAGAAAAGACTTTCCAAGACTTCAAAGTAATTAAGTTAGATAAAGAGAAAAGCAATGTTGTCCTTTCTAGAAAGGCAGTTCAAGAAGACTTAAATTCAGAAGAAAGGGAAAAGATTTTTGCTACCATCCAAGAAGGCTCGTTGATTTCTGGAACGGTAAAAAATTTAACCGATTATGGAGCTTTCGTTGATTTAGGTGGAGTTGATGGTCTACTACATATAACAGACATCACCTGGAAAAGAATAAATCACCCTTCGGAAATTTTAAATGTTGGTGACAAGCTTGATTTTAAAGTGACTAATTTTGATAAAGAAAAATCAAGAATTTCTCTAGGATTAAAACAACTTTCAACCGATCCTTGGGAAAACATAAAAGATACTTTTCCAATCAATTCTATCCATAAAGCTAAAGTTTCTAGTATTGCAGAATATGGCTTTTTTGCAGAATTAGATTCAAATACAGAAGGTTTAGTGCATATTTCTGAAATTGATTGGACAAACAAAAGTATTCATCCATCAAAAGTAGTTTCTATAGGCGATGAAGTTGATGTAATGATTTTAGAGATTGATATAGATAAAAGAAGAGTTTCTCTTGGAATGAAACAGTGTCAAGAAAATCCTTGGTTAACTTTTTCTGAAAATAATAGCCTCGGAGATGTTGTCAAAGGTGAGGTAAGATCAATTACAGATTTTGGAATGTTTATAGGTCTTGACGGAAATATTGATGGACTTGTACATTTATCAGATCTTTCTTGGAATAAATCTGAAGAAGAGGCGGTTAAATCTTTTGCTAAAGGACAGGAAGTCGAGGCTGTAATTCTTGGTATAGATCCACACAAAGAAAGGATTTCTTTAGGGATAAAGCAACTTTCTGAAGATGTTTTTGATACATTCGCTAAAAATAATCCGAAAGGAACTGAATTATCTGGGCCAGTAAGTTCAATTGGAGATGATTTAATCTTCATTAGTTTAGCTGAAGAAGTTGTCGGGAAAATAAAAACTAAAGAATTCAAAGATAATCTTCCTTCTGAAGGTGAAAATATAACTTCTCTTGTAACATCAATAGACAGAAAAAATAGACAAGTAAACTTGTCTGTGTTTGCATTAGAAAAATCCCAAGAAAAAGAACTTATTAAAGAAAATATATCTAAAAATAAACAAATTGAATCAGAAACCAAAACTTCAATAGGTGATCTTATTCAAGAAGAATTAAGTGATTCTTCTAGTGATTAAATGAAGAAATCTGATTTTATATATTTACTCTCTAAGAACCTTAAAGATTACAGCGAAATGGATATAAGTCTTTCTGCTGATCTGATCCAAAAGTCGATTATCGAATCCCTAAAAAAGAGAAATAGAATTGAAATTAGAGGTTTTGGGTCATTTTGTGTAAGAGATAGAAAGTCAATAAGAGCTAGAAATCCCAAATCAGGTGAGTCTATAGAATTACCAAAAAGATCCATGCCCTTTTTTAGAGCTTCAAAGTTATTGAAACAAAGAGTCAACTAGGTTGTGTTAAAATAATAAAATGAAATATTTTTATTTCATCCTCTTAATCCTTTTCACTTCATCCCTTTTTATATTTTCGAATCTTAATCCAGATATAATTTCATTGGATTTATTTTTTGTAAAAATTGAAGGCATATCAGTCGGATTTTCAATGATTTTTTCTGTTCTTGTTGGGGCTATTATTTCCTTAACTCTTCAGCTACCAAGGTTACTTAGACGAAATTCAAAAGTTCTCAACGTCAAAGAAGATGAAAATCCTTAAGCGAAAGCAAATTGTTGTAGCGCTAGATTTTAATTCCTTTAAAGAAGCAAATTCTATTGTAAATCTTTTAGATCCAGAAATTTATAGACTAAAGATTGGAAAACAACTTTTCGCTGGAGAAGGGCCTAAAATTATAGAAAATTTCAATAAACAAGGTTTTGATATATTTTTAGACTTAAAGCTTCATGATATTCCTAATACAGTTTATAAGGCATTGAAAAATTTACTTAGTCATAAGGTTTGGATGACAAATATCCATCTGCTTGGAGGAGATGAAATGATACAAGCTGCAATAGAAGCTAGAGAAAGTATAAAAAGTGAAGCTCTTTTAGTTGGGGTATCGGTTCTTACAAGTCTTAACGAAAAAAATATTAAAAATATGGGTTTCAATATGCAAATTTCTGAATTAGTTAAAATCCTCTGCACGAGCGCAAAAAGAAATAATATTGATGGTGTGGTGTGTTCAGCCAAAGAAGTTTCTGAAATTAAAAGAAATTTCGGTGAAGATTTTATTACAGTCACTCCGGGAATTAGAGTTCAGCAGAAAAACGATGATCAATTTAGAGTAGCAACTTTAGAGGAAGCAACAAAAAATGGTAGCGACTATATTGTTTTAGGAAGAGAAATAACTGCTTCAGAAAATATTTCTAAAATGATAAAAAAAGTTGAATCATATATAATCTAAAGCATGGACAATAATTGGCATGTAGTTAAAGAAGATGATAGGTATGTTGTTCTTGATAATAGCTCTTTGTCAAAACTTGTTCCCAGTATTACAAAATTAAATCCAAATAAAAGCACATCTGGCCATAAACATGATGGCCAAGAAGAAGTTTATGTTTTTTATAAAGGAACAGGAATAATGCAAATAGATGATTCAAAATTTGAAGTTAAGCAAGGAGATGTTATTCCAGTTCCAGATGGTGCGTTTCATAGAGTCTTTAATGAATCTAGTGAGATTTTAGAATTTGCTGCAATATTTAATGGTGAAAGGCATACTGAAGATAAGCCCAATTAACAAAATTCTTATCTCAAAATATTCATTAATAGCGTTTTTTCTTACCTTATTATTATTTTTCTCTTTATTTCTTAAAGCAGAGTCTTTCGCCGTTGCAACAAGGCATTATCTTGCTACTGATATTGGAATGAAAGTTTTAGAAGAAGGTGGAAATGCTATTGATGCTGCCGTAGCAATAGCATTTGCTTTAGCTGTAGTAAATCCATCGGCAGGGAATCTTGGTGGTGGTGGATTCATGTTAATACATTTGTCTGATACAGATGAAACTCTCTCTATTGACTACAGAGAACGAGCACCACAAAAGTCCTTTGAAAAAATGTTTCAGGATGATTTAGGAAATGTTATCAAGGGACTAAGTTTAAATTCAATTTTAGCTTCAGGTGTCCCTGGCACGGTATCGGGTATGTTTTATGCGGCAGATAATTTTGGAACAATTGACATTAAATCATTAATTCAACCATCAATTGATTTAGCAAAAAATGGTTTTGTTTTATCCGATTTTCAGGCAAAAAATTTAAATAAATACAAAATAAAATTTTCTAAAAATAAAGAATCAAAGGAAATTTTTACAAGGCCAAATGGATTTTCTGGAGGAGAAATCTTGATTCAACAAAACCTCTCAAGAACTTTAGAGAGAATAGCTCAAAACGGCAAGGAAGAATTTTACTCAGGAGATACAGCAAAAAAAATTTCAAATTTTTTTCAAATCAACGGCGGTTATTTAAGTCTTGAAGACTTGAATCAATACGAGTTAAGGATACTTAGCCCAGTTTGTGGAAGTTATAGAGATTATAAAATTTGCTCCATGGCCCCACCAAGTTCTGGTGGAATTGCTTTGGTTCAGATTTTAAATATTCTTGAAAATTTTGAATTAAAAGAATTTGATCATAATTCAGAAAGGTATTTAAAAACTTTAATATCTGTCATGGATTATGCATATAAAGATAGAGCCAAACACCTTGGAGATCCTGATTTTTTTGATGTACCTCAAGACTTACTCACATCAAAAAAATATGCAAAGGATATTTATCAGCAAATACAAGAAAAGAAATTACCTTCAAAGGCGAATGTCACTATAGTAGAAGGGGAAGAAACAACTCACTTTTCTATTATAGATAAATGGGGTAATGCAGTTAGTAATACCTATACTTTAAACACAGCCTATGGTTCAGGCATAATTCCTACAGGAACTGGAATTCTTATGAATAATGAAATGGACGATTTCTCATCAAAGCCGGGGTATCCAAATGCATATGGCCTGATAGGATCGGAGGCTAACAAAATTCAACCTAAAAAAACTCCTCTGTCTTCAATGTCTCCAGTAATTATTTTTCAAGATGAAAAGCCTTTCTTAATAACAGGCTCTCCCGGAGGTTCAACAATCATTACCAGTGTGTTGCAGGAAATTATCAACGTATTGGACTTTCAAATGTCTTTAGAAGAATCTTCCAAAAAAAGTCGTATACATTTTCAACACCTACCAGACATACTCTTTCATGAACAGTTCGATGAAAGTCTTATAGAATCTCTAAAAAAAGAAAAAAAATTATTAAATCGGAAGATAGGTGAAATACACTCTATTCTTTTAAAAGATGGTGGCATAGAAGCATTTTCAGATGAAAGAAGACCAGATGGCAAAGCAAGCTCAGTTTACAAATAAAAAAATAGTTTTTAAAAAGAATGTTGATTTTCCAGAATTACCTGGAGTGTACAAATTTTTTAATTCAGAACATGAAATTATTTATATAGGGAAGGCTAAAAATATCAAAAATAGAGTCAAGAGCTATTTAAATGTCAGAAAAGGCGAAGGCAAAAGAATTGCTAAACTTAAATCATCAATCAGGTATGTTGAAACTATTATTACCAAAACAGAATCTGATGCTTTAATCTTGGAACAAGGCCTAATTTCAAAAAAACGGCCTCCTTTCAATATTCAATTTAGAGATGACAAATCATATCCTGCGATTCATTTATCTACGTCAAAAGATTTCCCTGCGATTTATATTTCTAGACAAAAAGATCCTTCAAGTACCTCATTTGGACCATTTGCTAACGTAGGAGCCATGAGACTAAATGTAAACTTAATAAGATCTCTTTTTAAATTAAGGAATTGTAAAGATATAAATTTTACAAACAGATCTCGTCCTTGTATTGAGTATCAAATGAACAGGTGTTCAGCTCCATGCGTAGGAAATATCTCTAAACAAGACTATGCTTTTGATGTAACAAATACTATAAATTTTCTTTCAGGAGATACAAAAAAAATAACTTTAGATCTTCAAAAAAAGATGGATTTTTATTCTGGAAATAAAGATTATGAAAGAGCGGCTATATACAGAGATAAAATCCAATCTATAAGAGATACGCAAAAAAAACAAAATGTCTTAACTGGTTTTGATGATTTGGATGTTTTTACTATAAAAAGAAACAAATTTAGTTGCTGCCTAAGTGTACTTCGAGTTGAAGATGGATGGATTACTAGTTCTCAAAATTTTTATCCGAATACAAAAGATAATGTATCTGAGCAAGAATTATTATCAGTTTTTTTAGAAACTTATGTGATTAAAAATAAAGAAAGAAAAACAATCAATTTGCTTTTTCATGAAGAAATTTTAAAAGAAACAAAAGATTTTTTATGCGATTTGAATCTTCCTAAAGTAATTATCCATAAGCCAAGCAAGCAAAATAAGAATTTAACTGATATTTGCTCATCCCAAGCTGAAGATGCTTTATCAAGAAATAATAATTTTTCTTGGCTGCAAAATTGTTTAGATTCTCTTGCTAATTTTTTACAAATTGAATCCATTAAAAAAATAGAAGGTTTTGATATTAGCCATACTTCAGGAAAAAATGTTTCAGCTTCTTGTGTATCTATTACCAAAGA
This sequence comes from SAR86 cluster bacterium AG-422-E19, assembly GCA_003213595.1. GTDB lineage: Bacteria > Pseudomonadota > Gammaproteobacteria > Magnimaribacterales > AG-339-G14 > MEDG-81. Next base: position 4,557 of record QCMR01000007.1, on the reverse strand, counting down.
TGGGCCTAATAAAAAAAATTATCGGATTATGAATATTAAACAAGATTCTAATAATGACTACTTGGCATTGAGTGAGGCTATTCAAAGAAGGTGCAAAAACTTACAAAAAAATAATTTAGATCTTCCGGAGGTGATTTTATTAGATGGAGGAAAAGGCCAATTGAATACGGTTAAAAAAAATCTTGATGTACAATTGTTAAAAAAAATAAAAATAATTTCTGTTTCAAAAGGTCCAAATAGAAACGAAAAACATGATCTTTTACATACTTCTAAAAATAACTATGAGCTAAGTAATAAAAATGAAATATCCAAACTTATCCAGTTAGTTAGAAATGAATCTCATCGGTTTGCAATTAATCATCATAGAAAAAGACGATCTAAAGACCTTTTTTCGTCAAGTTTAGATGGAATAGATGGGCTAGGGCCTGTATTAAAAACAAATCTCATTAAATATTTTGGAGGGATAGATAAAATAAAAGAAGCTTCTTTAGATGATCTAAAATCTGCTCCTGGTATAGGAGCATACAAAGCAAAAAAAATCTTTCTGTATTTTAATAATTAAAATGAATCTTCCAAATTTCCTATCTTTATCTAGAATAGCTTTTCTCATTCCAATAATTATTTTTTTTGAGCAAGAATTATATTTTTTTTCATTGGCAAGTTTTCTAATTGCCTCTTTTACAGATTATTTAGATGGTTATTTTGCTCGTAAGAATAAACTCACCTCAGACTTTGGTTCCTTGCTTGACTTGTTAGCTGATAAAGTTTTTGTATCTTCTTTGCTTATTTGGATTACTTTTAACTTTGAAAGTCTAGTAATCTTAATCTCAACAATTCTAATTGTCTCTAGGGAAATTTCGATAAGTTATTTAAGATTATTCATGATTTCTAAGTCAAAAAACATTGATGAGTTAAAAGCTGATATCTTCGGAAAATATAAAACGGCTATTCAAATGGTTGGACTAGGATTTATTTTAATTTCACCTATTTTTTCTGATTTTATCTTCTCAGTGAGTTTATTTTTTATCTCTTTGAGTGCAATAATTTCTTGGTACTCTTTCATAAAGTACTTAAATAAATGGATTGTTTAAATCAATTATATAAAATATCAATTTTTGGCTGAGTGGCAGAGTGGTCATGCAGCGGATTGCAAATCCGTCTACGCCGGTTCGATTCCGACCTCAGCCTCCAATGCTAATGATATAATTAATTTTTATTAACCTAATATTAATCAATGAAAAAAATTGTTGTTAGTGGCGGCTTTGATCCAGTTCACACAGGACATTTGAAACTTCTTGAAGACTCAAGAAAGCTAGGAGATTTTCTTACCGTGATTCTTAACTCAAACAATTTTTTAAAAGAAAAAAAAGGCTTTATTTTCATGCCTTTTGAAGAAAGAAGAAAAATTTTACTCGGTTTCAGTTGCGTTGATAGGGTAGTAAAATGTTTAGATAATGATCAGACGGTTTGTAAGACCTTGATCTATCTCAAGAAAAAAAATCAAATTGACATCTTTGCAAATGGAGGTGATAGAAAAAATAAAAACGACATTCCAGAATATAAAGTTTGTAAAGAAAATAATATAAAAATGATTTTTGATGTTGGTGGTGGAAAAATTCAATCAAGCTCTTATTTAGTTGAGCAGTTTAGAAATTATTTCGAGAGAAGACCTTGGGGTCACTTTGAAAATCTTTTAGATGAAAAAAATGTCAAAGTAAAAAAATTAGTAATCTTTCCGAAAGAAAAAATAAGCGTACAGTTTCATAAATACAGGAATGAAAAATGGCATATTCTTAATGGCACAGGAAAAGTTTTTGTTGAAGAGAGTGTGTTTGAATGCAAAAAAGGCTCCTATTTTGAAATTAGCAAGGGCCAAACTCACAGTATTGAAAATACAGGCAAAAAAAACTTGGAAATAATTGAAATCCAGACGGGTTCAAAACTTTCGGAAGAAGATATTGTTAGGATAAAGGATCGTTATGGAAGAAATTAGATCCATAAAAAAAGCAGTTATTCCTGTAGCAGGCCTTGGTACAAGAATGCTTCCAGCAACAAAGGATATCCCAAAAGAATTTCTAACTATAATTAATAAACCAATTATTGACTATATAGTCGAGGAAGCAGTTGAAGGAGGTATTACTGATATCATATTCGTTACTAGAAGCCGTAATTCACTTGTAAAGAGGTATTTCGAGAAAAACTTAAAATTAGAAAGGCATTTAGCTCAAAATAAAAAATCACAATTATTAAAATTTTTACCTAATAAAGTCTTTAAAGATGTAAATTTCTCTTTTGTTATTCAAAAGAATCCCATTGGGCTGGGACACGCAATTTTAAGAGTTGAAAAATTAATCAAGGAAGAAGCTTTCGCTGTGTTACTTCCCGACGAAATTCTATTGTCAAAAAACTCGAATTCAGATTTCAAAAGAATGATGAGTAACCATTCTATCGAGGGAAACGGCCAAGTACTAGTTGAAAAAGTTCCTATAAAAGAGGTGGATAAATATGGAATCGTGAAATTAGAAAATACGACAATTTCATTAAAAAAGACAGAAGTAATAAAAGATATAATTGAAAAACCCTCGGTTTCTAAGGCTCCCTCGAATAAAAGGGTTGTTGGTAGATATATTTTACCCAGAGAAATATTTAATTCTTTAAAAAAAATAAAGACCGGTAAAAATGACGAATTTCAGTTAACCGATGCAATACGTAAGATTTTAATTGATGAGAAGATAATTATGGAAGCAACGTTTTCAAATTCTGAAATTTATGATTGTGGTTCAGTCAAAGGGTTTCTTGGTGCTAATATAGCTATGGGCAAGACAAATAAAGAGATAAAAAAATATATTAAGGAGATAGTTTAATAAGCCCAGGTGGTGGAATTGGTAGACACAAGGGACTTAAAATCCCTCGAAGGCGACTTCGTGCCGGTTCAAGTCCGGCCCTGGGTACCATAAATATAAGCTTGATAACTTTTTTACCTCTTCTTTAAGAAAAAAATTTTTTAGATAAATTAATTGATGAATAAGGAATGTTGGGCAATTATTCCTGCACGAGGAGGATCAAAAGGGGTTAAAGGTAAAAATATCAAGTTACTGGGAAATAGACCTCTTATCGCTCACACAATAGAAGCTTTAAAACTTTCAAATTTTTTTTCTAAAATAATCGTTACTTCAGACGATGAAAAGATTTTAGATGTTTCTAAAAATAATGGAGCTGAAATTTTTCTTAGATCAGATGAAGATGAATCAAATGATTTCACCATGCCAGATGTGCCAACAATAAGTTGCTTAAAATCATTTCCAAAAAAAATAAGACCAGAATTTTCTTTTATGATTCAATGTACTTCACCCTTTATAGAAGTAACAACTTATAAAAAAGCTTTTCAGAAGCTTTGTGAGCACCCTAATTCAACTGTTTTTGCAGCTCATATTGCACATTTTTTTTTGTGGGAAAAAAAATATCCAAATAACGAAGATTCAGATTGGCTTCCAATTAATCATCCTTTTCACGAAAGGTTAGGTAGACAATATATTAAGCACATTCAGGTAAATGAAACAGGTGCATTTTATGGATTTCCAACAGAAGAATTTATCAATTCACAACATAGATTTTTTTCTAAAGCCTTTCCAATTATTCTAGAGAATGATGAAATTGTAGATATAAACTCTGAAAGTGATTGGAATCAGGCAGAACATTTATTTAAACTAAAAAATTCAAATGAAAATTGATTTATCCAATAAAACAGCTTTAATTTTGGCTTCCTCAAAAGGTATAGGATTTTCTTGCGCTTTAAATTTAGCAAAATCTGGATGTAATGTGATTTTGACTGGACGTTCTAAAGAAAATTTAGATAGGGCAGTAAAAAAAATCCAGATAGAAAGCAAAAAAAATGGTGCTGAGCCAGATATAGATTATTTTAAAATTGACCTTAATAGCCCAAAGGAACTAAAAGTTTTTGAAAATAAATTAGCTTCAATGCCGCAAATTGATATTTTGATCCTCAATAGCGGAGGGCCAACTCCAGGGAATTTTGATTCTTTCTCTAGCGCTGAAGATTTTGAAGATGAGAGCTCAAAAATTACTTATCCTGCAATAATGTTCATGAAAAATGTTTTACCGTCTATGAAGAAAAATAAATGGGGAAGGATTATAAATATTTCCTCAATTGGCCTCGCCAAGCCAATAACTGAAATCTCAGTTTCGAATGCCTCAAGATCTTTTCTGGGAGGTCTTATGGTAGGAATAGCAAACGAAAATGCGCAGTATGGCATTACATTAAATACTGTTTTACCAGGAATCATCTGGACTGATAGGCAAAAAATGCTCGCCGATTATGATTCAAAAGCCTTAGGGATTAGTGTAGATGAAGTCATCTCTAAAAAAGCTAAACTGGTCCCAAGTGAAAAGTTAGGAGATCCAGATGATGTTGGATTCTTGGTTACTTTTCTATCTTCTGATAATGCTAAATATATTAATGGACAATTTATTGCGGTTGATGGGGGTATGCTAGGCCTCTTAAGATGAAAAGGGATGATTGGAAAATTTGTGTTGAGC
>QCMR01000006.1 GCA_003213595.1 SAR86 cluster bacterium AG-422-E19 | reverse complement strand
GAATAATAGGCTGGTCTGGCATTCCACTTGATATTATGACTGTAACTGTTGCAGCAATCAGTATTGGGATCGGAGTAGATAATACCATTCATTACGTTCATAGATTTTTAAAAGAATACGAACTTCAAAAAAATTATGATTTAGCTATAAAAAATAGTCATGCGACAATTGGTAGAGCAATGTTTTACACTTCTCTAACTATAGTATTGGGCTTTATGATCTTAGTAAGCTCTAACTTTAATCCCAGTGTATTTTTTGGGATATTCACTTCATTTTCTATGATCGTAGCGATATTAGCAGCATTAATGTTATTACCTGTTTTAATCAGGCATTTAAAACCTTTTGGGAGAAATATAAATGGGTCCACTTAAAGATATAAAAGTTATTGAAATGGCTGGAATTGGTCCAGCACCATTTTGCGGAATGATTTTGGCTGATATGGGAGCAGAAGTAATTTCTGTTGAAAGAATTACGGCTGCTGGAAGAGGTTCTAGTTCGGATATTGCTTCCAGAGGAAAAAAATCAATAGCAGTAGATATTAGAAAACCAGAGGGACAAGACATAATTAAAAAATTAGTTGAGTCTGCAGATGTTTTGATTGAAGGATTTAGACCTGGAGTCATGGAGAAGAATAATCTTGGACCAGACGAACTTCTAAATATTAATCCTAAGTTAATTTTCGGGAGGATGACTGGATGGGGCCAAAATGGACCACTAGCTAATGCCGCAGGACACGATATAAATTACATTGCTTTAAGTGGCGTTCTTGGGGCAATTGGTAAGAAAGATACTCCACCACCACCTCCATTAAATTTAATTGGTGACTTTGGAGGAGGAGGTATGTTACTTGCTCTTGGGGTATGTGCAGCTTTAAACACTGTAAATAAAGAAGGAAAAGGACAAGTTATTGACGCAGCTATGACTGAGGGATCGGCTTTATTAATGAGCATGATGTATGGAATGTTGAATTCAGGTATTTGGACCGATACAAGAGATTCTAACTTACTTGATGGTGCTGCACATTTTTACGGCTGTTATGAATGTAAAGATGGAAAGTTTGTTTCTATAGGTTCAATAGAGCCACAATTTTATTCATTATTGAGAGAAAAAATGAATATTGATGAAGATATTTTTGATAACCAAATGGATAAAAATTCATGGCCAGATTTAAGAGAAAATTTAGAAACCAGATTCAAAGAAAAAACTCGTGATGAATGGTGTCAAATAATGGAAGGGACTGATATTTGTTTTGCTCCTGTTCTTTCAATGAATGAAGCTATAAATCATGAGCATAATATTGAAAGAAAATCTTTCTTTGAGTTGGATAATGTAACCCAACCTTCTCCAGCACCAAAGTTTTCCTATTCTAAAAGTGAAGTAAGTCATCCTCCAGTAAAAGTAGGAACTCATACTAAAGAAATCATGATTTCTCTCGGGTTAGAGAAAAAATTTACTGAATTAACTGCTCAACAGATTATTTCCGAAGGTTAAAGATTGAAGAATTTTTGACTGTTTTCAAAAAATATTTGAGTGATTTCCTCTAAATCTTTATTTTGTAATTTAGCTATTTTCTTTGCAACTTCAACAATAAACTTTGGCTCGTTTCTTCTACCCTTAATTTTAAGATTTTTAGGAAGTAAATAAGGTGAATCCGTTTCTATCATAATTCTTTCTAGAGGCATATTTGCTATTAAATCAATCATATGTTTTCCCCTTACTGGATCACAAATCCAACCGGTAAATCCTATCCAAAAACCTTTATCGAGATATTCATAAAATTCTTCTTTTCCCCCTGTAAAACAATGAACTACGACATTTATTTTGAGATCTATATTACTAAAACAATTCATAAAATCTTTATGCGCATCTCGTTGATGTAAGAAAAGAGGCAGATTTAGATCTTGAGCTACTTCAATTTGTGACTTAAAACATAATATTTGATTATCTTTCTTCGAGTAGTTTCTATTAAAATCTAATCCTGTCTCCCCAATAGCTTTTACAAAAGGGTGTTCACTTAATTCTTTTATCTCTCGAATATTAGACTCTTCAAATGTGTCTGCGTAATGAGGATGAATACCACAAGTAGTTATGAAGAAATCTTGGTCATTCTCTAATAATTTTAAAGAAACCCTTGTATCTTCTATTGAAGTACTTGTTATACAAATTTTTTTTACGTTATTTTGTTTAGCTTCTTCAATAACTGTTATTAAATCTTTATCAAAAGATTCATGAGTTAAGTTGGCTCCTATGTCAAAATAAGAATTAGTTTTCATTTAAATTTATGATTAAAACTACATATGAGTATTTCTAAAAACTTTGAAGATGCTATAAAAGTAACTGAAACCTCAAGTGGTAATTTTACAGCAAATATTTCAGATAACTGGAGTATCGGACAAACTGCCAATGGTGGATATTCAATGTCTTTGCTTGCAAAGGCTTGTTCAGAGTACCTTGATCATAAAGATCCTTTGGTGCTATCAGCAAACTATATAGATAGAGTTGAGTTCGGACCTGCAGACATCGAAGTATCAAAAATAGCATCCACTAAAAATACTTCAACTGCACATGTTTCGCTGAGTCAAAAAGGAAATTTAAAGATTTTTACCACCGTAACTTTTACAGATTTTTCAAAGATGAAAGGCTTAAAAGAAAATTTAAGAAGTGAACCTAATTTCGAAGATTATGAAACATGTACGCAAGTTCCCTACAAAGAAGGTTTCAGTCCTAAACTGGATAAAAATCTAGAAAAAAAATATTGCTCAGATTCTATATGGTGGGAAAATCCTAAGGAAGAAAATCATGCTACCTTAAAATTGTATATGGGGTGGAAAGATGGCGGACCAGTAAATCTTTTTGGACTCATTTTATTTTTAGATGCAACAACTCCACCTATTTATAATAAATTAGGCACTGTAGGATGGGTTCCAACACTTACGTTAACATCTCACATTAGAAACATACCTGAACCAGGCCCTTTAAAAGTTATTGCCAAAACTGAATTTATAACCAATAACTATATTGAAGAAGATAGGGAAATCTGGGATTCTAAAGGTAATTTAGTAGGCCAATCAAAACAATTAGCAAAATTAAGAATTAAGAAATAATACTTAAAATATTGTTATTATAGATTTTTAAAAAATACTCAAATTAGGAAAATAAATGAAATTTACAGGTACAAAATCATACATAGCTACAGACGATCTAAGCCTTTCAGTGAATGCAGCAATAGCTCTTGAAAGACCATTATTGATAAAAGGAGAGCCAGGAACAGGAAAAACAATGCTTGCATTAGAAGTTGCTAAATCTTTAGACCTTCCATTGATTGAATGGCACATTAAATCTACAACCAAAGCCCAACAAGGATTATATGAATATGATGCCGTTACCAGATTGAGAGATTCTCAATTAGGTGACGAAAGGGTAAAAGACATTTCAAATTACATTCAAAAAGGAAAACTCTGGGAGGCATTTACTTCGGAAAAACAAGCGGTCCTTCTTATTGATGAAATAGATAAAGCTGATATTGAATTTCCAAATGATCTTTTACAAGAATTAGACAGAATGGAATTCTATGTTTACGAGACTAAAGAAACTGTAAAAGCTACAACAAGACCAATAGTGATCATTTCAAGTAACAATGAAAAAGAACTTCCTGATGCATTCTTAAGAAGATGTTTTTTTCATTACATATCTTTCCCAGACAGAGAAACAATGAAAGAAATCATTAAAGTACATCACCCAAAAGTAAAAGAAAAACTTGTAAAAGAAGCATTGGATATCTTCTTCGATGTCAGGAAAGTCCCTGGTTTAAAAAAGAAACCTTCCACTTCTGAGTTGGTTGATTGGTTAAAACTTTTGATGGCAGATGATTTACCTGATGAAATCTTAAAGAATAGAGATCCTTCAAAAGCTATTCCACCTTTATATGGAGCTTTAGTTAAAAATGAACAAGATGTTCAATTGCTTGAAAGATTGGCTTTTATGACGAGGAGAGAAGGTAATAACCAAAATTAATTGAATGTTAATAAATCTTTTTAAAACTCTAAAAGAAGTCGGCGTACCGTGTACCCTGAGAGAACTTCTAGATCTAATATCTGGTCTAGAGAAACAGGTAATTTTTGCTGATATTAATGATTTTTACTATTTATCAAGATCTGTTCTTGTAAAAGATGAAAAACATTATGACAAGTTTGATAGAGCCTTTGATATTTACTTTAAAGGTCTCGAAACTTTAGACGATGTTCTCCAGGCTTTGGTTCCAGAAGAGTGGTTAAGGAAAGAATTTGAAAAGTTTTTGACAGAAGATGAGCTAAAAAAAATTGAAACAATGGGTGGTCTTGAGAAACTTCTTTCAGAATTCAAAAAAAGATTAGAAGAGCAAAAAGGAAAGCATCAAAAAGGAGATAAGTGGGTTGGTACAGGCGGTACATCGCCTTTCGGCAATGCAGGTTCTCATCCTGAAGGCATTAGAGTTGACGGAGAAGGAAAACAAAATAAAGCTGTAAAAGTCTGGCAACAAAGAGATTTTAAAAATTTAGATGATTCAGTTGAACTGGGTACAAGAAATATAAAAGTCGCACTTAGAAGATTGAGAAAATTCATAAGACAATCTAATGATGAAGAACTTGATTTAGATGACACAATCAAAAGTACTGCTAAAAATGCCGGTTTGTTAGATATAAAAATGGTTCCAGAAAAAACCAATGCAGTAAAAGTTCTTGTTTTCTTCGATGTTGGTGGATCAATGGATCCTCATATTAAAATTTGTGAAGAATTATTTTCTGCATGCAAAACAGAATTTAAAAATTTGGAGTACTTTTATTTTCATAATTTCATTTATGAGACTGTATGGAAGGATAATAGAAGAAGACATAATGAAAGGATTAAAACCGAAGACGTGATACATAAATATGCTTCAGATTACAAAATAATATTTGTAGGTGATGCAACTATGGCTCCTTATGAAATAACTAATCCTGGTGGCAGTATTGAACACTGGAATGAAGAAGCAGGATCTGTCTGGATGAAAAAAATCATGACCACTTACGATAAATTAATTTGGCTAAACCCAGTTCCAGAAGAGCATTGGGATTACTCGTCTTCAATTGAAATTTCAAGACATCTTATTGATGACAACATGTTCCCTTTGACTTTAAAAGGTTTAGAAGACGGCATGTCATTTCTATCAAAAAAATAATTTGAAAGCATTAGAAATCAAGAATCTTACAAAGATTTACGATAATAATTTAGTAGCTTTAGACGATATAAGTTTCGAAGTTGAGCAAGGTGACTTTTATGCTTTATTAGGTCCAAATGGAGCGGGTAAATCTACCATGATTGGCATCATAAGTTCATTGGTAAATAAATCCTCCGGTAAAGTAAATATTTTAGGTTTAGATATAGATACTCATCATTCCGAAGCAAAAAAAAGAATTGGAATCGTTGGTCAGGAAGTAAATTTCAATCAATTTGAAACAGTTCATAATATTTTGCTTCATCAAGCAGGTTTCTTTGGTATGCCATTTTCAGAAATTAAAAGCAATTGTGAGTTTTATCTCAAAAGATTAGATCTATGGGACAAAAGGAATGAACAAGGTAGGAATTTGTCTGGAGGAATGAAAAGAAGATTAATGGTTGCAAAAGCTTTGGTTAATAATCCTGATCTTCTTATATTAGATGAACCAACTGCGGGTGTTGATACAGAATTAAGGAGATCCTTGTGGGAATTTTTAATCGAAATAAATAAAAAGGGGACCACTATAATTCTTACAACTCATTATCTTGAAGAAGCAGAAAGGCTTTGCAAAAATATATCTATTATTGATCGTGGAAAAATTGTTAGAAATTCAGATATGAATTCTTTTCTTAGAGAAATAGAGATAGAAACCTTTGTTTTTGATCTGAAAGAAAAAACAAGCAAGATTCTTTCTTCGGAAAATTTTGATATAAAAAAAATAGACGATGCAACTTTTTCTGTTCAAGCGAACAAAGGTACTAATTTAAATTCAATATTTGATTTTTTTGATCATGAAGGTATTGAAATTTTAAGTATGAGAAACGAAACCAATAGACTTGAAGAATTATTTCTAAAACTCACCAATAATGACCATTAACGAACAACTAAGATCTTTATTCATTCTTTTAAGAAAGGAAGTCTTAAGATTTTTTAGAATATGGAGTCAAACTTTGATTCCCTCAGTACTGACAACAATATTGTATTTCTTAATATTTGGGACTTTTATTGGCGAAAGAATAGGCAAAATGTCCGGTTTTGACTACATGCAATTCATGGCACCGGGATTGGTAATGTTGGCAGTTATTACGAATGCTTATTCGAATGTAGTTTCATCCTTTTTTGGTGTGAAGTTTCAGAGAAGTATCGAAGAATTATTGGTCTCTCCTATGCCTACTTATTTGATTTTAATTGGGTTTGTTCTCGGTGGAGTTGTCAGAGGAATTATTGTCGGTTTTCTTGTATTGCTTACATCTTTAATATTTACAGACATTTCTGTTCAAAATATCCCCTTGACCCTTTTGGTTGTAGTAATGACTGCCTTTTTATTTTCAATAGCTGGCTTTTTGAATGCCCTATTTGCAGACAATTTTGACGATATAAATATCGTACCTACCTTCATTCTTACTCCTTTGATTTATTTAGGTGGAGTTTTTTATTCTGTAGATCTTTTATCAAATACTTGGCAAATAGTTTCAAAGGCGAATCCCTTGCTCTATATGGTTAATGCATTTAGATATGGAATGATAGGCGTATCCGATATCAATGTTCAATTTGCCCTGATGATGATAACCTTTTTCATATTGATCTTTTTTACTCTAGCTTATTATCTGCTTAAAAAAGGATATGGAATAAGGACTTAATGCTATACGAACTCTTTCTAACAATTGTATTCTTTTTTTCTTCTTTCGGTTTCAACGAATTTAATGAAATTTCTACTTGTAATGATGATGAAATATTTGAAATATTTTGTGGATTTCAGAATCCAGAAGATTTATATCTTTCTCCTTCTAAGAGAAAAATTATAGTTTCTGAGTTTGGATCGCTTGCTCCAAATACAAAATTTGGAAACTTAGTTTATTTTGATTTAAAGACAAAAAAAAGAGAGCCAATTTCAATAAATTATGAAGCCAATCAATGGGGAGATGATACCTGTAGTCTAGAAGACAAAAGATTATCACCTCACGGAATAGATCTTATTGAACGTAACGACGGAAAATATATGCTCGCAGTAGTAAATCACCTTCCTAGAGAGACAATTGAGCTGTTTGAACTAATAGAGACAGATACCATTGAGCTGATATGGAGAGGTTGTGTGGATGCACCACAGAATAAATATTTCAATGATATTGCCTTAAAAAAAGATGGCTCTTTTTATGTTACAAGCATGTTTGATTCTAATATTTCTGAATGGTCATTAGTTTCTGCAAGTATATTTATTTCAAATACAGGGGAAGTATTTTATTGGGGTAAAGAAAATGGCTTTGATGTTTTATCCAATACCAGTGGTTCTTTTCCAAATGGGATAGATTTATCTTCTGATGAGAAATTTCTCTACATTAATTATTGGTTTTCTGGATTAACAGTAAAATTTAGTCTTCTTGATAATTCTGTAGAGTATGAGCACCTCGGTGGAGGCAAAGATAATCTTTTAGTTACAGATTCTGGTTTGTGGGTTGCGGCACATAATTATTCTGGTGTAGAAGGTCTACAGTGTGATGAATCAATAGTTCAGTGTCCTTTGCCTTTTACCATTCATCAACTTTCATTGTCAGATTTAAGCGAAATTAATAGTTATAAATTTTCTAATAAACAAATGGGAGCCGCTACAGTTGCCCTGCCAGAAACAAATAAAATCTGGCTAGGTACTTTTCATGGAGATAGAATCGCTAGTTTTAATATTAAATAAAATGGAGAGATGGCAGAGTGGTCGAATGCGCTCGCTTGGAAAGCGGGTAAGGGGGCAACTCCTTCAAGGGTTCGAATCCCTTTCTCTCCGCCATGCTTTATATGGAATATATTGAATCAAAATACTTCAGCTATGCGGATCCTGATGATCCCTGGTACCGTAAATTAATTATAAGAACTATTGAATCTTTAGCTGGTCAGCCTGCTTTGTACAAACTTTATCGAGAGTACCAAGAAAACCCAAACAAATGGGATAGTTTTTGGCATGGGTGTTTAGATCAGCTTAAACTGAAACTAGACTTTAATTCAAATGTAAATATTCCAAAAGAAGGTCCTACTATTTTTGTGGCAAATCATCCTTATGGAGTTTTAGATGGATTGGTAATAAGTTATTTTGTCTCAAAATATAGAGATGATTTTAAGGTACTAACACATTCGCTTTTGTTAAGAGCGCCTGAAACAAAAGGGTATTTATTACCAATAGACTTTACTGGAGATAAACAAGCTTTATTGACTAATCTTGATACTAGAAAAAAATCAAGAGAGCACCTTGCCAATGGAGGATCCATAATAATATTTCCCTCAGGAACCGTATCTACCACTGCTAAGTTTTATGAAAATACAAAGATGGCTTTTGATCCAGAGTGGAAAAAATTTACTTCGAGACTTATTAAGCAAACTGACCCAACAATCGTTCCAATTTATTTTTATGGCTGTAATTCCATAAAGTTTCAATTAGCGAGTCATCTTGGAGACATGTTCAGAGCTTCTTTGCTTTTTCACGAAGTTAAAAGACGGATAGGAAGTGACTTCAAGTTTATTGTCGGAGAACCTTTCAAATATTCAAATATAGATACAGATTTATCAAATCAAGAACTTGCAGATTATCTCAGAACTAAAACCTATTTATTAAACCCCAAAATTTCAAAAGCACCTCCTTACGGCTTAGATATTTAATTAAATTTCTTTAGCCTAGTTGGTTTTTTTGCTATCTTAGTAGAAAGGGGAATAAATTTGTTAGTTTTAAGTCGAAGAAGGGATCAAACTCTTGTAATTGGCGATAATGTGGAAGTAACAGTATTGGAAATTAAAGGGGGCCAAGTCCGTTTAGGAATAAATGCTCCTAAAGCCGTACCGGTCCACAGAGGAGAAATCCACGCTAAAGTTATTGAAGAGAGTTAAAGAAGCGCCCGTAGCTCAGTTGGATAGAGCACCTGGCTACGAACTAGGGTGTCGGAGGTTCGAATCCTTCCGGGCGCGCCATTTTTTCAAAAATTAAGTAAAATAAAATTATGTCATTAAAGTTAAACAGCGATTCACAACCATATGTAGAAATAAATTCTCCCAAGTACGAGGAAGTATATTCTTTCGAACGAGATTTCGATTTAACCGATCTTTTTATGTTTACAAAAGGTCAGCCATACGAGAAATTTGCAGAGTTAAGAAAACAAGCTCCTGTATATTTTCATAAGACAGGGCCAGAGGATACAGAGCCAGGTTTTTGGGTTTTGACTAAATATAGAGATATAGAATTCGTTTCAAAAAACCAAGAGATATTTTCTTCACAACTTGCAGGCGGGACTACTCTTACACACGGATTTACTTCTATGGATGATACTCCACTTTACAGATCCACAATGGATCATATGTTGAGCTTGGATGGTTTATTGCACTTGAATATGAGAAATCCTCATATGGCTTTTTTTAATCCAAAGTATGTAAGTAATTTAAGAAAAAAAGTTGAAATTAAAGTTGATCAATTACTAGACGCAATTGCTCCACTAGGAAGCTGTAATTTAGTAGAAAGTGTTTCTGCGGAACTGCCAATGTTTACTTTATGTGAGATGTTGGGTGTACCTGAAGCAGATCGACCAAAAATAATAGAATGGATGAAATTTTTAGAAATGGCGCAATTGATTGCTGCCACTCAAGCAGTTCAGAATAATGATATCAGTCTTACCGAAGAGCAAAATCAAGCAGCACCGGATCCAGCAATGATTGAAATGTTTACAAATATGATAAATGAGATGTTTTCTTATGGCAGATATGTTTTAGAGGAAAGACGAAAATCTCCAAAAGATGATTTACTTTCTGCGATTGCAAATATTGAAATAGATGGAGAAAAACTTCCTAATGAATATTTAGATGGGTCTTGGCTATTAATAATTTTTGCAGGAAACGACACAACAAGGAACTCTATCAGTGGCACAATGAATTTACTTTCAGAAAATCAAGATCAAAAAGAATTAGTATTAAATGATCGTTCTATGATCCCCAATATGGTTCATGAATCTATTAGAGTGGCGAATCCTGTTTCCTATATGAGGAGAACTACCAAGGTCGATACGCAGATAGGCGATCAAAAAATAGGACCAAATGAAAAAATATCTCTATGGTATGGAGCAGCCAATAGAGATCCTGAAATTTTTGAGAATCCAGACAAGTATGACATTAGAAGAGAAAATGCAAAAAAACATTTATCCTTTGGATATGGAAGACATCTTTGTTTAGGTAAACATACAGCTAATATGCAACTTGAAGTGGTTTACGAAAAGATCTTTGAAAGATTTCCAGATATGACTCAATCAGGAGATATTGTTTTCACTCCCAATAACTTTGTGAACGCAATTCAAGAATTACCTGTAAGTTTTACTCCAAAAAAATAAATCTAATGTATACAAAAAGTTTGATAGTTTGTTTTTTTGCTTATTTTTTCTCAATATTATTCGGATATCTTTCTTTAGTATATTTTGATCTTGGCTATCTATGGTTTGATATCCTTCTAGCTCATACAGTCGCTACAATAGTTATATTTATTTTCAGCGTTATTTATAAAAATTCCAGTTTGTATGATCCTTTTTGGTCTGTAATTCCACTTCCAATATTCATTTATTTAATAATTTATCCTGAAGTTGATGAGTCTTCCAAGTTAAGGTTTCTTTTAATAGGTATTCCGGTAACTTATTATGTAATTCGTTTAACTTGGAATTGGTTAAAAACTTGGCCTGGTTTAGAAAAAGAAGATTTCCGTTACATTAACCTTTATCAAACCTTTGGACGATTTAAATTATTTATTAACTTTTTTGGAATACATCTTTTTCCAACTTTAATGGTAAATATTTGTTTGTTCCCTTTATATTTTGCAATCACCATAAACGACCAGCCAGTATCTTTTGTGGATTGGTTTTTTTGTATTTTCACAATCTTAGCTGTTCTATTGGAACATGTTTCTGACGAACAAATGCACTCATTTAAAGCCGACGAGAGAAATGCTTCGTTAACTATGAATGAAGGACTATGGAAATATAGTCGCCACCCAAATTATTTAGGAGAGATTTTATTTTGGTTCGGTTTATTCGGTTTCTCTTTATCTCAGTCTTTAGATAATTTCTGGCTCATTATCTGTCCTTTGTCTATGTTTGCCATGTTTATTTTTGCTTCGATACCAATGATGGATAATAGAAGTTTGGAAAGAAGACCAGACTACGAGGAGTACATGAAGAAAACTCCTGCTTTAATTCCCTCTTTGTTTAAGTAAATGTTTGATCAGATAATCATATTAGGTCTTTTAATCCTAATGGTTGGATTTTTTATTTGGGGTAGATGGCGCTACGATGCTATTTCCTTAGGAATTTTATCTGTTTTTGTTTTACTTGGTTATATTCAGCCTGAAGAAGCTTTTGAAGGTTTTTCTCATCCTGCAGTAATTACAGTTGCCTTGGTACTATTGATTAGTAAGGGTTTAGAAAGATCAGGCTTTATTTCTGTCATAGGCAGGAAAATGCAAGCTTATGCTAATAGTGAAATTCAATTTATGATTTCTATAACTTTTTTTGCAGCAATTCTTTCATCTTTCATGAACAACATTGGCGCTATGGCAATGCTTCTACCAATCACATTAGGAATCTGTCAAAAGATGAATTGGAATCCGTCAAAATTTTTAATTCCTCTTTCTTTTGCTTCTATTCTAGGTGGGATGAATACAAAAATCGGTACTCCGCCCAATATAATCATTTCTGAATTTAGAAATGATTTCACAGATAAAGATTTTGCTTTTTTTGATTTTTCTTTTGCAGGAATTCCAGTAAGCATTTTAGGAATTTTATTTATTGCTCTTATTGGTTGGAGGTTAATCAAACAAAGACCAATAAATTCAGAAAATAATCCATTAATAGAACTTGAAGATTATCTTGTAGAAATGGTTATTACTGAAAATAGCAAGCTTATTGATAAAAGAGCATTAGATTTTCGTCAAGAATTGGATACAGATACTGCATTAATGGGCCAAATTGATGAAAACGGAAAGAAAATAGAAATACATGGCAACCAAAAACTATATGAAGGCCAAATTCTCATTTTGAAAATAAATCCTGATATGGTTGCGGATATTCAACAAGAATTTGGTTTAGACATTGATTCTGAAAATGATCTTACCTCTATAGATGATCTAGGAGGCATCGAAGCCATTATTGTCCCTAAATCAAGATTGATTGGACGAAAATATCAATACTTTAAGCGACTTATTGGAGGAGAATTATCTTTGCTTGGGTTATGGCGTAGAGGTTTAAAATTTAGATTTAGACTATCAAATGAAATTTTCAAGGTAGGCGATGTTTTGTTAATTGCGAATAGAGGTGAAAAAAATAATATTTCAGAAAAACTTGAGCTAGCTGGCTTAATGCCCTTGTGGCAAAGAGAATTCGATGTTGCAAGAGATCCAACTAAAATATTTATAGCATTTGGATTATTTGCTATTTGTTTGTTGTTGGTGATCTTTAACTATGTTCCTATCGTGGTAGCTTTTTTAATTTGCGTTATAGGCTTTGTAAGCACAAGGTTATTGACTGGGGAGGGTGTCTATAGGCATATAGATTGGCCTGTTGTTATTTTATTAGCAGCAATGATTCCAATTGGAAATACTTTGATTTCCTATGGAATTACTGACACTGTTTCTTCCTATTTAGCAGGTCTTTCTTCAGCTGTGGATTATATATGGCTTGTAGTTTTGATAATGATAATTACGATGTTTTTATCAGATATTATCAATAATGCTGCAACAGCAGTGATTATGGCACCTCTAGCTGTATCTCTTGCAGATAAGATTAATCAACCAATTGAACCTTTCTTAATGTCAGTGGCTATTGGTGCAAGTTGCGCATTCCTCTCGCCTATAGGCCATCAATGCAACACATTGGTTATGGCTCCTGGAAACTATAAATTTGGTGATTATTGGAAAGTAGGATTACCCTTAGAAATTCTTATCATCTTAATAAGTGTTCCCGCAATAATGTTTTATTGGGGTTAATTTTAAGACAAGTTTTTTTTAGTCGCGTTTTTTTGAACGCTTTCAATCCCTTTATTTAGTGAACTTTCAGATTTATATCCTTGGCTAGTAGCTATTACCTTATTGTTTCCTGCAATAACATTAAAGAAAAACTTTCCTGCTTTGTTTTTTAAAACTTTAAAGGATTTTTTCTTTTTAGAATTTAATATTAGAGATTTTGCACCTTTTGTACATGAGCTTTTAGTAGTGTAAGCCTGACTAGCACAAATAATTTCACCATTTTTAGCTTTTAATCTAAATCTAAATTTTTTTGATTTGTCTTTATATATTTCGAACAATGTTTTCTCCTATAATCAACATATAATTTACATATAAATTTCACTCTATGTAAATTTTCTAATAGAATCAATCCCCATTATGAAAGTTTTTGAAAAGTATTTTGACGATTTCATTGGGTATTTGATTATTCTAAATGTCATCCATCAAATACTAATTTCTGGATATCCATTATCCGATAATTTATTAACTTTATCCGAAAACTTTATTTTATTTTCGTTTGGTATTTTTATATTTGAAGCAATTTTTAGAATTTTTAAAGAGAGAAAATTTTCTACCTTACTTCTCATAGATATTATCGTTATTTTTAATTATTTGTTTATTAGTATTTTTGATTTAAGAATCTTTAGAATTTTTAGAGCCTATTCAATTTTTAGCCAACTAAGAGTATTACTTCCAACAAACACTTTATTAAAAACAATATGGAAACAAAGACTTTCTATTTTAGGAACTCAGATCGTTGTGTTTTCTCTTCTTTTAATTTTTTCGGTAGTAATTCACTTTCTTGAGAAAGATCTTCAACCAGAAGCTTTTGGAAATATATTAGATTCAATGTGGTATGGAATTGCGACTCTGACTACTGTGGGTTATGGCGACGTAACACCTGTCTCTGATTTAGGTAAACTCATTTCTAGTTTTGCAATGTTTTTAGGTATTGCAATGTTTGCTTTACCTGCAGCAATTCTAGCTTCAGCTTATTATGAGGATATTCAAAAAAGAAATTTTTTAGTTTCTCTAGAAGCTATTACAGAAATAAATTTATTTTCAAACCTTCCAATTGGAGCGATTACTAAAATTAATTCCAAACTGGAACCTCTAGTTTTACCGGCAAAACAAATTATTTTTGAAAAGGGTGATATTGCAGATGCCCTTTATATAATTGAATTTGGAAGTGTACAGGTTGAAATTGCAAACCCTGTCGTTTTAGGCTCTGGAGATTATTTTGGAGAAACTGGCTTAATTAGTCAGGCGGAAAGAAATGCAACTATTTCAGTTTTAGAGGAGGCTAAGCTATTAAAACTTTCTAAAGAATCCTTAGATGAATTAACTGAAGAATATCCAGCTTTATTTGAAGATTTAAAGCAAAGTGCTGCAGATAGAACTGGGTAACTTAGGATTCTATTTCGTGGCTAGACTCAACATAAACTGATCTAGATGGGAAAGCAAAGTCGGAACCGTTTTCTCTAACGATTTCCATTACTTTATGAACAAGTTTTTGCTTTAAGTCTGTATAGTGAGAATAATCTCTTTCAGCTGAATAACATAGAATTTCAACATCAATTGAACTTGCTCCAAACTCGACCGCTTTTGCAAAAGATTCTTGTCCAGGATTTATTGCAAACCCTTCTTTATCATTGTTAATAAATTCTCTAATCTGATCACAAATTGATTTCAATTGGTCTACAGATGTTGAATACAGTAGATTGATTTGCCATTTAATTCTTCGATACCTTAGTTCTCCATGATTAGTTACGTTAACATCAGATAAATCTTTGTTCGGAATTATCATAGGCGATGTATTAAAAAGTCTAATCATCGTCGATCTAAATCCAATGGTTTCAACTATGCCATGTAACTTACCATCAACTTCGATTCTGTCTCCAGGTTGAAATCTATTTTCAGCAATAATAAGAATTCCAGAGATTAGATTTTTGAATAAATCTTGAGCTCCTAATGCTACAGCAACTGAAAACAATCCTAATCCGGCAATAATTGGACCTATTTCAACTCCAAATATATCTAAAATAATCGCAATCGCTAAAATCCATACTAAAACTCTCGTAAATCTTTCTAACCACATGGATAAAGCTGCAGTTACCCAAGATTTTATAGCAAGAAGTTCAAAAATTGGTCCTATTGCTTTAGTAAGAACACTAAATATTGTATATGCAATTAAAGCTTTGACTGTATTTGTTAAAAAAACATCAGCAATTCCTGACAAAGGTAAAAGCTCAATAATTAAATATAGTCCTAATGCTAGGGGAACATTACCGATGGGCCTTTCAAGAGTTTCAAGAAGAATATCATCTGCTTCTGTTTCAGTTTCTTTTGCTAAATTTTCTAAAAATTTGAAAACTCTAGAAATAATCAAAGCTCTTAAAATCAAAGAACTGACTATGATTATTAAAGAAATGACTACATTACCAATAGATATTCCAAGGAAATCTTGATTCCATACTTCAAGTATTAAATTTAGAAAACCATTCATAACAATTAATTGAAATTATACGAAAAAACTGTTGCAAATCCTTCTTCTTTTTTTACAGCATTTGAAGGAGGTTTTGAGTCATAAAAAGTATTGTATTGAAGAGAAATTTTAAAATTATCATTTACATGAAAATCAAATTGACCAATTAGAGTTGCTTTATAATCACTAAAAGAACTCAACGCAGGCTGCACAAAAGCTGATAAATCAAAGACAATATTTTCACTTATTAAAAATTCACTATGAACATATGAAGAAGCTCTTAAAGTATTATCAGTAATTCCTAATAAATCCTCTTCATCTTCGTTCATTACTCCAATTCCTGCTCTAAAATTATTTTCTAAAGTAAATCTCGCACCTAAGCCTATTAATTCTCTCTTGTTGAATTTTCTAAATGGGTTTTTGGTGTATTGGATATATGTTTCTAAACTTGGGTCATTATCAAATAAAAAGTTGAGTCTCAAATGAGCCAATGTCGCAGAGTCATAATTTCTTTGATTAATTTTTTTTTGTGATCTTTTTACAACAAAAAAAGTTTCTAAATCATCTATGTTGTAATCTAAAGATGATTGAATTGAAAAACTATCTCTATTTCTATTTCCTCTGGAAAAACTTAAAGATCCTGAGATGTTAGCAAAAAAGCCTTTCTCTCCATCTCTTCTTAAATCTTCTACATTTACTATTGCTTCTGAATAGATAAAAGAAGATGAAAATAAAGCAAAAATAAGAATAAATTTACTTTGTTTTCGCAATAAATACTCCAGACCAATCATTTGGCAGGGTTTGTTTTGATAATTCATCAATCCTTTCTGAAAATAGCGAGTAGTATAAAGTAAATTCAGTTTTAGAAAACCTATATTTATCAATATGTTCTTTTGCTTTTAACCAATTTTGACTTCTATAATTCTTTAAAAAATCTTGATGTTCTAATAGAAATCTTTCATCTGTAAACGCAGAGTCCTCTTTATTGAATACTGTATATATTGTTACAGGTTCAGATTTTCCCTTCACTGCAATCAAATCAAGCTCACATACAGAATATTTGTCTTCGGAAAGACCTTGTATGGATCCTTCACCAAGAATAATTTGCATTCCATAGTTGCCTGATTGTCCTTCCAGACGAGAAGCTAAATTAACTGCATCTCCAAGCACAGTATAATCAAATCTTTTATCGGAGCCCATATTTCCAACAATACATTCTCCTGTGTTGATTCCAATACCCACAGATAATTTATCTTCATCATATCTATTCAGATCTTTATTTAATTGTTCCAAAGCTTTGCTCATAGCAAAAGCAGCATCTATTGATTTTTCTCTATGTTCTGGATCTTCAGAGGGTGCATTCCAAAAGGCCATAATACAATCTCCCATATATTTATCTATGGTCCCTTGATTATTTAATATTTCATTGGATAAAACAGTTAATAAATTATTAATTAGGTCAGTCAAAGCTTCAGGGTCACCTTTGTATTTCTCTGAGATAGAAGTAAATCCTCTAATGTCTGAAAAGAGAAAGGTCATTTCTTTTCTTTCTCCGCCAAGCTTAAGAGATTCGCTTGATTGAGCTAATTTCTCTACCATTACAGGTGACATATATTGAGAAAATGCATTTCTTACCTTGCTTCTTTCTAACTCAGTAAAAAGAAAATTAAAAAACGTTACTACCAGGTAGCAAATAAGACATATTACAAGAGGGGATACAGGATCAACTAAATAGCTATAAGAGTTAAAAATATAAAAACTCCCAAAAGAAGAGATACCATTTCCTAACACAAATACAAATAAACCTCCTATTGGACCTAAAAATTGAATAAAAAAAGTGATAAGAAGTGCCAAAAATAATCCGGTTATGACCTCCATGCCAAATATCCAATCAGGTCTCTTTAGAAACTGACCTGAAAGAATTTGATCTGTTAAATTTGCGATTATATTTACCCCAGGAACATTATTTTCAAGCGGTGTTGACCTTAAATCAAATAATCCTGGAGCACTGGTACCAACAATCAGTATTTTCCCTTCAAAATCTGCTTGAGAGTACTTAGGACTAAGTACCTCCCATATAGGAATTGTTTTAACAGGTTTATTCGAGTAATGAATCCAAGCAGAGCCATCTTCGTTAGTTGGGATGATTAAATTTCCTAATTTAACGTGATTTATGCCTGTTTCTTCTCCTAAAGCACTTTCCCCAGAAGCATTAGAAGATTTTATTTGAAAAGTACTTGCCCCTATGGCAACCCTTAAGATTTCTAAAGATAAAGACGGAACCAGATTTCCATTTATATTTTCAAATAGAGGAAGTCTCCTAATGATTGAATCATTATTTCCAATACTCATACTTCCTATTCCTGTTGCAGAATCGTCTAGATTTTTTAAATTTGTTTGTATGCCAGAGTATTTTTGTAAAAATTTTCTTGGATCGTCACCTTGTTCAATAAGACCAAATTTCATAACAAAATCATTTCTTTTTGTATTACTTGGTATAGCACCAAGAACTACCGTTCCATGATCTTTAATAGAATTTGCAAAAATATCATCATTATCTGGAACTTTATTTAGAATTTCGATTAAAGAGGAGTTACTTTGGTACTGCTTTTTTAATTCATTTGAGCCTGTTCTGTCGAATTCAGCAAAAACAATATCAAATCCAAGAGAGGCTGAAAGATAAGTTTTGTTGACTAAATCTGCGAGAACACTTCTTGGCCATGGCCATTGCCCTATTTGAGAAAGAGATTTTTCATCAATATCTAAAACTATTACTGCATCTGAAGATATAGACTCTCTTGGGGAGATATTTTGAAACAAATCAAAGGCAGTATTTCTTAAACTTGAAAAAACATTCAAGGGATCAAAAATAGGAACAAAACTTACAAAGACTGCAAAAGGTATTAATAAATATCTTCCTATTTTTGAAAAATTCATATTATCTTAAAAAATATTACCCAATATTAGCTTTATTTTTAATATAATTCGTTTCGAAAGGACCCTTTAATGAAAATTTCAGAATTTATAACAAGTAGAATTATATTTTTTCTATGCTTTTGCCTAAGTATAAATCTTTCAGCGCAAAATGTTCCACCATCAATAAGCGACCCCGAAGAATTAAGAGCAACACAAATAGAAAGACAAAAAGTATTTGATTCAATAATAGATGATCCTACTAACCTTGAAAATTTATTTAATTATGCAAATTTGTCTATTTTGGTAGGTGATTTAGAGGCTGCAATTGGAGTTTTTGAACAAATGTTAATCTACAAACCAGATTTACCAAGAATTAAATTAGAACTTGGTGTTTTATATTTTAGGTTAGGAGCTTTCGCATCAGCTAAGCGTTATTTAGACGACGTTGAAAATTATGATCCTCCGAAAGAAGTTAAAGAAAAAGTAGCTGTATTTCTAGATCAAATAGAGAATGAAACAAAGTTATTTAAAACTCAATCAGTAATTTCCATTGGCATGGGTATTTCTGGGAATGCTAATGCTGGTCTTGATACCGATGTAGTTACTGTTGTGGGAGATTTAGGGGCAATAGATTTACAGATTTCTAACAAGCCTAAATCAGATCAATATTATACTGCAGCTTTCTCTTCTCAAATAACACAAGATTTGAGACATCCAAGAGGAGATACACTTAATTATGTTATTTCTCTATCTAGGCAAGTCTATAGAGATTTTTCCAATTTTGACTCATCAACAGGTGTATTTTCTTTTAATAGAAAATTTAATATGCTTGATGACGAAAAACTTGGTTTAACAAATCAATCCTTCACTCCGTCCTTAACCGCATTTAAAGTTTTTTTGCAGGGTTCTGAACTTCTTAGATCTCATCGCGCTGAAGTAGATTGGAAAGCAACTTTGCGGGATTCTGGTTCTTTTGGCTTAAATGTATACCTTGATGAAAGAGATTTTCTAGGTTCACAAAATAAAACAGGAGACTTCATTGGAGTGGGCCTAAACAGAAGTATGGTTTTTCCCAAAAGCGGAGTTTTCTTAAGTTACAAAACAAATTATGAACATTTTTATGCAACGTCACCAATTGAAACTTATATTAAAAGATCTTTCGACTTGAGCACTAGAAAGGCTCTAAACTCAACAACTTTCGCTTCTACAAACGTCGCATATTCTTACAAAGATTACGAAGAGAAAGATCCTTTTTTAGGATTGAGATCTGATAAGTCTTTAAATATAAGATTTGGCTTAACTAAAATAATCGATTTGTGTTGGAATGCAGATTTGGGAATTACTTTTTCAAGTAACAAAAGTACTATTGGACTATATGCCCGTTCTAATGAAGGTATAGCTGTTAAATTTAATTATTTATGCACGGAATAGAATGAATAATAAATATATTCTAAGAGTTCAATGTCCTGATAAATATGGAATTGTCGCAAAAGTTTCTTCTACACTAAACAAAGCCAATCTTTTTATTTTGGATTCTGCTCATTATGGAGATCCAGAAAATAAGGTTTTTTTTATGAGGGCAAAATTAGTCTATTCAAAAAAATCTCTTGATGTGAAACAATTTTCAAGCTTCTTTGAATCAGAGTGTAAAAGCTTAAAAATGAATTGGTCTATAAAAGAAGCTGAATACAGGCCAAATACAGCAATTTTTGTTTCCAAGTATGGTCATTGTCTTCAGGATTTAATGTACAGAGTTGACTCGGGTATTTTGCCAATGAATGTTTCTTGTATTATTTCCAATCATAAAGATCATGAAAAAATAGCAAATTGGCACGACATTCCTTTCTTTTATATTCCAGTTAATAAAAATAATAAAAATAAGTCAGAACAAGAAACAAGAAAAATTATTAAGGATCTTGATATTGATTTAATGATTCTCGCAAGATACATGCAAATCTTATCTGACAAAATGTGTAAAGACTTTTACGGAAAGATAATTAACATTCATCATTCATTTCTACCAAGTTTCAAAGGTGCAAAACCATATCATCAAGCATATGAAAAAGGAGTTAAGATTTTAGGGGCAACAGCTCATTATGTATCGTCCGATCTAGATGAAGGGCCAATAATTGATCAAAGTGTAGAAAGGGTAGACCACGCTAAAACTCCAAAGGATCTTGAATTGATTGGCAGAGACCTTGAATCCATTACTCTAGCTAGAGCTGTGAAGTATCACATAGAAAGAAGAATATTTATCAATAAGTCAAAAACTGTAATCTTCAGCTAATTTTTAAGTAAATTTTCTATTTTCCACCTTAATAGGTTCTTATGATTTTCTGTAGCTTCATCATAAGAAGGTGAAAAAGTGTATGCTTTTATTCTCTCCATAGATGCCAAGCTTGCAGATATCGAAGGAGAATCAAAACTCCCACTCTTAAAAATAATTATCAATCTCTTTAAATAATAGTTTTGAAGATTTTGGTCTATACCATTTAATTTTCGAGATTTTCTTTCATTAAAAATTGATGATGTTAATTCTCTAAATAATTCACTTGGTAGAAATTTGTTTCCATACAATGAAGAATCAGTGAGCCTTTTTAGGACTCTAGAATTTGTAAAGTGCTTTAATACCTTTTTTTGTCCTTTAAGGATCATATTATGTATTTTTGGATCTTCAGTTTTACCAAAAAAATCAAAACTCCTTCTTTCTCTTTGCATCTTACTCACAACATCCATAGGTAGGAAAAATTTATCGCTATCAAAATAAAATTCTGAAAGAATTTCTAATGATTCTTTCTGAGTTTCATATGGTACAACTTCATAGGGATTCTGGTCTTTATCTGACATAAAACCTCTGTTTACATAAACTCCTCCTATTTGACGTGAAATTATTTCTGCAGATGTGTGAATTTGTCTTAATAAAATCCTATAACCTTGATAAATACTTTCCCAACTATCTGATTTTAATTTTAAAGTTTCATAAAGAGTTGGTATTAAATTTTGCGACAAAATAATTCTACCTTTAGCATATTCAACAGGATCATTTGTCATGTCTCCTGTATTAATTCTTGGGTCAATACCTTTTCCAGGAGATCTCATATCATCTCCATCGTTTCCAAATAAATATTCATCAGAAGAATATTTCTCAAGCATATTGTTTAAATCTTTTTTTGAAAGTTTCGGAGTATATCCGTATTTAATAGCTAAGGTATCGTATTTACCTGGTTTTACATCTGCATATTGCCCTTGCTCAACACCTAAAGGGGCTATATTTAGAGCATGGTAGTCCATCACAGAAGAGCTTAAACCTTCCTTGTAAGTAATTTCAGGATTATGCACATCAGAATTATTATGAAGTGTGGAAGCAGCAAAATTATGATTTAAACCCAAGGTATGACCAACTTCATGCAATATTAGCTGGTACAAGTCCTCCTCATATAATCTAGTTATTTCATTTTCATTTAAATTTAAAGCTTCAGTGGCTAATTTTCCAAATATTCTATTTTCTTGTTTTATCAAAGAGTTATGACAGAAATCATTTTCACGAATTTCCTGATTTTCAAAAATTTCAGAATATCTCACTCTATTTGTTAGATATATCCATTCAAGCATAATATCTGCTCCTAGAATTTCTCCAGTTCTAGGGTTCGTAAAACTCGGACCATATCCACCAAAAGGAGGGTTAGGAGATGAAGTCCATCTAAGAACGTTATACCTGATATCACCTGCGGACCAATCTGCATCATCGGGTTGAATTTTTACTTCTATTGCATCAATGAAGCCTGCTTCTTCAAAGGCAATATTCCAAGCTAAAACTGCATTTTTTATTAGTGGTCTGAGCTCATAAGGGGTGGTATTTTCTATCCAGAAGGTAATAGGCTTAGTTGGGACGGATTTTTCATTATCTTTATCTTTTTTTTCAAGATGCCATTTATTTATTAAATCTTCATAAGGCGTAATATCGGTTGAAGATAAGTTAGTTTTTCTTTCAGAAAAGAAACCAATTCTTTGATCTTCTATTCGGGGTTCAAAATTATTTTCAGGATAATTAATAAAGCTATATCTGAGGGATATTGAATTATTTCTGGAATCTTGATTTTCAATAGGCTTGTTAGAAGCATTTGAAAATACAAAATTAATTTCAAAGTCAGTATTTTCAGGATAATTTAATACTGCATTAATACTGGATTTATTCTTAGATATTGAACCAATTTTAAAACTTTCTTTGGGATCTTCTTTGTATGGAGCAACAGTTATTTTGGATAAATTCTCACTTAGTAACAACGATGTCACTTCTATCAAAAATTTATCTTCTGTTTCAGACGTTTTTTGAATTTTTAGTGAATCGATTAAGGAATTAGATATATTTGCATTTTTTGATTTTGACAAAGGATTTGTTTCATCAAATACATATGCGGTATTTACTCGATCAATTCTGATCTGATCAAAATACTTTATAAATTTAATAATTCCATTATCTAAATAATTTCCTCTCCAGGTTCCTGCTTCTACAATTCCATCTAAAATGTGAGCAAAATAAATAAATTCTTTTTCTAATTGATCTTTTTTTATTAAAAAATAAACCTTTCCATTATCATCATTTCTATAAACATCTATAAGCCCTTCAAAGTACGTTAAGTCTTTTAGAAAAGCTTCAAGTCCATCGTCTTTTTCTTCTTTTTTACTATCTTCTTCGGTAAAAATAGATATTGAAAGAAATCCAATAAGAGCTATCCTAAATAATATTTTGTTTAAAATCATAATCGGAAATAAATTATCTTAGGTTAATGAAAAACAATCAATCGGAAAGAAAAAAAAGTTCTATGCCTCTTAGGATTAATAGAAGAAGTTTTTTGGGAGTACTAAGCTTAATTGCTCAAGAATTGCTTGAATCCATATCTACAAAATTAAAGTTAAAAAAACCAAAAGAAGAAGAAGTTTTAATAAATGTAAGGTTAAAAGCGGAGCCTAATAATCCAAATTCCGTTCTTAACATAATTGATAATTATGCTTATAAAAAAACATTTCTAATGAATATTGGTGATGAAAAGGGCCTTTTATTAGAAAACGCAATAAAAGAATCACAGGCCAATAACATACTCGAATTAGGAGTATATTTAGGGTACTCAACAATTAGAATTCTTAAAAATTTAAATGATAATTCCAAACTCACTTCAATCGAATCAAATAAAAAATTCGCAGAAATTGCATCTGAAAACATTAAAATTGCTGGATTATCAAATAAACATAAATTGATTATCGGTAAATCAACCGAAGTAATTCCAAGTCTAAAAGAAAAATATGATTTTATTTTTATAGATCATTGGAAAGATTTATATCTCAAGGATTTGAGGACCTTAGAAGAAAATGATTTGATCAAAAGTAATGCATGGATTTTTGCAGATAATGTAATCCTTTTTAATCTAGAAGATTACTTAGATTATGTAAGATCATCTCCAAACTACATAAGCAAATTTATTCCTGCCAAAAGAGAATACTCAAAATCGCATCCCGATGGCGTGGAAATCTCTATTTTTAAAAATGAAGTTTAATACGCTTGATTTGCATGGAATCAAACATGCAGATGTCAAAATTGAAGTAGAAAATTATCTTTATTTAAATCAAGAAGACTGTCCAATATTAATTATCTGTGGAAATAGTCAAAAAATGATATCTTTAGTTGAAGAAGTTTTAGTCAAAATCAAATCTAGTTTTGAAACGGGTTCAGGCAATAATTATGGAATCATTATGGTGAGGTCAGTATAAATATGAGTAACTTTTCTTTAATTTTAAAAAATTGCAATTTGGTAAACGAAGATTCCATAGATCCAGTTGATATTGGAATTAGGGGCGATAGGATAGAAAAGATAGCTCCTCAAATTTCTTCTCAATCTAATAAAACTATAGATCTTGAAGGAAAATACGTATCGCCCGGAATAATTGATGATCAAGTCCACTTTAGAGATCCAGGATTAACTGAAAAAGGGGACATACGTTCAGAATCATTGGCAGCCGTCTTTTCAGGTGTTACTTCTACCTTTGATATGCCAAATGTCGATCCCAATACAACTACTATTGATTTACTAAGAGAAAGAAATTTACTTGGAGCAAATAAATCTTGGACTAACTATTCTTATTATTTTGGAGCTACAGAAACAAATTTAGAGGAAATAAAAAAATTAAACCCAAAAGAAACTTGTGGGTTAAAAGTTTTCATGGGAACTTCCACTGGAACATTATTAGTAGAAGATGATTTTGCTTTAGAGCAAATCTT
This sequence comes from SAR86 cluster bacterium AG-422-E19, assembly GCA_003213595.1. Classification (GTDB taxonomy): domain Bacteria; phylum Pseudomonadota; class Gammaproteobacteria; order Magnimaribacterales; family AG-339-G14; genus MEDG-81. The sequence goes on along the minus strand of QCMR01000006.1, from coordinate 20,515 downwards.
TCAATTTTGTCCAGTAACGATAGTGACTCATTGCGAAGACAATGAAACTATAAAAAATAATTCAGATAAAGTTAATTCACAAAATCAGACTTTAGATGCAAGTTTTCATCCTATCATTCGAGACGATTTATGTTGTTACAAATCATCATCTAAAGTTATTGATTTAGCTAAAAAATATTCATCAGATTTGCACGTACTTCATTTAACTACTGAAAAAGAAATTAAGCTTTTTGAAAATATTGATTTAAAAAATAAAAAAATAACCTGTGAAGTTTGTGTGCATCATTTATGGTTTGATGAAAGTGATTATGAAAAATTAGGTAATTTTATAGTCTGTAATCCTGCTATAAAAAAAGTATCTGACAGAAATGCCCTTAGAAAAGCTCTTAAGGATGGTTTTATAGATTATGTAGCTACTGATCATGCCCCTCACTCTTATGATGATAAAAAACTTCCTTACGGAAGAGCTCCAGCAGGCATACCTTTAATTGAGCATTCATTCCATATGATGATTGAGCTTCATAAGCAAGGATATTATTCTCTTGAAGAAGTGATTTCTTACATGAGTCATAAGGTAGCTGACAGGTTTTCCATTCAAGACAGAGGATATGTTAGAGAAGGTTATAAGGCTGACTTAATGATGTTTGACCTTGATAAGACAACACCTGTGACAAATGATACTGAAAAAACAAAATGCGGATGGACTCCCTTTGACGGACATACATTTTCTTCCGCTGTTTTAGGAACAATCATCAATGGCAAGCCTATTGTAGTAGATGGAAAGCTCACCGGAGATAGCTCTTCCGCAGAACAAATATTATTTGATAGATAATGAATAATTCAGAATACTTTTCTTATGATGCTCTTGGATTAGCTGAGTTGGTAAGAACGAAGCAAATATCTTCAATAGAGCTTCTAGAAGTTGCTATAGCTTTGACCGAAAAATTAGACCCTAAATTAAATGCTGTTCCAATCAAACATTTTGAGTTGGCAAGAGAAAATTTAAAAAACAACATCGATTCAGGAATATTTAATGGTGTTCCATTCTTATTGAAAGATCTTAATAATTATTTAAAAGGAACAGTAACCTCTGGAGGATCTAGAGTTTTAGAAAATATTACTGCAGACCATACAAGTGAGTTGGTTAAAAGGACATTAGACTCAGGATTAAACATATTCGGTAAAACTAATTCACCTGAACTTGGCTTAACTGTTACAACAGAACCAGTTTTATATGGGCCGACTAGAAATCCTTGGGATTTAGATAGATCCTCCGGAGGTTCTAGCGGGGGAGCTTCATCTGCAGTTGCTGCGGGGATAATTCCTATGGCTCAAGCTAGTGATGGAGGAGGCTCTATAAGAATTCCTGCTTCTTGTTGTGGATTATTTGGACTTAAACCAACAAGAGCCAGAACACCCCTAGGTCCAGTATCTCTTGAAGGGTGGGGAGGGCAATCAATTTTTCATTGTGTTTCTGTTTCCGTTAGAGATTCTGCAGCCCTTTTGGATGTAACTTCAGGGCCGGAAAAGGGAGCTCCTTATAGATCTGCCTATCAAGAAAAAAGCTTTTTAGAGCAAATTAATATCGAGCCAGGAAATCTAAAGATTGGTTATTTAGAAGATTCAAGTATTTCAGTCGATGAAGATGTTGAAGAAGTAATGAACTCAACAATTGATTTATGCCAAAAATTGGGACATTCAGTTGAAAGTACAAAAATAAATTTTTCTTCGGAAGAAATTTCTTTAGCTATTATTACAATTATCTCCTCTAATGTATCTTATGCGGTTAAATCGCAGTCTGATCAAACTGGCAGAGAAGTTTCTAATGAATATTTTGAAAACGTTACTCTTCAAATGGCAGAAAATGGTAATAATTTTTCTGCTAGCGATTATGTAAATGCAATTAAAATTAATCATAGATTAGGGCAAGAATTAGAAAAAATGTTTGATCAGTATGATGTACTTTTGTCTCCAGTTTTAGCATCACCTCCGGTAAAAATTGGAACCATAGATATGAACACTAATGACATGAAGACTTATGTGGAAAGACTAACTAACTATTCTCCATTTACAGGAATATTCAATCAGTCTGGACAACCATCAATGTCAGTTCCTTTGTTTAGGACAAAAGATAATCTTCCAGTGGGGTCTATGTTTTCTGCTGCTTTTGGAAACGAAAATTTATTGTTTTCTTTAGCGGGGCAATTAGAGCAGGCTCAACCTTGGGTCAAATCACTTAATGTTATGAGAGAGAAACTCTTGGAGACTATTTAGATTCTAGATAGCTAGACCTACTTTCTTCTTCTATTTCCTGCCTGAAATCCGATTCTTGAATGAAGTATCCAAGAAGGCCAAGGAGAAATGTTAAACCTGCGATTAGAAGAAAAAAAACGATTAAATTTTTGGTAATTTCAGAATCTTTCATGCTGGTATAATACAGAAAAATCCCTCCGAGAAAGAATGATTGTCACAAAAAAATATACCTTTAGAGAAAAATTTTCTTGGTCTCTTTATGATTGGGCAAATTCTGTTTTTGCTACAACTGTTTTGGCAGGTTTTTTTCCTCTTTTTTTTAAATCTTATTGGGCTGGCGATCTTGATGATGCTACATCTACTGCTTTGCTGGGGACTGCTAGCTCTATAGCAGGACTTGTTATTGTTTTGATTGCTCCCTTGTTAGGAGCAATTGCTGATTTATCCCATAAGAAAAAGCTTTTCTTATCAATTTTTGCTTTGTTGGGAATCATCTCAACAAGTATTCTTTTCTTTATTTCCTATGGATTTTGGCAATGGAGTTTAATAATCTTTGGCTTATCCGTTATTGGTTTTTCTGGTGCAAATATTTTTTATGATTCTCTTTTGATAGATGTTTCATCTAATGATGATAGAAATTATGTTTCTTCGATGGGATATGCCTTGGGATACTTAGGAGGAGGTATCTTATTTTTAATAAATGTTTCTATGTATTTATATCCTTCTTTTTTTAATTTGAATTCTCAAACTGAAGGTATTTTGTATTCTTTTCTATCCGTTGCTATTTGGTGGTTTATATTCTCTATACCATTGTTTTTATTTGTTAAACAAAAAAAATTTGAAGAGATTACAGATTTTAAAAATCCTTTGAAACAATCCTTTTTAAGAGTTTTTAGTACATTCAAAGAAATTAAGAAATACAAACCTGTATTGATATTTTTAATAGCATATTGGTTTTACATCGATGCTATAGATACCATTGTGAGAATGGCTGTTGCATATGGAACAGACTTAGGATTTGATTCTTCTAAATTAATAATTGCTTTGATTTTTACTCAATTTATTGGGTTTCCAGCAACTTTTGCATACGGGTATTTAGCTGAAAAGTTTGGATTATTTAATATGCTGGTAGTTGGAATTTTAATATACATTTTTATTTGTATTTACAGCCTATTTATAACAAGCGCTACAGACTTTTTCATTCTTGCAGGACTTGTTGGATTAGTTCAAGGAGGTGTCCAATCTGTAAGTAGGACAATATTCAGTAGGTTAATACCTGAAGAAAAGGCAACTGAGTTTTTTGGTTTTTATAATTTAATTGGAAAATCTGCTGTTGTGGTCGGCCCTGCTTTAGTAGGTTGGATGGCATATATATTCAATAACCCTAAAGCTGGAATTATTAGTTTGTTAATTCTATTCATTCCTGGAATTTTAATTTTGTTCTATGTACCAAGAACAAGTTTAATTAGAGATTAAATCTCTTTCTTTCATTATTTCCATCAGAAGTTCTGGCTCATCCGTAACAATTCCATTAACTCCAAGATCTATTAAGTTATTAATTGTTTTTCTATCATTTATTGTCCATACATGAACTAGTAAGCTACTTTTATGTGCTTTTTGAATTAAATTTCTTGTTAATACTTTGATTCCTTTCCATTTAAGAGGGATTTGTATAATTTTTATATTTTTATAATTAAGTTTAAAAAACTTAAATAATGCTATATCTTTCATGCCCATTGAAACAATTGCCTTTTGATTATGTCGCAATACTTTTTCAGTATGACTGGAGTAAAAGGAAGCAAAGCAAACCCTATCGAATGCATTCAAATCTGCAACAACTCTAATACTGTCTTGTATTACATTTGAAACTTTTAAATCAATATTGAAATATATTTCAGGAAATTTCTTTAAAGCATCCTCAAGAGTTAGTAAGCTAGAATTTTGTTCTTTGAATAAATTATTTATTTCATTGAACGTAAGATCTTTTACCTGCAAATCAAGATTGAATAATCTCTTTAAGTCTGGATCGTGGAAAGCTATAACTTCATTATCTAAAGTCATTCTTAAATCGGTCTCTATGTATTTATAACCCAATTGAATGACAGAATTAAAAGCTTCAAAGCTATTCTCTATAAATTTTTTAGAATTGCCCCTATGAGATAAACCAATAAAAAGATCTTTTTGATAGCTATTTTTCATATAGAAAAAAATGATATTAGGATTTATGATGAATAGGTGAATTTTTTTTTATTTTCTATTTTTTTTATTCTGGCTATCGTCCTTCTTCCATACATTTATTTTTCAATAAAGTTAAAAAATCCATCAAGAATTATCAAACCTAGGTATGGAAAGTTTGCAGAATTAAAAAAAGGAAATATTTTTTATCAAGAATTTACTTCGAATAATCCTATAGGACAGATTGTTGTTTTGGTACATGGTTTTTCTACCCCAAGTATTGTTTGGAAAGGTATTGTTCCTTATTTGACTGGTGCTGGGTATGACGTAATAGCTTACGATCATTTTGGGAGGGGATTTTCATCAAGACCAAAAGTTGATTATACAAAGGATTTTTATATCTCAACACTTATGGAATTAATTGATTACTTAAAAATAGAACAAAAAGTTCATCTCATAGGATATTCCATGGGTGGGCCTATTGTGGGACATTTTGCTAATGAAAACCCAAATAAAGTAGAGTCCGTTAATTTTATAGCTCCTGCAGGGTATATGTTTAAGAGAAAATCTCAATCAAATGTTTATCTTAAGATTCTTAATATTCCATTTATCACGAAATATATTTCTGTTGTGTTTCCATCTCTAATGTATGGCGGCAGTTCCTCTATAAAACTTTCAACTGATGAGGATGAGAATAGGTTATCCCAAAATGAATTAAATACTGTTTACAGAGAGCAAATGAAGTATGAAGGATTTACTAGATCGCTAGTTTCAACTGCAAAAAATTTTAATTTATTTAATACTCAAAAGATGTTTCAAGAATTGGGAAAGAAAAATATTAACTCTTCAGTTATTTGGGGCGATGCAGATGAAATTGTTCCTATCGATGGTTTGAGTTATTTGAAATCAGATTATCCAAATATTAATTATAAGGTAGTTGAAAATGGTCATCATGATCTAACTTATGCATTACCAAGTATCGTTGGTAAATTTTTGTCTGAACAGTTACAAAGTTTTTCAAACAGTGAATAAAAAAGTAGGTATTACTGAGGTCGTTCTTAGAGATGGAAATCAATCTCTTCTTTCGACTCGTTTAAAGCTAGAAGACATAATTCCTATTGCTTCTAAATTAGATGATATAGGTTACTCCTCTATTGAGAGCTGGGGAGGGGCTATTTTTGATTCTTGTGTACGTTATTTGGATGAAGATCCTTGGGAAAGATTGAGAGAACTAAAAAAAGCTATGCCAAAAACAAAACAACAAATGCTTTTAAGGGGGCAAAATTTGGTTGGTTACAAACATTATAGTGATGAGATAGTATCTAAATTTATTGATAAGTCTGTTGTTAACGGAATTGATATTTTTAGAATTTTTGACGCGCTAAATGATTTGAGAAATATAAAGCATAGCGTCGAAATAGTTAAAAAGAACGGCAAACATGCACAAGGGACAATCGCTTATACGATAAGTCCTGTTCACAGACTGCAAACTTGGGTTGACTTAGCAAAAGAAATTGAGGATTTAGATTGTAATTCTCTGTGCATAAAGGATATGTCAGGAATTTTAAGCCCTGAATTTGCTTATGATTTAATTTCTAAATTAAAAAAAGAAATATCAATCCCAATTCATCTTCATACTCATGCTACAACCGGCATGTCTAATTTAACCAATATGAGAGCAGTTGAGGCTGGGGTAGATAATATCGATACCTCTATTTCTTCAATGAGCATGGGATATGGACATTCTGCTACAGAGACCATGATCTATTTACTGAATGAAAAAAAAATTGACGTAAATATCAATTTGAAAGACTTGTTAAAAATCTCGGAGTATTTCAAAACGATAAGAGATAAATACAGAGAATTTGAAGGAAGTATGAAAGGAGTTGACCTTCAAATGCTTATTAATCAAGTTCCTGGAGGAATGCTATCTAATTTAGAAACTCAATTAAAAAATCTTGGTAAGGAAGAACTTCTAGAAGACGTAGTTTCTGAGATTTATGAAGTAAGAAAAGATGTAGGTTTTGTTCCCCTTGTGACTCCAGCATCCCAAATCATAGGAGCACAGGCTCTATCTAATATTCTAAATGAAAGATACGAAGCATTATCAATAGAAATAATTGATCTTATCCTAGGCTACTATGGAAAACTTCCAGGAGAAATAAATACCAATTTATTTAAAAAAGCTTTAAAACAAAAAAATAATATTACTGATCGTCCTGCAGATTTACTTGTAGAAAAATTTGAGGATTTTAAAGAAAATCTAAAACAATACTGTAATAAATTGAAAATTAAAGACTTAAGTAATGTTGAAGAAAATATCCTTACATTTATTTTAATACCTTATGGAAGTGAAAAAATTTTTAAAAAGATGTCTTCTTAGATATTGAAAATACTACACCATCATCATCTAAGTTTCTTAGACTGTTCGCATTAAAATAATAATAAAAAAAACTAAATGTGAAGTCTTTCATCAGAGTATCTATTCCAAAAGAATAATTTGAACCATTCGTCGTATTATCATTCTTGTGAGAATCAAAATCTCCATAGGTTAGATATAGGGAATTTTTTAAAAAATCATAGTTGTAAGAAAGTTCATAATAATCTGGAAAATCATCTAAGCCTCTAAAATATGAAATTTCAAAATTGTAAAATGAGAAATTAAGTTCTATTTCATCGTAATTATCAATTTTAGAATTCGGATAATTTGTTCCAACATAATTAAAAGAAATTGCTAGGTCTTCACTAAAACTTTTTTCGTATCCTGCATAAAAGCCAATTTCTCTGGTAGGAAAAGAAGAAGTTTCTGAACAACAACTTTCTACCCAAGCACCAGAAAAAAAACCATTATCAAGAGAAAAATTAACATCAGCCCCTATAGTTGGCTCACCATTGTTTTGTGTCATTCCGCGCCAAATTGAATCGCTATTTAAAGATAAGTTTATTTCGTTATCACTAAACGCAGAAAAGTGAATGAGAAGAAAAATAAGAACTTTGTATAAGTTATTCATAAAAAAAGCCTCTCATTTCTGAGAGGCTTAATTTAACTTGATTCAAGTTCTTAAAATGATCTGCTTATAGAAACATAAGCACCATCATCATCAGTCATAGAACCGGCAGAATCAGCTTCGAAATCATAGTAATAGAATCCTAAACTGAAATCTCCGATGTTCCAATCATATCCGACGAGGCTATTATCACCAGTATCTTCATATTCACCATATGAGATGTTAAAAGATCCTGGTCCTGCATCTACAGAGTAACCAATTTCACTATAAGACGGGCTATTGTTTTGACCATCAGAGTAAAGGATGCTTAATCCGTAAATATTGAAACCTACATAAGCTTCCTCAAAATCGGCTGAATCTTGGCCAGGATAGATAACTGAAATATAACCGACGTCGTAGGTCATATTTTCTGCCATTTCACCTGAAAATCCGATGTAAATGTCTAACTCCATAGAGTAGTTAGCACCAGCTCCACCAGCATTTGATGCCCAAGTTCCAAAATAAAAGCCATTGTCAGTAGATAAATCAAATCCACCATTAACAGCAATATCTCCGTTGGTCTGTGTCATTCCACGCCAGATGTAGTCACTACTTAAGCCTACATTACTTGAAATTTCTACAGCAGATGCATAAGAACTTAAAATTAAAAACATGCTTGTTAAAGCAATTTTTATACTTTTCATATCATCTCCATTTATAAATTTATAAAAGTTAGATGCATTAAACATTAAAAGAAACATTGGATAAAGAGTTTTTTTTAAAAAACACCCAATCTGAGGCATAAAAAAGATAAAAAAACAAACAAACCCCAATAGAATTTACAAATCTAAAGGGGTTTGTAAACTGTATAAACTCTAAGAAAGGGGAATAAAGAAATACAGTTTTTTTGGTACCTCCCAGTTAGCAACTGGGAGGAATTAAAGCTAGTAACTTATTGTGAAATATCCACCATCTTGATCAGAAGCAGCTCCAGCATCTGAGTCAAAGTCTGAGTAGTAAAAACCTAGGGTAAAATCACCAACAGACCAATCGTATCCAACAAGGTAATTAGATCCCATATTGTCATATTCACCATAAGATATTGAGAAAGCTCCTGGGCCTGCATCAATGCTATAGCCTATTTCGCCATAATCGTTTGCTTGATCCATTCCTGCAGCATAAGTTACGTATACTCCATAGAAATCGAAAGTTATGTAAGCTTCTTCAAAATCCCAAGAATCATAATTCGGGTAAGTGTAAGCAATGTAACCAATATCATAGCCAGCATCTTCGTTAAATGAACCTGAATAACCAAGATAACCATCTAGCTCCATAGAACCTGATCCAGCTACCGTGTCATCATCATCAGCTGCGACATTTGCAGCCCAGACACCTAGGTAGAAACCGCTATCGTCTTCTAAATCAAATCCACCGCTCACGGACGGATCTCCTGCATTTTGTGTCATACCTCTCCAAACATAGTCTGAAGTAAGTGCAATATTTCCTGATAATGAAACATCAGTGAAAGAGAAGCTACTTAATGAAAAGATAAGACCAAAAATAAATTTTTTAAAAATATTCATGAATTCTCCTTAAAATTATTAAAAAAAAACAATTATACAAGTCCATAAATTTAAGAATTTTTTACAATTTTTTTAAAAAAATTAAAGAAATGTTCCATAAATGATCTTTTTTTAAAAAAAACGAAAAAAAATTGTTATTTTATGGTGCGTATAAATTTTATTTAATTCCAACTCTTTTATAGTCTTTTTAAGAGTATTTCTCTGTGTTTAAATATAACCAAAAGTTAAAAATGAAATACAAAGCTCTAGTTACAACCGAAGACAACAAAACATTTAATAATTCTGTTCAAGTAAAAAGTTTAGATTTTTTACCTGATAACAATACACTAATCAAAGTTAAATATTCTTCACTAAACTACAAAGACGCTCTTTCTGCTTCTGGAAATAAAGGCGTTACTAGAAGTTATCCTCATACACCGGGGATAGATGCAGCTGGGATCATTGAAGAGACCTCTAGTAAAAAGTTTAAAAAAGGTGATGAAGTTATCGTTACTGGATATGACATGGGAATGAATACTTTTGGTGGTTTTGGAGAATTTATAAAAGTTCCAGAAGAATGGATTATTAAAAAACCTAGTAACCTATCGCTTTCTGAATCAATGGCATTCGGTACTGCTGGTTTAACTGCAGGATTGTGTCTTAGAAAATTATTACAACATGGCTTAAAGCCTGATGATGGAAAAGTCTTTGTTAGCGGAGTAACTGGCGGTGTAGGTATAATCAGCCTTATGCTTTTTAGCAAACTTGGTTTTGAAGTTACTGCAATTACAGGAAAAATGAATGAAAAAGATTTTTTAATTGATCTTGGTGCAAATGAAGTTATCGACAGAAATGATTTAGATGTGGATTTAGTATCTCCATTACAAAAGCCAATTTATTCAGGAGGAATAGATGCAGTTGGAGGAAAAATTTTATCTAACCTGATTTGTTCAACAACACAAAGAGCTGCAATTGCATGTTGTGGAATGGTTGGAGGTTTGTCTCTTGATACAAGCATATTTCCTTTTATTCTTAGAGGTTTGTCATTATTCGGTATAGACTCTGCTGAATCATTGTTAGAGGTAAAAGAAGAAGTATGGAAAAGTTTTTCTTCTGATTGGAAGCTGGAGAGTATTGATCAAAATATTAAAAATATTTCTTTAGATGAGCTTCCAACTGAGATTGAAAAAATTCTTAAAGGGAAACAGATAGGTAGAGTGAGGGTTGTATATGACTGAAGAAAATAATTTCAATGAAAAAATAGCTAATGAAGATAGCAAATTAGACTCTATAATGTCCGTTTTAATAATCTTAGCAGTTACAGGAATTATAGTTTTCTGGGTAGCAACACAATAATGTCAGTTTCAGAATTATTTAAAGATACTAGACTACCAGTCTTGGCAGCTCCACTATTTATTATTTCTTATCCTGAGTTGGTAATAGCTCAATGCAAAGCTGGAGTTATTGGTTCATTTCCTGCTTTAAATGCAAGACCAGCTGAAGAACTTGAAAAATGGATTGTTCAAATATCCTCAGAGTTAGAAAAATACAAAAAAGATAACCCAGATGAAATTGTTTCACCTTTTGCTGTTAACCAAATCTGCCATAGCTCAAATGACAGACTTGAACACGATGTAGATGTATGTGTTAAACATAAAGTCCCAATGGTTATTACTAGTTTGCGGGCTCCTAAATTTGTTATTGATTCTATTCATAGTTATGGAGGAGTTGTAATGCACGATGTAATAAATGTGAGACACGCAAAAAAAGCGGTAGATGAGGGCGCAGATGGATTGATTTTAGTTTGTGCAGGAGCTGGAGGACATGCAGGAACATTAAGTCCTTTTGCCTTAGTAAGAGAAGTCAGAGAATTTTTTGATGGGCCAATTGCTTTGTCTGGAAGTATCTCAGAGGGTTCTTCGGTATTATCCGCACAAGCTTTGGGTGCCGATTATGCCTATATTGGAACAAGGTTTATTGCAACCAAAGAAGCCAATGCTTCTCCGGGCTATAAACAGATGATAGTGGATAGCGCTGCTAACGATATTATGTATAGCCCAACTTTCACCGGCGTGCACGGAAACTATCTCAAACCAAGTGTAGTTAATGCAGGATTAGATCCAGACAATCTTCCTCATGCAGATAAAAACGACATGAATTTTGGAAGTTCTGGTCTTTCTGGAGATAACTCAAAAAAAGCTTGGAAAGATATATGGGGATCAGGTCAGGGTATTGGGTCAATAAAGGAAATCACTTCTGTGAAGGATACAGTTGATAAATTAGTTTCTGAATATCAATCCTCAAAACAAAGACTGGATAAAATAAGTTAATTCATTATTCAGAAAATTCTCTAGATAAGAGAAATTGATCATAATCCATATGCATTATTGCTTGATCATTTTGATAGGTTAAAGCATTAACACTTCTTTTTATCATTCGCGAAGGCAAAGCAGGTTTTAAAGCATATTTTTTTGCTAAAGCGACCGTTTTTTTATCTAAATCTTCATCTTTGTATAATTCATCAATAAAACCCCATTTTAAAAGATCATTAGCATTTTCCACCTCACCACCAATAACCATTTTTTTTGTTTTCGATGGTCCTATAAGCCTTAATATTAAGGGAAGACCAAACCAATTGAGATTCATTCCTAGATCGATTTCAGGATAAGCTACTAAAGTAGTTTCAGAGGCAAATCTAAAATCACAAGCTGAGGCTATACATGCTGCTCCTCCCAAACAATATCCTCTTATTGAAGCTATTGTAATTTGATTGATTTTTAAGATCGACTCTATGGCTTCTTTACCTAAATTTGATTTCCAAAGTTCTAATTTAGATAATTTTTTTTGCTTTTCTTTGATATCTGCTCCAGCAGAGAAATTTTTTCCTTCCGAACGATACACAACAACTTTTGTCTTTGAATCACTTTCGAGCTCTTTGTTTAAATCAATTAACTCCTTGAGTGTTTGGCTATTTAAAGCATTTAATGATTTAGTTCTCTTAAAAGAGACATAGGAAATTTTATTTTTTTTCTCTAGTTTCAGAAATTTCATGAATGATATTAATAATAGGACCAAAAATTAAAAGTTTTCCTCAAGATATTTCTGCGCATCAAGTGCAGCCATACAACCAGACCCCGCTGAAGTAACAGCTTGACGATAAACAGAATCTGCTACGTCACCAGAGGCAAAAACTCCTTCAACACTTGTTTGGGTAGCATTTCCATTTAATCCAGAATTGATTGTAATATAGCCATTTTTCATATCCAGCTGGTTATTAAAAATATCTGTATTTGGTTTGTGACCAATAGCAATAAAAACTCCTTCTAATTTTATTTCTTTTCCAGAATCAAGAATTATGCCAGTAACTAAATTTTCATCTCCCAACACTTCTTTAAGTTCAGAGTTCCAAGAAATTTCTATTTTTCCTTCCTTTTCTTTTTCAAAAATTCTATCTTGTAGAATCTGTTCTGCTCTTAATCTGTCTCTTCTGTGAACCAGATGAACTTTAGAACAAATATTTGATAAATATAAAGCCTCCTCAGCTGCAGTATTTCCTCCTCCGATAACGCAAACTTCTTTATCTTTGTAGAAGAAACCATCACAGGTAGCACATGCACTTACTCCTCGTCCCAAATATTTTTGTTCTGAATCTAACCCTAAATATAAAGCGGATGCACCTGTAGCAATGATAAGAGAGTTAGCTAGATATTCATTATTTCCTTTAAGCAAAAAAGGCTTGGATGATAAAGAGACTTCATCAATGTGATCATTAATTATTTTTACTCCAAAAGTCTCTGCATGCGTTTTCATTCTTTCCATTAAATCAGGCCCCATTAATCCATGAGCATCACCGGGCCAGTTTTCTACTTCAGTGGTTGTAGTGAGTTGACCTCCTATTTCTAGACCCGTTATTAACACTGGATCAAGTCCTGCTCTAGCTGCATAAATTCCCGCACTATATCCAGCTGGTCCAGAACCAAGAATTATTAAATTATTTGTATCTGTCATCGTTGTAGAAGTTATAATGACCTCATTATACAAAGATAACGTGGCAGACAAACGAGTATCTTCATCATTTTCCAACCTCATTAACTCATTGAGTATTTCTTCTGCCGCCAAAAGAATAGTTACAGACATTTCAGTTTTATTTCTGTTATTACTAGGAATAATCTTCCTCATATCTTTATGGACTTATAATCCCTCTGATCAAAAACAATTTGAAGCAGTTTCTTCAGATAATTTTTCAAACAGCATAGGTTTAATTGGTGCTTATTTATCCTTTATTAGTTATTGGCTTTTAGGAATTACAGCTTGGCTAATATTAATTCCATGTTTTTGGATACCTATAAAATATCTTTTTAGCGAAAGAACAGAAAAGACAGGATTTAAGTTAAAAAAAATTATATTTTTTTTAATAGGTTTTGCTCTTACTTCTTTTTCTTTATCTACTTTAATTTCCATTCATTTAAATCCTTATAATAATTTTTACCCAGAAAGTTCATCAGGTTTCATAGGACTTTCCATTAAAAATTTTTTAATTCCCTATCTAGCGACAATTGGATCAACAATAGTAACTATCTTTCTTTTTTTAGTGAGTTTTACTCTGACAGCAAACTTATCTTGGAAGAGTCTAATATCTAATTTTCAAGACATGTTAGTGAATCTTTCTTATAAATTTTCAAAGGTTTTAAAAGATGGTTTTACTTTTTTTAAAAATAAAAATAAAGAAAGATTGGAAAAAAAGAATAGGCAATCTTTTTTGGATGAGCATAAAAAGAAGATGAACGATATGCCAAAGACAGAAGTTAAAGAAGTAGTTAAAGAAGTACCTCAAGGAAAAAAAATTCATTTAGAAAAACAAAAAGAACTATTTAAAAAATCTCTTCCAGGAGAAATGCCAAAAATATCTTTATTACAAGAAAAGATTACTGAATCAAAAGAATTTACTTCTCAGCAAGCCTATGAGTTAGATATTCTTAAGAATGCGTTAATCACCAAACTCGCTGAATTTAAAATAACTGGACCAGAAAATGAGTATGCAGTAGTAAAGGAAACAATGCGTGGTCCTGTCGTAACCAGATTTGAAGTTGAATTACCCAAAGGAATCAAAGTTTCTCAAGTTTCCAGTTTGAATAAAGATTTAGCCAGATCTCTTGGCGTAGGAAGCTTAAGAATAGTTGAAGTAATACAAGGAAGAGAGACTATTGGGATAGAAATTCCAAATGCAGATCGAGAAGATGTCTTACTCGGCGAAGTTATTGCTTCCAAGGTATTTGAAGAATCTAAAAGTCCTATAACCTTGGCCTACGGAAAAGACATCGAAGGAAAACCTATTTTAGAAGATTTAGCTAGCCTGCCACATTTATTGATCGCGGGGACTACAGGTTCCGGTAAATCGGTTGCGCTAAATTCAATGTTAATGAGTATCCTTTATAAGGCTACTCCACAGGATGTGAAATTGGTTTTAATTGATCCGAAAATGCTTGAATTATCTGTTTATGAAGATCTTCCTCATCTTTTAACACCTGTGATAACTGACATGTCAGAAGCTGCTCACGGCTTAAGATGGTGTGTAAATGAAATGGAAAGAAGATATAAATTAATGGCAGCTCTATCGGTCAGAAATCTTAATGGTTTTAATACCAAAGTTTCTCAAGCAGCTAAAAATGGTACCCCTTTAAAAGATCCTCTTTGGAAGCCAAAAGAAGGGGAAGAGGTTATTGAATCTGAAATTCCTCTCTTGTCAGAGCTACCTCTTATTGTAATTGCTGTTGATGAGTTAGCTGATTTAATGATGGTAGTTGGAAAGAAAGTTGAACACTTAATAGCGAGGTTAGCGCAAAAGGCCAGAGCTGCAGGTATTCACATGTTGTTAGCAACACAAAGACCTTCTGTTGATGTAATTACGGGTCTAATAAAAGCAAATATTTCTGCGAGAATGGCGTTTAATGTTGCTTCTTCAATGGATTCAAGAGTTGTCTTAGATCAAGTGGGAGCAGAGCAGCTTCTTGGTAAGGGGGACATGCTTTATGTAGGCTCAGGAACTTCTATTCCGCTAAGGGTGCATGGCGCATTCGTCGGTGAAGAAGAAATTTTACGCGTGGTAGAAGATTGGAAAAATAAAGAGGATGTTAATTATTTAGAAGAAGTAACCAAAGCACCTGAAGCAGTAGATGTAAACTCTGGTGGAGAAGGAGATTCTGAAAAAGACGAGTTTTACGATCAAGCTGTTGCCTTTGTTCTTGAAACAAGAAGGGCTTCTATTTCCGCTGTACAAAGAAAATTCAGAATTGGTTACAACAGGGCAGCTAGATTAATAGAGGCAATGGAAGATGCTGGTTTGGTTAGCGAAATGAATTCTAATGGCAATAGAGAAGTCTTAGCGCCAAACGCAAATGCTGAATAAGCTTTTCTTAATAACCCTGTTCATCTCATTTAATATTTTTACTTGTGCAGAGTTAAATAATCTAAATATTTATGGCCAAGATACTAAGACAATATCACTAGAATACATTCAATCTTTTGAAGGAATAAATAAATCCAATGTCGAAGGACAAGTTTATTTTGAAAAACCAAATTTATTTAAAATAAAAACTACTGAGCCCTCTAAAACTGAATTAATTGTAAATAACCAAGATGTTTACAGAACCGATTACGATCTCAATGAAACAATAAAATACAAACTAGCAAATATTGAGTCACAGATTCCTGCTCTATTGTTATTTAAATCTAAGAGAAAAGTTTGTAATTTCTTAAATAATTCCGAGTCATCAGAATTCATATCTGATTTAAATATAGTCAGTAAAAATGGGAGCTTAGAATTTATTTCTTACAAAGATCAATTTGGGACTGATACCCAAATAAACTTCGTTAATATTAGATTAAATGATGAACTAGACAAGAAGATATTTGACTATAATAAGGAGACAATTCTCGTTATTCTCAACTGACATGCTGGATATTAATCTCTTACGAAATAATTTAGAAGAAATAAAAAAAAATCTTCAAAAAAAAGGTTTTGAATTTGATGCAAAGGCTTTTGAAAACCTTGATTTAAAGAGAAAGAAACTACAGGTTGATACAGAATCTCTCCAAGAAAAATCTAATATTCTAGCTAAAGAAGTTTCTCAAGAAAAAAATCAAACTTTAAAAGATAAAAAAATCAAAGATGCAAAAAAAATATCATCTGATTTGAAAGAAGTTAAGGCAAAACTTGACGCTGCTTTAGTGGAATTAAATAACTTTTTATTGGAAATACCCAACGTGCTAGCAGTAGAAGTACCCGATGGTAATTCTGAAGAAAACAATCAAGTTATTTATGAAAAGGGAACCATTCCGGAATTTTCTTTTAAAGTAAGAGATCATCAAGAATTAGGAGAGTTATTTAATGGGATAAATTTTGAAGAATCGGTAACAATTGCAAAATCTAGATTTGTGGTATTAAGAAAAGAAATTGCCAAGTTACATAGGGCGTTATCTCAATATATGCTGGATGTTCATGTAGAAAATGGTTACGAAGAGATTTATGTTCCTTATCTTGTTAATAAAAATTCATTACTCGGAACCGGACAATTACCAAAATTTGAAGAGGATCTATTTAAAATCTCTAATGAGGAAATGTATTTAATTCCAACTGCTGAGGTTCCTATTTCAAACATTTATAGAAATAAAATTCTAAATTCAGAAGAATTGCCTATTAATTTTGTTGCTCATACTCCATGTTTTAGAAGTGAAGCTGGTAGTTATGGAAAGGATACAAAAGGAATAATTCGTCAGCATCAATTTGATAAAGTTGAACTGGTAAAATTTGTTCATCCTGAAGATTCTGATAATGAACTTGATAAACTAACTAATGATGCTGAAAGTATTTTGAATAACTTAAATTTACCATACCGAAAAGTGATTTTGTGTAGTGGTGACACAGGTTTTGCATCATCTAAAACTTTCGATTTAGAAGCTTGGTTTCCAAGCCAAAAAACATATCGAGAAATATCGTCCTGCTCAAACTTTAGAGATTTTCAATGTAGGAGGATGAAAATTAGAATTAAACAATCCAAAGAAAATATTTTTTGTCATACCATCAATGGTTCAGGGCTAGCAGTTGGCAGAACATTGGCTGCTATTTTAGAGAATTATCAAACTGAGGAAGGATCAGTCATTATTCCTGATGTGCTGGTTGATTATATGGGTGGAACAAAAGAATTGAATCTGTCTAGATAATTATATTTTTCCTGATAAACTCGTTCGCCTTATGGAATTTTTAGTTGATTATGGTTCTTTCTTATTAAAGACCGTCTCTCTCATCATCATCATCTCTATACCTTTTCTTATTTTGTTCTCGTCAAAAGGAAAAGATGCTTCGGCATCCGGTACATTAAAAATCACGAATTTGTCAGACAAATTAGACAACATGGCTGGAGCAGTTAAGTCCTTAACTTTAAATAAAAGTGAAAGAAAAAAACTACAAAAAGAAAAGAAAAAGAATTTAAAGGCTAAAAAAAATAAATCCATTCCAAAACCCGTTTTTGTTTTGAATTTTAATGGCGATATAGAAGCCTCAAGTGTTGAAAATCTTAAAGAAGAAATAACAGCTATATTAAAAAGCGAAACTAAGTGCCAGGAACTAGTTTTGAAATTAGAAAGTCCCGGCGGTACTGTTATAGGTTATGGCTTATGTGCTGCCCAACTTCAAAGACTAAGGGATGCAGGTATTAAAGTTACTGCTTGTGTAGATAAAGTTGCTGCTTCAGGTGGCTACATGATGGCCTGTGTATGCAATAAAATAGTTTCTTCTCCTTTCGCAATTATTGGTTCCATCGGTGTAGTTGCTGCTATTCCAAACTTTCATAAAGTGCTAAAAAAGAATAATGTGGATTACGAACTACATACTGCAGGTGAATATAAAAGAACCATTACAATGTTTGGAGAAACTACTCCAGCAGGTAGGAAAAAGTTTAAAGAGCATTTAGAAGATATACACGTTCTCTTCAAGGATCATATAAAAAAATTTAGACCTTCTTTGGATATGAAAAAAATAGCAACTGGCGAAACCTGGGAGGGTATAAAAGCCCTTGAGGTTGGTTTGGTTGATGAAATCTCAACAAGTGACGAATATCTTTTAAATCTTTCTAAGAAACATGAAATTTTTGAAATCTCATTTATTACTAAACAAAATTTTCAGGATAAATTAAGTTTTTTTATTTCTAATACAGTAACTAGATTAATTTCTTCTTTAGAAACCTTCTTTAATAAAAACAAATATAAATAATTTAAATCTTAAAATCTTTTTTAAATTATTTCTTTAAGATTGCAAATATTATTATCAGAGAAGCAAGAGCTAAAAGTCCATTTTCTCCAAAAAGATTCATCACCTCAGAAAAGTTTGATAAAACATTTCCAAATACGGGAGTTTCAGGACCAAAGATAAGTCCTATCAATAAAGAGATAGCAATAAATAAACCTAAGACTTCTGTAGATTTATAAAGGAATTTTCTAATCTTTTTAAATTTAAATATTTCCATTTTTACCTCTTTAATTGAGCCGAAGTAAAACTCCGGCTCAAAAGCTAAAATTACTTAAGTAATTTATAAAGCAGTGCTGCAGCTAAAAGGCCTACAATCCCCGCATCACCCAATTGTTGAATGACTCCTAAAAGATTGCCAAGAACTCCGCCGAAAAACCATGCATTGTTATCAAAAACAATACCGGCAACAACACCTAGACCGATTACACCGACTAAGATTCCAGTTAAACCAGAAACTAAGTCTCTAATCATATCAAACGCTTTATCCATAAGGTACCTCCCCATATATATGTGATTTAGCTAACTTATAAAAACACAGGCTAATTAGCCCTTCAATTTTTAAAATTTTTTAGCTACTATCTAAGACAATTTCTGTCAAATACCTCTTTGATAGTCTTATTAAAATAAAAAATAAAACAAGTAAAAAATGAAAATTCCTGAAAATCAAACAATACAAGAATTATTTGAATGGCGTTTCGAAAGAACTCCAAAATCAATTGCACACAAGTTTCTTGATCGTGAAACTACTTACGAAGAACTGAATATTTATTCAAATCAAATAGCTAATGGGCTTATCAGTTTAGGTTGTAAACCTGATTCAAGAATTGCTTATTATGGTAAAAATTCTGATTATTTCTTTGAATTTCTAATTGGAACTTTAAAATCTAACACGGTTGCAGTAGGTGTAAATTGGAGATTAGCTCCTCCAGAAGTGAGTTATGTTCTTAATGATTCAAAGAGCGAAGTTTTATTTGTCGGAGAAGAGTTCTACCCAATCATTAATCAAATTTTGGAAGATTTACCTAATGTAAAAAAAGTAATTGCTGTTGATGGCAACCATACTAAATATGAGGATTTTATATCTTGGAGAGACTCTCAAGAATCTACAAGTACTGGACTAAAATCATCTGATCAAGATGATATTCTTCAATTGTATACATCCGGAACCACAGGTCATCCAAAAGGTGTTCAGTTAACTAACAGAAATTTTGCTGCTGCTAATGAATCTATTGATGGAATTGTTCCCTTTGAAGAAGGGACAACAAATTTAGTTTGCATGCCCGGTTATCATGTTGCAGGAACAAACTGGGGAATTTGGGGATACATATTTGGTTGTCGAAACATAATAATTGCAGATATAGATCCTGGATTAATTTTAGAACTCATCGAGAAAGAAAAAATAAGATCTACGCTCTTTGTTCCAGCAGTCATCCTTTTTCTCATCAGTCATCCTGATGCTTTGACTACAGATTTTTCATCTTTAAATTTCGTTCTATATGGAGCCTCTCCAATTGCAGATGACACAATCTTGAAAGCTAAAGAAATCATGCAATGTGATTTGTATCAAGTTTATGGATTGACAGAAACTACTGGCGCGATAACGATTATGATGCCTGAAGATCATGATCCAAAAAAAGGAAAACTGAGATCATGTGGAAAAGCTCTCAAAGGGGTAGAACTTAAAGTAGTGGATGAAAACGGTAATGACTTAATAACAGGAGAAATTGGAGAAGTTATTTCTAAATCTGATCTTAATATGAAAGGATATTGGAACAAACCAGATGCTACTAAAGAGTCAATTGTAGATGGATGGTTTTATTCCGGAGACGCAGGTTTTTTTGATGATGAAGGTTATTTATTCATTCATGACCGAGTGAAAGATATGATTGTTTCAGGTGGAGAAAATATTTATCCAGCGGAAGTAGAAAATGCTTTGATGAGTCACAAAGAGATTCTTGATGCAGCGGTTGTTGGGATTCCTGATGATAAATGGGGTGAGTCTGTTATAGGGTTTGTGGTTGTTGGAGAAAGCACAACCTTATCCGAGGATGCAATTATTAGTTATGTGAGAACTCAAATTGCTGCTTATAAATGTCCTAAATCTATTAAGTTCATCAATGAACTTCCCCGAAATCCTTCAGGCAAAATTCTTAGACGGGAATTAAGAGATCCTTATTGGGAAGGTATTGATAGAAAGGTTTCGGGAAATTAAAACTTACTACTAATGTCAATTT
>QCMR01000005.1 GCA_003213595.1 SAR86 cluster bacterium AG-422-E19 | reverse complement strand
AACAATATTTATTTTGGTTCCACAAGAAATTAGATCATTGGGATTCAATGAATTTCAAGTTGGTTTAATATTTTCCATATCAGCACTAGCTTGGATTTTCTTCAGTCCTTTTTGGGGCAGGTTAAGTGATCGCATCGGAAGAAGTAAAGTTTTTATGCTTGGGATTATTGGCTTCGCTATATCTTTGTTCCTTTTTGCGGCAATTATTAAATTTGCACAACTTTATCCTATTTCTTTCTCTTTATTATTTGTTTTGCTTATTGCTGCGAGACTTATAAATGGACTTCTAGGTAGTGCAGTTAGACCTTCTGCAGGAGGACGGATTGCAGATATAACCGATACAACAAATAGAACATCTGGATTTGCAAGATTAGATGCCGGCTGGCAATTTGGGGTGGTTCTAGGACCAGTTGCTGTTGGATTAATCATGTTATTGTCTGGAAATAATTTATTGATGCCTTTTATTTTTTTGAGTTTATTAGGTCTTTCCATAGGTTTTTTAAACTTTAAGTTACTTAAAAAGGATGATTCTTCATTTTTAAACAATGAGGATATTTCGCCGCTCAAGTTTACTGACAAGAGAGTCTTTCCTTCACTGGTAATTGCGGCTTTTTTAGGAGTGTCTAATGCTTGCGTTGTTTTAACATCGTCATTGTTTGTGAATGATGTAATTTTAAAATCAACTGAAGATTTATATTTTTTTGTCTCAATAGGCTTTGCAATAGTTGCCTTATCGGGTCTTCTTACTCAACTTTTAATTGTTGATAGATACTCATTTAATCCAAAAGGACTGGTGTTTGTTGGATTATTTCTAATGTCTTTAGTTTTTTATCTTTTGTCTAATGTTAATCAGATATTTTCTTTTTATATTTTATTGGCTGTATACGGTTTTGGCGGAGGACTTGCAAGACCAGGCAACGTTTCAATTCTTTCCTTGTCAATAAACAAAAATGAACAGGGTTCTGCTTCAGGTCTTATGGGTACTGTTTTTCCATTAGGTCATTTACTCACCCCATTTTCAATAATGCCTCTATACATGTTAAATCCTAGTTATCCATATTTATTAATTTCAATTATGGGGTTATTTCTAGTCTTATATATGTTCTATAATCAAAAACTATTTTTTAATTTTATAAAAACAGAGGTGAGAGAGGATGTTTAGTAAAGACGCATTGAAGGGGCAAAGAATTCTTGTAACTGGAGGAGGTTCTGGATTGGGAAAAGAAATGTCTAGGCATTTTTTAAAACATGGATCTGAAGTAGTTATTTGCGGAAGAAGAGAATCAGTTTTAGAAGATACAGTAAAAGAATTAAAAGATGAAACTGGTGGAGATATTTCTTGTTTTGCCTTAGACATAAGAGACTCTCTAGCTATTGAATCTTCTGTAGAAGAACTATTTGCTGAAAAACCCATAACAGGCTTAATCAATAATGCAGCTGGTAACTTTATCAGTAGAACAAAAGATTTATCTCCTAATGGATTTAATGCAATTGCAAGCATTGTCTTTCATGGAACTTTCTATATAACAAATGCAATTGGAAAAAGATGGATTGAAAACAAACAAAAAGGAAGCATTGTCTCAATTCTAGCTACTTGGGTTTGGACAGGATCTCCATATGTTATTCCCTCAGCAATGTCTAAATCAGGAATAAACGCCATGACAAAGTCTTTAGCTGTGGAGTGGGGTCAATATGGAATTAGATTGAATGCAATAGCTCCTGGTCCTTTTCCTACAGAAGGAGCTTGGTCAAGATTAATGCCGCAAACAGGGGATAGTAAAAAAGATGAAAAAGTTACAGGACAATATATGAACATTCCCCTGCAAAGAGCTGGAGAAATGGAAGAACTAGGTAATCTTGCTACATTTTTAATGGCTGATGGTTGTGAATACCTAACAGGACAAACTATAGCAATTGACGGAGCTCAATATTTATCTTCATCTGGAACTTTTGCTAATCTGAATAGCCTTTCCGATGAAGATTGGGATAACATTAGAAATACAATTAAAAAATCCAACGAAAAAGATAAAAAACAAAGATCAGTTTAATTTAAAAGGGAGAAAATATTATGAGTACAGAAACATTACAAGAAATGGAAAGTGTTCTAAAACTGCAAAAAAAGCTTCATATTGAAGAAGGTCCTGCAAGCATAGAACTTAGAAAAGATAGATTGAATCGTTGTATCAAGATGATCAAAGAATACAGTGATGAAATAATTGATGCTCTTCAAAAAGACTTTGGTAACAGAGATCCAAAGTCAAGTTTTTTAACGGAAATAGCTTCAACTATAGGTGTTTTAGAACATGCTATAAAAAACGTTGATAAGTGGACAAAGGATGAAAAAAGACCGTCCAACGTTGATAGGCCATTTTTTATTAGAATGTTGATGGGTTTGTTGGGTTCAAAATCTTATATTAAGTATCAACCATTGGGGACAGTTGGTGTCATCAGTCCTTGGAATTTTCCAGTAAATTTGATTTTAGCCCCTTTGGGAGGAATCTTTGCTGCTGGAAATAGAGCCATGATTAAACCTTCTGAGTTGACTCCGGCAACAAGCGAAGTCACCAAAAAGATGTTTGAAGCTTATTTTGATAAATCTGAAGCTGCTGTATTTACTGGCGATGCTGAGGTCGGTGCTGCATTTAGTGCTCTTCCATTTGATCACTTACTTTTCACAGGCGGAACACAAATAGGCAAAAAGGTTATGAAAGCTGCTTCTGATAACCTAGTTCCGGTAACTTTAGAACTTGGCGGCAAATCTCCTGTTATTGTTGATGAAAATGCAGATTTGTCAGAAGTTGCTAAGAAAGTTATGCGAGGAAAAACTATGAATGCTGGACAAATTTGTTTAGCTCCTGATTATTTGATGCTACCTAAAGGTAAAAGTGGAGAATTTGCAGAGGCTTCAAATGAAGCGGTAAGCGAAATGTTTGCAGATCTTAAGTACAACGAAGACTATACCTCTGTAATTAATGAAAGGCATTATGAGAGAATCAATGAGCTTGTTTCAGATGCAAAAGAAAAAGGAGCAGAAGTCATCCAAATAAATCCTGCAGACGAAGATTTTGAACAACAAGAGTTACACAAAATTCCTCCTACTTTGGTTTTGAATCCGACAGATGAAATGAAAATCATGCAAGAAGAAATTTTCGGTCCAGTATTACCTGTCAAAGAATATGAAGACTTTGACGAGACTGTTAATTACGTTAATTCCAAAGATAGGCCTTTGGGACTTTACCTTTTTAGCAAGGATAAAAGTAAGGAAAAGAAAGTTCTTGATAATACTACTTCCGGTGGAGTTACTTTAAATGATGTTATCTGGCACATTGGACAAGAAGAACTTCCCTTCGGAGGAGTTGGTCCTAGCGGAACAGGCTCATATCATGGTCACGATGGATTTAAAGAATTTAGTCATGCCAAAGCAGTTTATAAACAATTTTCAGCAGATCTTATGGCTCAAATGATGCCTCCTTATAAAGGCAAAATGTTTGAATCCATGAAGAATCAAATTAAAAAATAGTTTTGAAACTAAAAAAATGTCTCAAAACTATACGTCTTTTTATATAGCTTTGAGATATTTGAAAGGGAGAAAGTCTGGCTTTCTCTCTTTTATCTCGGCACTTGCATTTATTTCTACATCACTTGGTGTTGCAGTATTAATTATTGTTTCATCGGTCATGAATGGCTTTGAACAAGAACTTAAAGACAGAGTTCTAAACGTTATTCCGCATGCTTCAATTTATGGTTTAAATCCAATCGACGATTGGGAGAATGTAGAAATTAATTTAAAAGACGACACAAATATAAGAGGTATTTCTCCTTATATTGAAACTGAGGCTCTTATAAAAAGTAAATCAGCTGTCGCAGGAGTATTGGTGAATGGCGTTATTGCATCTAAAGACAAGACCGTTTCAGTCATTCATGAATTTATGCAGGCTGGAGATTTTGAAAAAATTCAAACAGATAACAATATTGTTTTAGGAAGACTGCTTGCAAGAAAATTAAATGTCGACATAGGAGACAAAATATCTTTAATGCTTCCTGACGCTAGCTCTTCATTTGCAGGATATTTTCCTAGATCAAAAGTTTTTAACATTTCCGGCATTTTTAATATAGGTTCTAAAGAAATCGATCAAACTCTAGCTTACATTTCTCTTGAAAATGCATCCATTCTTACTGGTTTAAAAGATCAAGTACATGGCTTTCGATTGAAGTTTGATGATTTATTTGAAGCTCCTTATTTGGTTTGGCAGTCATTGATATTTGCAGAAAAAAATTCAAACGTATTACTTAATGCAGAAGATTGGTCATATACGTACGGCCCTTTGTTTGAAGCAATCATGATGGAAAAGAGTTTGGTTTTTTTATTGTTGACCTTAATTATTGTCGTTGCAGCTTTCAATATAGTTTCCATGCTCATGACAATGATTAACGAAAAAAGAGGGGCAATTGCTATTCTTCAAACGATGGGTATGGGTAGTAATGAAATATTTAAAATATTTTTATATTTAGGTGCTTTGATAGCCTTCATTGGAACGTTTTTAGGTTTGATATTTGGATTAACTATTACGTTTCTTATTGGATCTTCGATTTTTGAAGCTCAACTCACTTCTTTGATGGAATACTTTGGTACCTATTTTATATCTTATTTTCCATACGATATCCGCCTAGATACAGTTTTGATAATCATGGCCGTAAGCTTACTAATTACAATACTTTCAGTAATTTTCCCGGCCAGAACAGCTAGCAAGCTTCATCCAATTGAGATTCTAAGAAATGAATAATTTATTGGAAGCAAAAAAATTATCTAAATTTTATAAAGAGGGTAATGAAGAAATTAAAGCTGTAAACAATATAGATTTTTCTATAAAAGAAAATGAGAAAATAGTAATTTATGGAAGATCGGGTTCTGGAAAGTCCACTTTGTTAAATTTATTGAGTGGTTTGGATACTTATTCTGACGGTCAAATTTTCTATAAAAATTATAAATACGAAAATCAACACAGAAAGTTAACTCAATTGAGGAAAGAGAGTATGGGTTTTGTATATCAATTTCATCACTTACTGAAAGAATTTACTTCCATTGAAAATGTTGCATTAGGGTCGATGATCTCAGGAAAGAATAAAAAAAGATCTTTGGAACAAGCTTCTGATATTCTTGATAAATTTGGCCTGTCTGAAAGATTGAATCATTTTCCTTCCCAGCTATCCGGAGGAGAAAAACAACGTGTTGCAATGGCAAGAGCCTTAATCAATAAACCTGATCTTATCTTTTTGGATGAACCAACTGGAAATTTAGATAAAGATACCTCCAAAGAAGTAATAAACTATTTAAATCAATTAACTGACGAGATTAAATCTTCAATAATTGTTGCTACTCATGATCCTGAATTTAGAAATTTTAGCGATAAAATTCTTACCATGGATTCTGGCGTTTTCGTTTAAAATAAGCCTTCTATGAAAATGAGCCCCTATTCAAGGATACTAGCCTATGTCCTTCCAAATTTAGGATTCTTTCTTTTAAGTTCTCTGGGGTATTTCCTTTTTGCCATATCTCAAGTTGGAATTGCAGACTGGTTTAGACAAATTGTTGATTATATTTCTCAGCCTGATACATCTTTAAATCTTTATCTGCCAATTCTTTTATTTGTTTTAGCATTTGGAAGAGGTATTGGTTATTTTGTAGGAAATTTCTTTATGGCACTTGTCTCTACCAGATTAGTTTTTGATTTAAGAAAAGATTTATTTAAGTCTTTAATTTATCTGCCATCTAGTTTTTATGATTCCAACAATAGTGGTCATCTTCTTTCTAGAATTACCTTTAACGTTGCACAAATTAATGAAGCTGGTACAGCTGCAATAACAATTCTAGTAAGAGAAGGGCTTATTGTTTTGGGATTGCTAGGATATTTAATTTATCTTAATTGGCAACTTACAGCTTTATTATTTCTAGCATCGCCTTTTATTCTTTTAGTAGTTTCCATCGCAGGCAAAAGAATGAAAAGAGTAAGTACAAGAATTCAAAATTCTATGGGAGATGTCACCCAAGTAAGTTCTGAGTCAATCAATGCCAACAAAGAAGTTAAAATATTTGGTCAGCAAGAGAGTGAAATTGATAAATTTAACTCAGTCAATTCGAATAACAGAATTCAGAATTTAAAACTAGAAACAACAAATTCTCTTCAGTCTCCAATTATTCAAATATTTTTAGCTATTGCATTAGCAATTATTACTTGGGTTGCATTGGATTCTTCTTTTTTTGAAAGAATGTCTCCAGGAACATTTATTGCTTTCTTTGGTGCTGCGGCAATGTTACCAAGACCAATCAGACAGCTCTCAATGACAAATTCAATGATTCAAAAAGGTCTTGCTGCCGCAGAGGTTATTTTTAATCAAATGGATATAAAGCCTGAAATAGATGATGGCGCTAAAGAAATATCCGAGGTTAAGGGAGATATTTCTTTTGAAAATGTAAATTTTTCATATGGCGATAACGAAAAGATTCTTGATGATGTCTCTTTTACAATCTCAAAAGGCAATACCTTAGCTATAGTCGGTCAATCAGGTTCAGGTAAAAGCACGATGGTAAATCTTATACCTAGATTTTATGAAATTTTAGAAGGACGAATTGAAATAGATGGTTGTAATGTAAAAGAGATAAAGCTTGATAATCTTAGAAGTTTAATCTCAACAGTGAGTCAGAATACCGTTTTATTTAATGATTCAATTAAGAATAATATTAGCTACGCCAAACCCATGGCCTCTGATGAAGAAATTTTTGAAGCTGCAAGAAATGCAAATGCTCATGATTTTATAGAGAGCCTTCCAAATGGATATGAAACAATTGTGGGTGATGATGGAACATTACTCTCTGGAGGTCAAAAACAAAGGATTGCAATTGCTAGAGCTTTATTGAAAGATGCGCCAATTATCATTTTGGATGAAGCTACTTCAGCATTAGATTCAGAATCAGAAAATCAAATTCAACAAGCAATAGACAACTTAAAAATAGGTAAGACTACTATTGTTATAGCTCACAGACTTTCTACTGTAGAGAACGCTGAAAATATTATTGTTTTAAAAAACGGCAAAATTGTAGAAAGTGGCACTCACAATGATTTAATGAATCTTGAAAAAGCTTACTTTGAACTTTATAAGAATCAGTTCAAAGATGAAGTTGAGCCAGCTAAGAAAAAACTTCCTGTTCTAAAATCTCAATTTGCTTTATCAGAACAAAAAACTAGCAATTTTATTGAAGAAGCTTGGTACGAAAATAAAAATTGGATAAAAATCCTACTGCCATTTTCTTGGATTTATAGATTTTTATTTAAATTATTTCGAAAAAGGGATTTAGCTTCGTCGTGGAAGCCTGATTTTAAGACAATAGTCATTGGAAATCTTACAGTTGGGGGTACAGGAAAAACTCCTCTAGTTATTTGGCTTGCCAATGAGCTTAAAAAAGAGGGTTTTTATCCTGGTATTGTCTCAAGAGGGTATAAGAGCACAGCCAATAATAACCCCGTTTTAATTACTCAATCTTCAAATCCAAGCGACGTTGGAGATGAGCCATTGATCATTTTTAATAATACAAATTGTCCAGTTGTAGTAGGAGCAAATAGAGTACGAGCTGCAAAGCATTTAATACAAAATAGACAATGTAACGTCTTAATAAGCGACGATGGCCTTCAACATTTTAAATTGGGAAGGGACATAGAAATTGCCATGATTGATGGAATGAGAAAATTTGGTAATAATCTTTTGCTTCCTGCTGGACCCTTAAGAGAACCAATTAAAAAATTAGAACAAGTTGATTTTGTTATTAATACGAATACCTTTCATTCGAAGGAGGCTGAATCCAAAAAAAATAATTTTTTGATGACTTACAAGCCTATATCTTGGGTTAACTTAGTTACTCAGGAATCAATTGATATAAATGATTGGAGCAAAGATAGAATTGTTTATGGGATAGCTGGTATTGGAAATCCTAGTAGTTTCTTTTCCCTTCTGAGAAGTCTTGATTTTCAAGTGATTGAAAAAGTATTTCCTGACCATCATGAATTCATAGATACAGATTTCTTTGAGATGAATGATTTACCCGTCGTAATGACAGAAAAAGATGCGATTAAATGTAAGTTTTTAAAAAACCCTAATTGTTGGTATTTAAAAATTGAACCTGTCATAAAAGAAGATTTTAAAACTGATTTATTTAAGAAAATAATTTGAAAAAAATTGTCGTAATTCCTGCAAGAATTCAGTCTGAGAGATTGCCTGAGAAGCCATTGAGGTTGATATTGAACAAGCCAATGATTAATTGGACTTTTGAAGCCGGATTGCAAGCTTCAGCAGATATAGTTCAAGTAGCTACAGATTCAAAGAAAATTTATGACTTATTTTCAAACGGTAATGCGGTAATGACCTCTTCAAGTCATCTTTCTGGTACTGATAGAGTGAACGAAGCTGTTTCGAAGATTGGTTTGAGTGATCAGGATGTAATCATTAACATTCAAGGCGATGAGCCTTTTATTAATCCAGAGGATATAAACAATCTTTTTGATTTAGTTTCCAAAGAAGAGATTGAAATGGCAACTCTTTACAGCGATCTTAAATCTCTAGATGAACTGGAAGATTTAAATAAAGTAAAGATATTGGTTAATGATGGAATTGCATCTAATTTTTTTAGAGAAACATCTCTAGTGAATAATATATTCATTCATCAAGGAGTTTATGCATTCAAATATAAGACTTTAAAAAGTTTTGTATCTTGGAAGCCAAGCGATAATGAAAAGAAATTTAAACTGGAACAGTTCAGAGCTTTAGATAATGGAATTAAGATAAATGCAATCAAATCGGTATCCAAAATACATTTGGGAGTAGATACAGAAGACGATCTTAAAAAAGCTAATGAAATTGCAAAAGATGATAGTTACAAATAAAGATCTGAGTGAATTTAATTCTCTTCAGATAGCTGTAAATGCAAAGTACTACATAGAGTGCAAAACAGATTCTGACATAGAAGAAGCTTTTCAATTTACAAAGAAAAATAAAATTAAATTCCTAATACTAGGGGAGGGAACTAATGTTGTTTTTACGAAACCCTACGAAGGACTCGTCATCAAAAATTCATTTAAAAAAGAAAAAAAGATTTATAAAAATAAAGTAAAAGTTTCCAGTGGTTTCAATTGGGATAGATTTGTAACATTTTGTATCAAAAATTCTTTATATGGTTTAGAAAATTTATCTGGAATACCAGGAACTGTCGGAGCAGGTCCAATTCAAAATATTGGCGCTTACGGAGAAGAAATTTCCGATTACATAGAACACATTGAAGTTTTTAATTTGAAGACAGGGAATGTTGAAATTCTAAATAATATGAATTGTAATTTTGATTATAGAGATTCACTTTTTAAAAAACACAAACATTTGTTTATTAAAAACGTCTTTTTTAAATTAAAAGAAAAATTTATCGCAAATAATTCATATCAAGATTTACAAGATTATAGGTTTAAGAAAGCCTCTGAGCTAAGAAAAAGGATTTTAAGAATTCGTAATCAGAAACTAGAAAACTACTTAACAAAGCCAAACGTAGGAAGTTTCTTTAAAAATCCATTGATCAATAAAAAAGATCTTAAAAAACTTCTTTCCGAAGAAGTTGATTTAAAATTTTATAAACATGATGCATTGATAAAAGTTTCAGCTGCATGGCTAATTGAAAGATGCGACCTTAAAGGAATGCAATTAAATAAAGCACGAGTCTCAAGAAAACATTCTCTAGTATTAATTAATGAAGATAAATCTCCAAATTCGATCTTAAAGCTAAAGAATAAAGTAAAGACTACAGTTTCAAAAAAATACAATATTAGGTTGGAAGAAGAGCCTACAATTATTTAATGACTAAAGAGATAAATACAACTTCCTTGTTTCAATCCATTTTAGAGGCGCAAAAAAATAATGAATTGCCTCCAGTAGAAAAATGGGATCCGCCTCTTTGTGAAAATGTTGATATGAAAATTGCAAGAGATGGAAAATGGTTTTTTAAAAACTCTCCGATAGGCAGAGAAAAAATGGTTAAGCTTTTCAGTACTGTAATCAGATTTGATGATGATGGGTTTTATTATCTAGTAACTCCAGTTGAAAAAATTAAACTCAAAGTTGAAGATAAACCTTTCGTAATAAAGACTTTTAATAAGGAAGTAATCGATGGTAAAGAAGTTTATTTATTCCAAACCAATGTAGATGATATTGTTACTCTAACTAATGAAAATCCTTTGAGAGTTGAAATTAATATAAAGACCCAAGAACCTTCGCCTTATATTTTGGTAAGAAAGAATCTAGAAGCTTTAATAAGCAGAAATGTTTTTTACCAATTGGTTGAGGAAGCTAAATTAAATTCCGAAACCCAGGAATTGGAAATTAATTCTGGCGGTGACATATTTGCTTTAGGCAAAGTCATATAGATTAGATATCTAATTTTTCTCCACATCTAATAATTTTTAAACTTGCTGCTCCACCTTCAAGCAAGGGCTCTAGAACATCAGCTAATCCAGTTTCTGCTCGCCAATTTGCATAACTAGTATGATTGTCCAATGATTCCCAATCTTCTATCAAATAAATAGTACTTGCTGAGATATCTTCGTAGGTATCTATAGAAATACATCCTTCAAAAGCTCTGGTATCGACTAATGCCTCTTTGAGAGTATTTTTTAATTCTTCGAATTTATTTTTTTTTGCTGGAAATCCAACAATTACTAAATTTTTCATTATTGATTTAAAATTTTTACATGTTCGGGTAGTTAGGACCGCCCATTCCCTCAGGAGTCACCCAAACAATGTTCTGACTTGGATCTTTGATATCACAAGTTTTACAATGCACACAATTTTGAGCATTGATCTGAAATTTGTGTTCGCCATCCTTTTCAACAACTTCATATACTCCCGCAGGACAATATCTCTGTGCTGGTTCATCGTATTCCGGTAGATTTACTGAAATAGGAATGGATGCATTTTTTAAAGTAAGATGACAAGGCTGATCTTCTTCGTGATTAGTATTTGAAAGAAAAACAGAAGATAATTTGTCAAAACTTACGACCCCATCGGGTTTTGGATAATCTATTTTCTTAGATTCAGAAGCTTTCTTTAAACAAGCATGATCAGGAGTGGGGTGATTTAAAGTAAATGGAAGTTTGCCTCTAAAGATAAATTGATCTATTGCAGCTAATGCAACTCCTAATAGACCTTTAAGACCCCATTTCAATCCATTATGTAAAAAAGGACCCCAATTTCTTGCTTTATGCAATTCTTTATCCACCCAAGAATTAGTAAATTTCTCTTCATATGAAATCAAATCTTCACCAACCGAATCTTTTTGAAGGGCTTCATAAATCGTTTCAGCTGCAATCATTCCTGACTTCATTGCCGTATGAGTACCTTTAATTTTAGGGAAGTTCAAAGTTCCAGCGTTATCTCCGACCAACAATCCTCCAGGGAATGACATTTTCGGTCTAGATTGATAGCCTCCTTTTATTAATGCTCTAGCTCCGTAAGCAACTCTTTTACCTTTTTCAAGAATCTTTTTAATATCTTTATGTTGTTTCCATTGTTGGAATTCATCGAACGGGCTTAAATGTGGATTTTCATAATCTAGAGGAACAACATAGCCTAAATAGACTTGATTATTTTCTCCATGATAAAAATAAGATCCTGAAATAGTTCCATTACTTGGCCAACCCATAGTATGCATTACAGTTCCTTCTTTATGATCTTCAGAAGAAATATCCCATATTTCTTTAAAACCTATACCGTAATGTTGAGGATCTCTGTTTTCATCTAGATTAAACTTTTTAATTAATTGTTTACCTAAATGTCCTCTGCATCCTTCTGCAAAAACAGTGTATTTACCTCTAAGTTCCATAGATGGCTGATAAGAAGGTTTCTTTTCGCCATCTTTAGAAATCCCCATTTCACCTGTAAGTACTCCTTTAACAACGTCTTCTTCAAAAATTACTTCGGCTGCTGTAAAACCAGGAAAAATTTCAACACCTAGGGATTCAGCCTGTGTTGCTAACCATCTTGTAAAGTTAGCCAAACTCATGACGTAGTTTCCATGATTATTAAAAGTAGGAATTAAAAAACTAGGAAATGGTATGTTGAAAGAAGAATTTTCAGAAATCAGAAATTTGACGATATCTTTAGTTGCAGGCGAATTTAAAGGAGCTTCTTTTTCTTTCCAATCAGGAATTAACTCATTTAAAGCAGTGGGCTCGAATACGTTTCCGGAGAGGATGTGAGCGCCAATTTCAGAACCTTTTTCAAGAACGCAAACGGAAACGTCTTTTCCTTCAGCACTAGCTAATTGCTTGACTTTAATTGCAGAAGATAGGCCAGAAGGGCCTCCGCCAATAATAAGAACGTCATATTCCATGACGTCTCTTTCAACTTGTTCATTCATAATTCATCTCTTTAGGGCAAATTATTAAGATATAACCCATTTATTTAGCTTTATTTTAATACTTTGATGAAAAGTCATCATCCTATAGAATATATGCTTCTTGAGTTATTCCACTAACCATTATAAGGGTAATATATGAAAATTTTAGTACCAATAAAGAGAGTTGTAGATTACAACGTAAAAGTTAGGCCAAAAGCTGACGAATCGGGTGTAGACCTAAACAATGTAAAAATGGCTATTAATCCTTTCTGTGAAATTGCAGTCGAAGAAGCTGTAAGACTTAAAGAAGCGGGCTCAGCTACTGAAATAATTGCAGTCACTGTTGGAGCAGAAAATGCACAAGAACAACTTAGAACGGCACTTGCATTAGGAGCGGATAGAGCAATTTTAGTAGAAACTGACTTGGAAGTTGAACCTCTGGGCATCTCAAAAGTTCTCAAGGCTATCGTTGAAAAAGAATCTCCAAACCTAATTGTTATGGGTAAGCAGGCTATTGATGGAGATAATAATCAAACAGGACAAATGTTAGCTGCGTTAATGAATTATCCTCAAGCAACTTTTGCTTCGGAACTTAAAATTGAGGGAGAAAAAGCAGTGGTTACCAGAGAAGTGGATGGTGGTCTTCAAACTATTTCCATCAATTTACCCGCAGTAGTTACATCAGATCTCAGACTTAACGAACCAAGATATGCTTCGTTACCTAACATAATGAAGGCAAAACAAAAACCCTTAGAAATAATTAAATCTGACGATCTCGGGGTAGATTTAAATCCAAGAATTTCTACTTTGAAAGTTTCTCCTCCTCCAGAAAGAGAGGCGGGTATAATTGTAGAATCTGTCGATCAATTGGTCGAAAAATTAAAAAATGAAGCAAAGGTGATTTCATGACAGCATTAGTAATAGCAGAACACGATAATAATGAGCTAAAAGTCTCAACACAAAATACAATAAGCGCAGCCTCGAAGCTTGATGGCGATATTCATGTGCTAGTTGCCGGTTCAGAATGCAATTCAGTTGCTGAAGAAGCAGCTTCTTGTGAAGGAGTTACAAAAGTTTTGTATGTTGATTCAAATGAGTATGAGAATTTTCTTGCAGAAAATATCGCAAACCTAATCAAAAACGTCAGTGATGATTATTCTTCGATTTTGGCTCCTGCAACTACTAATGGTAAAAATTATATGCCAAGAGTTGCTGCTCTATTGGATGTGGCTCAAATTTCAGATATCAGCTCAGTTGAGTCAGAAGATACTTTTCAAAGACCAATTTATGCAGGAAACTGTATTGCTACTGTTCAATCATCGGATTCAAAAAAAGTAATCACTGTAAGGACTACTGCATTCGATGCAGCAGCTAAAGGCTCTAACAGTGCTGAAATTTTAAAATTAGAAGAAGTAAATGATGCTGGAATATCAGAATTTATTAAAGAAGAGTTGGCTAAATCAGATCGACCTGAATTGACAGCTGCCGAGGTGGTTATTTCTGGCGGGAGGGGTATGCAAAACGGGGATAACTTCACTTTGCTTGAGGGAATAGCAGATAAATTGGGAGCAGCTATAGGAGCTTCAAGAGCTGCAGTTGACTCAGGATTTGTTCCTAACGACTATCAGGTTGGTCAAACTGGAAAAATAGTAGCTCCTAATCTATATATCGCTGTTGGTATTTCAGGTGCAATTCAGCACTTAGCAGGAATGAAAGACAGTAAAGTTATTGTTGCAATTAACAAAGATGAAGATGCACCTATCTTTCAAGTTGCAGATTATGGATTAGTTGCAGATCTATTTACAGCTTTACCAGAAATGGAATCAAAAATATAAATATGTCTCTGGTTACAATCTCAGATTCTGCTGTAACTTATCTTCAAGATTTACTTATCAGTCAGGAAGAAGAAACAAACATAAAAATATTTGTTTCTGACCCCGGAACTATGAGGGCAGAAACATGTATTGTTTATTGTAAAGTCGGCGAAGAAGAAGAAGATGATGTTTTAATGGAAGTCGGGGATCTTTCTGTTTATCTGGAAAATGAAAGTCTTCCTTTTTTAGAAGATTGTAAGGTTGATTATCATCCTGATAAATTTGGAGGACAACTTACAATCAGAGCTCCCAACGCAAAAGTACCAAGTTTAAAAGAAAATAGTTCTATAGAAGAAAAAATTAATTATTATTTATATAGCGAGATAAATCCTTCGCTTGCATCTCATGGAGGTGAAGTAAGCCTTGTAGAAGTAATTGACTCAAGCAAAGCCGTTTTGAAATTTGGTGGCGGCTGCCAAGGTTGCGGAATGGTTGACCTCACTCTTAAAAATGGTGTTGAAAAGACTTTAAAAGATAACATTCCTGAGATAACTGAAATAGTTGACTCTACAGATCATTCTTTTAAAGATAATGCTTTTTACAAATAACGTCTAAATTTGACGTTTGTTTCCCTTATAATTCAGAGATGTTTGATTCAGACGATCTTTATGTTTTCTATGATGCGGAAACAACTGGGCTGGATATTAATTTCTCTCAAATCATTCAAATTGGATGTGTATTAACGGATAGTAATTTCAACGTACTCGAAGAGCTTAATTTGAGTTCAAAAGTTCTTCCGTGGATAGTTCCCTCCCCAGATGCATTTTTGGTACATAAACAAACCAAATGCCTAGAGTCAGGTCAGTCTCATTTTGAGATGATGAAATCATTAAGAGATAAATGGTTGTCATGGGGGAAAGAGAAAAATTTAATATTCGTCTCATACAATGGTCATCGATTTGACGAAGAACTTGTTAGAAGGCAGTTTTATTGGAATCTTTTTGAACCTTATATAACCAACACAAATGGTAATCGTAGACTTGATCTCATGAGTCTATTCCAGATAATTGGAAATTTTTATAGTTCAAAAGTAAAAGTTCCTCAGGATGAGGATAAAAATATCAGTTTGAAATTAACTGATTTAGCTGAGGAAAATAATATTTCCGTAGAAAATGCTCATGATGCAATTGTTGATTGTATGCTGATGGTTAATTTGATGAAAAAAATTAAAAAACATGCTCCTGAAGCATTAGAAGCAGCTGTAAAAGGATCTTCAAAAAATGGAAATATTGAGCTAACTAAGTCCAGTCCTTTCTCTATTTTGGGAGAAATCTATCGGAAGAAAAAATACATCTATCCTGTTATTTCATGTGGACAAAATCCCAATCAAGCTAATCAGGTAGCGTTGATAGATTTATATTTTGATCCAAAAAAAATGTTTGATATGTCAGATTATGAATTATCAGAACAATTTGGAGCAGGTGGAGGACTTAAAACAATATCAATAAATAAAAGTATTCCTTTGATGCCAGCAAACAAAATATCAAATATAGAAGAACATCTTGACTCACCAATGAAATTGTTAGAGTCAAGGGCTCAGCAAGTTAATGAGAATACAGACTTTCAAAATAGAATTTGCGAACTACTATCTATCAACCAAAGAGAATATCCCCCCAACAAATACTTAGAACAAAAGGTATATGAAAGATTTCCCTCAAATAGCGACAAACTTTGGATGGAAAGATTTGAAATATCTACTTGGGCAGAAAAAGCAAAACTCCTAAATGGGTTTGAAGATGAAAGGTATAGAGAGCTCTCTCAAAGACTCATAAATTATTTAAAACCAGAATTTTCCTCAAATAAAGAACAGGATAATTATCATGAATTTTTAAAGGAAAGACTTTTAACAAATGGTCCTTGGAAAATGACTTTGGAGAAAGCAATTTCAAGAACCAACTCCTTGAAAATTGAGGCAGAAGAAAATAAAGAACAGGAGAAATTAGAAATTATTAATTCTTTACTAAACCATTATCAGGAGAAGAAATCTTTTTCTGAGCTTTAGTAAGCATTATAAGCATCCCAAATTTTGGATGATCTACGTAATGAAGTTCACCACTACGAAATTTTTTTGAGTGCACAACTTCGTAAAGAACCTTTTGGTTTTTTTCTTCATATATATCTAGCTCTTTTTCTTGATTGAAAACATTTTTTCCAACCATTAATCTTTCATCTTGTGTGAATAAAGGATCTAACTCAGAAAGATATAGTTTTGTATTGAAGTGTAGAAAACGTTCTTTGTAGAGTTGAAAAAAACCAAATATCCTAGTTCCTTTAAAAAAATCACTGTCGATAAAAATAAGCTCAGCTGCATCTTTAGCCTTAATATTTTGGAACCATGATTTTGTGGAAATAACTCTAAAGTCTCTACTTCTTGCAATTTTGGAAACTTCAGCTGATAGAGAAAATTCTCTCGCAGAATCAATTTCAAATACAGATTTATTTACTTCTAGGGTTGGAATAGATTCAATATCACTTGGAGTTTCATCTTCAGAAACAGATAAATCTGAGTCTTCTTCAATTTTTACTGACATAAATAAATCCTGAAATTTATATTCAAGATTAAATGGTAATGAATTAATTTCTAATTTAGGATAAGGAAACTCAGTAAGAAAAGTTATATTATCTGGGATATCGAGTTCAGGAGGGAGAAACTTTTCTTTAGTTTCAAAATCAGGAAGATATTTGATCAAAATCAAATCAACCAAATAAAGCTGCTCTTCAGAAAATAAATTTATAGAAAGAAGCGTTAGCAATAAAGATAATTTATATTTCATTCTTATCAAGAAAACTTTCCAACTTTGACATTATAAAGGTTAGACGATCACTTTTAATATCTTTAGCACTTACCTTGATCTCTCTTATTTTCGAGGATGGAGGAATAAGTCTTGAATCATCTGCTAATTTTAAGGAAAAATTTTCATCCCG
This sequence comes from SAR86 cluster bacterium AG-422-E19, assembly GCA_003213595.1. GTDB lineage: Bacteria > Pseudomonadota > Gammaproteobacteria > Magnimaribacterales > AG-339-G14 > MEDG-81. The sequence goes on along the minus strand of QCMR01000005.1, from coordinate 30,047 downwards.
ATACTTGATGCCTAAAATATTTAGCTTTCTGGCAATATTTTTTAGTTTTGATAATTCATAGAGATTAGTAATTTCTAAAGTTAAATCGCCAAAACGATCGATAAAATCCTTTTTATTCTGTTCTAGATTTTTATTTTCTTTTATAGATGATATTTCTTTGTAAATACTCAGTCTTAATTCTGCTTGAGGAATGATTTCTTCTGGAATGAATCCATAGATACCGATATCAATATCTATATCGGCTTGATCTATAATCTTTTCTCCTTTTAAAACTTTAATAGCACTTTCAATCATTTTTGAAAATAAAGTTAAACCTACTACATCTATAGGTCCACTTTGCTTTTCTCCTAGCAACTCACCAGCTCCTCTTATTTCTAAATCTCTCATTGCCAAGCTGAATCCAGATAAAAGTGATTCGTTCTCTTGCAGAGCTTCAATTCTTTCCGTCGCCTTATTTTTTAATTCTTTAGTTTCGTTAAGGAGGAAATAGGCATATGCCTCTCTTTGCGACCTTCCAACCCTCCCTCTAATTTGGTGAAGTTGAGACAATCCATAATTTTCCGATTCTTCTACAATTAGGGTATTTGCGTTCTCTATATCTATCCCACTTTCAATAATTGTTGTGCAGACAAGCAAATCAATTTCTTTCCTAATAAAACTTTGCATGACTTTACTTAACTCTTTTGGTCTAAGTTGCCCGTGAGCAAAAGCGATTTTTTTACCTGGAAATCTATCTGAAATTTCTTTTTTCTTTTCTTCCAACATACTCACATTGTTTAAGAGATAAAAAACTTGTCCATCTCTATAAAATTCTCTTTGAATGGCTTCAAAGACGAGGCTTTTTGAATATCTCGAGACAATTGTCTTAACACTTTTACGTCCTACAGGAGGAGTGGTGATCAAAGAAATATCTCTCACTTTGGATAAAGAAAGGTTTAAAGTTCTTGGAATTGGAGTTGCGGAAAGAGAAATGACATTTATGCCATTTTTCAAAGATCTTATTTGTTCTTTTTGTCTTACACCAAATTTATGTTCTTCATCGATAATAAGAAGGTTTAAATTATCAAAAGAAATCTCTTTATTGAATAGGGCATGAGTACCAATAATGATTGAGTAATAATTTTCTTTAATTTTATTGTATATATCTATTTTTTCTGTTTTTGTTTGCTCTCTAGTGAGAAGACAAGTCCTGTAAGGAAATTCGCTGAATCTATCTTTGAATAACTCAAAATGCTGTTTAGCCAATACGGTAGTTGGTGCGAGAATACAAACCTGGTAATCATTTTGAGCCACTATGAAAGAGGCCCTTAAAGCTACCTCGGTTTTACCAAATCCTACCTCACCACAAATCAATCTGTCCTGTGGCTTGTCTGAAAGTAAATCAGTAATGACTTCTCTGATGACTCTTTCTTGATCAGGAGTTTCTGTAAACTTAAAAGTATCGCAAAACTTCTCATATTCATTTGTATTAAGTGATACTTTTTGTGACTCTTCTAAATTTCTTTTGGCTTCAGCTTCTAAAATTTCTGAAGCAATATCAAAAGCTTTTAATTTAGATTTTTGTGATTTTTCACTCCATTTCTTTTTACTCAAAGAATCTAAAGGGATATCTTTTACGCCAATGTAAGGAGTAATTTGAGATATCGAATTTACCGGAACATAAAGTAACTCATTGTTTTGATACTCTATTAAAAAGCATTCCGTATTATTAAGATTTTTGAGACCTAAAAATCTTCCAATTCCATGATTTGCATGCACAACAAGTTCATCTTTTTTAAAATTTAATAACGAATCAAAATCTCTTTCTAATTGCTCTGAACTAGAAGAGGAATCTTTAAAAACTGAATCTAGAGATTTATCTAAAGATTTTTTTGGTAAATCTACTGTTTCGGATTCTGAAATTAAGTTATTAATTTCATCTAGCGAATTAAAAATTTCTGCAGGCTTTAGGATTGGTCTATTAATATCGCCTAAAAATTCTTCGTATCTATTATTTATTAATTCCCAATAATTTTTTGATTCTGATTTAACGTCACCCACGATAAAAATATTAAAGCCATTGAGATAATCCTTTAAAGAAGGTTTTTCATCATAGAAAAGAGAAGAATAAAATTCTATACCTGATATAAATTTTCCTTTACTGACGCTTTCAAAAACCTCGCCATCATCTTTAAACTTAGAACGCCAATTTTTTTTAAATATCTTTATAGAATTTACATTTAAAACAAAACCTCGTGATGGTCTAACAATGAATGAATTTATTTTCCTTAAAGTTTTCTGTGTGTCGGTATCAAATATAGAAATACTTGAAATCAAATCGTCATCTAAATCAATCCTGATGGGATATTTACTATTGGATGGAAATATATCTACTACAGATCCTCTTAGGGCATAACTCGAGGGTTTGGTAACTAAATCTGAAGAGTCATATCCATTTTCTACTAAATTTAAGATGAGCTCATTTCTATCAATTTTTTGATTTTCTTTGAATTCAAGGTATAAAGTATTGATACTAGCTTTATCAAAAAAAGGTTGAAAAAGAGCAGGAACTGTAGAGAAAGCTGTGATCGAGTCTTTTTTTAATAAATCTCTTAAGGCTATCAACCTTTTTGACGAAACCTCAGAATGCGGAGAAAAATTATCATAGGGTAATACCTCTAAATCAGGAATTAAGATTTTTTCATCGTTTGTGGAATTAGACCAAGTTCTTTTCAGAAGCTCTGAATTACTACAAATTACCAAATTCCTTTGATAACCAAATGTTATTTCCATAATGATTTTTACTACGTATTAACAGATAAATGTTTGTGTATAATACTGACTTCTAAGAATAAGACTATAAAGAGGTTTTAAATGAATTTATCTTTTTCAGAAGAAGATCTTAAATTTCAAGATGAAGTGAGATCATTTATTGCAGAGAATTATCCTGCGGATATTAAAAATAAAATGGATAATGGGATTCCCGTTTCTAAAGAGGATATCCAAACTTGGCAAAGAATCCTTAGCAAAAAAGGTTGGTTTGCCGTTAATTGGCCTGAAGAGTATGGTGGAACTGGTTGGTCTATTACACAAAAACATATTTTTCAAAATGAATTAGCTGATGCAAATACTCCAACTCTTGTTCCTTTTGGAGTAAGTATGTGTGGTCCAGTTGTTTATACTTTTGGATCTCAAGAACAAAAAGACAGGTTTCTTCCAGGGATAATCAACAATGATGTTTGGTGGTGCCAAGGTTATTCAGAGCCTGGTTCTGGTTCTGATTTAGCATCGCTAAAGACTAAAGCAGTAAAAGATGGCGATCACTATATTGTGAACGGAACGAAAACTTGGACAACCATGGCGCAACATGCAGATTGGATTTTCTGTTTGGTTAGAACAGAAACTACCGATATCAAACAACAAGGAATAAGTTTTCTTTTGATCGATATGAAAACTCCTGGAGTTGAGGTGAAGCCCATCATTACTATTGATGGATCTCATGAAGTAAACATGGTCTACCTAGATAACGTCAAAGTTCCTGTCGAAAACCTAATTGGAGAAGAGGGTGCTGGTTGGAACATTGCAAAATTCCTCTTAGCTCACGAAAGGACTGGTATTGGTGGTATTCCTGCTCTTAAAAGAGAGATTCGAAGACTCAGAGAAATTACTTCAGAACTTCCATTAGGCGAGGGTTTCTTAAAGGATGACGAGTTATTTATGGATAAGCTTAATAAACTTGAGATTGATTTATTGGCTGCGGAATACAGCGAATTAAGAACTTTAGCGGCAATGTCAAAAGGTGGGCATCCTGGTCCAGAATCATCCATTCTTAAAATTAAAGGTACTGATTTACAGCAAGGTCTTTCTGACTTATTTGTCGAAGCACTTGGATATTATGCTCATCCTTTTATGTCGGAAGATGATTTAATTTCTAATGAAGGAAGAATTGGCCCAGATTTTGCAGCCAATGTCATGCCGCATTACTTAAACTACAGAAAAGTTTCTATCTACGGTGGGAGTAATGAAATCCAAAGAAATGTAATTGCTAAGGCTGTTTTAGGTATTTAAATGGATTTCTCGTTATCTGAAGAACAATTATTACTCAAAGATAGTATCACTACCTTTGTAGACAAAGATTATCTTTTCGATGTAAGACAAAAAAGCATCAAAACTGAGTTAGGTTATAGCTCAGATTTTTGGAAGACTTTTGCTGATTTAGGATGGTTAGGAATGCCATTTTCAGAAGCAGATGGTGGCTATAATGGCGGACCTATTGACCTTATGGTTATCATGGAATCACTTGGAAGAGGGCTTGTCGTTGAGCCTTATATCCCAAATGTTGTTCTAGCAGGTGGCTTAGTTAGCAGATTAGGTTCGGAAGAACAAAAACAAGAACTTCTACCAAAAATAATTTCTGGTGAAATTCAAATGTCTGTAGCATTTTCTGAACCTCAAAGCAGGTTTGATTTAAACGATGTTATTACATCTGCCAAAAAAGATGGTGATAATTACATTCTTGATGGTTACAAAGCAGTAGTCATGAATGGTCCTTCTTCAAATAGTATTGTCGTTGTTGCAAGAACATCTGGAAATCAGCTTGATAAAGAAGGTCTATCTTTGTTTATTGTCGATCCTTCTTCCAAAGGAGTATCTTTAAGAAACTATTCAAATGTAGACGGGTCTAAAGCTTCAGAGGTAACGCTTGAAAATGTATCTACGCCAGCATCTTCTCTATTGGGAAATGAAGGCGGTGCTTTTTCTGCGTTGGAAGAAGTCATTGACTTAGCAACATTAGCTATATCAGCTGAAGCGGTTGGTATTATGGAAAAAATGAATGAAATAACCTTAGAGTACACTAAGACAAGAGAGCAATTTGGTGAGACTCTTAGTTCATTTCAAGCACTACAACACAGGATGGTAGATACTTTCATGGCATATGAACAAACTAAATCCTTACTTTTAATGTGTGCCGCAAAACTTACCGATAAGTCAGACGATGCTAAAAAAGCTGTTTCAGCTTTGAAATATCAAGTTGGGATAGCCGCTAAGCATGTTGGTGAAGAATCTGTTCAACTGCATGGTGGAATGGGTGTAACTGACGAGACAAATATTGGCCATTACTTTAAGCGTTTAACAACAATTAGAGCAATTTTTGGAAATACTGATTATCACCTGAAAAGATATTCTGCTTTGTAATAAATGACAGCAATCAAATCTGACTCTAACCCTGATAAGAGGGATAGAGCAAAACCGGATAATTATCTAGAAAACTGGATAGAAAGACAGTCCCTTGTTGAATCAATGATTCCTATCATTGGTAAATTTCATAGAGAAAAAAATGTTCGAATTTTATTGTATGGAAATCCTTTAATTTCTCTTTCAGTAATAGAAATAATGCAAGCTCACAGAACTGTAAGAGAAGTCGAGGAAAATGAACTAAGTGAATACGAAACATCAATGATTTTAGCTAGTCTAGACAAACTTGATCTAGGACCTGCACAAATAGATATAGGTATATTAGCTGCAGCTTTTATGTTTGATGATCATGGACAAAACATAGATGAATTTGTAAATAATCAGGTTAAGAAAGGCATAGGAAATCACACTCCAGTACTAAAAAAACCTCAAGATGTAGTCCTATTTGGTTTTGGAAGGATAGGAAGGTTAATTACAAGATTAATTCTCGAGGATACGGGCGCAGGTGAAACTTTTTCTCTAAAAGCAGTAGTTGTCAGACAATCCAAAGCAGAAGATCTTTTTAAAAGAGCTGAACTAATGAGAAGAGATTCTGTGCATGGTTCTTTTAAAGGAACAATCAGAGTAGACGAAGAATCCAATACTCTTGTAATGAATGGTAATCCTGTAAAATTTATCTACGCCAATAATCCAGATGAAGTGGATTACTCCAAGCATAATATCAATAAAGCAATTTTAATAGACAATACTGGAGTTTATCGGGATAAAAAAGGGCTATCAAAGCATCTTAAATCTAAGGGTATTTCAAAAGTATTGCTTACTGCTCCTACGAAAGGAGGATTAAAAAATATAGTTTACGGTGTAAACCATAAAAATATCACAGATAAAGAAAAAATCTTAGGGGCTGCTTCTTGTACTACCAATGCAATTGTTCCTTTATTAAAAGCGATATCAGAAGAGTACGGTATTGATAATGGTCATGTTGAAACTGTTCATTCATATACCAATGATCAAAATTTAATTGATAATTATCATGACAAAGCCAGACGTGGAAGAAGTGCTGCACTGAATATGGTTTTAACTGAAACTGGAGCAGCAAAAGCCGTATCTCAAGTCCTCCCTGAATTAGAAGGAAAATTATCAGCAAATGCTATAAGGGTTCCTACTCCAAATGTTTCTATGGCAATTTTAAACCTTTACCTTGAGAAAGAATCAACCGTAGAAAAGCTTAATGATTTTTTAAGAAAAACAGCTTTTCACAGCATTTATAAAGACCAAGTCGACTATACAAATTCTCCAGAAATTGTCTCATCCGATATTATTGGAAGTAGGTTTGGATGTGTTGTAGATTCTCAAGCAACAATATGCAATGGAAAAAACGTAGTCATTTATGCCTGGTATGATAATGAGCTTGGTTACTGCGTACAATTGCTTCGAGTCTTAAAGAAAATGGCCGGTATTAAATACCTACGATTACCTCTATTTTTGTAATATGACTATAAAAATTAAAAAGGGATTAGATTTATCTCTTCAGGGAGAGATTAACCATCAAGTTTTGCCAGAAGTTACAAATTTAACTTCAAGAGTCGCTGTCCTTGGAAAAGATTTTCACGGTATTCGACCTACAATGTTTGTCTCTGAAGGACAACAAGTCTCCCAAGGAGAAAAACTCTTTGAAGATAAAAAAAATCCTGGGTACTTTCATTTGTCTCCAGTGAATGGAACGATTTCAGAAATCAATAGAGGCGATAGAAGGTCTTTTCTTTCGATGGTCATAGAAAAAAGTAATGACGATAATACTTTTGAAATTGATACAACATTTGAATCAACTGATAACCAAGTTTTAAATTTTCTAAATAAATTTGGTTTACTTAGTCTTTTCAGAACTAGACCTTTTTCTAAAGTACCTTTGGTGGGTTCCCTGCCAAATAAAATTTTTATTTCCCTGATAGATTCAAATCCTTTATCTTTTGATCCGGCTTTGGTAATTGGAGAAAACCTTGAAGCTTTTAATAAAGGATTGGAAGTTATTTCTCATCTTCCTAAAGAGAATATTAATGTTGGAATCTCTGAAGACAACACTTTAGATTTGTTTAGATCTGAAAAGATCAACTACCATATTTTTTCAGGACCACATCCTATAGGGCTTGTAGGTACACAAATTCATAAAATTTCACCTGCTTCATTAACTAATCAAATTTGGACTATTGGATATCAAGAATTAATAAAAATAGGAAAAACTGTTCTTACAGGTACCCAATCAAACGAAAAATATATCTCTATTTCAGGTCCTCAAGTATTTAATCCAGAAATCTTTTTAACAAATTTTGGCGCATGTGTTGAAGAACTTACAGCAGGGAAGTTGATTGAGGAAGATAATCGATTGATTTCCGGTTCTGTATTATGCGGTCATATTTGTGAAGGACCGCTTGCTTATCTATCTAGTTTCACTAATCAACTCACTGTGATAAGAGAAGTAAATCAAGATGATCGAGAGTTTATGAATTGGTTAAGACCTGAAATAAAGAAACATTCATCTTTGAGAATGTTTCTTACATCAGCAATAAAAAATTACAAATACAATCTCACATCAGCTTTAAATGGTGGCTTTAGAGCAATTGTTCCTGTTGGTATCTATGAAGATATTTTTCCGATGAATCTAATGATTACTCAGCTGCTCAAAGCCATAGTGACTGAGGATACAGAATTGGCTCAAAATCTGGGAATTTTAGAATTGGATGAAGAAGATTTAGCTCTTTGTACTTATAGTTGTCCAAGTAAATATGATTATGGATTAATCCTTAGAAATATTTTAGAAAAAATAGAGAAGGATGGATAAAAGCATAATATAGAAGAATATCTTCTAAAAACTAAATTGACTCCTTGAAATCATTAAAATTACGTCTATATCTTAGAGATGAAAGATCCGTTAAGAAATTTTCTTGATAAAATCAAACCTTCTTTTCAGGGAAAAGGGGGTCTTTCCTATTACTTTCCAATATTTGATGTTGTCGAGAATCTTTTTTATTCCTCCGATAAAAAAACTAAAGGTTTAACTCATATTAGAGATGGTTCCGATATCCAAAGGATTATGGTTGTCGTCTGGCTTGCAACTTTTCCAACTATGTTTGCGGGGATGTACAACCTTGGATATCAATCGCTAAATGCAATTGAGCAATTAACTCTTGCAAACGCAACTTTTGAGAAAGACTGGCATTGGCCATTAATTACTTTCTTTACCTCGCTCAATCCAAATAGCTTTATGGATTGCTTGGTGTATGGGGCTATTTATTTTATACCTATATATATCGTGGTATTTGCCGTCGGTATAGGTTGTGAATTAATCTTTGCCCTCATACGAAGACATGAAGTTAGTGAGGGAGCTTTTGTCACAACAGTATTGTTTGCATTATCTTGTCCACCGAATGCGCCTCTTTGGCAATGTGCATTAGGTATTGCCGTTGGATTAGTTATAGGTAAAGAAATTTTTGGCGGCACTGGTAAGAACTTTTTAAATCCAGCCCTAACGGGAAGGGCATTTTTGTATTTTGCTTATCCTGCATCGTGGTCAGGTGATATGTCCTGGGTTGCAGTTGATGGATACACAGCAGCAACAATTCTAGGAACAGCAGCTCAAGATGGCTATCAAAGCCTTGCCTATACATGGAACAATGCTTTTCTTGGCTTCATACCAGGTTCCATTGGGGAAACTTCAACTTTAGCAATTTTAGTAGGTCTAGCTATTCTCCTTTATACAAAGGTTGCTTCATGGCGCATAGTTCTTGGTATAGCCATAGGTACAATCTTTACAAGTTATTTGTTCAATCTTGCTGGTAGTGAAACCAATCCTATGTTTTCAATGCCTTTTTGGTGGCACATGGTAATTGGTGGATACGCTTTTGGCTTGGTGTTCATGGCAACCGAACCTGTTTCCGGGTCGCATACCAATGCGGGTAGATGGATTTACGGAATCATCATTGGTGTAATGGTTATTTTAATTCGAGTCCTAAATCCAGCTTTTCCCGAAGGGATGATGCTTGCTATTTTATTTGGAAACTTATTAGCTCCCTTGATAGATCATTTTGTAGTACAAAATAATATTAAAAAAAGATTAGCTCTTCAAAATGCCTAAAATTAATAAAGACAGCACCTTAAATATAACATTCGTTGGAATTGGCCTTTGCTTATTATGCAGCGCTATTATTTCGTTCATTGCAATTCAATTGAGATCTGTTCAAGAAAATAATGTTGTTTTAGATATGCAAAAAAAAATTGTTTCATCTGCAGGTTTAGAAAAAGTTTATGGTTCTGTAGAAAATGCTATGTCAAACATAAAAACTTTAATTATAGATTTGGATAAAGGCGAAATTGTAAACATAAATCCAGATTCTTATGAACTAGCTAAAGAACTTAGAGAGGATGGAAAATATAAATTTCTGTCTGCAGAGGAAGACGTAGCTTCAATTAAAAAAAGAGAAAAATACTCGAAGATATACATTGAATACAAAGACAATGAAATAAACACTTTAATTCTTCCTGTAAGAGGTTATGGCTTGTGGGGAATCCTTTATGGTTACTTAGCTATTGAAGGAGATTTTAATACCGTTGCTGGTTTGGAATTCTACGAACACAAAGAAACTCCTGGACTTGGTGCTGAGATTGATAATCCCAAGTGGAAAGCTTTATGGAAAGGAAAAAAAATATACCAAGAAAACGGTGAAGTTTCCTTAAAAGTAATCAAAGGAATTGTCTTGGAAACTAGTAATAATTTTAGTTATGAAATTGATGGATTGTCTGGAGCTACCTTAACCTGTAATGGAGTAAGTAACTTGATAGCCTATTGGATGGGTAACGATGGCTTTTTAAACTTTATTAATAATTTACAAAAAATAGATGTCTAAATATTCTGAAATATTATTTCGACCAGTATTCAAAGAGAATCCTATTGCTTTGCAAATGCTTGGCATTTGTTCTGCTTTGGCCGTTACCAGCAAACTTTATCCGACTTTAATAATGTGTGTGGCTTTGACAGTTACTGTCAGTTTATCGAATTTTTTTATTTCGATGATTCGAAATATTACTCCATCAAATATAAGAATTATTGTACAAATGACAATTATTTCCTCATTAGTAATCTTGGTTGATCAAGCATTAAAAGCCTATGACTACGAAACAAGTAAGACTTTATCTGTTTTTGTCGGTTTAATAATTACCAACTGTATTGTCATGGGTAGAGCTGAAGCTTTTGCAATGCAAAATCCTCCAGGAGTGTCTTTTCTTGATGGATTCGGAAATGGATTAGGTTATAGCGTAATCCTTATAATTCTAGGCACGATCAGAGAATTATTTGGTACCGGAACAATTTTGGAATATGAAATTTTTCCTCTGGTGCAAAATGGTGGTTGGTATGTACCTAATAACTTTTTCCTTCTTCCTCCAGTTTCCTTCATATTAATTGGCTTAATCATATGGGCTCTAAGAGCGTGGCAAAAAGATCAAATTGAAGAACCAGAATTTAAAATGTCTCAGAATTCACCTGAAATAGTTCCTAATCCTCCACCTACACCTTCATCAAAAGCTGCATCATGATAGAGAACTATTTAAATATTTTTATCAATGCTATTTTTATCGAAAACCTAGCCTTATCTGTGTTTTTAGGAATGTGCACTTTCATTGCTATTTCTAAAAAAATTGAAGCTGCAATTGGTTTGGGAATTGCTGTAATTGTTGTACTGGCAATTACTGTACCCATCAACAACTTGATCTATAACTACATTCTAAGAGATGGGGCACTTTCTTGGGCGGGTCTATCAGATGTTGATTTAAGCTTTGTAGGATTGATCAGCTACATCGGTGTGATTGCAGCATGTGTACAAATATTAGAAATGTTTTTAGATAAATATGTTCCTGTCCTATATAACGCTTTAGGTATATTTTTACCGTTAATCACAGTTAATTGTGCAATCTTAGGAGCTTCGCTCTTCATGGTAGAAAAAGATTTGTATTTTGGAGAAAGCGTTGCCTATGGTTTAGGAGCAGGAGTTGGTTGGGCATTAGCAATCACAATACTTGCAGGCATAAGAGAGAAATTAAAATACAGTGATATGCCTGAAGGGCTTCAGGGACTAGGTTCTACTTTTATAATTGTTGGTTTGATGAGCTTTGGTTTTATGTCGTTTGGAGGCATCATTCTATAATGGTTACTGAAATAGTTTTAGGTATTTTATCTTTTACAGTTATTGTAAATGTCATGGTTGCCATAATTCTTTTGGCAAGATCTCAATTGGTTTCTACAGGAGATGTAAATATTGAAATCAATGGTGATCCAACTCAAAAGATTACTGTTCCTGCCGGAGGTAAACTTTTACAAACTCTAGCAGAAAACAATCTTTTTCTTTCTTCTGCATGTGGAGGAGGCGGGACATGCGCTCAATGCCGCTGCCAAGTTTTTGACGGAGGTGGTTCGATTTTATCCACTGAAGAAAGTCACTTTAACAATAAAGAGAAAAAAGACTTCTGGCGTCTTTCTTGTCAGGTTCCAGTTAAAAGCGATATGAAAATAACCATTCCAGAAGAGGTATTTGGAGTTAAAAAATGGGAAACTACCGTCAAATCAAATGATAATGTTGCTACCTTTATTAAAGAGTTGGTTTTAGAGCTTCCTGAAGGAGAAGACGTTGGTTTTGAGGCTGGTGGTTATGTGCAAATGGAAATTCCTCCTTACCAAGCTGATTATAAAGATTTTTATATTCAAGATGAATACAAATCGGATTGGGATAGATTTGAGGTATTCAACAATGTCTCTACAGTAAAAGAAGAAGTCATAAGAGCTTACTCAATGGCAAATTATCCTGAAGAAAAAGGGATTATGAAATTTAATATCAGAATTGCTTCTCCACCACCAGGCATGACAGTTCCTCCTGGAGAGGCATCATCTTATTTATTTAATTTAAAAGCAGGTGACAAACTAACTATTTTTGGACCTTTCGGAGAATTTAAGGCAAAAAAAACCGATGCTGAAATGGTATTTATTGGAGGAGGGGCAGGTATGGCACCAATGAGGTCTCACATTTTTGACCAACTTCTGACAATTAATTCATCAAGAAAAATAAGTTTTTGGTATGGAGCAAGAAGTTTGAAGGAAATGTTTTATGTTGAAGAGTTTGATAAGTTATCAGATGACTTTGAAAATTTTTCTTGGCATGCGGCTTTATCTGATCCTTTGCCTGAAGATAACTGGGACGGTCTAACAGGATTCATAAGTCATGTTCTTTATGACGAATACCTACAACATCACCCATCACCAGAAGATTGTGAATATTATCTTTGTGGTCCACCTATGATGATGTCAGCTGCATTCAAAATGCTTGATAGTCTAGGTGTTGAGCCAGAAAATATAATGTTTGATGATTTTGGTAGCTAATTTTTTAAAAAAATATCTATTATTTTTTCTTTTCTTTTTAGGAGCTTGTTCCAGTAACAACGAAATTCTATCTATATCCGGCCAAGCTTTTGGAACGTTTTATGATATAAAGATCGAAAAATCCCAATACAACATTAAAAAAGTTAATGATGAAATAAATAATATTTTTATTTCAATCAATCAGTGCTGTTCAACTTACAAGAGTGATTCTTTGGTTTCATTTAAAAGAGATAATAAAAATACTGACATATTTAAAGAAGAAATTAAAAATTATTTTCAAGAGGTTGAAAAAATTTCTGTAAAGGCTAATAAAACTGTTGAAGGATTTATATTATTTGATAACTTCGACTACTTTAATGCAGTTGCGAAAGGTTATGCAGTCGACATTGTTTCTTCTAAATTAAAACAATTAAATATTAAGAATTTTTTTATAAATATTGGTGGCGAAATCAGGGCAGAAGGGATGAAAACTAAAAATTTTTGGAAAATTGGAATTGAAAATCCTTTACCAAATCAACAAGGCATTTTTAAGCCTTTTGAAATTAAACAAAGCCTCTCAATTGCTACCTCAGGAAATTACAGAAATCCTGGTCATATTGTTGGAGTTGCAGGAAATAAAATTGATCAAGATGTGCTTTCTATTTCAGTAATGGATAAAAAATCAACTGCCTATGCTGATGCTCTTGCAACTGGTTTATTTGCATTAGGAAAAGTTGATTTAATTAAAAATAATATTAGAGATAATGATATCCCCGCATTACTCATCTTCAGAGGTAATGAAAAAATACAATCTTTTGAATCAAAACAATGGAAGAAATTGTTAGAATAGTTAAATGATCACTGCTTTATTAGCCATATTTATTATCATTCTGTCGATAGCTGGAATGTCGATAGGACTTATTCTTAAAAATAAACCCCTCCAACCAAGTTGTGGAGGAATTTATTTAGAAAAAGGAGATACTTGTAAGGTTTGTGGAAAAACAGTCGATTAAAACTGATTCATTGTATTATCTTCACCACCAGCTTTAAGAGCATTATCTCCAGAGAAGTATTCTTTGTGAGTATCCCCAACAGTCGAACCAGCTAAATCCTGATGTTTAACGGAAGACATATCACGTCTGATTTCTTGCCTTTGAATCTCTTTTACATACGCCAACATACCTTGATCGCCAAAGTATCCTTCAGATAGCACTGACGTACCCAGAGCGGTTTCATGATACGTTGGTAGAGTGATTAAATGATGAAAGATTCCTGCGTCTCTTGAAGCATCTTTTTGGAAATTTTGAATGTATTTGTCAGCTTCAACTGCAAGCTCTGAATCATCAAACTTTTTATCCATCAAGCCTTTTGGATCCTTTGCAGGATCAGGATAATTTGAAACGTCTTTTCCAGCTTCAACCCATTCTTGATAAACCTGTTCTCTAAAAGACAAAGTCCAATTAAAGGAAGGGGAATTATTGTAAACAAGTTTTGCTTGTGGTTGTTTTTCTCTGATGGCAGAAACCATTTCCGCAATCTGTTGTACATTTGGTTTTTCGGTTTCAATCCATAAAAGATCAGCACCATTTTCAAGACTGGTTATGCAATCGAGTACAACTCGATCAAACCCAGTATCTTTTTTAAACTGATAGAGGCCATTTGGAAGTCTTACAGGTTGTACAAGTTTTCCTCCCTGATGAATTGTTACATCGTTATCTTCTAATTCACTCAAATCATTGATTTCATGAGATTCAAGAAAGGAGTTGTATTGATCAGCAAGATCTCCTGGTTCTTTTGAAACTGGAACCTTTTGAGTTAAACCAGCGCCTAGAGAATCAGTTCTTGCAACAATGATTCCATTTTTAATACCTAATTCTAAGAATGCATATCTAACAGCATTAACCTTAGATAAAAAGTCTTCATGTGGAACGGTTACTTTTCCGTCTTGGTGACCGCACTGTTTTTCATCAGATACTTGGTTTTCAATTTGTATGGCACAAGCACCAGCTTGAATCATCTTTTTTGCAAGTAAGTAAGTCGCTTCCTCATTACCAAATCCAGCATCGATATCAGCAATGATAGGAACAACGTGAGTTTCAAAATTATTAATTCTTTTAATAATGTCATCAGTTTTATTTCCTGCTGCTTCTGCTTCATCTAATTCGTTGAACAAATGTTGAAGCTGGACAGAATCAGCTCTTTTCAAAAAGGTATAAATCTCTTTGATTAGGTTAGGGACTGCGGTTTTTTCATGCATGCTCTGATCAGGAAGAGGGCCAAATTCAGATCTTAAGGCAGCAATCATCCAGCCACTCAAATAGACATATCTTTTAGAGGTAGTTGTGTGAGAACGTTTGATTTCCATCATCATTTGTTGAGCAGTAAAGCCATGCCAACAACCTAAAGACTGAGTGTAAACACTTGAGTCTTTATCATAGTCAGCCATGTCAGCGTGCATGATGTCAGCTGTGTATTGAGCAATATCTAAACCGGTATGAAATCTATTTTGCAATCTCATTCTTGCAGCAGATACAGGATTGATATTTTTATAAATATTTGGATTTTGGTTCTTTAGATCCTCATATTCTTTAACGATTTTTTTGTAATCAAACATATTGTGCCCCTTAGGATTTAAAAGAAGATTTAGCCAATTTGTCTGCCAATCCAATATATTTTTTTGGAGTAAGGCTTAAAAGAAGTTCCTTATCTGCTTTATTTATTTTTAAGTCGTCAATTATCTTTATGTAGGAATGATAATCAAGCTTTTTTCCACGTGAAATTGATTTAATTTTTGTATAACTATCCTCAACACCATTTTTTCTGAGTATGGTTTGGATAGCTTCTGTTAAAATTTCCCAACTGTTATCTAGGTCTTTGAGGATTAATTCCTTATTAGGCTCTATTTTAGCGATGCCTTTTTTTAAAGAATTGAAACTGATAACAATATAAGCAAATAACGAGCCAATATTTCTTAAAACAGTCGAATCGGATAAATCTCTTTGTAATCTGGATATTTGGATTTTATTTTTCAGAGCAATTATTAAGCCATTAGCCATGGATAAATTTCCTTCTGCATTTTCAAAATCTATTGGATTCACTTTATGAGGCATGGTTGAAGAGCCAACTTCTCCAACCTTCAAATTTTGCTTTAAATAATTTTTTGAAATTAAAAGCCAAATATCTTGAGCAAGATCAATGAATACGTTATTTAAATTATGAGTATTTGTTAATTGAAATGACATTGCATCTTTAAGTTCGATTTGCGTTGAATGACTAGAAAAATCTAGGCCTAAAGAATTTACGAATTTTTTAGATAAAGTCTCCCAATTAACTTTCTTTTCTGCAACAACATGAGCATTGTAATTTCCTGAGGCTCCGTTGAATTTTCCTTTTTGTTTAATAGATTTAATAAGATCTAAATGAAATTTTAATCGGTAACTGTAGTTAGAAAATTCCTTACCAACTGTAGTAGGAGAAGCAGGTTGCCCATGCGTAAAAGCTAACATAGGTATTTTTGAATATTTCTTTGCTAAAGAATTTAAATTTTTCTGTATAACATTAACTTCAGGTATAAATTCAATGTCTAAAAATCTTTGCAACATCATCGAGTAAGAGAGATTATTGATATCCTCAGAAGTACAACAAAAATGAACAAATTCACAGAGTTTATTGAGTTTTAATTTTTTTAGTTTTTCAACAATAAAAAGTTCGACTGCTTTGACATCATGATTTGTTTTCTTTTCAATTTTCTTTATTTGCCTGGCATCTTGGAGAGAAAACTCCTGAAAAATATTAGTTATTTTTTTTTGCTGACTGTTTGAAACTTCCGGAACAAATTTAAGAGACTTATTCTTTGATATCAGCAGAAGCCATTCAATCTCGACTTCTACTCTAGTTTTAATTAAAGCAAATTCACTGAAATAGTTTGCAAGAGATTTTGTTTGAGATTCATACCTCCCATCAATGGGAGTTACAGATAGCAGGTTATCGTTGGGCATTAATTTTCAAAAGAGGATTATATATCTATCTCGCCTCCACCTAAACAAATTTCATCTTCATAAAATACAATAAATTGGCCAGGAGTAACTGCTCTTTGCGGTTCCTTAAAAATGACTTTAGCTTTGTTTCCATGAATATCAATTTCACAGTCTTGATCTTTTTGACGATACCTAATTTTTGCAGAAACTTTATTTGAAGACGGTTGTTTTAACCAATTAATATTTGATACCGAAAGTTTTTGTTTGAAAAGTAAAGGATGATCATTTTCTTGAACAACTATTAATTTATTGTTTGAAAAATCTTTTTGAGCAACGTACCAAGCTTTTTCTGGTTTATTCTTCATTCCTCCAATCCCAAGACCTTGTCTTTGACCAATTGTATAAAAATACAAACCTTTATGTTCCCCAACAACCTCATCATTTTCATCGACGATTTCTCCATAATCTTCAGGAAGATAATTTTTTAAGAATTCCGGAAAAGGCCTTTCTCCAATGAAACAAATCCCAGTGCTATCTTTTTTATCATAAGTAACCAAATTTTCTACTTCTGCAATTTTTCTCACATCAGTTTTTAAAAGGTTTCCTAGGGGAAATTTAATATTTTTAAAAACATCTTTTTCAACCTGACTCAGGAAATAAGTTTGATCTTTACTTTGATCATAAGATTTACATAAGAAATGTTTTTTATCGATCACTTGAACTTTAGAGTAATGTCCTGTTGCAACTGCATCAAAGTCATTCTCTATTGCATAGTTTGTAAACTCTTTAAATTTAATAAATTTATTACAATAAATATCTGGATTGGGTGTCTTTCCATTATTTAATTCTTCTAGAAAATAACTGAATACTTTGTCTTTATATTCTTTGGCAAAATTCATTTGCACTAAATTTATGCCTAATTTGTCAGCAACTTGTGCAGCGTCTAAGAAGTCTTCTTTTACACTACAATAAGGGCTTCCATCATCATCTTCCCAATTTCTCATGAATCCCGCTGTAACGTCGAAACCCTCTTGCTTTAGAAGGAATGCTGCCACTGAAGAGTCAACACCCCCTGATAAACCTATTAGAACTTTCACAATTTTTATAGATAAGTAAAAAATGCTATGATACCGCGCTTCAAAGGACTTTTATAACTCTTATGGCATATAAACACATAGAAATTCCAGAAGATGGGGAACAAATTACGATAACCGATTCCGGTGAATTAAATGTTCCTACAAATCCGATAATCCCATTTATTGAAGGAGATGGCATTGGAACAGATGTAACTGCTGCCATGATTAAAGTTGTCGATCATGCAGTAAATATTTCTTATAACGGAGAGAGAAAAATTGCATGGATGGAAGTATTTTGTGGAGAAAAATCCTTGAGTGTTTATGGTGAAAACGAATGGCTTCCAGATGAAACGATTGATGCCCTGGAAAAATATATCGTAGGAATTAAGGGACCCTTAACGACTCCTATAGGAGGAGGGATCCGATCTTTAAACGTCCGATTGAGACAAGTGTTGGATTTATATGTGTGCCAGAGACCAATAAGGTATTTTGAAGGTGTACCAAGTCCTGTCGTAATTCCAGAAACCACAGACATGATCGTCTTTCGTGAAAACTCTGAAGATATCTATGCTGGAATTGAGTTTGAAGCAAATTCAGACGAAGCTACTAAATTAATTGATTTCTTAACCAAAGAAATGGATGTAAAAAATATCAGATTTGAAGACGCTTGTGGCATTGGTATCAAACCAATATCTAAAGAAGGAACTGAAAGGCATGTCAGAAAAGCAATTCAATATGCTATAGATAATGACCGCTCATCGGTAACTATTGTTCATAAAGGAAACATCATGAAATACACAGAGGGCTCCTTCAAGGAATGGAGCTACTCTTTAGCAGCAAAAGAATTTGGAGCAACATCTCTTGACGGTGGCGAATGGATGAGCTTCAGAAATCCAGTTACGAAAAGATTAATCATTTTAAAAGACATCATCACAGATAATTTCCTTCAACAAATATTAATTCGTCCAGGAGACTATGATGTAATTGCAACCATGAATCTAAATGGGGACTTTATTTCTGACGCATTAGCAGCAAAAGTAGGGGGTTTAGGCCTTGCGCCTGGAGCAAATTTAGGAGACAAAGTTGCTTTATTTGAAGCAACACATGGTACTGCGCCAAAATATGCTGGTTTAGACAAAGTTAATCCGGCTTCTTTAATTTTATCTGCAGAAATGATGCTTAATCATATCGGTTGGCATGAAGCGTCTGAAAATATTATCAAAGGTATAAGTTGGGCAATTAAGAATAAGTTAGTAACTTATGATTTAGAAAGATTGATGACAGGAGCAAAATTACTAAAATGTTCTGAGTTTGCAGAACAAATCTGTAATGGAATGTCATAATAAATCTTTTTAATGAATGATAGATATCAAGCTTAGTAATAATTCCGAAGATTACGAATCCAATTCTTCCTCTTTAGTTGAGCTAGAAGAACCAAAACTAAAGAAACCTTCTTTGTATAGAGTCATTCTGTTAAATGATGATTACACTCCAATGGAATTTGTAATATATGTTTTACAAACTTTTTTTAGCTACGATAAAGAGAAAGCCACTCAAATAATGCTCGCAGTGCACACAAAAGGAAAGGGTGTTTGTGGTATTTATACGAAAGAAGTTGCTGAAACAAAATCAAACCAAATTAATAACTTTGCTAAACAAAATGAACATCCATTAGTAAGCGATATTGAACCAATAGACGAGGAAGACTGATGTTAGAAAAAAATCTTGAAGAATGTCTAAATAATGCTTTTAAATTTGCTCATGAAAACAATCATGAGTTTGTAACCACAGAACACTTATTGCTTTGCATTTTAAATAATCAAGATGCTCTCAATGTTCTTCTTGCTTGTGATGTAAATATCGATATTTTAGAAGCAGAATTAAAAGAATTTATATCAAAAAATTGTCCTGAAAAGAAAGATGAAGCAGTAGAGATACAACCGACTTTATCTTTTCAAAGAGTTATTCAAAGAGCTGTCTTTCACGTGCAATCTTCTGGTACTGGAGAAGTATCTGGGGCTAATGTTTTGGTTGCACTTTTTAGCGAAAAAGAAAGTCATAGTGTTTATTTGTTAAAAAAGCAAGGAATGACAAGACTGGATGCTGTTTCTTATATGAGTCACGGAGAAGGCGTAACAGAAGATGAATCTTTTGATGAGTTTGCTCAAGAATCTTCTTCTTCAAAAGAATCGGGTTACCTTGGTAAGTATGCTTTGAATCTTAATAAAGAAGCAGAAGAAAACCGAATTGATCCTTTGGTTGGCAGAGATAAGGAAATAGAAAGAATCTCCCAAATCTTAGCTAGAAGATCCAAAAATAATCCTATTTTAGTTGGTGAATCGGGAGTTGGTAAAACCGCTCTTATAGAAGGGTTGGCAAAAAATATAGTTGAGAAATCTGCTGCGCCTTCACTGCAAGAAAGCGTCATCTATTCATTGGATATGGGTTCCTTACTAGCCGGTACAAAATATCGAGGAGATTTTGAAAAGAGACTCAAAGGAATCTTAAAAGAACTGGCAAATATTCCCAATGCAATTTTATTCATCGATGAAATTCATACAATTATTGGAGCAGGTGCTACTTCTGGTGGGGTGATGGATGCCTCCAATCTTTTGAAACCAGTTCTTGGAAAAGAAGGTATAAGGTTCATTGGCTCTACAACTTTTAAAGAATACCGAACTATTTTTGAGCAAGACAGAGCTTTATCTAGAAGATTCCAAAAAGTAGATCTGGTCGAGCCTTCTGTTCAAGAAACTATAAAGATTTTAGAAGGTCTAAAAAAGAAATACGAACAACATCATGAACTTAAATATTCCAAAGCTTCTTTAAAGGCTGCTGCTGAACTTTCTGCTAAACATATCAATGATAAGTTTTTGCCTGACAAAGCTATTGATGTGATTGATGAAGCAGGAGCAAGATTAAGACTTAACTTAAATATCAAAAGAAAGACTGTGAATGAACAGGATGTGGAAAGGGTAATCTCCTTAATGGCACAAATTCCTGAAAAAAGCGTTTCTACTAAGGATCGAGTATCTTTAGGTAAATTAGAAGAAGATCTAAAAAGAGTAATCTTTGGCCAAGATGAAGCAATTCAGAAATTATCAAATTCCATCATGATGTCTAGAGCTGGCTTAGGAGAGGAAGAAAAACCAATAGGATCATTTTTATTCTCAGGTCCCACTGGAGTGGGTAAAACTGAAGTCTCACGTCAATTAGCTAAAATTCTTGGTGTTGAACTTATTAGATTTGATATGTCTGAATATATGGAAAGACATACTGTATCAAGGCTAATCGGTGCACCTCCAGGGTATGTTGGGTATGACCAAGGTGGCTTATTGACAGAAGCAGTAACCAAAAATCCTCATTCAGTGATTTTGTTAGATGAAATAGAAAAAGCTCATCCAGAAGTATTTAATGTTCTTCTTCAGGTTATGGATCATGGCATGCTAACTGATAATAATGGAAGACAAGCAAGTTTTAGAAACTGTGTTTTGATCATGACTACTAATTCCGGAGCCATGGAAATGTCTAGAGAATCCATGGGCTTTCAAAAACAAGACAACACAACCGATGGCTCTGAGGCAATCAAAAAGTCATTTAGTCCTGAATTTAGAAATCGTCTCACTTCAATTGTTCAATTTGGTGCGCTCAAAACAGAAGTTATCCAAACTGTAGTTGATAAATTCCTTACTGAGCTTCAAGCGCAATTGGATGAAAAACGGGTTGTTTTAGACGTAGATAGTAAAGCAAGAACTTGGTTATCAAAAAACGGTTATGATGAAAAAATGGGAGCTCGTCCTATGCAAAGACTCATTCAAGATGAAATCAAGCAAAAACTTGCAGAGTCCATTTTGTTTGGTGATTTAGCTAAAGAGGGTGGAGTAGCTAAAGTATCAGTTAAAAAAGAAAAGTTAGACATTAAGTTTCTTCCTCACGAAGAAAAAGAATTAACAACTTAAGATTATTTTTCCCTAAAGGTTATGCGTCCCTTGGATAGATCATAGGGAGTCATTTCTACCTTTACTTTATCTCCAGTTAAAATACGTATGTAATTTTTTCGCATCTTTCCAGAGATGTGTGCAGTTATAATGTGATCGTTTTCAAGTTTAACCTTGAAGGTTGTGTTTGGCATGGTGTCTATTACCTCGCCGGACATTTCAATTAAATCTTCTTTTGCCATAAATTTTGTTCATAATTATGCCCTATGAGTAAGGAAGATAAAAAGTTTAATTTAAAGGGACTATTGATTGTGATAGTTGTTGTCAATGTAATTTTAGCTATAGCAGCTTATTTAATAGATTTGGTAGTTTAAGAGCATTTACTCTAACTATAGAAAAGGTATATTATAATTGAGGTTTACGGAGAGTTTTATGAAAAAAATAACAGCTTTTTTATTTATTATTTTGTTAATTGTTTCTTGTGGTGGTGGAGGAACTGCAGCTGCAGGTTCCTCGGGTTCTGGTTCAGGAAGTGGTAGTGCCCCAACTGGAAACTTAAAAAGTCAGGTAGATCTTGTTGGCACAACTTAAGATTGTTTTTAAAGGAGAAATTATGAATTTTAAAAAAATATTTTTAATGCTGCCTCTATTTTTTGGGGGTTTTGTTTATACCGCTGCTTATGAAGATGATGCAAACATAGTTGATTTTTATGTTCCAAGCATCTTAGCTAACGATGCAATGGAAATGCCAAATTTTCTTCTATGTTTCGTTGCTAAAACAAATTTTAAAGACTTTATTGATAAATCAGCTTATAGAGCTTTGGTAGATGAAAAATCCTGTGAAAAAGCTGATGGAGCCGATGCTGCATCAGATTCAGCTGCAGCCACGGGTTCAAGTGCTAGTAGTGGTGGAACTGCTCAAACCAACGAAGTAGATAATGTTGTTTATACACCTGGAGTTTATGAAAATGTTATCGTTGGAAATACAATCGAAGGTAAGGGTTGGGTTGAGCTTCTGATGGAGGGACTCAAAGCTAAGGCATATGTAAAAACAGTGCTTTCTAAAGATCCTGATACCGATAGTCCCTTTGGAGATTTCACGATGAATTTCGAAGTTGTTGCAGAATCCAGAACTGATGCGAAAGAACAAAGCATCCCTGGATTTCCAATAGATCCTGTTCCAGATGGAACCCAATTGGAGAAAGGTTATCTCAAAACACTTGGTAAGACGATAGAATACAAACAAAGTGGTGCAATGGAGCCATCTAGATCTCTTTATGCTGACTTATCAAATGATGATGCCCAACATGGTTATATGGTTTCTGTTGGAACTTATTTTCCTTTTGGTGGAGGAGATTCTGAAACATATCAGTTAAGTCATAAGATTTTTCTTAACAAAACTACTGGTATCTACTGTCAAGAATTTGTTTCAGCCCAAAAGGTTACTCCAGCAGGTCCTGGAATATTTCAAAACGACGGGGCAGCTTTAAGCTCCTCGCAATTTGCAACTGCGATTTCGGGAGCATTGACAACTCCACCCTCAGCTTATCTTGAGCTCGATGGAGGGTCTGCCCAAACAGTTACTGGGGAAGAATGTTGGAGCACCAAAGCTAGCGATGCCAAAAGAATTGTATATGAGTATGGAACTTATACTTCTGCAGGTGATAGATATTCAGGAGCAAGTTCTTCAGCAGTAAATGCAATGTCTTTAAAATCCAAAGAAGTTAATCCAAGTACAAATAGTTCAGCATATGCATATGCGAGTTATTGGGGAACCCACGTAGACCAAAGAGACAGAGGCTTTGTCACTGACACTACTTTATTTGTGAACGAAAGAGATAATAATGATAACGATGAATATTCTCTGAAAAAAGATTATTACGAGATTTGGCTAAAATCTACGAATAGTAAAACTCTAACATCTTTGGCTGGAACAAGTATTCAGTGGTATACACAACATTACAAAGACGATACTTCTGGTTCAACTAATTGGGCGAATCAATTAAATGCTTTGAATGTGCCTATTACAGGTGCTTGTAATGCTACAGATGGAAATTGTCCAGAATACACAGGAAAAATTACTGCGAGTGGCGGGACAGTTACTTTTACTTTAACTGAAGGAATGGACTGGAGACAAAATCCGCCAGTACATGTTACTTTAGCTACTCCTATTGTATTTACAGCTGCAAATTGGGTTACAAATATGACTGATGGCTCTGGCTGGAATAGAGGCATGCATTTCTGGGATCCAGACGCAAACCAAGGATACAATATTAGATATACCTCTTTTCAAAATCCTACTTCGGATTCTAATGCAAATGCCGTAAAACAAAGAACTAGAACCAAAATTGCTGCTACAGATTTACCTACAAATCTTACGTGCTTAGAAAGATGTCTCTCAGAGCCTCTTATGAATACAGCGCTAGCATCCGCTTTTACTGCTTACGATGCAACTGATCCTACCGTACCGGCTGGGCCATTGAATGTAACTCCCTATTACAGTATTGGTCCTTATCTTAAAGTAGATGCTTATTACGATGCTTCCGGAAGTACAAGTCAAGATTCTTACGATGATGATGACTCAGGTGATTTTCGTATGTATGCAGGAGATTGGCATTGGATTGGTGGAACAGTTGAAACGAGAGTATATACAGTGGATGGCGCGTCAGGAGTCATTACAGATTCTACTGCAAGTCAAGCACTTGACTGGACAACCGCTAATCAACAAAAAATAGATTCTGGTAATTATGAAAATAAACTTGATAAGTATGAATATTGGGAAAAAGACAATGCCATGGGAACAGGGCAGAATGTTGGCCTTACATATAATGTTTTAAGATCAAACCATTCGCAAAGGTTTGGTTGGGCTTATCACATGGAATTAATCGATTCTACAGATCTCAGTAATCTTGCATGTGCAACAGAAGGTTCAGATGCCAGAGGTTACACTCCAAGAATTAAGTCTTTCGCTTCTCAAAATACCTCATTATTGCAAGCGGCAACTACCTACTACTGTCTAGATAAACTTCACAGAGGAGAGGTGGATTCTTATGAAATTAATGTTGTGCAAAGACCTAGATATAAAGTCTATAATGAAACTAGGAATCAATTTGCTAACATTATGGCGCCTGAAACATTTGAGGTTGAAATCAATGACACCAAAGCAACCTACAACTTCACCGGGACTGATAAAACAGATTACACTGGCAGAAAAGTAAAACTCAAATTTGAAGGTTTTGGTGCTTTACATAATTTCCCGGGTAAAGTTTACAATCATTGTGAAAATACTATTTTAGGTAGATATCATAATGGTGCATGGAGTGATTGTTTGAGATACGTTCATGAGTTTTCTCTTGCAGACGGAACTACTCTGACAAATGTCTCTAATCCAGGAAATGACATAAAAATTAGGCAGCTACGCGGTGATGAGTATTTAAAAATTCTTACTGATAGCGAAAGAAATGCTTTGGCTGCTAGAACCTATACCAGTACAGCAGCAAATATACCTGTTGATAGTGTGCTCATTGATCTAGCAAATCCATCTGCAACTAATTTTATTGGTGCGCAGCCGACAACAATATTAAATGATGGCAAGCCTTCAGTTATTCACGGCGAGACTATAGTAGCTCCATAGATATTATTTACTGGCAAAAAAACCCTTGTTTTTAACAAGGGTTTTTTTATTTCTTAATTGAGTTTTTTTTTAAAAAGGAGTATTTTTATAAAGAAATATTTTTTAATTTAAGGATTACTTAAGGAGAGAACAAATGTCTAGATCATTATTATTAGTACCAATTTTATTTTTTATATTTGCTTGTGGAGGAGGCGGGGGTTCTTCTTCGTCAGCTGCATCAGGGTCTGCAGGATCTTCTGGGTCTGGAGGAGCTGCACAAGGCTATCAAGTACAAGAAAAGATTCAGGCAGTAGATTAGGAGAATAATTATGAAACTTTTTAAATTATTTGTATTTAGTTCAACAATATTTTTTACGCAATTATCTTTGACTCAAGTACCAACTTCGGGTGCTTATACTACTGATGAACAAGATTTTTTTGTCTCTGGTAATAGAGTCAATGAGTCTTTAGAAAGAGTTAATTTGTTACTTTGTTACTTGGCAAACACCAAACCTGCTGAATTCGTAAATAAAGAAACATACGTAGCAACGATCTTTGAAGATGATTGCTCCTTTGGTAAGGCCTCTGGAGACGACCAACAAAAAGCTTCTCAAGCAAAAGGTGGAAGCAGTGGAGGTGGTAACTCAAACAGTGGAGGTAGTTCAGCACAAAATATTAAAGAAGGGAATACTGCATATGTAAAAGTGACTCAAGCTGATGGCTCTTCACCAATGTTTGGTAGTGTATGGATTCAACTACAAGGATCTGGAGCTGGAGACGGTCCAGCAGCAATTGGTATTGCTGCCGACACCATGGGAGGAGCCCAAGGTGGGAGTGGAGATGATATGCCTTTTGATGCCACGGTTTATTTGAAATACGAACAAACGGCCAGTGCAAGTGGGACTTCTAAGTTTGGTGACTTCAAAATGAATTACACGATGTATGCAGATGCTAAAGCTGTAGCCGATTCATTTATGGGAATGGCTGCTGGTGTTCCACTAGATATTGCGGGGACTGATTCTTTAATCGAAGTTGATGATTTTGGAAGATCGCAAAAAGAGAAAATGGAACTTCAAAACTTCAGTCTTGGTAATGGCTTCCTAGAAGCCAATGGTCAAACCATAACTTTTAGAGAAAGCATTATGGGTTCTCAGGAAATTACCATTACGTTTTCAGCAGATGGAGCAACTGGTATTTATTCTACGGAAACTTGGGACGATACCTGGATGATGAGTGGTGA
This sequence comes from SAR86 cluster bacterium AG-422-E19, assembly GCA_003213595.1. GTDB lineage: Bacteria > Pseudomonadota > Gammaproteobacteria > Magnimaribacterales > AG-339-G14 > MEDG-81. The sequence goes on along the minus strand of QCMR01000005.1, from coordinate 3,626 downwards.
AAACACTACACAAATGGGAGAAGTAAAAGTATTTTATGCCTTTGAAGTAAGTAATTCTGGTAATTATTATTGTGAAAAAGCTATTTCAGCCGAACAATCATCATTTGCAGATATGATAGGTGGCTTTTACGACTTTGCAGATCCAAATGCTAAGGGAGCTACAGAAGGTACATCTTTACAGGGAGCAACTATAAACTTAGCAGATACAGGTATTTCAACTGCAGAAGTTTGCTACGACACCGATAAGGCAAATGCGTTTACCAATGTCTTTCGTTATGGAATTTACAATGCCGACGGCACAAGGCATGGAGAAAGTGCTGGAAGCTTTCCTATTAGATCGGATAGTTTGACAGGAGACGATTTATTCGGCTGGGCAGATTACTGGGGAGTTTGGGTAGATTATTATGCTCAAGAGGCAGGAATCGATCCTACCACTAGAAAATGGAAAAGAGATGATGGTCAGTCAGGAGGAGATTTTAAATGTTCTACTACTGAATGCGACCTATCAAAAAACTATTTAGAAATCACTAAATTTTCTACTTCTTATAGAAATTTAGACAGTATTCATAAAATAAAATTAGATATAAGTGAGCCATGGGAGACTTCAGCAAAAGCTGCTTGGGCAACACTAACAAATTCAACTGCAGCTAATGGCGGAGTTGCGTGTGATTGGTCTCATTACGATGATGCAAATAATGAAAATTGTTTTTACAGTTACATAGGCTATTGGGATAAAGATGGTGGAACTGGAAACGAAGGGGCTCTTACCCTTACGCACGGTATGAAATGGGCAAAAAATGGTGACCCAGAAGTACAACTTTCATCTCCGATTGTTATTGATGGTTCAGTTTATGCAGGAGCAATGCAAATTCAGCCTGGTTATATTGAACAATTAGGTGCTTGGTCTCCTGATATTTGGACTTATTTCCAAATTCCTGGAGAGGCATTTGTAACAGCAAATCATACTTCTGTAGCCGCTGGAATAGGAATTAAGAACGAACAAATTGACAGAATTTCTGTTGCTGACTTAGAGACCTATCTTGCTACAGTGGATATTGATGGCGATACAAATACCACAGATCCAGCAGATAGACTTGCTTGCATAAATTTATGTTTGAAACCAGATTTATATAACACAAGACTGAGTGATGCTGTAACTAGAGTTTCGGATAATGATCCAAATAATGATGATCTGTATCAAGTGCAATACGATTCCATTTGGGATACCAATCATTTGTTTTGGGATTTTGATGATGGAGCGGGAGAGTCTTTTGGAGAATTGGATGGTTTAGCTCGATCAGATGTTACTGACTACATTATAGATTCAGGGAAAATTTATTACCAAGCAGCTGCTAGTGCTAATGAAATGACAGTTTCCGATGCCAATACATCTGCAATGACAGCCGCCACGGCATCTCTCAAAGAACCTGTAACTTGGAAACTTTATGGTATGCAAGTCAAACGCCCAGACTGGACAGCTGCAAATCCTTATAGCTTGGAATATGTAAGTTGGTCTGCAAGAACTGGCTTTTTAGTTCCTGCAAGAAAACCGGGTGACGATATAGTTCCTATTCATACCTTTGAATGCCCTGAAAATGAGTTGGGAACTCAATATCTTTTGTATGACGTTGATCATCCAAGGTATTTAGGGAATGGCGCTAAAATGGCTGAAGATAGATTCTGCAATGAAAAAATTTGGGGTGGGGATGTTACTACATATTTTGAAATTGGAATCATGACTGAGGGTGTTTATCAGTTATCTGAAAGTGGAAATAAAGTAGCTATTCAGCAACCAAAAAGACTTGAATTGGATGCTACTCAATGGACTGCAGCTCAACAGACTGCTGCAGGGGTTTCAGCCGCTAAAGGAAACTTGGAGATTGCTGAAAAAACTTACCAACTTCAGTTTGAGGGCTTTGGTAGTCTTTGGAATATTCCTGGAGGATTCTTTAATACCTGTACTGGCCTTTACGAGGGAGATTACATCAATGGTAGTTGGAGCGATTGTTACCGTTGGGTATCAAAATTCACCATTCCAGATGGATCTCAGTTGACTGATAATTCATCAGGAAGTCCGGTTACTTTATATGCGAAAAGATTAAATGGAGATCAATTTTTAGCAACAAAAGTTGTCGCAGGGACAAGAGACTATGCTGCGATACAAACAGCTAATCCTATTGCTGAAGCTACAAAGCTTACTGACATGGGTCCAAATGGAACTGAAGTCAATAAAATCGGTACAGTTCCTACTTTACTCAGAAACAATGGTGATCCATCAGTCATTATGGGTAAGGTTAAAGAAACTACTGAGCAATTAGCTACTCTGCCAACAGCAAATTAAAATAACGTAAGCTTAAAAAAGCCTTCTTCGGAAGGCTTTTTTATTTTCATTGTTATTTAACTCAGATATACATATAGTCTAAGAATACTTTGGGAGTACTCTATGAAAATTACATTAATATTAATAAGTTTTATTTTTATCAGCTGTGGTGGGGGAGGAGGATCATCTGTTAATTCAAATTCTTCATCTACATCTGCTCCGGCCATTACAGGTATGCAGGGAGATATAAGTGCAATAGAACCCATAGATTTAGATTAGAGGTAAAGATGAAAAAACTTATATTTATTTTCTTTTTATACTGTTCAATTTTAAGTGCAACAGATTATGCCAATGATATTTCTGATTTTTATGTACAAGGAAATGAGCTAAATGACTCATTACAAGCAATAAATCTTTACACCTGCTTTATCGGAGCTGGAATCAGTCGAGCGGGTCTTCTTAATGAAAAAGCTTACAGAGTACTTACAAGTGAAGACTTATGTATAAATAGATATTCCCCGATTCTTTCTCAACAAAAAAGCGAAGGCTATGTTGCAAAAAGTGCAAGTACCGAGCAAGAAGATACCGATATAAGTTTCAAAGATATAACTTTTAACGAAGCAATTTTCCAAGTAACTAGAGAATCCAATACTAGTCCAGTAAAAGCTAAAGTTTGGTCTTCCCCTTATCCAGGAAGCACAAATCCTGCAAAATTACCTCAGAAAATCTTCTATGATTTTTCTTTTTCTCAATTTGCTTGTAATGAATACTTCGTTGCTAAAAATATACCTTGTTCCAAGTATGGAAAACTTACTTTGGAATATGCCTATCAACCATTGTCCACTTGGAATAATTTAACAACCTGGTCGGAAGATTTAGGGATTGATATTGGCACAACGGCTGGGATGGGAAAAATCATTGTAAATGACAATACAATTGATTATTTAGCCCATGCTGGTCAGACCACATACAATGTAAAGCTTACGAATAATGGAGATGTTTCAACCGGTGTTTTTGAAAAATTTAGACCAGCTCAAGTTGGTTGGCCTTGGGCAATTGGCTATCGTTTTTACATGAATACTGCAGAGGACAAAAGATTTTTCTGTCAAAAATACGATTATGCGAGAATGTTGGCTTATGTAATTCCTTGGGATCCTGGAACAGAAAACCATGGTTCAAGCTGGCATGCTTTCAAAGATACAACAAAAAAAGCTGGTCCGAAGAGACTTGCTGATGCTAGTGAGATAGGAGGGAGTTCTGATTTTACTGCCTTTGTTAAAACAGGATATATAGATCAGGGTTATGC
>QCMR01000004.1 GCA_003213595.1 SAR86 cluster bacterium AG-422-E19 | reverse complement strand
AAAAGTTATTGATAACTTTTTGGTAAATATAGATAAAGAAAAAATTGTATTTACTTCTGTTGAGTTCAACTCATATAAAGCAAGATTCAAGAACATTTATAACCTAGAAGAAATTTTTAAAATTTATCAAGATTATTCTGACAGAACGCTTGAATTGATTAACTATCAAAAAGATGTTGTTGATTTGATTGATACTTCTGCCGACTTAAATACGACTGAATTTGTTGAAAAAAGCAGAGAGGATGAAAAAAGATTTAATTCCTTAGGCTCAATCAAAAACTATCATGCTCTTTTAATTAAAAACGAATTTATAAACATTCTTTTGTCTAATGATAATTTTGGAAACTCTAAGTCAAAACTTCTCAAAAGACTCAAAAATAGAATTAAAAGTTTAAAAAGAATTAAGTCAGACGATATCTTTTCTTTATACATAAATTCGATTACCTCTCTCTACGATCCTCATACAAATTATTTATCTCCAAAATCTCAGGAAGACTTTGAGATAAATATGAGTCTGTCTCTAGAAGGAATTGGAGCAATTTTATCTACAGAGGATGGAATTACTAAAATAGTGAGATTAATTCCAGGAGGGCCAGCTGATAAATCAGGTCTCCTAAAAGTAAATGACAAAATTGTGGGGGTAGCCTCTCTGCCAGAAAATGATATAGAAGATGTACGAGATTGGAGAATCGATGAGGTGGTTCGACTAATAAGAGGTCCAAAAAATACTAAAGTCAGACTTGAAGTTATTCCTAATTCTTCTTCGGATGACATTTTAGGTAGAGTCATAGAAATCACCAGGGGGTTGGTAAAACTGGAAGATCAGGCTGCAAAGAAAAAGAAGGTAGAGATATATAAACCGAATAAATCTTACAATATTGGGGTAATAGATTTACCTGCTTTTTATATGGACTTTGATGCATTTAGCAGAAATCAATTTAACTACAAAAGCAGTTCAAAAGACGTCAGGAACCTTCTAAGGGAATTAAAAGAAGAACAAGTAGATGGAGTCATTCTTGATTTGAGAGGAAATTCTGGAGGTTCTTTATATGAAGCTTACTCGCTTGCCAAGCTTTTCATAGGAAAAGGAAGTATTGTTCAAGTAATGGAGTCGAATGGCTCGATTCAGCCTCTGGGTCACACAAGAGGAATTCAAAACTATGATGGGCCAGTAATGATTTTGGTTGATAAATTGAGTGCCTCGGCTTCGGAAATTCTTGCAGGAGCTTTTCAAGATTACAAAAGGGGATTAATTGTGGGCTCAAACACTTTCGGTAAAGGGACTGTTCAAAGGCTGGAAAATCTTTCTTATGGACAACTAAAATTTACAGAACAGAAGTTTTATAGAGTCTCTGGGAAAAGCACACAAAATTTAGGAGTTATCCCTGATATTAACCTGCCCTATGTTTTTGATAGTAAAGAAGTTGGAGAAATGGCTCTTGAAAACTCTCTTCCTTATGATGATATTTCATCTTTAGAGTATGAACCTTTTAATTCAACTTCAAATATAGAGATGATTCAAAGTTTCTCAAAAAAAAGAGTATCCGATTCAAACTTGAATGAGTACATTAAAGATCAAAAAATTCACAACAAAAACGAATTAGATAAAAAATTGATTCCCGTAAATTATTTAGTAAGAAAATCTGAAAAAAAAGCGCAAGAAGAAAAAAGACTATTCATTGAAAATAGATTTAGAGTTTCTGTAGGTTTAAAGCCCTATTTAAATTTTCAAGAGTTTTTAGATGCTGATCCTGAGGAATTAAATGAGTTTTCGGAGAAGATGGTTCTTGAAGAAGCAGCGAGAATTTTAATTGATCAAATTAATTTTAATAAACCCAAAAGACTATCTAGCTCGGACTTTAGATGAAAATTTTTTCTTTTAATGTAAATGGCTTAAGAGCTAGGCTGCACCAGATGAGTGCTTTAATTGATAAGCACTCGCCAGACATTATTTGTCTACAAGAAACAAAAGTAGACAATGAAAACTATCCCATGGAGAGCATAAATGAATTAGGTTACAAAGCTATAATTAATGGGCAAAAAGGACATTATGGTGTGTCAACTCTCTATAAATCTGAACCTTTGGATTTTCAATTGGGCTTCCCGACTGATGAAGAAGATGCCCAATGTAGGCTAATTTCTTCAAGACACAAGTTTTCTTCTCAAGAAGTAACCATTATCAATGGGTATTTCCCTCAAGGAGAAAGCAGAGATCATCCAAAAAAATTTCCTTATAAAGAAAAGTTTTTTAAGGATCTGATGATCTATTTAAATGAGAACTTTTCTCCAGAAGACAATATTATTATCTTGGGAGACCTAAATATTTCCCCAGAAGATATTGATATAGGTATTGGAGAAAACAATAGAAAAAGATGGCTTGCGACGGGAAAATGTAGTTTCTTACCTGAAGAAAGAGAATGGTTAGAAAATATAAAAACTTGGGGATTTTTTGATTCTTATAGAAAATTTTTCCCAGATTCTAATGATAAGTTCAGCTGGTTTGATTACCGTAGTAGAGGGTTTGATGATAATCCCAAAAGAGGCTTAAGAATTGACCATCTATGGGTAACAAAACCTCTTTTAGAAATGGCAATTGAATCTGAAATAGATTATGAAATAAGAGGTATGGAAAAGCCTTCTGATCATGCTCCAGTTTGGACTGAATTTAAAATCTAATTTCTCCTTTCTTGAAAAAATTTCTTTAATAACTCAGAACTTTCGGTTCCAAGGATTCCGCTTGAAACTGAAATTTTATGGTTGAAGAAACTTTCCTCTTGTAAATTCAAATTATTTATCACTACTCCTGATTTTTGATCCTCTGTAGCAAAGATTAATCTATCTATTCGAGCATGAATGCATGCCCCAAAACACATCAAACAAGGTTCTAAAGTAACATAAAGACTAGCTCCATTGAGTCTATAGTTATCTAGTTTTTTTGCTGCATCTCTCAGCACGTTCATTTCTGCATGCGCAGAAGGATCGTTTTTACTTATTGATTGGTTATACGAACGAGAAATTACTTCTTCTTCTTTGACTAAAACTGCACCAACCGGGACTTCTTTTTTTGAATAAGCTAATTTAGCTTCTTCTAAAGCCAATTTCATATAAAAAAAATCCTTTTTGGTTTGGGAGTTATTCAAGGATCTTTTTAATCATTTCGATGGATGATTTCATGCCGTCTGAAATTAATTTTTCAAACTCATCTGGTTCAACTTCAGAGGTCCAAACTAATTTAGAGAAATTATTATCTTCAAGCACTGTAACTTTGGCTAAATGGTGATTCAAAGGTGCGGGAGATTTAATCACGCTATAAGTCAAAGATTTATTTGCTTGATCCTTTTCAATAATCTTTTCCTTAATCTCTCCAACGCCATCCATTTTGAAAGTCCTTACGTCGTTTTCAAGAACAATTTCGTTTGCAAAAGGCACCCAATCAGATCTCGTAACGTCTGCAAATAGTTCCCAAAGTGAATCGGATGAACATTTAATCTGTTTTTCTATTCTAATTTTTTTCATTAAATTCCTGTCTTAAGTAATTTGATACGTGATTATTGACGTGAAAATCACTATCTAAAGGCATTATTTCATTATGAATTAATTTTTTTGCAACTCTAATCATTATCACAGAAAATTTAAATAGGCATAATATTCGGTAATAAAAGAAATTCTCAGCCGAATAACCGGTATTTTTTTCCCAAAATTTTATCGCTTCTTCATTTGCAATCGAACCTGGAAGCTTTGCAATATTTAGCCCGTAGCTACTCACATCGTCGGTTGTAAGTCCCCAAGCTAAATCGCATAGAGGATCTCCAATGGTTGCCATTTCCCAGTCAAGTAAACTCTTTACCTGAAAATTTTCAAAGAGTACATTTCCTAGTCTTGAGTCTCCCCAACAAAGTTTTTTTGGATTTGGATTTAGAGGAAGATTTTCAGATAGCCAAAGAAAGACTTCTTCTAAAAATGCATTTGCTTCTCCATCCAGACCCCATTCCATGAACGATTTGTAGTATTGAAGATCAGACTGTAAATGAGAGCTTTCATTGCTTCTCTTATTGATCATGCTCAATTCTAAATCCTCATAACTTATTTTATGAAAAGATACTAAGTTTTCTAACCAGCCAAACCAAACTAATCTAATTTGATCTGGAGAAGCTCTCCCCATCATACCTTCAGGATCCATATGATATGGTGGATTGTCAGAAGGCGCCTCTCCGCTAACATATTTCATTACATAAAATTCTGATCCAATGATTTCTTCATTTTGTTCAAAAAATAAAATTTCCGGAACAGGAAATTTAAGTTGTTTTAATTGCTTCATGATTTCGACTTGCAATCCAAGATCATATTCAGGAAATACTTGAAAGCCGGTTGGCTTTATTCTCAAGACTATATCCTCATCAATATTCTTCCCTAAAATTTTGCAAGAGAAAGTTTCATTTGAAAAACCGCTTGCCTCAGATGATTCGTGCGGCTGGATAGAAATATTTTGTTTCTTATAACGCTCTTTCTTTTCGAGCCAGTTTTTAAAAATCGATAATTTTTTTAGAAAATTTTTTTCTGAAGAAACAGGCATTATTAGGGTTTATCGAAAAGATCTTTAAACCGACTAGGCTCGTGAGGTCCCAAAAATAATTGTTCTAAAACACCTCGACCTTGAAGCTCTTTTTCTGGAGTCTTAAGCTTAACTTCACACAATGATTGAATATGAAGAAATGGTGGATCTTGTGGATCGTCATTTAAATCATAGGTGTCATAGTGAGTTTCTAATTCTCCTTTGAATTGGCCATGACCCCAATCAGGATGCATGTACCCTAAACCACACATAAACATATTTACTTTAGGCGTAATTTGAAATTCAAATAAATCCTCTTGCGAAGTTTTTAAGTTCAAAGATAAAGATTCAACTCTTCTTGTTTTGGGTTTATATGAAATAGACTTTTGATGAGAGACAAAATTGGATTGTTCTTTTCCATCATCGAATTGAATTTTTGCGAAAGCATTATCAGCTTCTCCTTTTTCGTTATCAACGTAATAAATGTGTGTCGCCAAATCATCAAAATGAACAGGAGCCCAAAGCCAAAAAAATTGGGGCATTTCAAAAGGCACCATAGGTTGACTATCTCCTGCGCCAACAGGTCTAACTCCCCAAGATCTGTCTCTAGTTCCTACAAACTCTTTTGGCGATATTTTAATAACTTCACCTTTTATTTTAATTTCCCCAGACCAATTTCCATGCTGGGTTAATCTGCAGGTATCCATTATTTTTCTAGGACCATTAAAAAGAGTCATGTTTGGCTCCTGCATGGGTTCAAATCTTTTGGTGAATTCTAGCTTTGCTGTAATGTCTGAATCATTATTTGTTAGTTCAACTGAAAGCTTTTCTAAAGGCTCAAGAACTTTAACTTCAATAGGGCCCACTTTTGTATTTAGTCTTTCAAGACCTAGAATTCTAGAAGTTCTTATATTATGTTGCTTTCCGTCAACTGCTAAAGTGAAAGAAGCATCCATGATATTCAAATTAGGATACAAACAAAGTACAGCAGCAAAATAAAAATCTTCTTTTTTGGAATATCCATTAAAGAAATAACGATCATAAAAATTTCTTTCTGTACCGACTTCTGAAACAGGATGAGGTAGTTGGTGTATTGGATAGTCGTCTGCTTTAGTAATCATCTTTTTGATTAAATTATTTGGAAAAACTCATCGAAGCAATATCAATGTCCATATCAAAATCCCTTCCAGAAGCTTCAACACCAATAAGTTTTATTTTATTAGGGTTAAGATTCCTTTTTTTTGGACTTTTATTACTGTAACGAATGAATTCAGTGAATTCAATTTCAAAATCTTGCCATTCATTAGTAACTTCAAATTCGCCGAGAAATCTCACCCAAGGAAAGATCGAGCCTTTGGTTTTAATATGGATAAAATATTTTTCGTTATTTCCTCTTGCCTTGAATTTCACTCTAGAAAAATCACTTAAGTTATTTGCATCAATTTCTTTCCTAAACATTAAGAACCCTCCGCCATCGGTAGAAACATTTCCTTGTGCAGAGATAAAATCAAAATTTTCATTGGTAGATTCCTTCAATGCCATAGAACCATCGGATTTGCCTCCCATGACCTGATCTTTTACAAACCGCCAGGCATCTAAATCGATATTTTTTTTAGGCAGAATTTCAAAAGAAAGCATATTAAAAGACAAAAAGATTGATAAAAAATATTTCAGCATAATTTAGTCTAAAAGTTTTTCTGACGCTATATTTGTTAATTCTTCTTCAAAAACTAAGTCCTTTGTAGAATTAAGTCTATCCACGTAAAGAAATCCAAACAAATGATCAAGTTCATGCTGGAATACTGTTGCTAAGAAATCTTCAACTACCACTTCTTTTTCATCCGCATTTTCGTTGAGAAATTCAATTTTAAGCTTTCGTGGCCTTTCAACATAACCTCTTAAGCCAGGAACACTTAAACAGCCCTCCCAAAAGCCTTGTTTTTGTTCGTCAATTACTTCTAGTTTTGGATTAAATATGACAAATTCTTCAGAACTTTCTAAATTATCGTATCTCTCTGAGTCACTTTCCAATTTTATAACCGCTAACTGGATAGAAATTCCTATTTGGGGAGCAGCCAAGCCAACTCCACCAGCGTTTTTCATAACATCCCACATTTTAGGGATTAATCCTTGTATTTCCGAAGATAAAATTTCTTCTTTGGTAAGTTCTCTAGCAGTTTGCCTTAAAATAGGATTGCCTAATTTTAAGATTTCAAACTCATTTTCAGTGATTTTTGTCATAAAAATACCAATTTTTATTGTTTAATTTAGCTTTCACTAAAATTGACTTAAGTTTTTAAAGGTCTTAAACTTGCCGTCGTAAAGGCATATTAAGTGTCTTAGGAGAATTATCAATGATTTTAACTAATTTAAAGAACTTATTTGGTCAATTTTCAAAACTATTTGCTTCAGTGGCTCTATTAGTTTTAGTTGGTTGCTCAAGCACTCCTTTTATGCAAAACAACATTGTTGCAACAAAGTATCTTTTGGATAATTTTGTTGAAGATGCAGGTGGAAAAGGACAAGTAAATGCTGAAACTTATCATTGGGAAGTTGATGCGACAACATTAGGCTGTGCTGAACTTCAGGCTGAAAGAATCAGGCATTCTGCTTTAATTGATAGTGTTGCAGAAAAAGTAATTGAAAATTCTTCAAGATCAACTAGTTATGCATCTTATGGCCTTGAAATGCATGATCCTACTGCTGGAACAAGTTTCATTGGTGTTAAGTCTACAGGTTTAAATCCTGAAGTAGCGGAGTACAGAAAATTAAAATTAGCTGTAGAAAAATTAAAATCCGCTTCAATTGATAAATGTACTTCTGCTGAAGTAATGAGAACCCCTTAATTCAGGGAAAAATTTAACCAGTTTCCAAAGCTTTTAAAATTATCGACCTAGTATCTGCTGGGTCGATAACTGCATCTATCTCTAATTGAGTGGCCGCCTCTAACGCTTTTCCAGCATCGTACATTTTTTGAACAAGCTTATTGAATAATTCTTCTCTTTCATTTTCATCTTCAACAGCTTCTAGCTCTTTTTTATACCCTAGTTTTACTGCTCCTTCTAAACCCATTCCACCAAATTCTCCAGTTGGCCAAGAAGCGGTGAAAATAGGTATATAAAAACTTCCTCCAACCATAGCCATTGCGCCCAATCCATAGCCTTTTCTTAAAAAGATTGCTACAAGAGGAACTGAGATATTTGCTCCTGCATTAAAAAGGCTACCCATTTTCCTTACAGCTCCTTCTCTTTCGCTATCAACGCCAACCATAAAGCCAGGAGTATCTGCTAAAGAAACTATTGGAAGATTATGTTCATTACAAATTGAAATAAACTGTCCAGCTTTTTCAGCTGAAGTTGCATCCACAGCTCCGCCCAAATGCTGACAATCATTTGCAATAAGAGCAACTGGCTTCCCCTCTAATCTCATGAATCCAGTAATTACACTTCGACCATAGATTTTTCTTACTTCCAAAAAAGAATCTTTATCAGCGATGGTTTCTATAATATCTCTTACTGAGTATGCCATTCTTCTATTTTCTGGAATGAGGTTTCTTAAAATCGACTGGTCCTTAGTTTCCCATTTATTTAGACTTCCTTGAAAGTAAGAGAGTAATTTCTTCGCAAAGCTTGTTGCATCTCCTTCGTCTTCTGCAAGGTAATCGATTACACCTAATTTTTCTTGTTCTTCAGCTGGGCCAATATCTTTTGGATTTACCTTGCCAAGTCCTCCACCTTCTATCATTGCGGGACCTGCCATTCCTAACCAAGAATTTTTTGTAGAAATGCAAAAATCAGCAGTTCCAAATAATGCAGCATTACCAGCGAAGCAATATCCATTATTGACAGCAATTCTAAGACTTTTTCCTTTTAATTTAGCCCAATTACTAAAAGAAGGGATTTGTAATCCTGCAAATTGAACATGCACATCCGTATCGCCTGGTCTTCCTCCGCCTCCTTCTGTATACATTACGACGGGTAAATTTTGTTTTTCGGCTGTCTCACAAATCCTATCTAATTTTTTGTGGTGATAATAACCTTGAGTTCCTGCTAGGACTGAATAGTCATTGATGATTATTGCCGAAAGAGCTTTTTTATCATCTAAGATTTCACTATTTATTTTACCAAATCCAGTAATTATTCCATCAGCAGCCGTTTCGGTTCTTAACTCTTCGAGTTCCCTTCTACTTTTTTGCGCTGCAATAGCAAGCTGGCCATATTCCACAAAAGAATCTTTATCCACTAAATCATCAAGATTTTCTCTAGCTGTTCTGTAGCCTTTTTCGTATCTCTTCTCCCTAGCAGCTACTCTTTCTTCATCCAGAGTTTTAGATAATCTATTGTGGAGTTCTATGAGCTCTGATCTAGTTTTCAACTTAAATTACCTCAAAATAAAAGGCTGCCGGTTCATGTTTTGCATTTAAATGAGGGCATACTTTCTTAAGTTCCTCAAAATAATCTTTTGCAAGATAATTTAAAGAAGCAATCACTTTATATCTATTTGAGTTAGAAAGCAGAGTTTCCAATAAATATTGTTCATTCCAAAACTTTACATCTGTTTTTAGCCAAGTTTCCGGATAGTCTCTTGGAGAAAAAATATCATGAACATGAACAAATACACCGGGATTCAGCATAGGTATTACCTCAAGGTATTCATAAAGAACATCTCCTTGCGGTCTGATCATATGAGAAGAATCAATGAATAGAAAGTCTCCATCAGATAATTCTTTTGTCCAATCTAATGAAGTTTGTTCTAATTTTGACCTTAAAATTTTTATATGTTCGGTGCTTTTGAGCCAGGGTTTGTAAGGTTCAATACAAGTAAATTTTGGATTAGAACCTTCCTTTATATTGAGTTTTAAAGCAGCTTCGATTACTTTTGTAGAGTTTCCACTGCCTATTTCTATAATCTTTGAAGGTTTTTTTAATCTTAAAAAGTTAAATAAAATCTCGGCATCTCCAGCTCCATATGAACCATTGGTAATAGAAAAACTTCTTAGTGTTTTTAAGTCGGCTTCGCTATCTAAAAAAGACTGAAAATCTTTTTGGAATTTAAAACTTTTTAAAAGATCTAGTTGTTCTTGTTCTCGAAAATTAATTGAGGGTAGATTTCTAATTTTTGAAAAATCCTCGGTAAGAGTTTTATGATTAAAAAAGGGCTCATAAAAATGATCTATTATAGGAAATACACCGATTTTTTTTAAAAGATTTGTATTTATCGGAAATCTCTTAGAACCTACTTTTCTGTAGAACTTAAGAAATATCCCTGAGAAAAAAATTATAGGAATTAAGATTAAATCTAGAAGAAATGAAATAGGCTTGCCTAATATCTGTAAAAAAGGAATTAATTTATTTTTTATCCAGCGTCCCATTTAAAAATTAACATCTTGAGTTTGAATATAAATCCTCAGGTTTGTAAAAGACATATTATTAGAATTTAGGAAATTAAAGGGCAGATTTCCCAAGTTTATTTTCTCTTAAAGTTCTTTTTAAAACTTTCCCTGTAGCGTTTCTTGGTAAAGCATCTATGAACTCTACACTCTTTGGTATTTTGAATTTTGCTAAGTTCTTTAGACAATGATTAATGATATCCTCGCCAGATAAATTTTCACTAGGCTTTAGTGCAATAAAAGCAAGGCCAACTTCTCCCCACTTTTCATCAGGTATACCTATGATTGCAGCTTCAGCAATTTGAGGTAATTGATAAAGCACATTTTCTACTTCTGCTGGATATACATTTTCTCCACCAGAGATGTACATATCCTTTTGACGGTCAACAATGTAGATGAAACCTTCGTCATCCATTTGTGCAGCATCTCCTGTCTTTAACCAGCCATCCACAAAAGAATTTTTTGTTGCTTCCTCATTATTCCAATATCCTGGTGTGATATTGGGACCTTTGATAAGTATTTCTCCTACTTCACCTTGCTTTACTTCATTACCCTTTTCATCGACTATTTTTACCTCTGTATGTAACAAAGGTTTTCCTGCTGAACCAATTTTTCTCGCAGCATCATCACCAGATAATCCAATTCCGCCAGGGCTGGTTTCTGTCATTCCCCAACCTTGCCATAGTTCTACGCCCTTATTTTGCCAAGTCTCTATGATGACTTCAGCGCATGGTGCTCCACCTACACCGGCACCCTCAATTCTTGAAAAATCTGTTGTCGCAAAATTTGGATGTTGCATCATAAACTGGAAAGGTGCAGGCACAGCAAAAAAATGTGTAATTCCAAAATCAGGGTTGTTAATAATTTCCAAAGCTTTTCCTGGATCAAACTCTTTCATCAAAACTATTTGTCCGCCATTGTGCAAAATTGGATTTGCGTAACAGTTCATGCCGCCTGTGTGAAATAATGGCAAAACAACAAGTTGAATTGTTTTATCAGTAATTCTTGCAGTCGCTCCTAAATTCACAGTATTGAAAAATTGCATTTGATGGTTGATCATGGCGCCTTTAGGGTGACCAGTCGTACCGGAGGTATACATCAACATAATTAAGTCATCGTGATTGGTTTCTACGGTTTCAAATTTATTATTTTCTAAAATAGCTTGTTCATATTCACTGCCAAAGTTGTTCTCTTCTAACATCAAAGAGTTTTTTATTCCGCAATCTTTTATTAGTTCTAGAGCAATATCCTTAAACTCAACAGAATAAATTAAACACATTGGCTTACTATCATTCAAAATGTATTCTAGTTCTGGCTTTGTTAGCCTCCAGTTAAGAGGTAATTCAACACCGCCAATTTTTCCACAGGCAAATTCAAGTTCAAAAACTTCGGCGCAGTTATGGGATAAGATCGCAACTCGATCCCCCTTTTTTAAACCTTTTTTTTGCAACCATCCCGCCAAAGATTTAGATCTTTGATTCAACTCATAATAAGAGGTTTCTCGACCACTTGAGATCTCTTTGATAGCAATTTTTTTTGGCCTAAAGTTAGATTGATACTCTACCCAGTCGTAGTACTTTACAGTCATTATTTATCTACATTTATGAAAATCAGTCGTTTTACTATGCTTCAAATAAATTTTGGATGCAATGATTTAGAGATGTATTAATTTGTAATAAAAAAAATTTTTTTAATAAATTTTATATAAAGGTATAAGTAAAAATTACCTGAAGATTGTCTATTATAAAATTTCCCTAAGAGATGAAATGATTAGTGAATATTTAAAATCAGTTTGGAATTTTTGTAGAGAATATCCTTTTTATGCAGTTGCCTTTTTCTATGGCGGCTACTTAATAGGCGTAGTCTACTTTTAATTATTTTGTAGATTTTTGAACCAGTTCCTTAGGATCTGGTATAGCAGAGAATTCGTCAAAAGCTTTATCCTTAAACATGTTTTCTGGTGAAACAGATTCATATTCTGCATTTTTGTCTAATGGATCAGAATAGAAACCCAGTACGTAGCCTCCCTTCGAATATCCTATTAAAGATCTTATTTCAGGCGAAATATCTTTTGCAATCTCAGGAGGACAGGATAGATATTGATTTTCTTCCTGACGAAGCCAATTAAGAGCATAATGCAGAAATACTCCAGTTCGAATATCATTTTTTGAAGTATTTTCTCCTCCGCCATGCAGTACAGTTCCAGTATAAAGAAGTACTGATCCTGCTTTCATTTCAGCATAAGCTATCTCATCGTCATTAGGAGTTCGGTCTTTTTCCCAGAGATGAGATCCAGGGACAATCTGCGTGGCTCCATTTTCCTTTGTAAAATCTGTTACTGCCCAAATGGTACTCATAAGTGGTTCAACTTTCCTAGGTAGATAACCGCCCCAAATTCCCCTATCTCTATGGAGAATTTGTTTACTTTCTCCTGGACCAATACTTACTGCAGAAGTGAAATGCAGTTGATAACCGTCGCAGAAAGGAGATAAATACTTTTCAGAAACTTCATTGATTAAAGGGTTTAATGCCAATTCTCTACAGGCTTCTGACCTTGCAATTAATGCCCCAACTCTTTTCGTTTTGAATCCAGTAAATTCATCTCTACCAAAAACATCATTTTTTAAGTACGGTTTAAGATCTTGATTGATTCTAGAAATATTATCTGAGTGTAAGAGGTTATCAATTATCACTCCAGCATCCTTGTTAAGAACATCGATAATCTCTTCCGAAGAAGCTGAGCTTGAGAGATGAACTAAATCAGCCATTCGAGAAATATACTATTAAAAGCGAGAAACTTAAAAAGATTTTTGAAAGCCAAATACTATTTGGGTTTTATCTTTCATCTGGAGACCATTTTTTTCATTGATTATTGGGTTGATAATCTCCAAGGCAAGTCTGTCTTCAGATCCAGGAAAGATTTGGGTGAGAAAATTAAAACCCAAACCTACTTCAGCCGTAAAACCGCCGTAATTCGACGTGATAGAGGTCTGAATTGGTGTTTTGATATTGTAATCAAAGCCTGAAATTTCTTGCTGATGATTAAGTTTCAATCTCGATGAAATAGAAAAGTTTCTGCTGATTGAATATTGATACCAGGAGTCAAAATAAGTTTTATCTCCATAATGCCATTCCTCAGATGAAATATTTCTAAAGAACCTCATTTGATTTCCAAAAATATGTTTATCAGATAATGTATAAAGGTTGGTAAAGCCAACAACTAAAGCAACAGAATCGTCTCCTGATTGCATACCATAAGGCAAAACCATTTCCATATTGGTATTCATGGGTGTTAGTACTTTACTTTTTTCGTTTTTATCTCCAACGGAAAATTTCAAGCCAATTTCTGCATGCCACTTGCTTTTGACTTGCTCGTTAATATTTACTAATGCAGAAAAAGATAAATCAGAAAGATCCGAAGAAGATGAATTGAATGAACCAATATTGTTTCTCATCATTGCGTGATAAGTATTTAAATTCATGGATTTATCCATAAACATTGTCATGAACATCAAAGTAACTTCATCCGATGGAGCATACATACCACCAAGCATTAACATTTTCATACTCATTTCGATTGGAACAACACTAAGTTTTGCTGGTGAATTTGAATGTGGGTTGTCTATAACTAAAATTTCGCCATCTGAGATCGAATTTCCATCTAAAGAATTACCTCTCATTTTCATGTAAGAGGCTCTTAAAGAAATCATTGATTCGCCCTTTTTGTGCATATGATCCGCCATAACTCCAATAGGTGCATGACCAATTGCCTGAGAGCCAAATGCCGAAATCGAGGAAACTAAAAGAAAAATTATTTGAATGGAACGCATGAGCATGCGCATTCTATCTTATTGAAAGCTATTGAAGTAAGAAATTAACTCCGCCGATATGAATTAAATCATTCTTTATCAAACCGAGTTCTTTTGCTTTTTCATAGACTATTTCTTTATTCTTTACTGACAACTCAAAGGCGTTAATTCCCTCGCCCCTCTGATCGAGATCATCAACAAACCTGATTCTGGAGTCTGAGAAATTAATTTGAAGATTTTCATCTGCTTTAAACCCAAAAGCTTTTTCCCATTTTTTACAAAGAGCGGATTTATCATCCGATTGCATCACAACGCCGCACAATCTCTCAGCATTATCATTTTTGGAGACGCACTTTTCCCAATCAAGGCCTGCCCAAAGCCATGCTGACTCAGGTTCCATTTTATCAATTGAAACTATTGCTCCACCAATATGTTTGGGATGCAAGTGAATGGTTTTTCCAGTTACGTGGCCTTCGCTTCTCTCAACTTCATAAACAATGCCAATATTTTCATTGGTTACTCGCTCTTTTTCTTTCGCAACATCATCGCAATCTACAATTACCATGTAACCACCATTTCCACCTCTACGATTTAAAAATCTTTCTGCAGTGGTGTTTTCTTTTACAGGAGTAACAATCTCTATAAAAGTATCCCCCAAAGGAATTAATGAGTTTATAAGTCCAAAGTGAATGAGACCATCATCATGAAAAGCTACTTTTAAATCAAACACATCACAAATTTGATTCGCAATAGAATCCCTTTCTTTAGCAACGATAACTAACTGTCTTAATCTCATAATATTTGTAAAATAATACTTTAAGGATAAATAAAAGGAGAGAAAAATGAAAGAAATAGATATGGGAACAGATCACCTAAAAGCTCTGAAAGGGGATGGTTTGGGAAAAATCATAATGAACAGACCTGAAGCTAGAAATGCCATGTCAGATGAAATGAATGCAGCGATGATGGCAACTTTAGAGGATTTTGAAAATGATTCTGAAGTAAGAGCGGTTATTCTTACAGGTTCTGAAGGTGCTTTTTGTGCGGGCGGAGATGTAAAAGGTATGGCCAATAAAAAAGATGATCCTAAACGAACAATTGATATAGCTATCCATGAGCAAAGAATGCATCAAAGAGGCACCTCAGGTAAATTATTTAAAATGCCCAAACCCACAATTGCTGCAGTGAATGGACCTGCAGCTGGGGCAGGAATGTCTTATGCTCTTTCTTGTGACCTTAGAATAATGTCTGATAGTGCTTTTTTCACTACTGCTTTTGCAAAAGTAGGCTTTTCTGGTGACTATGGAGGCTCTTACTTTATGACTCAGTTAGTGGGTTTATCAAAGGCAAAAGAACTTTATTTTTTATCAGACAAAATTCCTGCTGAAGAAGCTTTAAAACTTGGGCTTACTAATTGGGTTGTAAAACACGAGGAGCTTGAGCAGAAAACTCTAGAAATAGCTAAGCAACTTGCTGAAGGTCCAGCAGTTGCTTTTCGATACATGAAAGAGAATCTAAACAGAGCCGTAAGTGGAGAAGTAGATGATTGTCTTGATTTAGAAGTCACGCATCATGTTCACTGCGGCCAAACAGAAGATCACAAAAATGCTACAAAAGCTTTTGTTGAAAAAAAACAGCCAGTATTCAAAGGTCGATAATTACTTATGAGGGGTAACTAAATACTTTTGTCCGGTAGCCTGCTTAGCGTAGTTTTTCAAAATCTCTGGATCAAGCATTTCTTCAAGAGAAATTTCAGCTGTATAGGAGCTTGAAAAAGTAGTAGTGATTTCATTGGCTACTCTCTCTCTCATTTTTAAGAAAATTTCTGGTCCTGCTTTTCCGATGAAGGGTGTTAAAAGCCACCCTCCTAAACCCCATTGCAACCCATAAGATCTATTCAATACAGTAGGTGTTGGGTCAAGGCCGCCATAAATATAAACTTGTTTATAGGTATCCGAACCATATCTACTATATTCAGAGGCTTTCTTATTTGCTGAGATCTCCATTGCAGATAAAATCTGTCCAGCTAATTTTCCTTCATTACCTCCTCCGGTAGCATCAAATCCTAAGGTTGCACCAGTGGCATCAATTGCAGCTATTAAATCAGCCATGAAAGAATCTTCGCTCATATTACAAACATATTCAGCACCAAGATCTCTTAAAAGATTTACGTGTTCTTCTTTTCTTACGATATTTACCAGAGGAATATCATCTGCCTTACATATTTTTACTAACATCTGACCCAAATTTGATGCTGCAGCAGTGTGGATGATAGCTGTGTGATTTTCCATTTTCATGGTTTCTGTAAAACCAAGGGCAGTGAGCGGGTTTACAAATGAAGAAGCAGCTTCTTTGGGACTAGTCCCATCGTTCATGACAAGGCAACTATCTACAGGTACACATCTGTATTCGGAATACATCGCACCGCCTGCTACCCCTACGGTTTTGCCGACAAGGTCTTTTCCAGCTTCCCCGGCGTCTACAACAACTCCGCCTCCTTCGTTTCCAACTTTCATAGATTTATCAAATCTAGCAGCCATGGTTTTATGCAAAGCGGGCAATATATTCATTGTTGTAACTTTGTCATCTCCAAAGCCTTCTGTAGTTAAAGAACTAAGATCTGCTGCAAAGCTTATTAATAATCCCAAGTCTGATGGATTAATAGGAGAAGCTTCAACTTTCAATAAAACCTCGTGATCTTTGGGTGTAGGCATTTCTACACTTTCAATAGATAGCTTTAACTGACCATCGCTCGTTACTTCCGAACGAATTTCTCTTGATGTATTAGACATTTTTTCTCCTATGTTAATTCGATAGTTTTTATCTTTTGCCTAATCAAATAGACAAATCGCTCTAACTTCAATGCTCTCACGAGGGGAAACCTTTGAATCGCAACTCAAATCATCAAAGGCGCTATGTAAAGTAGGCATAAAGGGATTTTCATTAGAATCATAAGTTTTAAACATCACCACTTCATCTCTATTCATTTTTGGATAAAAGTACCATTTGTGATTATCGCTGTTCATTGATTGATATATTTCAACGGTAAAACCATTCTCATCGGCTAAAGTTTCAGTTTTTTCCTCTTCTTTTCCATAATTGAATAAATCAGTAGGAATTAATTCTTTTTCAGAAACTGTTCTAGAATCGCAAAGAGCAAAGGGTGCGTCCATCCCATCGTCATCAAAACGCCTCCATAAATTATAGACAGTGATTCTACTCGGGTTGGAACCATTCTCATCAAGTAAGGGTTGAATGGTTTGTTTGAAATTCGGAGTAAAGTCGTTGTGTACCAATCTATGAGCGCCTAATCTTTTGCCTTCAGCAGCTTCAGCTTCGTTTCTTGTTATGTGACTTACGATAAAAACTTGAGCAGCCCCAGTCTGCTTTTTAACCAAATTTGCCATTTCGCCGTAGTAGGTTTCTGTTACTTCTTTGTCGTCATAAAAATCAGTCATTGCCGATTTATGATTCAATAAAATAAAACCGGACTCGGTTAAAGAGTGATCTTCTTCTCTAGCATTGAAAACTTCTTTTATGAAGCCCTTGTGGTCAGGCCTATCTGGATCAGGCTCCTTAACTCCAAAAGCTGGCTTTGGTTCGCCTTTTTTTAATGGATTTCTGTAAAAAAATTCTGCTTTCATGATTTATTTTGCATATTCTATGCTAAAAACTATCTCTTTCGAAGCATATGTGGTTTTAAATCTTTTAACTGATTTACGCCCATTAATTTCATATCTCTTTCGATTTCATTTTTCATATTGCCTAGAGCTTTTTCGACTCCATCTTGGCCAGCAGCAGCTAAGCCAAAAAGATACATTCTTCCCCCCGAGCAAGCTGTAGCTCCCATCGCCATTGCCTTGAGAACATGCGTACCTCTTTGTATGCCTCCATCTAAAATAACTTCTATTTCACCACCTACTTCTTGAAGAATTTCATCAAGTTGATCAAAAGGACTTCTTCCTCCATCAAGTTGTCTGCCACCATGATTCGATACCATGATTGCATCGGCTTTCATCTCTACTGCTTTCCTAGCATCGCTTGGACTCATAATACCTTTGAGACAAAATTTTCTTCCCCAATCTTCTTTGAGCTTTATGACATCATCCCAAGTCATGCTTTGGTCCAACATAGTCGTAAAATAGTCTCCGACAGATATAGCGATATTTGTTCCCTCATTAACATGACTGGATAATTGCGATAATTCAAACTTTTCTCTAAACAAATAATTTAAAGCCCAGGCAGGTTTTATGCCAAATTGAAAAATACTTTTTGGCGTTAATTTTGGCGGAGTCGTAAAACCTGTTCTTAAGTCTCTCTCTCGATTGCCTCCCGTAATCGTATCAACAGTTAGAGTTAAAATTTCAAAATTGGCCTCTTGTGCCATAGAAATCATTGAATCATTCAAGCCTCTATCCTTATGAAAATAAAACTGAAACATTTTAGGAGTCTTAATCAATTCATCTATATCTTTAAGTTTTACTGTCCCTAAAGAAGACACACCAAATAAGGTGTTGAACTTTTCAGCTGCTTTTGCAACTGCCCTTTCACCTTGATGATGAAACAATCTCTGTAAAGCGGTTGGAGAACAAAAAATTGGCAATCCTAGCTTGTAACCCATTACCTCTACCGACATATCAATATTTTCAACTCCTGCAAGTACATTAGGAATTAAATCAATATCTTGGAATGCTTCGGTATTTCTTTGATAAGTAGTTTCGTCCTCTGCTGCACCATCAATGTAATGAAAAATTGGACCTGGCAGTCTTCTTCTGGCTAAGTCTTTTAAATCTTGAAAATTGTTACAGTTTTTAAGTGATCTTGGCATGATATTTTAAAAATCTATTTTAAACGGCAATCTTCTTATGTAATAGTAATGATTAGAAAAAATAGAGGTCAAAATGTCAGAATACAAAACACCAAACTTTTCCATAGATTTGTCAGGTCAGATTGCCTTAGTAACTGGAGCATCTTCAGGACTAGGATATCGTTTTTCGAAAGTATTAGCTTCTTGTGGTGCGAAGGTCGCAATATCTGCTCGTAGGAAAGAGAAACTAGAATCTTTGGCTGAGGAAATAAAAGCCAATGGGGGTGAATGCATGGTTGTGCCAATAGATATGACTGACAGAAAAAGCATCAAGTCAGCAGTTGATACTGTTTCCAAAGAAATGGGCACTATTGATACTTTAGTAAATAATGCTGGCATCCCAGATGCACAATGGGCTGTTAAACAATCGGAAGAATTGATCGATAACGTTATGGAAACCAACCTTACAGGTCCATACATTCTCTCTTGTGAAGTAGCGAGAAAATTAATTGAAGACAAAAAACCTGGCAGAATGGTAAATATTGCCTCTGTTGCGGCTTTCAATACTACGCCACAATCAGCAGCTTCTCTTTATTCGATAACTAAAAAAGCTGTAGTGAGAATGACTGAGGCTTTAGCTGTTGAATGGTCAAAAAGTTATATAAATGTGAATGCTATTGCCCCAGGTGCTTTTTCGTCTGAAATGCTTGATGGGATGATAGAAAGAGTCGGTGACTTTAGCCAAGCATTTCCAAGAAAAAGGATTTGTACTCCAGAGCAAATGGATTCAACTTTATTATTTTTAGTTTCTCCATCTTCAGAATGCGTCACAGGAACTTGTATTAAGATTGATGATGGACAAGGTCCTAGGTAAATAACCTATGCCTTCATTCTTTCAAGCATGTCTTGCATTTGCTGATGAAGCTTATTGACTGCTTGAAGAGGTCTTACAATAACTTTGAACTCCGTGATTTTGTTTTCTTCGTTCCAAGAGATTAAATCAATACCATTGACATAAATTCCATCGATCTCTGTTTCAAATTCCAGAACTGCAGAATTTTCACCAATGATTTCTTTAATGTACTTAAATTTCGAAGGGCTTTTTTCGTCTAATATTTTTTTAGGCGAATCTTCCCCTCCGAAAACTCCGCCTGCTGCCATTAAATACATTTTGGTTATTTCTCTTCCTCTCTGAGGCGTATAAACCACCGGAGAATAAAAAACACAATCCTCAGCAAGGACTTCGTCATATTTGTCAGGATTATCTGATTTAATTACTTCGTACCATTTTTCTATAGCATTCATTTTCATCTCCCTATAAGAATTAAAATAGAATATCTACCATATAATAAACCCTTTATAAAAATGATTGTAAATTTTCACAATATAGAACTAGAAAGCTCCGAGGATGCTTTTCGTCCTACCTTAATTAGTGAGGAATGTGCATTGAAGGCTGATTTTAAAAACAAAAAAGTCTTGGATATGGGATGTGGCATTGGGCCTCTAGCAATTTATTTTGCAAAAAATGGAGCTACTCAAGTTGATGCATGTGACATCTATGATAAGCACTTAGAACTTACAAAACTTAATGCAAAGCGAAACGATGTATCAATAAATGTTATTGAGTCTGACTTATTTCAAAATGTGACTGATAAATACGATTTAATATGTTGTGATGTTTCAGGGGTATCAAAAAATATTGCCGAAGTAACTGGCTGGTTTCCGACCGAAGTTCCCAAAGCGGACGACACCGGATCAAATTTAATAGTAAGAGTTGTTGAAGGTAGTCCTGAACATCTAAAAGATGGGGGCTGTTTGAATATTTGCACAACTTCTTTTTCAAATATTCAAGAAATTGAAAATACCATGCAGAAATCCTTTCCAGATAAATGGGAAAAGATTCTAGAAAAAGAAGTCCCTTTCTCAAAACGCTTGATAGCAAATATTGATTTGTTGAAAGATGAAATGTACTTAGAAAAAAATGGAACCTATTTTTGGATATTTTCTATGTATAAATTAAGTAAATAAATTATTAAGTTCTTTTAATTGTTCTTCGCTTAACTCACTCATATTTTCAGTATCTAAGCACTCTTTTAACTCTTGAGTATTTTTTACCCCCAAAATCACTGAACTTACTTTTTTTATCGAAAGAGCATAACGATGTGCTAAAGAGGCTGGAGATTCGCCCCAATTTTTTGCAAATTCTCTAAAAGGCTTTGCTCTCTCGTAGTCATCAAAGTCGGGTTTGTCTCTTCCTGATGGATGCGGTTTGCGATCCATTTTTGACGTTAATGCTCCTGCTTGAACAGCTCTAATGGCCAAAATGGGAATATCTTTGTCTTGACACTCTTTGAGAATTCTATTTGGATTTGGTTTTTTGCTTATGTAGCCAATAGCTCCAATAGAATTCATCATGTTCACTGCGCACTGCATTGCCTCGGGTTGTTTTTCATGATTAATTGCAGAAATTAAAGCTTCTTCTTCGCCCAACCCTATTCCCCAAGAATCTATCTTTCCTTCAGACTTCAATCTTTCGAAGGCTGGAATCACTGAATCATAATAACAAGACAAAGAAGTTGTAATTGAATCTCTTAAATCATTTAAAACGGGTAATTGATAGTCATCTTTGATCAATTGAGAGTGCAAAAGAAATAAGTTCACCTTTTCTATATTCATTCTCTCAAAACTTTCGATAAGAGATTCATTGAGTTTTTCATAAACCTTATCGTGCGGAAGAGTGCCCAACTGACATTTGGTAGTGATTTTCAATTTAGAAGGATCTCTATCTTTGAGAGCTTCTCCAACGACTAGTTCAGCCTCTCCTCTGCCATACATTGGAGCCATATCAAGATGATTGATACCGGAATCAATAGAATATAGAACAGTATCAACTGCTTCTTTTCTGGTTGTTTTACCCCATACTTTCCCTATCCCACCTCCACCTAAAGTTAAAGAACTGATTGATCCAAAAGGTGTGAAGTTTCTATATTTCATAAACGTGTCCTAGTTTAAATTTTATTTTGAGATGGCATCGTATTTATAAAAACTATCCATAATTTTTTTTATAAAAAATTTCATTACTAAGTTTCTAAAAATAGCAAAGAAATCCGAAAGATGAAAAATCGTTGCATTCCTAGTA
Source organism: SAR86 cluster bacterium AG-422-E19 (assembly GCA_003213595.1). Classification (GTDB taxonomy): domain Bacteria; phylum Pseudomonadota; class Gammaproteobacteria; order Magnimaribacterales; family AG-339-G14; genus MEDG-81. Next base: position 34,409 of record QCMR01000004.1, on the reverse strand, counting down.
GCAGTTTTTTGTGCCTTTGCTGTTCTATACTTTCTTTTATTCTCGTAGTCATTAAGTCCTAATTCAACATTATCGAAAGAAGAAAGGCTTGAGGCCAAAACAATACCATCTTCAATAGCCATAGCAGCTCCTTGAGCAACAAACGGTAACATTGGATGAGCAGCATCGCCAAGCAAACTAAATCTTCCTTTACTCCATTTATTCATCGGCGCCCTATCGTGCAATCCCCACTTGAATAAACTACCGGCTTTTGTACTTTCTAAAATCTCTTGAATTTCAGGATGCCAGTCGGAAAAAATATGCTTGAGTTCAGAGATATCTCCTTTTTCAGACCAATCTTCACTCGTCCAGTCATTTTGTTCAACAAGACATACGCAATTTAAAAAATTTCCACCTTTAACTAGATATTGTACAAAGTGCTTCTTGGGTCCCAACCAAACTTTGGTATTTTGTTTTATGAATTTTGAAGATATTTCTTCTATTGGGACTAGCATTCGCCACGCTACATTCCCTGTGTATCGCGCTTGATCTTCCCCCCAAAGCTTTTTGCGTACAACTGAATGAATACCATCTGCACCGATCACAGCATCCGACTCAATCACCCTTTCTCTGGTTTTAATAAATGCACCATTTGCTTCTTCATATAAGTCTATGATTTCAGAATTTTTTTCAATCTGAATTTCTTCTTTATTAATAATTTTTAAAAGAGCATTTTGTAAATCAGCTCGGTGAACATCGTAGTTTGGAGAACCGTATATCTTTACTGAGGAATTTTTTAAAGCCCGTTGAGCTAAAACTTTTCCAGTTCGATAATGCACAAATTGAAACGCTTCCGGTTCATAAACATCTGACTGTAATTCTTCCATAACACCAAGATATTCAAGTACCTTATTAGCATTTGGAGAAAGCTGAATTCCTGCACCAAGCTCACTTAAAGATTCTGTCTTTTCGTAGATTGTTGGTTTATGACCTCTTTTTTTTAAGGCTAAAGCAGCTACCAATCCTCCAATTCCAGCTCCAACAATTGAAATTTCTAAGGGTTTAGATTTCATAAAAATCTACAGTTAGAGAACAGGAGAAGAATGATGAATTTTTATCTTAATTTCTCCATCTTCAAGACAAAAAACAAAAGTGAAAGCAACCAAAGTCGTCTCACTCGATGAGACTGGTTTAAATGAGAGCGTACCCATTGCAGTTGATAAGTTTTCCTCATTTAATATATTCAATTCTTGAAGATTTATTTCTTCCCAAGGCTTTAAAGCAAAACCATTATCTTCTGCAAATTTTCCCTTAACAAAATAAGATAGAGCTTCTTCTAAGTTATTTCTAAATATTTTTTCTTTGGTAAAGGTCGGTTTAAAAAGTATCTGTTGAGTCTTAAAAGCATAATGCTTAGATAAAAATTTCAAAGCTTCTTTTTCAAAATCCCCTTTTTTTAAATAAGCTTTTCCAATCTCAATTACTCCTTTGGTCCATGAATCAAGAAACTCTTTAATTTTAGATTCGTTCATCAAATCATGATAATTAATTTATTTAGGTATTGAAACTTAGTAAGATGAATTCATGAGTATATATAAAGATAAAAAAGTCCTAATCACTGGTGCGTCAACTGGAATAGGCTATGCCTTGGCTGAAGAATTAAATAAACGAGATGCAGAAGTTATTTTAACTGCAAGATCAGAGGATAAATTGCATGCCCTTGCTGAAAAAATTAAAGCATCTGGTGGGAAAGCACACGTCTTTGTAGAAGATCTTTCTATTCAAGGCTCTGCTGAAGCTTTATATAACCAAATAAAATCTCAAAATTTATCTGTCGATATCTTAATTAACAATGCTGGATACGGCAGATGGGGAGAATTAACTAGCTTTGAAAGGGATGATTATGCAGAGATGCTACAGCTTAATGTTGTAACACTGACAGATCTTTGCCATTTGTATTTACCTGATATGGTTCGACAAGGTGGTGGTGGCATCATAAATGTTGGCTCTATGGCTTCTTTGGCGCCAATACCTTATGCAAGTATTTATTCTTCTTCAAAAGCATATGTTTTGATGTTCTCTGAAGCAATTAGGTTTGAATATCAAGATAAAAATATCAAAGTTATGGCGCTTCTTCCTGGAGGGACGGAATCGGAGTTTGCCCGAGTAGCTACAGAAAAATCTGAGGAACTAACTGAAAGATATCAAAATCGAGATAACTCAGCTTCTGGAATGACTATGCAAACTTCGCATGATGTTGCTTTAGAATGTCTTGAAGGTTATGAAAAAAATAGACAATTCGTCATTTGTGGCAGAAGCAATAGAGTTTTAAATTTCGTTACTGGTTTTATGACTAGAAAAGCCGTTCTTAATTTCACCGGCAAAATGTTTAAAAAAATAGCTGGCTAAATTCCAAAATTGTAATACTATACCCCCCATGGGTATAAGAATAATATTTTTTTTTGCTTAATGGCTTCTCTGTATAGTCAAGCAAGATCAATTTCTTATCCAGAAGGATTCACCCTCATGTCTCATTCTGATATTTACAAAGACTCGGTCTATTTTCATTATTCTCCTAGTTTTAAGTATTCAGTAGGCTTGGAAGTAGCAAAAGATGATTATTTTGATGATGAGTATTCTTTTTTTAGATTTACTTATTTACTAAACAGAAAAAATACACAAAATTCTCAAAGCAATTTATATTTTCAATCAGGTCTTGATCCTGAAAACTTTGATCGTCATTTTTATGGTCTCCACGGTGATTGGGAAACAAGAAGATGGTTTGTTGGCTTTGGATATAAAGAAAGCTTCAATGACTTTGAAGATTTTTCTGAAAAATATCTTCAATTTGGCATAGCGCCTTACCTAGGAAAATATGGCGACTTGCATACCTGGTTGATGTTCAAAACAAAGAAGAATTCTTTAGGAGATAGCTGGTCAACTTATCCTGTAATTAAATTTTTCAAAGGTGATTTTTTAATCGAGCTTGGTTACAACAACAAAACAAGAACTGATGCTCATCTCATGTACAGATTTTAAGGAGTAAATATGAGACTAATATGTTTAATTTTAATGTTCATGGCGTCAATAATTTTTGCTGAAAAAAATCATGATTCCCATGAGCACCACGGTCATACAGTTCATCAAAATGATGTTTACGTGGACGGAAAAAAATTCAAATTAGATAAAGAAAGGTTCGATGAATTTAAAAAAAATCTTAGAGATGTTCAAGTTGCAATAATTAATGTTCAAGGCATGGTGTGTGATTTTTGTGCCCGAGGTATCGAAAAGGCTTTTCTTAAAGATACCAAGGTAAAAAAAATAGATGTTGACCTTGAAAATGGAAAAGTTGTGATTGCCTATTCTTTAAATAAGAAAATTGAATTTAAGGAAATCAAAGAAAAAATATTAATGAATGGTCAAAACGCAACAGACTATAAGCTGATGAAAATTTAACATGTTTGACCGATCTGCTAATCTCATATCTTTGTTTGCATCTTCATCTACATTGATATGTTGTGCACTACCTGCGGTATTTATTGTTATTGGAGCAGGAGCAACTTTTGCCAGCATCATTTCTATATTCCCTTTTTTGGTAGTGATTTCAAAATACAAAGTTTCTATAACTTTGGTATCTCTTCTTATATTGGTTTTTGCTGGCTACATAAATTACAGAACCTATTATCTTCCTTGTCCTGCAGATCCCGAGTTAGGGAGAATTTGTCTTCAAACCAGAAAACGTTCAAGGTCAATTTACTATTTTTCAGTTATTCTCTTTACGTTTGCTACAATATTCACTTACCTCATTCCCAATATCATTTAAATAAATCATGAGTCATCCCAGTCATAAAAAAGAATTATCAAGTGTAAGGCGGATTGAAGGTCAACTCAGAGGTATCGCTAAAATGATTGAAGAAGAGAAATACTGTGTCGATATACTCAATCAAATCAAAGCTGTTAGAAAATCCATTGCTTCAGTGGAAGGGAAAATCTTAAAAACACATCTAGAGGAATGTGTTAAGGACTCTTTGAAAGGAGAAAAAGAGTTCGAAAGAAAGGTCGAAGAGATAATAAAAGTCCTTAAAAGATAAGGATCGTCAATCTAGTTTCGAAGCAATTTCATTCAAATGACTGAAAGTCTCTAAATTGGCTTTCATGATAATTTCCATTTCGGGAATCGTTTCACTTATATCGCCCATTTTGGTTAAAACCATATGAACATCATCATGATAGGGGAGTTCGCTCATATCCTTCAGCCAACGGCTTAGATTTTCAAATTCGCTGTAATCAAATAAATTAGTAAATTGCGTATTCAGTTGAGCAATTTCAACGTACGCTGAAAAGTCTGCAATGGTGACATGGTCTCCTGCAATAAATTTGTTTTTTTTAAGCCACTGAGTTTCTAGTGCTTTAAGAGCGTTGTTATATATTCTTTGGGACATATTGATTAGGTCTTCTGAAAGTCCTAAGTCAGGTCTTAAAATTGGTGCAAAATATCCAGCAGATGCCTCTTTGATACTTCGATGATGATAGTGAAGGTAATGGTCAACTTTACCTCTCAGTTCAGGGTCTTCTGGATATAAGTCGTCCCATTTGTGTTTGTTACATAAGTAACACATGATTGCTATCGACTCCGATAATAAATATCCAGTTTCAGGATCTTCTAGGCCAGGAATAGTGCCATTGGGATATTTTTCCAAATAAGAAGGATGACGAGTTCCGTTTTCTTTTGGAGAACCTGGTGCAGTGATGATCAACTCAAAAGGTAATTTTTTATAAAGCATCATCCATAGAACAGTCCTTACTGCCTGAGACATTGGAACACCGAAAATCTTAAGTTTACTGGTCATTTTTAATCAAGGTCACTGGCATCATGCCTTTCAGGAATTGCATTATCTTCTGGTCCACTGGGAGGTCGCCCTACTCTAGCTCCTCTTTTAAAGGCGGGTCTCTCTGAAATTTCCTCAGCCCAACGAACAACGTTTTTATAGGATTTAACATCTAAAAATTCGGCAGCGTTATATGCATTTTTCAACACCAAATAACCATACCAAGGATGAATTGCCATATCGGCAATATTGTATTCATCACCACAAATAAACTTTCTGTTTTCTAAATTCTTATCCAAGACGTCCAATTGACGCTTAACTTCCATAGCAAATCGATTAATAGGATATTCGAATTTTTCGGGAGCATAGGCATAAAAGTGTCCAAATCCCCCACCCAAGTAGGGAGCGCTACCCATTTGCCAGAAAAGCCAAGACATACATTCGGCTCTTGCTGATGGATCGGTTGGAATAAACTCACCAAACTTCTCTGCAAGGTAAACCAATATTGCACCAGATTCAAAGACTCTGGTGTGAGGCTCTGAACTTCTGTCTAAAAGAGCGGGAATTTTAGAATTTGGATTTATTTCAACAAAACCGCTTCCAAATTGATCGCCATTTCCGATGTTAATCAGATATGCATCATATTCGGCACCTTCATGTCCCAAAGCTAAAAGTTCTTCAAGAAGGACAGTGACCTTAACTCCATTTGGTGTTCCAAGTGAATAGAGTTGCATGGGATGTTTTCCCACAGGCAGTTCTTTGTCATGCGTTGCTCCAGAAATTGGCCTATTTATGTTTGCAAATCTACCACCGCTTTCTTGATCCCAAGTCCATACTTTTGGAGGTGAATATTTTTCGTCTGACATGAAGTTTCTCCTATTTTTTGAATACTTACTGAATAATCATACTCTCAAAGTAAATAAATTAATGTAAATATAAAAAAATATAAAATCAATTTAAAAAGAAGTTCTGAATAAAATCTAATTTAATTTAAAAACTTTATTTTCGGAAATGAGGGATGTTATCTCTTCCTCTGAGTATCCCAATTTTGAGAGTATTTCCTCTGTGTGTTCGCCAAGCTTTGGTGCAGGCTTAGATATCTCACTTGGTGTTTTCTCAAATCGTGCTGCCGGTCTTGCCTGACGAACTTCGCCAAAAGATTCATAATTCAATTTTAAAATAGATTCATTGGCAATTATTTGTTCATTTTCTAATAATTCCATGCGATCAAGTAAGGGTGCACTGGGCACTCCCTCAGCTTGAAAACGAGCTAAAATTTCATTGCTATTCCATTTTGAAATTTCCTCTCCAGTGATTTCTTTTCTTTCCTGAGCATTACTTACCCGTCCTGCAGGTGAGGCAAAACGTTCATCCTCGACCAAATCTTCTCGATTTAAGGCTTTACACATACCTCTCCATTCAGCGTCTGATACCGCACCAGCTGTAATATATCTATCTTTTGCTTTATAAATTAAATCTTGTGAGCCTTGCAGTTTTCTAACATCGATTTCATTTTCGGCAAAAACTATTCCTGCCATTCCCTCGGGCCAAAAAAAAGAAATCATCGAATCAAGCATTGATAATTCAATGTGTTGTCCAATTCCGTGTTTTTCTCTTGCGTATAAAGCAGAAGAAATTGCTTGAGCAGCAGTTAAAGAAGTTACTTTATCTGCAATTATGATTCTAAACATTTTAGGTCTACCGGTGTCTCTATCAGCTTGAATGTCTGTTGCTCCAGATAGAGCTTGGATAACAGGATCGTAAACTCTTGAGTTTGCGTAAGGACCATCATTTCCAAACCCGCTAATAGAGGTATAAATTATCTGAGGATTTATTTTTCTTATTTCCTTTTCACCAAAACCCATTCTATCGATGGCGCCGGGTCTAAAATTTTGCATGAACACATCTGCATCTTTAGCTAATTGAAAGAGAATTTTTTTCCCCTCTTCCGACTTCAAATCGATTGCTATAGATTTTTTTCCTCTATTACAGGAAAAGAATACTGGGTTTACACCTTTATGAGGAGCAGCCATATGCCTCACCAATTCGCCTGTTATTGGTTCAACTTTAATGACATCTGCACCTTGATCAGCCAAAATCATTGCTCCCACAGGACCCGAAACCATGCTTGTCAGGTCTAAAACTTTAATTCCTTTTAAAGGTCCCATTTTTTCAATTTGAATAGTTTATCTTCATTGCCTTTTGATATGCAGTTCTTTTGGATATTTTATCTCGATATGATGAAATATTTTTAGGGAGAGAAAATTCATAAAATATTGCCCAATCTAGACAAGTCATCAAAAAAATATCTGCTAAACCAAACCCATTTTTTAAAATTGTCTCTTGTGATTTTAGATGATCCTCAATGACATTTAATTGTTTTATAAAATATTGTCTACAAGCTTCTACAACTACTGGAGATTCTCCGTATATGTTCTTCAAATCATAATGACGTCTCATCACGTAAAGTGAAGTTTCATCCAATTCACCATAAATAAAGTTACACCATTCCTCTTCTTTTGCGATGGAAACTTCATCATTAGGCAAAAAAATATTTTTTGACTTAAAATTTCTTTGAAGATATTTACATATTGCAAGACTTTCTGACAGGTTTAAGTCTTTGTGCTGCATCGTTGGAATTTTCTGTTTAGGATTTAAAGAAGTAAATTCTTTCGTTTGAGTTTCTCCAGTTCGAGGCCCTATTGGAATTAATTCATAATCTATTTCCAACTCTTCTGCCATCCATATTGGTCGTAAGGTCCTTGCTGTCCCTGCTCCCCATAGTTTTAATAACGCGCTCATCTTTTCAGTTTGCAAGATTAAAAAATTTCCAAAATCTAGGAATAATCCAGGAAACAAAAATTGAAAAGAAAAGACCCAAGGAATAACTATATAGAATAGACATTAATCCAGATAACTTTACTAGCTCATCTAATTGAAAGAGAAATATCATCATGAAGAAAACTGCAGAGGTGCTCATTATCGATAAAAAGAACTTAACTATGTTGTTTGAAGATATTTCTAAGTTTGATGCGCCAACGAACCAACCTGTCATAGCTCCGAGTAACCAATTTGATATTTCATGTCCCTCGTGAGTTGGATATAGCAAATGAACAAAAAGTTGAAAAGATAATAGAATAAAAAACCATGAAAACTTATCAAATTTTTCATAAACCTTATAAACAATTGCACAATGCCAAAGAAAAAGTATAAAGCTTCCTATTAAAAGGCCTGCAAGTACATCTCCTAAATCATGAACGCCTAGATACATTCTGCTAAAAGCTACTAAGAAGATAAAAGATATAGCTCCTATGGATATTAATTTATTTTTAAGTTCGTACGCCAAAAGCCCCCAAAGTGTTACAGCAATTTGAGCATGTCCGCTGGGCCAACCATAACTAGTTCCGGTTCCTTCATCCAACATAAAGTCTGCTGGAGGTCTTGGATCCTGAAACAAATCTTTTAAAAAGCTATTTATAACAGCAGAAATAAATAGCAACATTGCGACTCTTGAGAATCTTTGAGGTGACCAAAAAAAATATCCAAAGGCTATAAATAGAAATAAAAAGATTGGGTATCCAGTTAACGAAACATTGTAAAAAAAGAAATTAAAAAAAGGAGTTCTTATCCCCTCAACCCACGATAAGTCGTTCCAAATAGACATCTTTTATTTTTTTAAATAGGATCTCCACCAAGTACAGCAGGAGTTTCGCAATAAGTTTTCAAAATATAGTCTCGATGAGAAAGAATTCTATCTGTCAATACCTCTTTGATCTCTGGAATCTTGGAATTTGCCTCAAAGAAAAAAAGCATTCCCTCATTTTGTTTAGTCTTAGGCATAATTTCCAAAGAAGCTGGAAGAATTGTCATACTGATAGTTGACCAGTAAATATCTATTGCAGAAATTTTGTCGCCAATTAAATATTTAGAGCCTCTTTCTTGCTGTTTTTCTAGCTGACGGTCAATCACTTTGACAATTTCTGCCATTTTGCTTGGAGCTTTGGAACTTGCGTCATCACTATAACCGTATTTTCTTGCAAGCGGACCATCCGATAAGATTCTCATATTCCAAACAAGTCCATCTTCACCCAAAACTATGGCGCACAGTCCAAACATATCTGATCTATCTTGGAAATTATCCGGAATCAAATTTATGCTATCAGAGGAGCCGATCTTTTCTGCCAAAGCAAGTTGTTCTACCCAAACGTTTCTGGGACGCTCTTCATCATGAAACATCGTAGGCAGAGAAGTTTGACTAGTAAGTACGTAAAGCCTAGCTTGTCTATCTTTACCAGTATTTTTATCAATGCCCATGAAGGGGTGTAAAACTCTTATGATTTTTATTTTTTTTACATAACAAATATTTTTTAATGCTTCCGCATAAATTGCCTGAATTCCCGGAACAAATGTAATTCTTGTTCCTTCTTTCATTTTTGCGGCTTCATCAAGTGAAATGAATTCTGGTGATGTAGTTTTTTTAGTCATATGCTCTCCCTGATATGTCTAAAGTTAAATTAAACAATTTAGGTATTTTTTACAAGACAAAGTCTCTTAGTTACTCATTATTTTTTGTGTATAGTATTTTTAAAAATTAACATTTTAGGAAAATATTGTGATTGAACTAGAAAAAAAAGAATCCATTTATCATTTGTGTATGAACGCAGGTGAAAACCGATGGAACACTACATTCGTGAGACAGTTTGCAGAAGCATTGGATGAAATTGAAAAAGACGAGGGTCCAGGAGCGTTGGTAACATCTTCTAAAGATCCTAAATTCTTTTCAAATGGGTTAGATCTTGACTGGATGCAAAAGCCTGAGGACTATCCTGAAAGTGGAGACAGAGAAGTTTTTGGTGAAGAATTCATGTACTTAATGGGAAGGATTATTACTTTACCAATTCCTAGTATTTGTGTGGTCAATGGTCATGCTTTTGGTGCAGGTTTTATGTTGGCTCTCTCGCATGACATAAGATTAATGAGAGAGGATCGAGGATTCCTTTGCGCAAATGAAATGCAACTTGGATTTAAAATTCCGAGACCAGAATTGGCTTTATTTAGACATAAAATTCCTGCGAATTCATTTTTTGAGACCGTTCAATTATCCAAACGATGGACTGGTGAAGCTGCTTTTGCAGCTGGAATTGTTCAGGGCAAAGGTTCGTTTGAAGAATTACCCGAGATAGCAATAAAAAAAGCAGAAGAATTGGCGCCTCTTGCTAAAGATAGAAAACATTATGCAGCTCAAAAAGAAATGCTCTTCGGAGAAAATGCAGCTATAAATTTAAACCACGGGCCAGCACATATGTTAAAGAATTCAAAAGAATTTGAAGTCTAACTTTATCTACTTTAAGTAATTAAGTTGCTCATTCTGATAGTGTTTTCTACCTTTAACAATCCTCCATATAATGGAAAATAATAAGACAGCTCTTATCGTGGAAGGTGGCGGTCAAAGAGGTGTATTTTCTTTTGGAATAACTGATACTTTTATAAAAAAGAACTTCGATCCATTTGATATTTATATTGGCGTATCAAATGGCGTAGCTGTTCTTTATTGGTATCTGATAAGAGAAACAGATAATAATCTTGAGAAAATGCTTTATGCCGCTTCTAGTGATTACTTCAGTTACAAAAATATTTTCACTGGGAAGGATATTTTCAAGGTTCATCAGATGTACACAGATGGTGAAAAAAAGTTTCGACCGAATATTGAGAAGATTAAAAATAACCTAAATAAAAAAAACTACATTGCGGTTGTGACAGATGCAATAAATGCGAATGCAGAATATTACTCTTTTGGGGAAAGTGAATGGATACCGAAAATGATCGCCTCTGGAACCCTTCCTATATTGGTAAGAACACCAAGCTTAATAAATGGTCGCAGGAAATTTGATGGAGGGATTGCAGATCCTTTGCCTGTAGAAAAAGCATATGAAATGGGAGCTAAAAAAATAGTTGTAATAAGAACATATGAAAAAAAATTTAGAAGGAAGCTCAAGCTTGAAAATTACATAGGCGCCTTACTTTCGCGAAAATATCCTAAATTGAGAAGAGCATTGCTAAATCATGATATGACGTACAACAGAGCTCTTGATTTTATTGATAATCCTCCAGAAGATTGTGAAATTATTCAGTTGTGTCCTCCAGAAAAACTAAATTCAAAAAGAGATTCAAAAAATATTGAGGTTTTAAAAGGAGACTACGAAATAGGAAAAAAAGTTGCTAAAAAATATTTAAAAAGAATAAAGATCTTATAAAGCAAGTTCTCAAATTTACAAAATTTTGATTAATATGAAACCTTTCTAATTTTAATAAGTCACTTCCCTACGAAACCAGGCCAGGCTCCCATGTAATCTATAAACTTATCGCTTAGACCCTCTTTACTTAAATGAGCTATTGAAACTGGAAGTTTTATAGGTTCAAAATTTGGATTTTCCATCACTCTCAATGGAAAATCATGATGAAGAATAGCTGCTCTTCCTATAGTCACAAAATCAACTTTATTACTGAGGACCTTATGAACATTTTCACCTGTTCTTATATTTCCAGCTACTGTTAACAAAACATCTTTAAAATCAAGTTCCGTAAAATGTTCAAGCAAATTTTTTCCCTGATGTTCTTCTTCTACAGGTTCTTTAAAGGAATCCCAAAGTGACATGTCCAAAAAATCTATTTTGTTAGTGTCAATAAGTTTATTACATACTTCTTTTGATTCTCCCAATTTAATTCCAAATCTTTCCGCAGATAATCTAACTCCTAATAGAAATTCAGAACCGCATTTATCTCTAATTCCATCAACTATCTCAAAAATTATTCTAGACCTATTTTCTAAGTTTCCTCCATATTCATCGTCTCTTTTGTTGATATCAGAACTCAAAAATTGACAAAGAATGTAGCCATGAGCTCCATGGATTTCTACTCCTTGATACCCTGCTTTTTTTGCTCTAACTCCTGCCTCAATGAAGTCATCTCTTAGTCTTTTAACTTCATCTATCGACAATGCTCTTGAGTTTGTCTCCTCATCATCTGATGGGCAGACAGGCTGTTCACCTATAATATCTTCTGGTGATCTCATTCCAGCATGATGAAGTTGAGCTATAGCCAAACTATCATGGGATTTGATTTCATCAGTTAATCTTTTTAATCCTTCTATGTGTTCGTCTCCAAAAATACCCAACTGCCCGGGAAAGCCTTTACCAATTGCTTGCACGTGAGAAGCGCAAGACATAGTTAATCCAAAATTTCCTTTGGCTCTCATAGTTAGCCAGTTATATTCCTCATCTGAAAGTTTTCCATTTTCATGACTCTGAGTGTTTGTTAACGGAGCAAGCATAAACCTATTTTTCATAGTTAAGCCGCATGGAAATTTAATCTGATCGTTTAAATTTTTCATAGTTTTACTCCTTTTTAATAATTCCTTTTAAGGCAAAAATGCCTTATCAACACTAATCATGACTTGCCCCATCTACTAAACCTATGTGGACATCTTTAGGCAAATCTAAATCATCTAGACAAGCAAAATTTACTGCTATTTGATCAGGATATCTTCTTCTCTTATGATGAGTATAAACGCCGCAAAGTTTACAAAAATAATGTTCAGCAATATTTTTATTCCATTTATATAAACCTAAATTTTCATGGCCGTCTAACAAAGTAAAAAATTTCTGAGATACCGGCTTCATTACAATAGATTTTTTTCTGCATAATGAGCAATTACATCTATATAAATCCTCATATACGTTCTCAGTCTCTATTTGAAAACGAACTTTCTTACAATGACAAGATCCTTCAATCATAATTTATTCCCACTCGATAGTAGCTGGTGGTTTGCTAGAAATATCGTAAACAACTCTTGAAACCTTTGGAATTTCATTAATTATCCTGTCAGAGACTTTATTCAATAAGTTGTGGTTGAGTTGAGAAGCTTTAGCGGTCATAAAATCAATCGTCTCTGCAGCTCTGAGAGCAATCACATATTCATAGCGTCTTGCATCACCCACAACTCCAACACTTTTGATTGGTAAAAATACTGCAAAAGCTTGGCTTACCTTGTTGTAGAGATTTGCTGAAGACAGCTCTTCCATAAAGATATGATCTGCTTCCCTTAAAATATCTAATTTTTCTTTCGTAATTTCTCCGATTGTTCTTACAGCTAAGCCAGGGCCTGGAAAAGGATGTCTACCGATCAAAGACTTTGGCAAGCCCAAAGAAAGACCTATTTTTCTCACCTCATCTTTGAATAAAGAATTTAAAGGTTCTACCAAAGGTAAATTTAAATAAGAAGGTAAACCGCCAACATTGTGGTGAGATTTAATCACATGCGCCTTTCCACCTTTGATACCTGAAGATTCAATCACATCGGGATAAATTGTACCTTGTGCTAGAAATGAGACATCTTTAATTTTTTTTGCTTCCTTCAAAAAGACGTCTATAAAATTTTTTCCTATTACCTTTCTCTTTTCTTCGGGATCTTCTTTACCTTTTAAATTTTTAAGGAAAAATTTTTCAGAATCGGAAAAATGAATATTTATTTTTAAAGCCTTTTTTAAATCTCTAAGCACTTGTTTGGCTTCATCTTTTCTTAATAAACCGTTATCAACAAAAATACATTCCAATTGCTTGCCTATTGCCTTTGATAAAAGTGCAGCAACCACTGAAGAATCAACTCCGCCGGAAATACCCAATAATACTTTTTTCTTACCTACTTGTTTTTTTATATCATCAACAAGTTTTTCGACTATGTTTTTTGGTCTCCATTTAGTCTGACAGTTGCATATTTCCCTAACAAAAGTTTTTAAAATTCGAGCGCCCTTTTCGGTATGTGTTACCTCTGGATGAAACTGTAAGCCATATTTTTTAATTGAATTATTTTCAAAAGCTGCAATTGGACTATTTTTAGAGGAAGCAACTTTTTTAAAACCTTTGGGTAATTTAGTTACTTTGTCACCATGACTCATCCAAACATTTAGTGTAGAGATTTTGATATCTTGAAATAACTTACTTTTATTCAATTTAATTTCAGCATGGCCAAATTCTCTTTTCTTTGAAGTATTTACTAACCCCTTAAAGTGTTTTGACATGAGTTGCATGCCATAACAAATTCCTAAAATGGGTATTTCAGTTTCTAAAATTTTAGGATCAACTTTAAGAGTATTTTTTTCATTTACTGACTCTGGGCCTCCAGAGATGATAATGCCTTTGGGATTAGCTTTAAGAATGTTTCTATAAGAAGTATTGCAAGACAGAATTTCGGAATAAACTCCAAGTTCTCTGATACGCCTAGCAATCAATTGAGTATATTGTGAACCAAAATCCAGAATAATTATTTTTTCTGAATCAATAGCGCTATTCACTTTTAACTTATTCTGTAATTTGGCGCTTCTTTTGTGACGCTCACGTCATGAACATGACTTTCGTTAATTCCTGCCGATGTAATCTGCACAAATTTTGTTTTGGTTCTCATAGCTTTGATGTCTTTGCTTCCCGTATAACCCATGCTTTGTCTTAAACCGCCAAGCATTTGATGGATGGTAGTTTCTACCCAACCTTTATAAGGGACTCTACCTTCAATTCCTTCCGGTACCAGTTTGTCAGAACTTGAAACATCATCTTGAAAATATCGATCTCCAGAATTTGTCTCTCCAGACATAGCTCCAACCGAACCCATGCCTCTGTAAGATTTATAACTTCTCCCTTGAAAAAGTTCTACCTGTCCTGGGGCTTCCTCTGTTCCGGCAAGAATACTACCAAGCATAACGGTACTGGCTCCAGCAGCTATGGCTTTTGCAATATCACCAGAGAATCTAATCCCCCCATCAGCAATAACTGGAATATTCCTTTTACCAATGGCTTTCACTACATTTGCAATAGCAGAAATCTGAGGTACGCCAACTCCAGTTACTATTCTGGTCGTACAAATCGATCCAGGACCTATTCCAACTTTAATGGCATCGGCACCTGCCTTGATTAAGTCTAAAGCACCATCGCCCGTTGCAACATTTCCTCCAATAACTTGAATACCTTTTTTCAGCTTCTTAATTCTTGTAACTCTATCAATGATGCCTTTGGAATGGCCATGAGCACTATCAACGACAAGGACATCAACGCCTGCCTCAACAAGAGCATCTACTCGATCATCGGTTTCTTCACCATTACCAACGGCAGCTCCTACGAGAAGTCTACCTTCGGTGTCTTTTGAGGCTAAAGGAAAATCCTTATTTTTATTGATGTCTTTTAAGGTTACTAGACCTTTTAAGGCAAAACTTTTATCAACCAATAAGATTTTTTCTATTCTATTTTTATAAAGGAGGTTTTTAATAATATCTAATTTTTCGTCTTCCTCTGCAGTTACCAAACGTTTTTTTGGCGTCATGATGGATTCTACCGGAGCTGATAAATCAGAGACATTACGAAAATCTCTGGAGGTCACAATGCCAACTAGATCTCCATCATTTACAACAGGCATGCCTGAAATATTCAAGTCTTGCGTAAGTTTGATTAATTCCCCAACACTTTTTTTAGAGGAAATGGTAATTGGATCTCTTACTACTCCGCTTTCAAATTTTTTAACCAAAGAAACTTCTTTTGCTTGATCAGCAATGGATATATTTTTATGAATTATTCCAATTCCGCCCAATTCCGCTAAGGCAATTGACATTCTACTTTCGGTAACCGTATCCATGGCTGCGGATACTATTGGAATTTTTAAATTAACCTGTTTGGTTAATTTTGTGCTTAAATCGGTTCCTTGAGGAAGGACGCTAGAATATTTCGGTACTAAAAGTACATCGTCGAAGGTAAAAGCTTGCTCTTCAATACGCAACATTTTCAAATTATACAGAAAGAAAACAAAAAACAAAGTTACCCTAAAAAATGAAGTTCAAAGGCTGGCAAATGGTTTATACGGGGATGATGATGGAATTCTCCGTCGTTGGCTTTATTTTTTACTGCTTTCCTTTGATGTTCAACGCTTTAGAGAGGGATTTAGGTGCTACACAATCTCAACTTTCAGGTGCTTTGTCTCTTTGGTTCGTAAGCTCTGCCGTAGCTTCAATTTTTCTTGGAAGATTATTAGATAAGTTTTCCATAAAAAAAATAATGATGATTGGGGGGGTAATTTTCAGTCTTGGGTTGTTTTCCATTTCATTTGTTCAAAGCAGCTTTAGTCTGCTTTTAATTTATGCAACGTTGCTTGCTATTGGTGGACCTGCTTTAGGAAATCTTTCTGTTACAAAATTAGTTGCTAATTGGTTTGAAAGTAATGCCGGTATGGCTCTCGGAATAGCTGCCATTGGTATATCTTTTTCTGGGGTTGTCTTGCCAATTTTAGTTGATCCACTTATTGAAATGATAGGTTGGCGAAACGTTTACATGGTTTTTGGCTTGATAGTAATTTTTTTATTGATTCCAACTGTTAGATATTTCGTAATCGATACTCCTGAAGAGATTGGCCAACACAAAGATAATCTTCCTGATCAACCTACTTTAGATTCTTCTCAAGATTTGATGGAAATCAAAGATTTTTTCAAACATGGTATTTTTTGGATAATCTCTCTTGCTTTTGCTTTTCAGTTTTTAGCAATGGGAGGAGTTTTACTTCACTTGCCTTTGCATTCAGAAAATCTAGGCTTTATGGAGACTTGGACCATTTTAGGTTTTCCTATAAAACAGACTGTCTTTGCATACTCTTTTGCAGCCTTTGGTGGTGTGGTTGGTAAAGTATTCTTTGGTTATCTCATGGATAGATTAAACCCAAATATTCCTGTGATGATTATGATGGCAATGCAATCTATTGGAATCTTTGGTTTGACTTTGATTGATAATTATCTTGTCTTCACAATTTTTTGTTTTGTTTTTGGTTTAGGATTTGGTGGCGCTATGGTTCTTATGAGTGCCTGTTTTCTTAAAGCTTTTGGTTCACAAAATCTTGGCTCTGTTAGAGGAGTATCGGCGTTATTAATCGTACCGGTCCAACCCATAGGTATGGTGATGGTAGGGACAGCTTTTGATCTAAACCTTTATCTTGAGTCCTTCTTGTTGATGGGAGCAATTACACTCATTGGTTTTGCGATTGGTTCTAGAATAATTATTCGCTAAACAAAGCATCCGTTTTAGCAGCAGCGATAAAATCATTTTTGTGCAATCCTTTAATTTTGTGAGACCACCAATTAACAGTGACTTTTCCCCATTCCAAGACTATTTCGGGATGGTGATCTTCTTCTTCTGCAAGATCGGCTACTCTGTTTACAAAATCTAAACCCGACAAATAATCTTTGAAAGCAAAAGCACAAGTAAGCTGTTCTATGCCATCAATCTCTATTACATCCCAGCCAGGAATTTGTGGCATCAATGTTTTTTTCTCTTCATGGGTCACTAGAGGAGCATCAGCTTTGCAAGCTTCGCATTTTCCCTCAAGCAGTTTTTCCATCAGTTTATTCCGCCTTTAGTTAATTTTTCTGGATTTAATAATTTTTGTAATTTAGCTTTTGATAAGTCAGTTTCTTCCAGAGCAACGTCGATTATTGCTCTATCTTCTTTGTAAGCTTTTTTTGCTATAGCTGCTGCTTTTGCATAACCGATGATAGGGTTTAAAGCTGTAACCAAGATAGGATTTTTATCTAAAGATGCTTGAATTGATTTTTGATTTACCTTAAAAGTTTTTATGGCTTTGGACGCTAAAACATTCATGCCGCCACTTAAAATATTAATGCTTTTTAGGAGGTTATAAGCAATTACAGGCAACATTACATTAAGCTGAAAGTTTCCTGATTGTGCGCCAATACTTATGGCGACATCATTTCCAATAACATCTGCAGCAACCATTGCCACTGCTTCTGGAATGACTGGATTAACTTTCCCTGGCATTATGCTGCTTCCAGGCTGTAAAGCTTGAAGTTCAATTTCTGATAAGCCTGCCAAAGGACCACTGTTCATCCAACGCAGATCATTTGAGATTTTTAATAAAATAGTTGCTAAATTTTTGAGTTCTCCAGAAACTTGAACAGCTGTATCTTGTGCGCTTAGTTCATGAAAAAAATTATCGCTTGGAACATTTTTAGACTTACCTCCACTTAACTTATTCAATTCTTGAGCAAATAACTTGGCAAATCTGGGATGAGCATTTATACCTGTTCCAACTGCTGTCCCGCCTAAGGGCATCTCCAACATTCTGGTTTCTAAGAACAAAAGAGTTTTTTTTGAATTCTTTAATTGAGCTACCCAAGCAGAAAGTTCTTGACGAAAATCTAATGGCATTGCATCCATCAAATGAGTTCTTCCTGTTTTTACCAAACCTTTTAAAGAATTTCCTTTTTTTTCAGTAACTTCAATTAGTTTGTCCAATGCTGGAAGAAGTTTTTTAGTTAAATCTATGTGAGCGCTTATCTTTATCGCGGTAGGAATAACATCATTACTGCTTTGACTCATATTTACGTCGTCATTAGGATCAATGTGTGTTTTAGCAAACTTACTAGCTAAATTTGCTATGACCTCATTGGCATTCATATTTGAACTTGTACCAGAACCCGTTTGAAAAACATCTATTGGAAATTGATCATTGTGTTTGCTCTGCCAAACCTCTTTTGCAGCTTTTGATATGGCATTGGCTTTCTTTGAAGACAAAAGACCAAGAGTTTTGTTTGCTCTAGCAGCGGCGTCCTTAATAATACCCAATGAATCGATAAATGAATTAGTAAAGGGAAAATCCATTTTGATTCCGCTAATCGGGAAATTATCAATTGCTCTTTGAGTTTGTGCTCCATATATAGCGGAATTAGGAACATAAACTTCTCCCAAGCTATCTTTTTCTATTCTGAAACCTTTTCTTTTCTTGGGCATAATTTTTTTATTAAAATGAGATATAAATTGTACAAAATATTAAGTTAGAATATCGAAGAATTTTAAGGAGAAGATGAAATGTCAGATGAAAAAGAAATAAAATTACCTATCGACACTTCTTTAGGGAAACTTCCTCAGAAAACTAAAGGTTCTATTGTTCCAGTTGAGTGTAAAACAATGGAAGAAATTAGAAGACATCAATTAGAAAGACTTGCTGCAGGTTTCAGGATGTTCTCGCATTTTGGTTACGACGAAGGAATTGCGGGTCATATCACTCTTAGAGATCCAGAATATCCTCACTATTTTTGGGTAAATCCTTTTGGGATGCATTTTGGTCAGATATGTATATCTGATTTGATTTTAGTAGATAGAGACGGAAATATTGTCCAAGGCGAGGATAAAATGTTAAACACTGCAGCTTTTGCTATTCATTCCAGACTTCATGAAGCAAGATCAGACGTAAATGCTGCTGCTCATTCTCATTCGATGTATGGAAAATCATTTTCAACTTTAGGCAGACTTTTAGAACCTATTACTCAAGATTCTTGTGCCTTTTATGATGATCACGTTTTATTCGATGATTATACTGGAGTTGTTTTAGAAACTGATGAAGGCGATAGAATTGCAGAAGCTCTTGGAGACAAAAGAGCAGCTATTTTAAAAAATCATGGCTTGTTAACGACTGGTGAATCTGTAGATGCAGCATTATGGGCATTTTTATCAATGGACAGATGCTGCCAATCTCAACTTTTGGCTGAAGCCGCAGGTCAAATGGAAAGAATTTCTGACGACGTTGCTAAGTTAACAAAAACACAAGTAGGAACAGAAATGGCAATGTGGGCTAGTTTTCAGCCTTTGTATGACTTAATGCTTGAGAAAGACGATAGTTTTTTAAATTAAACTCTTAAGATCCCTGCCAAATGCCAGAAATTTTTCAGCCCTTTTATTTGGCTACTTTTTCTTTCTTATTTTTCATAAGTCTGATTATTCATTTTTTATTTAGAATAATTTTAAGAAGATTAAAAATCGTTGATGTGCCTGATGGTGAAAAAAAGAAACATAGAATGTTGGTTCCTATCTCAGGCGGAATATCAGTCATGTCGTCTTTGGTAGTCATTGGGAGTCTTTATTTACTATTAAGCTACTCGCAATTTTTAGAAATTTTTTTTGAAACAGAGGCTTTAAAACTTTCATCATGGAATCTGGATATTAAAACTGGATTATTATTTGGAATAACTGGATTAATTGTTGCTGCGGTTTCATTTTTTGATGACATTTTAGAGCTTCCTGTTTGGTTTAGATTTATGACTTTGATTTTATGTTCTGGAATAGTAATTGGAGTTTCTGATTTAAGTCTTACTTCTCTTGGAAATCTTTTTGGCTTTGGAGAAATAACTTTGAATAGAGTTATTGGTCCAATTTTTACAATATTTTGTGTTGTAGGAGTAGCAAATGCCTTCAATTGGATTGATGGCTTAGACGGTCTTTTTTCGACTCAAGTTTTAATTGCTGCATCTGCCATATTTTATTTCAGCGGAGGTATCGGTATTTTTTTTGCGATATTTTTATTAGCTTTTCTGCCTTATTTTTTAATGAATTTAAGTTTTTTTGGAAAAAAGAATAGAGTTTTCATGGGAGATCATGGTTCTATGGCGATTGGCTATACTGCTGCTTGGTTCTTGATTAGCGCAGCTGAATTTGAAGTAATTAGCCCCATTACCGCTCCTTGGCTCATAGCTTTGGTGCTTTTAAATGCTTTAAGAGTAATGTTTAAAAGAGCGCTTCTTGGAGTTTCTTTGTATAGATCTGACAGAGAGCATGTTCATCATTTCTTTCTAGATAATGGCTATTCAAAAGTTCAAAGTCTTTTGATAGTTACCTTAATAAGTATATTTTTAACTTTTGTGGGAATGACATTCGAACTTAATCAAGTATCAGAGTATGTTTCATTTTATTTCTTTATCTCAGCTTTTATTATTTGGAGTTTTTTGAGTTCCAATTTGAAAAAAAGATTTGAAAATTAAAGAATTATTTCGAAAGAAGCTCTTCAATTTGCCAAAGAGTATCTTTACCAAAAAACATCTCATCGTTGACAAAAAAGGTAGGAATACCAAATACTCCTCTTTCCACAGCAGCCTCGGTATTTGAGATCAGTTTGGCTTTTACTTCTGGGTCTTGCATTTGAGCCATTAACTTTTCACCATCAAAACCTGATTCTTCATAAGCTGCTTTTATAACTTCAGGATCATCCATTTTTTTTGGCTCTTCCCACATGTGGACTAAAACTTTATCAATATAGTCTTCTAAATAGCCATCCATCTCTGCTGCAATAGCTCCACGAATAATTTGAAGGCTTATTACTGGAAAATGTGGATTCATTTTAAAATCATGTAATTCATGTCTTTCAATGAATCTCTGCATTTCTAAGTTTTGATACTCGTTCTTGTTTTTTACGCCAAAGAATTGCTCCATTGGGGGTTTGTTGTTGGTTGCTTTAAAAATCCCTCCAAGCAAAACAGGAATGTAGTTAACTTCTACGCCTAAGTTTTTTTTAATTTTTCGAATTACTTTGTGGCTCAAATAAGCATTTGGGCTAGCAAAATCAAAATAAAAATCTATTTTTTTCATTTCTTACTCTCCTTGTAAACATTTGTCATTATAAAAAGAAATGGCATCTTTTTCATAGGCGTTTTGAACCAAATTGTTTAGAAATTTACATTTGGTTTTATTTTTTTTGATTCTTGAGTCTGCATATAATCTTTTGAATTCATCAATTCTTCTTAATTCAAAATCGCTCATGACTATGCCTTGATCATTTTGAGAGTCTAAGATCAAAAATTTTTCTCCTGAGCTCGACCAAGAATTCCATTTTGGTAGGTTATTATCTCTACCTTTTCCAGGATCTCCAGTGTAGGCAAATTCAGCCCAATAAGATTGCATGGCAATAGATAACCTAATGGCATCTGGAAGATTTTCATCATTAAACATAAATCTCTCTATTCCAAGAAGCTTCATGGTTCCAGTGACAAAAGGTATTTCCATGGCATGGGCTGCTCCAAATATCTTTGAAAAATCCATCCACAACAACTTTCCTTGTTCATCCCAATCAAATCTGTAGGCAAATACATCTTTTTTGCCTGAAGCGATCATGTCTCTTGCGGGATTATCAACTGCAGAGATTTTCCAATTGTTTGATGCATATTCGGCTGTTAAGTCATACATCTCTTGATTACGCACAACGATTAATCTGTTGAAAAGACTAGTTGAGTAATCTGATTCCATAGCAGCAAAAAGTTTTGTTTCGTCTCGATTGGTGCCAAAGATTACTGGCACATCGTTGTAAAAACTTTTTCTAGAAAATTGCATACCTCTGTTGGGAATTACATGACCGTCGCTTAAAACCCTCGGAATCATTTTTTTTCCAACTTGTTTGGATTTATCTATTGCTTTGTAAACTTTAAAGACCTGACCTAAATCTAATCCTTGCATTAGCTCTAAGAGTTTAAATTCGTTCATTGAATCTTGGGCAATATTTGCTTCAAACAGATCTTTAGAAATCTCAGATGAGACCAATAATTTGCTTACAACCTCTTTTGAAGAAGTTAACAAAGAAGATTCTTTGTCATCAAAAAACTTAGATGCTTCTTTTAAATCAAATGTATTTGTTGCCCCGCTTTGAGAAATTGCTTTGTGAAAAAGACCTTTTGCAAGAGGAGAACTCAGCAGAGCAAAAACATTATGTCCACCAGCTGACTCTCCAAATATAGTGACGTTGTTCTTATCCCCTCCAAAATCTTCAATATTTTGTTTTACCCACTTCAAAGCCATAATTTGGTCAAGTGTTCCAAAATTTCCTGATTTATCTTCCAAGTTGTTAGATGTTGCAGCAAATGCTGGGTGATAAAACCAACCTAAAAAGCCCAGTCTGTAATTTATTGAAACAATTACAAGTTCATGAGCAGAAGCCAACTTACTGAAATCATATGAAGCAGCCTCTCCAGAAGTGTTACCTCCTCCATGAATCCAAAACATAACCGGGAGTTTTTTATCTAAACTTATTTTTTTTGGAGTAAAAATACTTAAATAAAGACAGTCTTCCGATCCAGTATATTCACCATTACCGCCCCTATCTAAAGAGATAGATGGAACCTGAGGACATGCATCGCTATATTTAAAAGCCTTAACTTTTTCCATTTGTTTATTTAGAACTCTCGGAGCTTTCCAACGCAAACTACCTTGAGGAGGCTCTGCATAGGGAATGCCTAGCCATTGATAGCTATTTTTTAGTTCGATACCAACATATTTATCCGAGATTGAAGAAACAAGTTTAGTTTCTACAAGATTCTCTTTTTTTGTTGCGTCTATGGCACAAGCCGAGATAAGAATTGTTATAAATAAAAAAGAAATTTTTTTCATAAGAATTATTAAAAGGATTTTTTGAATTTAGAATAAAAGTATATAGTAAAACTTAATTATTTAACTTAATAAAATAGCTAAGAGAAAAAAATGCAAATTTCACCAATACCTACTTTATCTGATGATATTAATGACATTAGAACTAGAACAGCAAACATAGTTGCAGAAAAAATTATTCCTAATGAAAGAGAAATTTATTCAAAAAGTGAAAATTCTGCTTCGGTCAGAAAAGAAATAAGAGAACAAGTAAAAAAAGAAAAGTTATGGGCGCCTCATCTTCCAGAAGAATATGGCGGCATGGGTATTGGTTTTATGGCTCATGCTTATATGAATGAAATCCTTGCATGGTCACCACTTTCTAATAAGCTTTTCGGAGTAATTGCTCCTAACTCAGGTAATCAAAAGGTCTTACTTAAATATGGTTCTGAAGAACAAAAAAAGAAATGGCTTGAGCCTTTGATTGCTGGAGAAATGGAATCAGCATTTTCTATGACGGAACCCGATAATGCAGGTTCTGATCCAAGATCTATTCAAACTTCTGCAAAAAAGGAAGGTGACGAATGGGTCATAAATGGTCATAAAGTCATGACTTCAAATGGAATCAAAGCGGACTTTGCAATCGTAATGTGCAGAACAGAAGAAGAAGGTGAAGATGGCGAAGTAAATTCTCAAATGACTCAGATAATTGTCCCTACTGATACACCCGGATTTAATGTCATTCGTTCGGTTCCTATTTGGGGACATACAGGAGGAGATCACGTTGAAATTAAATATGAAAATGTCAGAGTTCCAGTAGAGAACCAACTGGGTGCGAGAGGAACTGGACATGCTGCAGCTCAAGATAGATTGGGTGCTGGAAGAGTCTTCCATTGCATGAATAGTATTGGTCAAATGTGGAGAGCTTTTGATCTAATGTTGCAAAGAACCATTACGCGAGAGGTCCACGGCGGAAAGCTAGAAACAAAACAATTGATTCAAGGCTTTATTGCCGATTCATACATTGATATTCAAACAGCAAGATTAATGACCATTCATTGCGCTGAAGTAATGGATAGTGAAAATGACCCTAGGGTAGATATTTCGGCAATTAAAATCTATGTTCCTGAAGCGATGCATAGAGTGGTCGATCGAGCTATTCAAGTTTACGGCTGGAAAGGAGTCTCTGCTGATCTGCCTTTATTTGGAATGTATCAAGGAGCTAGGACTTTAAGACTAGCTGATGGTCCAGATGAGGTTCATAGGATTTTAATAGCTAAACAAGTCCTAAAAAAATATCACCAAGGATTATCTTGGGATTTTGGAATTTAAGCTTTTATTATTTTTGCGTCTTTAGCAATATTATCTTTAAGAAAATCTTTCTGAGAACCTTCAATTTTTACCAGTTTTAAACTGGAAGATGCGGTAGCAATTATTTCACCTTCTTGATGAAGTTCTGCACTAGCAAAACCAATCGATTTGCCTAATTTTATAATTTTAGATTTACAGTCTAATTGCCCAGGCCTTCCTGCAGCCAAAAAGGAAACATTTATATCAATCGACATTGGCGTGTAGATAAAATCGGTCAATTCCATTACTAAAAAAGCCATACATGAATCCATCATAACCGTAGTAAAGCCGCCTTGAATAATTGTCCCATTTGAATGACAAATGTCTTCAGTAGCCAGGAATGACATTTTCAAGGACTGAGATTTGAAATTAATCTCCAAAACCTTCCCGGATAACTGTTTCATATATTCAGGAGTATTGTCTTTTTTCATTTGTCTTTATTTTGAAAATTTAGAAAATGCTTCAATGGCTTTTTTTCTAGACTCTTTTAAGTCTACTAAATGATTACTATACCCTAGGTCATTTCTTTCATCAGTTGATGGGTCGTGGATATTTTTAACAGATGAGATTTCAGGAATCCAATTTTTTATGAAATCTCCCTTTTTATCAAATTTCTCAGATTGGGTAATGGGATTAAAAATCCTGAAATATGGTGCTGCGTCTACTCCAGTTGATGCGCTCCACTGCCAGCCACCATTATTGGAAGCAAAATCACCGTCAATCAAATTCTGCATGAAATATTTCTCACCCTTTCGCCAATCTATAAGTAAATTTTTTGAAAGATACATCGCAACTATCATTCTAAGTCTGTTGTGCATCCAACCAGTTGAATTTAGCTGCCTCATTGCAGCATCAATAATAGGAACTCCGGTCTTACCTTTTGACCAAGCAATAAAATGATCTTGATTGTCTGACCATAGAAAATCATCATATTTTTCTGAAAAAGATAAATTTTTACTTACTCTTGGATTATGGAAAAGAATATATTTATAAAATTCTCGCCAAATGATTTCATTTACCCAAGTCTTGATTCCCTCCTCCTCTTCTGAGAGTTTTTCAAAAACCTTAAAAAGACATTGCCTTGAAGATAAAACTCCTGAAGAAAGATAAGGTGAAAGCGAACTTGTCCCATCGATTGCAGGATAATCCCTTTTCTCTTTGTAAGAATGTATTTTGTGATCAATAAATTTATCTAATTTATCTAATGCGTATTCTTCTCCTATTAAATAAAGCTCTAAAATTTTCTTTCTTTCTGCACTTATAGAGATATTTTCAACTTCATCGCTTTCTTGAATTTTTTTCTTTTGTTTTTTTGGCAAACCTAATACTTCAAGTTTTTTTGTAAGAAGTTTTGATCTAAAAGCTCTTGAGTATGGTGTGAAAACTTTAAAAAATGTATCGCTTTGAGTCTTAATACTTTCGGGAAGAAAAACAGAAGAATCAAATGAGTTAAGTTTCTTATTTAAATTTGCTATTTCTTTTTCTAGATTTTGGTCTCTATTTATTTCATTGATTCCATATTCTTTATTAATGAATACTTCATTTATATTGTTATTTTTTACGTACTCAACAATTTTTTTATTTTCATCGCCTATACCCTCAGCATGAATGACTTTTAAAGATATGTTGAGCTCGGCTAATCCTTTAGAAATATTTTTTAGATTATCAATTTGAAATGCAATTTTTAAATCACTTTCGTTATGACTTTCCCATTTTTTAGGATTGTGAATAAACATTGCTACTAAAGACTCACCATTTTCAGCAGCATGAAAAAGAGCGGGATTGTCTCTTATTCTAAAATCTGAATTAAAAATAAATAAATTAGTCATATTATGGTGACAAGACGATGTGTATAGTTGCGCCCAACATAAAATTTAACACACATCATCTCGCCAAAAAAAGCGAGCCTTTTATGGGGAAAAGACTCGCTGAATCCAGATTTAGGAGAGTTTCTTTGGGAGAAAATGAAAATCTGAATATTTGTATGATATATAAATAAAACTTATATTGGGTTATAAAATACTTAAATTTAGTTATATCAAGAAAGCTCTTCGAAGGTGATCCCTGCTTTCATTAACCTGCTTATTAAAGGATTGCCTAGTCCTACGGCTGAAGTTAAAACTCCTCCAAATTCGTTACCAAATGGTAAATCATTTGAAAAAGCTAAAGTTAAGGCTGATTCACATACCATTTTTGAAGTAGATTTATAACCCGGATCTCCAGAGCCAACTATTTCGAAACGTTTTTCATCACCATTCTGAAGTTTTGCTACAAATAATCCTCTAAACCAGCCATTATCTCTAGTTTCTTTATCTGGTCCTTCTCCAGGCTTTAACAAAAAAGGTCTCACTAGACGTCTCAATGGAGTAGCTATTACAAGAAAAGCTGCCATCAAGACAAAAGTAGTTATTCGTGCTGCAGCTTTAGATGGATAACTTCCAAGCTCTTTAAAAGTGAAATCTTTACCATAAGATTTTTGATTTAAATCAAACAAGGCTGCACTTCTTCTAACGACTCTTGTATTAGCAAATGCCATTAATCCCATTCCTGAAAATTCATTGGTTCCCGGAATAGGTTCGATAGTAAAACCATCGGCACTATTATTTTTTTGTTTCTCTGAAACAGTATCTTGAGGATTCAATAAAAAAGGATCTCTCATTTCCTTTGGCAATGGACCCATTGTGAACATTGTTTCAGTTGTACCTCCGCTAGCTCCCCCTTTTGCAGAATGATAAACGGTTACATGAGAAACCGGTTTTTCTGATCTAGTTACTGAAAAGAAAACGCCCATATCAGAAGGAATCGAATCATAGCCGCAAGAAGGAATGATTCTAGTTCCGTCTAAGGCTGCCTTGTCATGAAATCTTTCAATTAAACCTTTAACCCAATGATTTTCTCCTGTGATGTCTGTGTAATGAGTTTTATTCTCAACACAAGCTTCTACAACTTTTGTGCTGTATCTTGCAAAAGGTCCCGCAGCAGAAAGAACAACTTTAGTTTGCTTTACAAAATTTTGAATTGCCTCATAGTCATCAGAGTCAGCAACGAAGATATCGCAAGCCAAATTAAGTTCCTTTTTTAAATCTTCTAACTTTTCTTTATTTCTGCCTGATATAGCCCAACTTAAATCCGGATAATTTGATTGAAAATATTCGGCACATAATCTTCCTGTAAATCCTGTAGCTCCGTATAAAATAATTTGGTACTGTCTTTCCATATTTTTTTTTATTGAGAAATTCTTTTTAAGATATTCTTTATATTTGAAGAGGAAAGAACTTTTCCTGATTTCGTAATTGACTCAGCTAAGTTTCCTTTTCCAGAAGAGTCATAAATCATGAATAATACCAAAGCTCCTTCCGGCCCACCCTTTTCCATGTGGATATCTCCTGATTCTTTATGAACAAAATCTCCTACTTTTCTTATTCTTTTATTAGTCTCTTCGCCTGTTTTGATATCAAAATCAGAAACATGTAATTCACCTTTTAAAACCACTGAAGAAGTTTCAGCGGTATGTTTATGGAGATGACAATATGAATTTGGTTCCCACTTAACTAAAATCTCTAGCCTTCCATCTTCCCGCGCATCAAGTACAGCATCAGAGTAGTCGATATGGTAATCAAAACTATCTCCCCCTTTATAGAGCTTCCAACTAAATTCTTCCTCTTTAAAAAGGTTTTTTGGATTTTCCATAAAAACATTATACAAGTTATAAATCCAAGAACATAAAAGTTATAAAGTCAAAAATTTACAAATCAATTTGGTCGGGGTGGCGGGATTTGAACCCACGACCACTTGACCCCCAGTCAAGTGCGCTACCAGGCTGCGCTACACCCCGTTATGTTTTCAATATTTTGAGAACCTCTTTGAGAGATTCTATTATTTCTACGTCAAGCTCTAAAGAAAGATCTCCTTCTTCTAAGACTTTTTTAATTGCCTTAATATTTAGACCTCTTTCAGAGAGTTCTTTTATTTTTAAGAAAATGACCAAGTCTGATTTTTGGAACATTCTTCTGTTAGAAATTCTTTTAACAAGAAAATAATTTTTAAAAGCTTTTTCCCAATATCTTAAAATATGATCTTTTACGCCTAATAAGTTACTTGCCTCTCCCATAGAAAAGTATTTTTTATCAGGCAAGCTGGCAAGGTCAATTTCCAATTTTACAAAGACTCTCTAAGTTTTTTTGACGCTCTAAAAGAAACGACATTTCTATCGGAGATTTTATGTGGTTCGCCTGTTTTTGGATTTCTTCCAGGTCTACTTTTTTTATGCTTGACGACAAAATTTCCAAGCTTTGGAATTTTTATTTCTTCTCCTCTTTCTAAGCCTTTGCTAATTTCCTCAAAATAGGCATTAACTATTTTCAAACAATCTTTTTTTGGAAGGCCTAACTGCTCTCTTAAAACATTTACGATATTTGCCTTAGTCAGGGTCATTTATCTTAAAATTGCCCCAAGTTTTTTTTG
Organism: SAR86 cluster bacterium AG-422-E19; assembly: GCA_003213595.1. GTDB lineage: Bacteria > Pseudomonadota > Gammaproteobacteria > Magnimaribacterales > AG-339-G14 > MEDG-81. The sequence continues at coordinate 5,562 of QCMR01000004.1, read as the reverse complement.
CATACCGGAAATAATAAGATTTGCTTCTTTATTGATCTCTTCTTCAGATAAAGTTTTTTTACTTGAGCCCCATGAGATTCTAAAGGCAATACTTTTTTTACCATCAGAGATATTTTTACCATCATAAACGTCAAAAATTTTTGTGCCGATCAAAAAATTTTTTGATGAAATGTGAATGCAATTTTCTATTTGTTCATAAGAAACTTTATTATCTATTTCAAAAGAAAAGTCTCTTTGAGATATAGGATAAATTGAAGGCGCTATTAATTTTCCAAGATCATTTCTTGGTAAGGATTCAACCTTTATTTCAAAATATAAGAAAGCTTTATTGAGTCCAAGTGATTTTATAAACCTTGGATTGATGCTCCCAACAGTCCCAATGAGCTTATTTTTTAGATAAATGTCTGCAGACGCGTAGGGATGTAATAAATCATTTTGAGATTTTTTCCAGAATATTTTCTCTATTCTGAATTCTGCAAAGAGGTTTTCCAAGATTCCTTTTAAATAGTAAAAATCATAATTTTGATTTGTATTCCAATTTTTAAACTTTTCATCATCGTAAATTAATCCAGCAAGATTTAAGTATTCCATATGAGTATCGTTTGAGAAGGATTTACCCATTTCAAAAATACTTAAGAAATTTTGCCCTCTATTGATATTAAATTCTAAATTTGTTGCTAGGCTTGGTAGTAAAGAAGTTCTTAAGGTGCTTAAAGAATGATTAAGAGGATTTTTTATAGAAATACTTTTGTTTTCAATATCTAAATTTTCTAAGACCTGTCTATCAAGAAAAGAATAGTTTATGACTTCATTGAACCCTTTGTTTGTCATAAAAGTTTTGATCTGATTGATAAAATCGTAATCTGATTTTTCATAGTGCTGAGTTATTGAATCGTTTTTAATTTGAGGTAGATTGTCATAGCCAACAATTCTTGCAACCTCTTCTATTAAGTCCTCTTTAATTGATAAATCAAAACGATGGCTAGGTACTTCGAAAGTTAAATTGTTTTTATTTTTTTTGATCAATTTAATTTCAAGTCTATTCAAAATAGACTTGATTGTATTTTCTTTAAGATCGGTTCCAAGTTTCAGATTTACGTCTTTTATAGAAATGTTTATGACTTTTTTCTTAGGAAAATGCTTATTTTTAATTGTCTCTACATTAGAAATATCCGCCTGATAGATTTCTTGAATAATTGCGAGTGCCTCCTTTAAAGCATCCTCATGAAGATTAAAATCAACACCCCTTTCAAATCTTTGAGAAGCATCAGTTTGAAATCCATATCTTCTAGCTTTGCCTTTAATAATACTGGGACTAAAAAAAGCAGATTCGATCAGAAAATTTTGTGTTTTTTTGGAAACTGAATGATTTAAACCTCCTGAAATTCCGGCAAAAGCTATAGGTTCTTTTTCATCAGCAATAACAAGGCAGTCTCTAGAAAGTTTAAGATTCTTTTCGCCTAAAATTTTTATTTGTTCTTTTGTTTTTGCAAACCTAACTTCAATATCTCCCTCAATTTTATCTTGATCAAAGACATGCATTGGCTGACCGCTCTCTAGCATGACAAAATTCACAATATCCACTAAGGGGTGGATGGATTGAATTCCAGCTGCTTTGAGAGTCTTTTTTATGTAATCCGGAAACTTCTTTATTAATTTTAAATTTGTAATAGAAACGGCTGAATAAGCTGGACATGCATCTTTTGCAAATAAATTAATTTTTTTATTAAATTTGGTTTTTCCTTTGAAAGAGCTTTTTGTTACTGAAGAAAATTTTTTATCTTTGTACGCGCAGTAATCTCTCGCCAAACCTTTTACAGAAAAGCAATCTCCCCTATTTGGAGTTAAATCAAAATCAATTATCTTATCTCCTTGAAAAGACTTTATTTCATCAACTTCTATTCCGATCAATGTAAGGTCATAGCACAGACTTTCAATTTTAGGTTTAGCCTTAATAGCCTTAGTAATATTTGAATATAAAACTTTCATTGCTATTGAGATAGAAATTTTATGTCGTTTGAAAATAGAGAGCGCATATCTTCTATTTTATAAGAAAGCTTAGCCATTCTTTCGATCCCCATTCCAAAAGCAAAGCCAGAAAATTTCTTAGAATCCAATCCTGCCATATCTATCACATTAGGATGTACTAAACCGCAGCCCATGATTTCTAGCCAATTTTTGGATTTATTATCCATAATATCGACTTCAGCAGAAGGTTCTGTGAAGGGAAAATAAGAAGGTCTAAACCTAACTTTAGTATCTAGCCCAAAAAAGAAATCTATGAAGGTCATAATTTCATTTTTAAGATGGCCAAAATTAACATTTTCATCAATAACTAGACCTTCTATCTGATGAAACATAGGCGTATGTGTTTTGTCTGCATCACTTCGATAAACTTTTCCAGGACAAATAATTTTTAAGGGTGCGCCTCTTTTTTCAATGGATCTTATTTGAACAGGAGAAGTATGTGTTCTTAAAAGATTTCCGTTATCTAAATAAAAGGTATCATGCATATCGCGAGCAGGATGATCTTTAGGAATATTCAAAGCATCAAAATTATAATAATCGCTTTCAATCTCAGGACCGTCTTCAATCAAGTATCCCTTGGAAGAAAAGAAATCTGTTATCTTTTTGGTGGTTATAGTCAAAGGATGAAGCTTCCCTTGAGATTTAAAAGAACCTGGAAGGGTTACGTCGATCCGTTCTTTTTCAAGGGATTCGTTGATAATTTGTAATTCAATCTTTTCTTGAGCGGAACTTAAAAGGTCTTCATAAAGACTTCTTAATTCACCAATTTTTTTTCCAAAAGAAGGTCTTTCTTTTGAAGGCAAGTTTTTAATATTTTTTGAAAGCTCAGTAATCTGCCCTTTTTTTCCAAGATACTTAACTTTGAGTTGATTTAACTCTTCTTGCGAGACTATTTGTTGAAAATCTTTTTTAAGATTTGCTTTTAAAGCATCTAAATCCATGCTTCATTATGCTGCATTTTCCTTGGCAAGAGATACTAAATTAGAAAAAGCTTCACTATCTTCAGCAGCTAATTCAGCAAGGACGCGTCTGTCTAAATCTATATTCATTTTTTTTAGAGCAGACATGAACTTGCTATAAGTTAAACCGTTTTCTCTGACTGCAGCATTAATTCTAATAATCCATAAAGACCTGAAATCTCTTTTTTTAACTCTTCTATCTCTGTAAGCATACTGACCAGCTCTAGTCACTGCTTGCTTTGCGACTTTAAAAGTCCTGCTCCTAGCTCCTCTGTAGCCTTTAGCTAGTTTTAAAACTTTTTTATGTTTTCTTCGAGATTCAACTCCCCTTTTAACTCTAGCCATTATGATCTCTCCCTAAACATTCTTTTTACTAACTTTTCATCTCCATCAGCGAGTGAAGTTGTTCCTCTCAGTTGCCTTTTTGATTTTGTCGACATTTTAGTAAGAATATGTCTTTTGTTAGCTTGTTTTCTTTTCAAACCTGATCCTGTTTTTTTAAACCTTTTTGCGGCACCGCTGTGAACTTTAATCTTTGGCATGAGTTTTCTACTTAGTTTTGGATGGGGATAATAACATAACTAATTGTCTTCCTTCAGATAAGGGTTCTTGCTCTACTGAACATCGACTATCAAGATCTTCTTCTACCCTTTTGAGAAGATCAAATCCAATGTTTTTGTGAGCCATTTCTCTTCCTCTAAACCTCATAGTTATTTTTGCTTTATCTCCTTCATCTAAAAATTTAATAATTTTTTTAAGTTTAATTTGATAATCATTTTCTTCAGTTCCAGGTCTAAATTTGACTTCTTTTACTTGTGTTTTCTTTTGTTTCTTCTTAGAAGCAGATTTTTGTTTTTTCTTATCAAATAAATGTTTTCCATAATTCATAAGTTTGCATACTGGAGTATCTTTATCATCGTTAAGTTGAACTAAATCCAAATTCTCTTTAGAAGCGATGCTTAGGGCGTCATCTATACTCTTAATACCCAATTGTTCTCCAGAGCTTGAAATTAACCTAACTTTAGCTGCTTTTATAAACTTATTTATAGGTTGCTTATTTTCTTTTTTATAATTTCTCTTTGCTAAAGCCATATCTATTTAGCTAAAAAAGAAAAAAATCTTTTATGTATCAATCAAACCTCCTTAGATTCAATTTTATTGATTAAAATGTCACTAAATGCATCTATCGACATTGAGCCTAAATCAGATCCTTTTCTGTCTCTAATTGCCAACGAAGATGATTCTATTTCCTTATCTCCCAAAACAATGATGAAAGGAACTTTTTGCATAGAGTGGTGGCGGATTTTATAAGCGATTTTCTCATTCCTCAAGTCTGAATTTACTCTAAATCCTTTATTTTTGAGAATATCAGTGATTTCTTTAGTTTTTTCAGCATGTTTTTCCGAAATATTTATTGCAACAGCCTGAATTGGGGCTAACCACAAGGGAAAGTCTCCGGCATATTGCTCTATTAATATTCCAATGAACCTTTCAAAAGAACCCAAAAAAGCTCGATGCAACATTACCGGAACATGTCTCTCACCATCTGTTCCTACATAAGATGCATCCAATCTCTCTGGCATATTAAAATCTGCTTGCAATGTTCCGCACTGCCACTCTCTGTTTAAAGAATCGGTAAGAACAAAATCTATTTTTGGACCATAAAAAGCCCCATCTCCTTCTGCAATTTCATAAGATATGCCTTGCTTATTTATAGCAGCCTCTAATGCTTTTTCTGCTTTATCCCAAATTTCATCTGTTCCTACTCGCTGCGCAGGTCTGGTTGATAACTTTATATCCAACTTATCAAAACCTAATTCCTTGTATATTTCTGAAAGAATGTTAATGAAAGATCCAGCCTCTTCTTCAATTTGATCTTCAGAACAAAAGATGTGACCATCATCCTGAGTCATCTGTCTTACTCTCATCAAACCATGAAGAGTTCCTGACGGTTCATACCTATGACAAGAACCAAATTCTGAATATCTTATAGGTAAGTCTCTGTAAGATTTTAAGCCTTGATTGTAAACTTGAACGTGACAAGGACAGCTCATTGGTTTCAAAGCATTCACTCTTTTTTCGTTGGCATGCTCCTCATCGATTTCAGTTATGTACATATTTTCTCGGTATTTGTCCCAATGGCCAGATTTTTCCCAGAGTTTTCGATCTACAACCTCTGGGGTTTTTATTTCTTCGTATCCTGATATTCTTAGCTTCTCTCTTATATAGTCTTCTAATATCCTAAAAATAGTCCAGCCTTTTGGATGCCAAAAAACCATTCCAGGAGCTTCTTCTTGAAAGTGAAACAAGTCGTATTTTTGACCTAATTTTCTGTGATCTCTTTTTGAAGCTTCTTCTAAATTAGAGATATATTGCTTTAATTCCTTATCAGTGTTCCATGCAGTTCCATATATTCTTTGGAGCATTTTTCCTTTTGAATCTCCACGCCAATATGCCCCAGATACGTTTAGCAATTTAAAACTTTTTAAATGTCTCATTGAAGTGACATGAGGACCCTTGCACATATCAATGTATTCTTCATGATAGTAGAGAGCGATAATTTCGTTTTCAGGAA
>QCMR01000003.1 GCA_003213595.1 SAR86 cluster bacterium AG-422-E19 | reverse complement strand
GCCTGTTGGTCGGATCGTTACTGAGATGTCCTTAGAAAAATTGAAAAAGAATCCCGAAGTAGATATTGTTTTAAATTCTGGCGATAGAATTTATATTCCTTCTGAGAAGTCTACAATTACTGTTACTGGAGAAGTTTTAGCTCCAACAAGCTTTGTCTATTCAAAGAACCTTCGGGTGAATGATTACATTAAACTAGCCGGGGGTTTGGCAGACTCAGCTGATAAAAGAGGACTTTTTGTAATTCTGCCCAATGGTCAAGCAGTTAGAAATTTAGATTCATGGAGAATTGGCAGAAGTAAAATAGAACCAGGCTCTACTATCATAGTTCCAAGAGATTCTACTCCGTTTAATGCGATCTCAATTTTTAGAATTTTTACGCCAATTCTCGCAAACTTTGCTACTGCTGCAGCAGCAATAAGTGCGCTTAATAATTAAATTGATAAAATTTTTAGAAGATCTAACTTTATTAACATTAAGAATTTTTCCTGCAGAGACAGCAAAAAATATAACACTTAGGCTGTTAAAGCTAATCTATAACCTTAATCTAATTAGTTTATTTGCTTCAGGTAACATCAAAAAATCCAAAATTAATATAAAAAATCTATCACTAAAAAATAGAATTGGAATTGCTGGAGGTTTAGATAAAAATGCAGAATATTTTCATATCTTCAGCTCCCTTGGCTTTAGTTTTGTTGAGGTAGGGACAGTAACCTTGGAACCTCAAACTGGTAATCCAAAGCCAAGAATTTTTAGGTTTACCAAAGATAAAACACTTGTAAATTCATTGGGTTTCAACAATGTTGGCTCAGTTCAAGTTCTCAACAATATAAAAAAATACAAACCAAAGTTTGACGGCGTTCTTGGAATTAGTATTGGGAAAAGCAAAAATACAAAAACTAAAAATGCTTGGCAAGATTATCTTCATTTGATGGATTATTTTTACTTTGAAGCAGATTATCTTGCTATAAATATTTCATCTCCAAATACTGAAAACCTCAGAGAATTATCTTCTCAAGAAAATCTCGAATTTTTACTGGAGAAGATATCGCAAAAAAAAGTTCAATTAATTGATATGTATAAAAAAAATACCCCAATTTTTGTAAAACTTTCTCCAGATGAAACAGATGAAAATTTAAAAAATTTAATAGAAGTTTCAGAAAAAAATAGTATTGATGGCTTTATATGCTGCAACACCACCACCGATCACATTTATCCGATTGCAGGAGGCATGAGTGGCGCAATGCTCAGTAAAAAAGCAGGAAATATGCAAAAAAAAGTAGCTAAATTGAAACAGGAAAAATCAATTTTAATAGCTTCAGGTGGAGTAATGAATGCCAGAGATGTTAAGGAAAGATTAACAAATTCAGCAGATTTAGTTCAGCTTTATACTGGATACATATATCAAGGCAACTCGCTTTTAAAAAAGGCACTAAAAATTTCGTCTTCTTGACAAAACCGTAAAAAGTACTCCATATTAAAAAAAGGATGAAAAATTTAGTCATAGTTGAATCTGGTGCGAAGGCAACTAAGATTACTGAATATTTAGATAAAAACTTTCCAGACCAACAGTGGGAAGTTGCAGCTTGCTTAGGCCACATAAGAGATCTTCCAGATGATGAAAGCGCAGTCAATCCAGAAAATTGGGTGGATTTATCTTGGGAAGAAACACAAAAAGGAAAAAAAACGATCAGAGAATTAAGAAAGATTTGTAAAACAATCAATACTGTCTATTTAGCAACAGACCCAGATAGAGAAGGAGAGGCCATTGCGTGGCATTTACTTTCAGATTTTTCTGAAAAAAAATTATTAAAGGATAAAGAAGTGAAAAGAATCACTTTTAATGAAATTACCTCATCAGCTATAAAGCAAGCTATAAATTCGCCAAGAGAAATTGATCAAGACTTAGTAGACGCATATTTAGCAAGGAGAATTTTAGATCATCTGATTGGATTTAAAGTATCTCCTTTAGTATGGAGACATGCTCCACCTGCTAAATCTGCCGGAAGAGTTCAATCCCCCTCTTTAAGAATAATTTGCGAAAGAGAAACCGAAAGAGATAAACACATTAAAGAAGAGTATTGGCCAATAATTAGTAAATTTGAATATAACGATTTTATTTTTGATGCTGAGCTAATTAAGTGCCTTGAAGAGGACTTAAAAAAGAATCCCATATCTTCAGAAAAAGATGTAAGAGGAATTGAATCTGAATTGAAATCTTCAGAGTTTTTTATCAAATCTATTGAAACAAAACCTCAGAGCAGTTCTCCAAATCCACCTTTTCGCACATCAACATTACAAATGACTGCAAGCAGCTTTTTAGGCTTTACCGCAGACAGAACCATGAGAGCAGCTCAGAATCTCTACGAAGCAGGCTTAATTACATACTTAAGAACAGATGGGATTAATATAAGTACATCCCCTAATACGGGAGAACCCTTCAGCGAAGAGAATCCTGGACCCCCTCCTTTGCAAGAAATTAGAAATGTAATTGTCGAAAAATTTGGTGATAAATTTTTATCTGACCAAGTAAGAGTTTATAAATCTAAAGTAAAAAATTCTCAAGAAGCTCATGAAGCTATAAGACCTACAAACATAAAAACTTATCCAGAAAATATTAACCTTGGGCAAGACGAACAAAAGCTTTATACCTTAATTTGGAATAGAACTGTCTCAAGTCAAATGTCTAACTCGCAGCATGAAAGAAAAAAAATAGTAGTTTGTTCTAAAGATCAGAAATACGTTTTCAATGCTTCCTCACGAAAAACTGTTTTTGAAGGTTTTGAAACTCTTTCCAAAAAAGATTCTTCAGAAATTTTAGAGTTTCCAGAAAATTTACAAGAAAATGAAAATGTAAGTCTTGTTGAATTCATTTCTGAGCAAAAATTTACATCTCCTCCAAATCGATATTCTGAAGCATCTTTAATAAAAAAAATGGAAGAGCTTGGCATAGGAAGACCTTCGACATATGCGTCTACAGTGAAGGGTCTTAGAGATAAAAAATATGCTTATGGCGCTAAATCGATTGCTCCATCAGATTTAGGCAGAGTTTTAAATTCATATTTGTCTGGAGTTTATAAAGAATTTTTTATTGAAACCAAATTCACGGCTGAATTAGAAACAGAACTGGATAAAATTGCTGAAGGAAGTATTTCGTGGACTGATGTATTAGATAAGTTTTGGGAAGAGCTTCAAAATTATTTGAGCAAAAAAATCAATGGAATACCTCTAAACGATAGTGAAAATTTTAAGACCAGACAGGTTTTAGATTTGCTGAATGAAGAGCTAGAAGAAGTTATTTTTCCTAGAGATGAAGCAGGAAAAATAATTAGGGATTGCCCAAAATGCGATAGCCAAACGAGTTTAAAAAAAGGCAAGTTTGGTTATTTTGTTGGCTGTTCTGAATGTAAGTGGACAAAAAAACCTTTTGATTTTTCTACAACTTGGGAAACTTACAAGGAACTCCCAAAAGAGTTAGGAAATCATCCCGATTTGAAAGAGCCTATTTTTGCCGATATGAGCATTAATGGTCCTTGTGTATGGACTATGAGAGATGATAAAAAAATATTTGGTAGCCCAGATGAGGATGAAAACATCTTGGATATTGGTTTAAACAGAGCAGTAGAACTAATAGAACGAGATTCTGGTGAAAACATATTGTTCATAGAAGAGAACAGCGGTATTCCAATTTTATTAAAGAATGGAAGATTTGGTGAATACACTGAGTTTGATGGTTTCAATAAAGCATCTAAGCTACCGCCAGAAGATAAACCTAAAAATCCTAAAGTTTCATATTACAACCCTCATGAGCTTGATTACGAGAATAAAGATACAAGATTGTTTGTTTTAAAATCTTTAAGAGTCTTAGGTTTTCACCCCGACGATAAAAGACCAATTGGGATAAAGATTAGAAAGCCTGGGAAAGCTTTTAAATTTGTAAAATTTATAAAATGTGGTGAAAAGGAGGTTGAATGCCCCAACGACTTTTATAAATTAGAAGAAGCAGAGCAAGATAGCTTAATTAAAGAAGCTTTTTCTATAGATCAGTACAAAAAGCTTTAAGAAAAATCTCTTAAGAGGCCTACGCATGTTCCTTCAAAAATAAGATTATCTTTTTTAGGATTTACTTCAATATCAGAGTAAGAAGAGTTTTCAGGCCTCAAAATGACTTGAGAATCAGAAATCTTGGTAAGTGTTTTTACAGTTACTTCATCATTTATTCTAGCCACTACTATTGATCCTGTCTTAACCGGAATATTTTTATTAATCGCAATAAGATCGTTTTCAAAAATTCCTACATCTATCATGCTGTCTCCCTTAACCTTTAAATAAAAATCTATGCCATGAGAAAGTATTCCAGGATTATTGGGGATGGTTTTTTCTATATTTTCTTCAGCAAGGATAGGCCCTCCTGCACTTACCAAGCCAATTACAGGAATTCCTGATGACTGATTTGACAGAGTAATTCCACGAGATGTTCCAGCAGCTAAATCAAGTACTCCTTTTTTCTTTAATGCTTTCAAATGATCCTCAGCAGCATTAGGTGATTTAAATCCAAAAGTTTTGGAAATTTCTGAACGGGTAGGGGGATAACCATTATTTTCAATTTCATCTTTAATGTAATTAAAAATCTCGGCTTGCCTTTTTGTTAAATTTTTCATAACTGTAATTATATACAGTATTTAAAATTTTTGTAATAATTTCATATATTATTAAAAAGTGTTTAAAATAAAGTTTTTTATAATAAACTGAAATATAGTAAATTAACCATTAGAGATGAAATTTCAGCAACTTGTATATGTTAGAGAAGTAGCAAGAAGCAACTTAAATGTTTCTAAGGCTTCTAAAACCTTATTCACTTCTCAGCCTGGGATAAGTAAGCAAATCAAGCTTTTAGAAGAAGAGCTTGATGTAGAGCTTTTTGAAAGATCAGGAAAACACCTTGTTGCGATTACTCCTGTAGGAGAAAGAATTCTTGAGCAAATTGAAGAAATACTTGCTTTAGTTGATGGCATCAAACATGCAGCTACAGAGTTTTCAGACGAAGAGTATGGTACTTTGAGTATTGCTACTACTCATACCCAAGCTAAATTCACTCTGCCCAAAGTCGTGGATAAATTTGTTAAGAGATATCCAAATGTTCATTTCCAAATGCACCAATGTACTCCAGATGAATCTGTTGAGATGGCAGCGAAAGGAGAAGTTGATATAGCTCTTTGGACCGAAACAACAGAAAAGGGTGAAAATCTTGTCAAGATGCCTTGTTACAAATGGTCAAGAAGTATCATTGTTCCAAAAGGACACCCTTTAGCCTCAATACCTAAAATAAAACTTAAAGATCTTTCTCAGTATCCAATAGTCACATACGTATTTGGTTTTACTGGAAGCAACGATTTGGATAGAGCTTTTTTTGAGAGAGGTTTAAAAGCAAATGTAGTGTTCACTGCAACAGATGCAGATGTAATAAAAACCTATGTAAAAATGGGAACTGGAGTGGGGATTATTGCCAGCATGGCTTTTAATGAAGAAGAAGATAAAGATTTGATTTCAATACCTGCAAATCACCTTTTTGACTCTGGAACCACATACATGGGCTTTAGGCGAGGAACTTATCTGAGAAGTCACTTATTTGAGTTCATCAATATGTTTGCCCCGCACCTTTCAAAAAAAATTGTTGCTAAGGCTTGTGCTACCAAATCTAAAAAAGATTTAGATAAAGTTTTTGAAAGCATAAAACTCATCCGAAGGTAAGGATGGTGCATCTCTGTTTGGATTTTGAAGGAGTACTCATCCCTGAAATCTGGCAATGTCTCGCAAAAGAAGTTAATTCAGATGACCTGATGTTAACCACTCAAGATCTCAAAGACTATGACGAACTTATGTCTTTAAGAATGAAAGTGGTAAATGAAAAAAATATTAAACTAAGCGATATCCAAAAAATAGTTAGAGATATAGATCCATTTGATGGAGCTCAACAATTTTTAGACTGGGCAAGATCAAAATTTCAAGTCACCATAGTTTCTGATACTTTCTACGAATTAGCTTGGCCTCTGGTAGAAAAGCTAGGCTATCCCTCGATTATTTGCCACAACATGACAGTGGAAAACGATAAAATCACAGGATACAAACTTAGACAGCCTAATAACAAACAAAAGGTAATTGAAGCATTGCAATCACTTAAATTTAAAGTTTTTGCTTCCGGAGATTCTTATAACGATATCAATATGTTGAATACTGCTGATTTGGGAATATTTTTTCAGGCGCCTGAGCACATAAAACAAGAATATCCTCATCTCCTTACAGCAGCTTCTCACAATGAATTGAAGAAAATTTTAGAGGAGCACATCTAGTGAGTATCTCTTTTTTTGAAGTTTTAAAAAATGAAAAACCACTTTCGGTTGTAGGCGCTATTAATCCATATTCAGCTTTACTTGCCAAAAAAACTGGCATAAAAGCTTTATATATATCTGGTGCTGGAGTTGCAAATGCCTCGTTTGGCTTGCCAGATTTGGCTCTTACCTCATTAGATAATGTTTTGGAAGATTTAAGAAGAATTAGTGGAATAAGCAATCTTCCAATTTTGGTGGATTGCGACACGGGGTGGGGTTCAGCGTTAAATATTTCAAAAACCACAAAAGAGATGATTTCTGCTGGTGCATCTGGAATTCATATTGAAGATCAAGTATCAGAAAAAAGATGTGGGCATAGACCCAACAAAGAAATTGTTTCAACCGAGGAAATGTGCGACAGAATGAAAGCTGCTAGAGATGCAATTACTGACGATGAATTTATGCTCATGGCAAGAACGGATGCCTTTGCAAACGAAGGCATAAATGGCACTATTGAAAGAGCTCAAAGATATGTTGAGGCGGGTGCTAATGCACTTTTTCCAGAAGCAATAATATCGCTTGAAGACTACAAAACTTTATCAGATAAAGTTTCTGTTCCGATTCTAGCTAACATTACAGAATTTGGAATGACTCCTCTATTCAAAAAGGATGAGCTAAAAAAAGCAGGGATAAGTATTATTCTTCATCCTTTAAGTGCTTTTAGAGCAATGTCTAAAGCTGCCCTGGAAGTCTATTCAACCATTTCCGAAGATGGCAACGTAGAAAAAATACTTGAAAAAATGCAATCTCGAGATGAATTATATGAGATTCTCGACTATCATACGTACGAAAAAAAAATAGACGATTTATTTTCTAAGGAATAATTCATGGCAAAGAAACTAGAAGGCGCGGGTTTACGTGGCCAAGTAGCAGGACAGACTTCCCTTTCAACAGTTGGAAAAGAAGGTCATGGATTAACTTACAGAGGATACGCAATAGAAGATTTAGCTGATAAAGCTAAATTTGAAGAAGTCGCTTACTTACTCTTATATGGCCATCTACCTAAAAAGACAGAATTAGAAGCCTACCAGCAAAAACTTATCTCAAATAGAAAACTTCCTGAAGAACTAAAAAAAACACTAGAACTTATTCCTGCCTCTGCTCATCCGATGGACGTTATGAGAACAGGTTGTTCTGTATTGGGTAATCTTGAACCAGAGGGTGATTTTTCAAACCAAAATGATGCAGCAGACAGAATTCTCGCCATATTGCCTTCAGTTATTTGCTATTGGTATAGATTTTCGCATGATGGGATAAGCGTTGATACAGAAACATCTCACGAAACAATTGGCGGACAATTTCTATCGTTACTGACCGGCAAAGAGCCTTCTGAGGATCATATTAGATGTTTAGATACTTCTTTAATTCTTTATGCCGAGCATGGTTTCAACGCCTCTACTTTTGCTTCAAGAACGTGCGCTTCAACTTTATCTGACTTACATTCTTGTATTACTGCTGGAATAGGCACATTAAGAGGTCCTCTGCATGGCGGTGCAAATGAGGCTGCAATGGAAATGATTGAGAAATTCTCCTCTAGAGAAGAAGCAAAAAAAGGAGTTTTAGAACTCTTGGCAAAAAAAGAAAAAATCATGGGTTTTGGACATGCAGTTTATTCTACTGAAGATCCAAGAAATAAAGTCATTAAAGAATGGGCAAAAAAATTAAGCGTTCAAGATGGTAACGAAATGCTTTATCAAGTATCTGAAGAAATAGAAAAAATCATGGACGAAGAAAAAAACATGTTTGCAAATACCGATTTTTTTATGGCATCTGCGTACCATTACTTGGGAATTCCAACCAGTATCTTCACTCCACTCTTTGTCATTGGAAGAACTACTGGCTGGTCTGCAAATGTATTTGAACAAAGAGCAGACAATAGAATCATTCGACCTAGCGAAGAGTACATTGGCCCTGAAAGCGCAGAATGGGTTGATATTGAAAACAGATAAATCTAATCAGGTATAAAATGTCATCAAATGTTGAGTCCAACGTCCGTCAAGATTTTGACGAAATCATTCAAAATATTATTGAGTTTGTTTACGAGAAAGATATAGATAGCTCAGAAGCATACACAACAGCAAGATACTGCTTAATGGATACCATAGGGTGTGGCCTCTTGGCATTAAACTTTAAAGATTGTGAAAAACTCTTAGGTCCTCACGTTGAAGGAACATCGGTGCCTAATGGAGTTAGAGTTCCCGGGACTAAATTTGTTCTAGATCCAGTCAAAGGCGCTTGGGATATAGGAGCTATTATTCGCTGGCTAGATTTTAATGACACTTGGTTAGCAGCTGAATGGGGGCATCCATCTGATAATTTGGGAGGCATCTTATCTGCCGCTGATTATGTGTCGCAAAGAAATTTAGCTTCAGGGAAAGATTCTTTAAAAATTAAAGACGTTTTAACAGCCATGATAAAAGCTCATGAAATTCAAGGAGTTTTAGCTTTAGAAAATAGTTTTAATAGAGTTGGGTTAGATCATGTTTTGTTGGTTAAGGTTGCTTCAACTGCAGTAATTTCTTTTCTGATGGGCCTCTCTAAAGAACAAGCTCTAGATGCCTTATCACAAGCATTCGTTGATGGACAAAGTCTCAGGACATATAGGCATGCACCAAATGCTGGCCCAAGAAAATCCTGGGCAGCTGGTGATTCAACTAGTAGAGCTATGAATCTAGTTCTAATTACTCAAAAAGGGCAAATTGGTTATCCAAGTGCAATTACGGCTCCAACTTGGGGTTTTCAAGATGTTTTGTTCAAAGGAAAATCTCTTTCTGTTCCACAGGAATTAGATAGCTACGTAATGGAAAACGTATTATTTAAAATATCCTTCCCCGCAGAATTTCATGCTCAAACAGCTGTTGAGGCTGCAGTAAAACTTCATCCTGAAATAATTGAAAGATTAGAAGAAATAGAAAAAATAAATATCACAACTCATGAGTCTGCAATTAGAATCATTAGTAAAGAAGGCGAATTAAATAATCCTGCAGATAGAGATCACTGTATTCAATATATGACAGCAATCGGTTTGTTAAAAGGCGATTTGGTTGCTGAAGATTATGAAGACGATGTTGCCAATGATCCAAGAGTTGATTCTTTAAGAAATAAAATGTTTGTCGAGGAAAACAAAAATTATTCCAAAGACTATTTGGATCCCGAAAAAAGATCAATTGCGAATGAACTGCAAATAATTTTTAAAGATGGTTCTTCCACAGAAAAAGTAGAAGTAGAATATCCAATCGGTCATCGAAGAAGAAGGGAAGAGGGAATTCCTGTCCTAATAAAAAAATTTGAAGAGAACCTCAAAACACAATTTTCTTCAGAACGCGTTGAAAAAATAATGAAAATTTGTAAAGATCAAAACGATTTAGAGAGCCTTAATGTGACAGACTTTATGGAAATTTTAATAAAAGAATAAATCTTTGGGAGAATAATTATGCTGAAACTACATTTTGCACCTGCCTCAAGAGCAGAAAGAGTTCTTTGGTTGCTTGAAGAACTAGAATTACCTTACGAGTTAAATTCAATGCCATTTCATCCAGAAGCACTAAAATCTGATGAGCATAGAAAAAGACATCCCCTTGGAAGAATTCCGGTTCTTGAGGATGGAGATGTGAGCATATATGAATCAGGTGCCATTATTGATTATGTCCTCGAGAAACATAAAAATGGCGGACTGAAACCAAGCGTAGATTCTCCTGAATATCCTTATTATCTTCAATGGTTTCATTTTTGTGAGGGCATGATTGCTCAACCAATGAACACAATTGTGGTTCATACCATTTTGTTACCGCCCGAAAGAAGAGACGAAACAGTTTTAGGTCAAGCTCAAAGACTTGCTTCTAAATCACTTCAAGCCATTGAATTGGCTCTTGAAGGAAAAGAATATTTAATAGGGGACTTCTCAGGGGTCGAATTCATGACAGGCCACTGTTGTACTAAATTGTCCAATTTAGGATGTGTCACAAATGACATGCCTAACTTAAAGGGTTATGTCGAACGAATTGAAGCAAGGCCTGCTTTTAAAAAAGCTATAGAGACGACTTAAAAGGAACTGTATATTCTTTCATTACGTTTCTTTTTAAGGCTGCATCTTCATAGAAGGTAGGTTTGTACCTTTCGTCTATATATAACTCCAGTTGATCAGAAAAATGCGACGAGCTTTCATCTTGAGTGGCGCTTCCATATTGATGAATACTTTTTGATTCTTGATTCCCTTCTTTATCCCAACTAACGTGAATATAAAGACCATCGCCACCTACAGCTCTTAGATCACCATCTTCTTGCTCAAGGCCATATATAGCTCTCAAGACGTCAGGACCTCCTTGAACAGGGATTTTTTTCTTTCCTCTATACATGAAATTTCTTTCTGACCATTTTGGATTTAATTTTCCATAATTTTTTAAAGTGTCTTCTACACACGTTTTAAAACTTTCTTCTGACTCTGGAGGAGTTTCTGCTGCTTGTTCTGCAAGCCATTCGGGACTCAAGACACAAACCCCAAGAGTAGCAGACTCATTATCAAAATCTGTCTTTAAATCCCAACTTTTCAGAATCGTTTGACCTTTTTTTAAATTCTCATTTTCAAAATTTAATCCAAAAATTTCTGAAATATACTTATATGACCTTGAATCTAATGAATAAGAATTATCAAATTTGAAATCATCGAAATCTTTTTCAGTTATTTGATCTTTTCCCATAAAAAGCTCTTTGATTCTATAAGCTCTATTTGTCATTCTGGTTTGCAGGCCTAAAGTTTGGGAATAGTTTTCTTTTTTAAGGTTATCTTTTGGATCTGTAACCTTAAATGGATCTTGATTGGTACTTGCAAGCCATCCTGATGAGGGGTTCAAGATTTGAGGTATCTCATCGAATTCTACAAATGTTTCCCATATGTATTTAGATCTAGTCCCATCGACAATTCCTGACCAATCTAGGCCCTCCAATCTTTTTGGCGAAGAAGAATTATGAAGAAAATAGATATTCCCTTTTTTATCGGCATAAATGCCATTAAAAGAAATGATAGATCTCATTCTCATTGCATTTATCCATTCTTTGAGGTTATTAGCTTTATTTAATTTATACCATTGTTCAACTTGCTTGATATCTTCCATACCTGCAAACCTTAAAGCATATGATTTTTCTCCAATTTCAAGGACTGGCCCGTGCTTGGAATATTTAACTTCTCTTTTCACTGTCCAATTAATTGGGCCAAATATTTTTACAGGAAGTTCGATGGTTTCTTTTTCCAGATTTAGCCAAACATCATCTAAAAGATATTGATCTTTATCATTTGGATTAATAACTAATTTATAGATATCCGTTAGATCAGGTTTATTTACAGTAAAACCCCAGCCTAAATTTTCATTGAAACCTACAAAAATAAATGGTGAACCTGGAAATAGACCTCCCATCATATTTAGACCTTCCTCACTTTTGATGTGCGCCTCATACCAAGCTAATGGGCCTTCTAAAGGTTGATGCGAATTGATCATTAATCTAGTAGATCCATCTGTACTTTTACTGGGGCTAATTGCATATGCATTGGAGCCTGTAACCAAATCGTCTTTTTCATACAAATTAGAAAAACTTTGCTCCGATGAATCTTCTAATTTCTCTAAACTTTGAATTGAACTCACTACACCAGAAAATAAAAGATTTTGAATTGCAAAACCAGCCACTATATCTTTTGCAGTAAAAGGAAAATGTTTTTTGAAACTATTATTGGGATTTTTAACCATCCAATAATTCAAACCAGTTGCGTATGCTTCTAATACCGATCTAACATCATCTGAAAGGACTTCTTGATATTGCTCCTCAACTCTTTCTCTGATTTTTAGAGCCTTGATTAAATAGTCAATCACGGCTCCACTTGAGCCATCTTTTAGTCCCATTTGTGCTCGATACAAATACATATTCTCAGCAATGTTTTTAATATCATCTTCGGCATGAGCAAATGCTAAGCCAAATGCTACATCGGCATCTCTTCTTCCTGAAATATGGGGAACTCCCCAAATATCTCTTGAAATTTTTGCCTGATATTGCTGAGCATCTGAAATAATCTGATTTTCGTATTCAAGAATATTCATCAGACATCCAGCTAAAAAAGTAATACTCAAAAGAATAAGAATTTTATTCAAAATTTATCCCTGTTAAATCTGTTAATTCTTTTAGAGCTTGATTGCTGTCTAAGACCTTTATAGTAGCCATTCCAAGCTCCCTTGCGGGTTTAAGATTTATACCAAGGTCGTCTAAAAAAATTGTCTCTTTAGGATCAGCTCCAGTAATTTCCAAAGCTTTAAGGTAAAAATCAAGGTCAGGTTTTCTAATGCCTAATTCTTTTGATTCAATTATGTGATCAAAGTTATTCATTATTTTCAGTCTTTCTTCATTAGCATCATCTAAAGCAGATAGGTCTTTATCACCAGAATTAAAATTATTTGTCAAACAAGCAAGTTTAAAATTTTTTGATTTTAATTTGTCTAAAGCTCTTACCATTTCTGGTCTAACTTCGCCTTGTAAGAGGTTTATTACCTCGCCTCCTTTAACTTCGTGTCCAAGGGATTTACTTTCTTCTTTGAAAAGCTCATCGAACTCATCCAGACTTATTTTTGATTGTTCAAGCTTAGCCCATGCATTTGTTTTGTGATTAGTTGAATTTACCTTACGAATAAAATCTTTTGGGAGATGATTGTCTATCTCAAATTTTGAAAAAGCTTCGAATGGACTTGAAGTTATGACGCCTCCAAAATCCCAAAAAACTGAACTAAATCTTAATTTTTGCATCTATTCGAGTAAGGACGATTAATAGCTTATAATCTAGCTTTCAAGTTTAAACGATATGTCAGGAAATACTATTGGTAAAATTTTTTCTGTTACGACTTTTGGCGAAAGTCATGGCGAAGCTTTAGGTTGCATAATAGATGGCTGTCCTCCTGGCTTGTCAATCTCCAGAGAAGAAATCCAAGCAGAATTAGATTTAAGAAAACCAGGCTCAAATAAATATACTACCCAGCGTAAAGAACCTGACGAAATAGAAATCCTTTCAGGAATTTTTGAGGGAAAGACCACAGGTACTCCAATAGGGCTTCTCGTAAGAAATAAAGATCAAAAAAGCAAAGACTATAAAAATATTAAAGATGTCTTTAGACCGTCGCATGCTGATTATAGTTATTTTCAAAAATATGGAATAAGAGATTATAGAGGTGGAGGAAGATCTTCTGCTCGAGAGACAGTAATGAGAGTTGCCGCTGGTGCAATTGCAAAAAAATATCTCAAGAAAACTCAAAAAATTGAAATTTTTGGGTTTTTATCTCAAATAGGAGATATAAAGATTTCTTCTTTTTCGAAAAATCAAATCAATAAAAACCCTTTTTTTTGTCCTGATAAGAAAATTGTTTCTGAGATTGAAGATATGATTGACTCTTTAAGAAAGTCTGGAGATTCAATTGGTGCAAAAATTTCAGTTATGGCAACGAATGTTCCTCCTGGCTTAGGCGAACCAGTCTTCGATAAGTTAGATGCAGATTTAGCCCATGGGCTGATGGGTATTAATGCTGTGAAAGGAGTTGAGATTGGAAGGGGATTTGAAGTTGTATCTATGCATGGAACAGAAAACAGAGACGAAATCTCTCCGTCTGGATTTATGTCAAATAATTCTGGAGGTACAACTGGTGGAATTTCAACTGGACAGGATATCTTCGCAAGCATTGCTTTGAAGCCTACTTCCAGCATCATGTCCTCTGGAAATACAATAAATAAATCTGGTAAGTCGGTTAAAGTTCAAACTAAAGGCAGACATGATCCTTGCGTTGGTTTGAGAGCTACTCCAATTGCTGAAGCTATGGTGGCAATAACTCTAATGGATCATTTCTTGAGAAATAGAGCACAAAATGCTGATGTAAAATCTAAATTAAAGCCAATTAAACCTAAAAATTAATGTCCTCAAAAACCTTATACGATAAGTTATGGGATGCCCATCATGTAGCCAAAAGAGACGATGGAAGTTCTCTAATTTACATAGATAGACATTTGATTCACGAAGTTACTTCTCCACAAGCATTCGATGGCTTGAGAGAAAGAAAAATAGAACCGTGGAGAGTTGATTCAATTATAGCTACACCGGATCACAATGTTCCAACTGAGAATAGAGCTAAAGGCTCAAAGGGTATTAGCGATTCTACCAGCAAGCTACAGGTCTTAACCCTAGAGGAAAATGTAAAAAAATATGATCTAAATTTTTTTAGTTTAGGAGATGAAAGACAGGGAATTGTGCATGTTATTGGTCCTGAGCAAGGACTTACATTACCTGGAATGACTGTAGTATGTGGAGATTCTCATACTTCTACTCATGGAGCTTTTGGTGCTTTAGCTATGGGTATTGGAACAAGCGAAGTTGAACACGTTTTAGCTACTCAATGTTTGATTGCTTACAAGCAAAAAAATATGAGAATTAATATTGAAGGAGATCTGCTTGAAAGAGTGTCTGCAAAAGATGTAACTATGTTCATTATTGGACAAATAGGCACAGCCGGAGGAACTGGATTTAATATCGAGTATGCTGGTAGCACAATTGAAAATCTCTCTATGGAAGGCAGAATGACTCTTTGTAATATGTCTATAGAAGCTGGCGCAAGGTCTGGAATGGTTGCTCCTGATCAAACCACCTTTGACTATATCAAAGGAAAGCCTTTCGCTCCCTCGGGAGATCAATTTGACAAAGCATTGGATACATGGATTTCTTTAAAATCTGATCCAGGTGCTGTTTTTGATAATGAATTCAGTTTTTCATCGGAACAAATCTTGCCTCAAGTGACTTGGGGAACTTCTCCAGAAATGGTCTCTTCTATTGACGAAAAAGTTCCTGAACCAAGAGATTTTAAGAATAAAGAAAATTATGAGGATGCTCTTAATTATATGGGATTGAAACCAGGAACAAAGTTGACTGATATCTCTCTCGATCAGATTTTCATAGGTTCATGTACAAATTCCAGGATTGAAGATCTTAGAATTGCAGCAGAAATCCTTAAAGGTAATAAGCTTGCCAAAAACATAAAGAGAGCCTTGGTTGTTCCTGGATCAGGTCTTGTAAAGAAACAGGCTGAAGAAGAAGGTCTTCACGAGATATTTATTAACGCAGGATTTTCCTGGAGAGATGCAGGATGTTCGATGTGCCTTGGAATGAATCCAGATCAACTTAATCAAGAAGAAAGATGTGCTTCGACTTCAAATAGAAATTTTGAGGGCAGACAAGGATACAAGGGCAGAACTCATCTTGTAAGTCCAGCAATGGCAGCTGCTGCAGCTATCGAAGGAAGATTTATAGACGTAAGGGAAATTTAATGAAACAAATTTCAAATGAATTCTCAGGAACTTTTATTTGTTTGGATAAATCAAACGTTGATACTGATCAAATCATTCCAAAACAGTTTTTAAAATCAATAAAAAAAACAGGTTTCGGTGATAATTTATTTGACGGTTGGAGATATTTAGATGAAGGAAGCATAGATCAAGAAACTTCTTCTAGGAGGGTAAATAAAGACTTTATTTTTAATAACAAGCTATTTACTGATTCTAATATTTTAGTTTCAGGAGAAAACTTTGGTTGCGGTTCAAGTAGAGAACATGCAGTTTGGGCACTTAAAGATTTTGGGATCAAAACAGTCATCTCAGAATCATTTGCTGATATTTTTTACAATAATTGCTTTAAGAATGGCCTCTTAGCTTTGTGTTTAAAAAAAAGTGAAATATCTAAAATTTTCGAGAACTTCAATGAAAATTCAGCGCAAAGCATTGAAATAGATTTAATAAACCAGGTACTTTATTACGGTGATTCTGAGTTTAAATTTGAACTAGATGATTATAAGAAAAAATGTCTTTTGGAAGGCTTGGATGAAATAGGAGCATCACTCAAATTTACTGACCAAATCAAGTCCTTTGAAAAAAATTATCAAATAAAAAATCCTTGGCTATTTAAGTGAAATCTCAAAAAAAATTATTAATTTTACCGGGAGATGGTGTTGGTCCTGAAGTTTGTAATGAGGCTAGAAAAGTTATCGATTCATTATCTAACCTTTCATTTGAGCTTGATATAGATATTGATTTAATTGGAGGAGCTTCAATAGATAAATTCAAAACTCCCCTATCCTCAAAAGTTTTGGATAAGGCAAGAAATGCAGATTCAATACTCCTAGGTGCAGTTGGAGGAAAAAAATGGGATTCTTTGTCTCCTTCAGAAAGACCAGAAAAAGGATTATTAGAATTAAGATCAAAATTAAATTTTTTTGCTAATTTAAGGCCTGCTATAACTTTCAAAGAAGTAATTCATTCTTCTTCTCTTAAAGAATCAAAGATAAATGAATTGGACATTTTAATTGTTAGAGAGCTCACAAGCGGCATTTATTTTGGTGAACCAAGAAAGAAAGATAACGATTACGCCTTCAACACTATGTCTTACAAAGCTGAAGAAATCGAACGCATCGTTGATGTTGCATTTAAGAGTGCATTGGAAAGAGATAAAAGACTTTGTTCTGTAGATAAAGCAAATGTTTTAGAGGTTTCCCAATTATGGAGAGAAATAGTTGATAAAAAATCATCTGATTATCCGGATGTAAAAGTCGAGCATATGTTAGTGGATAATGCCGCAATGCAACTAGTTAGAGAACCTAAGCAATTTGACGTTATTGTGTCTTCAAATCTTTTCGGAGACATTTTGTCTGATATTTCGGCGATGCTGACTGGTTCAATAGGAATGTTGCCTTCTGCATCGTTAAACGAAAGTTTGAAAGGGCTTTATGAACCTGTTCATGGTTCAGCGCCAGATATCGCTGGAAAAGGCGTTGTTAATCCTATTGCTACGATCCTATCCGTTGCAATGCTTATGAAATACTCATTTAACGAACCGACTATTTTTAACAAAATTAATGATGCAGTAAGGAAAGTCCTTTCAGAAGGTTATGCAACCGAAGATATTGCACAAAAAGATTCAAAAGTAATTTCAACATCTGAAATGGGAGATAGAATAACCTCTTATGTCTAATAAGTTAGCGATTGTTGGTGGTACCGGTGCAGTAGGTAGAGTTTTTATTGAATATTTAAAAACTCATGAACTACCTATAGATGAAATAAAAATAGTTGCTAGTAGTAGGTCTGCGGGTAAATCAATCTATTTAAATGGCTCAGAAATAGTTGTTGAGGATATTGAAAATTTTGATTTTTCTTCAGTCAATTTTGCTTTTTTTTCAGCCGGATCAGAAGTTGCTAAAAAATTTGCACTTATTGCAAAAGAGTCTGGCTGCACTGTCATTGATAATTCTTCATGTTTTAGAAAAGACAAAGAGTTTCCTCTAATAATCCCTGAAGTCAATGGAGAGCTTTTGGATAATATGAAACTCCCACAAATTATTTCAAATCCCAATTGTTCAGTTTCTCAATTACTGGTTGCAATCAAACCAATTCATGATCTTTATAAAGTTAAACGGGTAGATGTTGCAACATACCAATCTGTTTCAGGAACAGGGAAAGAAGCCATTGATGAGTTAACTGATCAATCAAAAAATTTTCTTGAAGGTAATGAAGTAAAAAAAAATATTTATTCATCACAAATTGCTTTTAATGTTCTACCTGGAGCAAATAGACCTAAATTAGAAAACGGATATACTGAAGAAGAAATGAAGATGACTTGGGAAGCTCAAAAAATATTAGATGAAAGCATCCAAGTTACAGCATCATGTGCGAGAGTTCCTGTTTTTTATGGTCATTCCGAAGCAGTTCATATAGAAACAGAATTAGAGATAAATCTAGATGAAATGATTTCTAAAATGCAGTCATTTCCCGGTTTAAAGGTTATAAATTCTGATACTAAATTTAACCCAACTCCCCTAGATGATGCCGAAGGAAAAGATGAGGTTTTTGTTGGCAGTATTAGAAAGGATCTTTGGAAAGAAAACAGAGTAAATTTGTGGGTTATTTCTGATAATTTAAGGAAAGGCGCAGCATTGAATAGCATGCAAATTTTAAAACGTTTAATAGAAAAACAAAATTAATGGATACTTTTTTACCCAGGGAAATTTATTTAATAATTGGGATTTTAATTTTTGCCTTTTTAATTTTTCTTTTATTTTTTACTGATAATTCAAAAAAAGAGGGAGAAAGAAATCAGAAAGAATTGAACAAACCTAATAATGAACTTGGAAAAGAAAATTCCGTTAATTTAAATTTAGCCGTCACTTATTCTGAGATGAACCAAATAGATAAAGCTAAAGAACTCCTAAATAAAATTAAACTAGATCAATTAGAAGAAGAGGAAAAAAATACTTACCAAACAATCTCTCAAAAACTAAAATAACATGCAAAGGTATGCATTAGGCGTAGAGTATATCGGTACTTCTTACAAAGGTTGGCAAAAACAAAAAAAAACTAACCTGACAATTCAAGAAAAGATTGAAGAATCATTATCTAAGGTTGCAAATGAAAGTGTAAAAACTATTTGCTCAGGTAGAACTGACTCGGGAGTTCACGCTTCGATGCAAGTTATTCATTTCGAGACTTCAGCAAATAGATTGAATAAAGCGTGGTTAGCAGGGTGTAATTCAATCCTTCCTCAAGATATAAGCATAAATTGGATTAAAAAAGTTCCTGAAGATTTTCATTCCAGATTTTCAGCAACCAAAAGGACTTATAGATATCATATTCTCAACGGCAACAAACAATCTGTCTTAAACAGAAATTTTACGTCTCTGATAAGAGCTCCTCTCGATATAAATTTGATGCAAAAAGCTTCAAATCATCTTATTGGTGAAAACGATTTTTCCTCTTTTAGAGGATCAGGCTGCCAATCAAAAAGTCCCAAAAGAAATGTTTTCGAAGTTAAGGTCAAGAAAAGGCAAAATATTGTATCTATAGAAATATCCGCTAATGCTTTCCTGTTGAATATGGTACGAATTATTGTTGGTACACTTATAGAAGTTGGTTCTGAAATAACTTCACCTGAATCAATGAAAGACATTTTAGAAGCTAGAGATAGAACCTATGCAGGTAAGACTGCAGAAGCAAAGGGTTTGTTTTATTTAGGACCAGAATATGACCCTTCATTTAAAATATATAAGCCAAAATATAACAATCAATTAACGTTGAAGAGCTGATGAAACCATATATTAAGATTTGCGGAGTAACAAATGATCAGGACTTAAAAGAGCTGATCAAATTAGATATAGACGCCATAGGCTTTAATAGAGATAAAGATAGTCCAAGATATGTCTCTTTTGAGTTTTTAGAATCTTCAGGAAAATGCTTTAATGAAAAAATCTCTCCCGTCATCGTTTTTGTTAACGAATCAAAAGAAGGTATAAAAAAAGCTATAAGTTATTTTAAAAACCCTATTCTTCAATTTCATGGAGATGAGAGTCAGGATTTTTGTTCTTCTTTTAATCTACCTTACATAAAAGCTATTTCAATGAATGAGAAAGACTTTCAAAATAAAATAATTGAATTCGCTGATGCATTTGCAATTCTTCTTGATTCCGGGGGTCAAAAAATAAGAGGAGGTACCGGAAAAACTTTTGATTGGAAGCTTATACCCAAAGAAATAAAAAATAATTTAATAATTGCAGGCGGGTTAAATTCAAATAATATAACGTCTTTGATTAAGAGTTATAAGCCTTACGGCGTTGATTTAGCTTCAGGAGTAGAATCTAAACCAGGAAAAAAAGATATAACCGAGTTAAAACATTTTTTAAAAATTGTAGATGAAATATAAAAACTTAAATAACTATGCATTCCCCGATAAAGAGGGAAGATTTGGAGAATTTGGAGGCAAATATGTTTCTGAAACTCTTATTACAGCTCTTGAAGAATTAGAAAAAGTTTACGCTAAAGTTAAAAAAGATAAATCCTTCCAAGAAGAAGTAATAAAAGATTTAAATGATTTTGTTGGCAGGCCATCACCGTTATATTTTGCTGAAAGATGGACTAAAAAACTTGGTGGAGCAAAAATTTATTTGAAAAGAGAAGACTTAAATCATACCGGAGCTCACAAAATCAACAATACCGTTGGTCAGGTTTTACTTGCAAAAAAAATGGGTAAAAAGCGAGTCATTGCTGAAACTGGTGCAGGTCAACATGGAGTTGCAACTGCAACTGTCGCTGCTAGACATGGACTGGAATGTATTATTTTCATGGGCGAAGAAGATATTGAAAGGCAAGCTCTCAATGTATATAGAATGAAGCTACTAGGAGCAGAAGTTTGTTCTGTAGATTCTGGAACAAAAACTCTTAAAGATGCTATGAATGAAGCAATGAGAGATTGGGTAACTAATGTTGAGGATACCCATTACATTATTGGTAGTGTGGCAGGACCTCACCCTTACCCAGAAATTGTAAGAGATTTTAATTCTATTGTCGGAAAAGAACTTAAGATTCAATCAAAAAAAGAGTTTGGTAAATATCCCGACATCATTGTTGCTTGCGTTGGAGGAGGATCAAATGCAATGGGTATTTTTCATCCTTTTATAAAAGAAACAAAAACTAAATTAGTTGGCGTTGAAGCAGGAGGTTCTGGAGTGAAATCAGGAAAACATGCTGCGCCATTAAGTGATGGTAAGGTAGGAGTATTGCATGGAATGAAAACTTATCTTATGCAAGACAAAAATGGTCAGATTTTATCAACACATTCGGTTTCAGCGGGCTTAGATTATCCAGGAGTTGGCCCAGAACATGCTTATTTGAGAGATATCGGTAGAGTTGAGTATCAAAGCGCAACCGATCAGCAGGCATTAAAAAGCTTCCATGATTTAACTAAAACAGAAGGAATCATGCCCGCATTAGAAACTTCTCATGCTTTGGCCTATGTTAACAAAATTGCACCTAAACTTAGCAAGTCTAAGATAATAGTCATCAATCTATCCGGAAGGGGGGATAAAGATATGTTTACTGTTGCTAAAGAAGATGGAATGACTTTGTGACGCGTTTAGAAAAAGTTTTCAATCAAAAAGAAACTAAAAATAAGGTTTTAGTAACTTACACGGTTGCTGGAGATCCAAATTTAGGGAGTTCAAAAAAAATTCTCAATGATTTAATTGCCTCAGGGGCTGATATTTTAGAAATCGGGGTGCCTTTTTCCGACCCAATGTCTGAAGGACCAGTTATACAGAAGGCGCATGAAAGGGCGCTTAAAAAAAATATTCAATTCAAAGATATTTTAAATCTTTGCAAACAAATCAGAATTGAAAATAAAAACGTACCTATTGTTCTCATGGGTTATATGAACTCATTTCTAGCTCTCAAAAATAAATTGGCAAAAGAATTAAACCAAGCTGGCGTAGATGGCGTGATAGTTGTAGATTTGCCCTACGATGAAAGCAAATCTTTTTTTAATAACCTGAAAAAAGAAAACATTGATCTCATAAGGTTAATTTCTCCAACAACAGATTCCAAAAGATTGAAAAGAATGCTCGCTTCTTCATCTGGATATTTGTACTACGTTTCACTGAAAGGAATCACCGGAGCTGAGTTAAAAAACTTCAACGAAGTAAAAAATAAAGTAAAAAAGATTAAGTCACTAACAAACCTTCCAGTTGTAGTTGGCTTTGGTATCAAAGACGCACCAACAGCAAAAAAGATGGCATCTTTTTCAGATGGCATAGTAGTTGGGACAAAAATTATTGACTTCATAGAAAAAAAATCTACCCCAAAAATCTCAAACTTCACTAAATCGTTAAAAAAAGCTATAAATTAGTATGGTTAAAAGTTGGTTTAACAAGATTCTACCTTCTCTTGGAAAACAGCATAAAGAAGAGAAAAAAAGTCCAGTTCCTCAAGGGCTCTGGCAAACTTGCTCAAATTGTAAAGAAATTCTCTATGGACCTGATCTTGAAGCGAATATGTATGTCTGCCCAAATTGTGATCATCATATAAGAATAGGCGCTAGACATAGAATTTCTTACTTAATTGATCATGATGAATATGAAGAAATTTCATCTGAACTTAAAACAAAGGATTGGCTTTCGTTCACAGACACGAAGAAGTACAAAGAAAGGTTAAATGATGCCAAAACGAATATAGATGAAACCGAAGCCTTGATTTCTGTTCATGGAAAGCTCAACGATAAAGACGTAGTACTTTCGGTATTTGAATTTAGATTTTTGGGAGGCTCAATGGGTTCAGTAGTTGGTCAAAAATTCGTCGATGCAGTTGAATTTGCTATTGAGAAATCTTGCCCTTTCATATGTGTAGCAACCAGTGGGGGAGCAAGGATGCAAGAATCTCTATTTTCTTTATTTCAAATGTCCAGAACAAGTGCTGCATTAAACAAATTGAAAAGTAAGAAGCTTCCATTTATTTCAGTATTAACTGATCCAATATATGGAGGAGTTGCAGCAAGTTTGGCGATGCTTGGGGATATAAATATTGCTGAGCCAAAAGCACAAGTAGGCTTTGCTGGACCAAGAGTTATTGAAGATACAGTAAGAGTAAAGCTTCCGGAGGGCTTTCAAAGAAGTGAGTTTCTTTTGAAACATGGAATGATAGATATGATTGTTCTAAGATCTCATATGAAAGATAAAATTTCAGGCTTGATATCTAAATTACACATTACCGGTTAATTCATTGCCTGAAAATTTATCAAAATGGATTGAAGAAAATCTTCTCATCCATAATTATAAGAAAAAGAGTTTAGTTGGATATAAAGAAGTTCTTAGCTCTTTAAATTTAAAAAAACCTAAAGAAATCATTCTAATCGGCGGTACCAATGGAAAAGGGTCGCTTTCCGAATTAATTACTAAACTTGCTTTAAAAACGAATGTTTCAGTTGGAACTTTTACTTCTCCTCATCTTCTAAATTTTAATGAACGTATTAGAGTAAATGACAAAGAAATATCAGATGAAAAGCTTTTAGACGTTTTGAAGAGATTCAATCGATACAAAGAAAGTCATAACTTAAATTTCTATCAAATAATTTCTTTAGCAGCTCTATATCACTTCAATAAATCAGACCTTGATCTATGGATTCTAGAAATAGGCATGGGAGGAAGATTGGACCCAATGAATTTTATAGAACCTGATATATCTGTGATTACTAAAATAGCTCTGGACCACCAAGAATATCTAGGAGATACGATAGAAGAAATTGCAGCCGAGAAGGCCGAAATTGCTAGACCTGAAAAACCTTTAATATTCGGCTCAGAAAATGTACCAAATGCAATTATTGAAAAAGCTTCAAAAGTTAATTCTTTTTTAATCTCTCCTGAAAAAAAAAGTTATTCTTCTAATAAGTTTTCAAAAAAACTAACTGTTTCTAGGGAAGTTCTTTTTTGCCTGAATGAAGTTTCAAAAAATAGTGTCTTTGATTTTTCTTCTGAAATCACAAAGAAATTTTTGGATGATTTTAAGATTTTTGGCAGGTTGACTTTATTTGATAACTTTCTTGTAGATTCTGCCCATAACGAAGATTCAGTAAGAAATTTAATAAACTATCTTGATACAAATTTTAATGAAAAAAAAATTAATTTATTTTTTGCGTGTTCAGAAAATAAAGATCCAGAAAAACTATTAGAGCCTTTTGAAGGTATAGTTGATAAAATCTACATAGCAGACAATATTCACCAAAGGCTCATGTCATCAAAAAAAGTTTTATCAAAAACAAGAAGTCTAAAATTCAATTTTATTGTCAAAGATTCAATAAAAAGTCTCTATTTAATGGCAAAAGACAAAAGCATGAATGAACTCAATTTATTTACTGGCTCTTTTTATTTCTCTAGTGAATTTTTTAAATTCTTGTTGGAGGAAAGAAATCTTCCTAATTCTATTCATAGTTTGAAAGAAGTCTTGTAATGGATTTTCTTTTATACCTCAATACTTTTGATTTTTTTATATTACTAATTTTTTTTAGTTCGCTCTTGATTGGTATTTCAAGAGGTCTATATATTGAAATTATTTCCAATGCTATTTGGATAAGCGCCATTTTAATTGCGTGGTTTTTCCGTTACTACCCTATGGAAATCTTTGACAATTTCACGAATGACAAAGAAATAAAAAGCATTTTTAGTTTTGTATCAATTTTTATAGTTTTACTTATTATTTTTAGAATTACTGGAAAAGCCATAATGAAAGGGATGAATTCCATGCAAAAAGGTCTTTTAGATAGAATTTTTGGTGGTCTATTTGGAGGCTTTAGAGGTTCTGTAATAATAATTGTAATGTTTTTGGTTGGAGACACGTATATAATGCGTCAAACATGGTGGAAAGATAGTTACATGTCTGACTATATTTTAACTGGTGCAGACCAACTAGGTTCTTTTGTAGGCAAAGTACCTTATAAAGAAATCAATTCCGAAGATTTAGATTTGGAAAAAAACCCTTTTAATTAAAATACGCAAAATGTGTGGTGTTGTTGGCATAGTTTCTAAAGAGGATGCTGCTCCCGCTTTGTATGAAGCTCTCACAGTAATCCAACATAGGGGTCAAGATGCAGCTGGAATCGCTACTAATGAAGGGGAAAAATTTCACGTTCGGAAACAACTAGGTCTTGTTAGAGAAGTCTTCAGACAACAACACATAGTTTCTCTCGAAGGAAAAATAGGCATTGGACATGTTAGGTATCCAACTGCAGGTAGTCAAAATAGAGAGCTTGCACAACCAATGTATTCAAATTCTCCTTT
This sequence comes from SAR86 cluster bacterium AG-422-E19, assembly GCA_003213595.1. Classification (GTDB taxonomy): domain Bacteria; phylum Pseudomonadota; class Gammaproteobacteria; order Magnimaribacterales; family AG-339-G14; genus MEDG-81. Next base: position 108,601 of record QCMR01000003.1, on the reverse strand, counting down.
TGGAATAAGCATTTCTCATAACGGTAATCTCGTAAATACAAAAGAGCTTACCCAAGAACTGATATTTGAAGATTTTAGACACATCAACACAAATTCGGATTCCGAAATCATTCTTAACGTTTTTGCCCATGAACTATATAAAGTTAACTTTCCTGGTACAAAACCATCAGCCAAAGAAATTTTTGAAGCAGTCTCAAGGACTCATCTAAGGCTTAAAGGCGCTTATTCAGTTGTAATTATGATTTGTGGTGTTGGCATAGTTGGGTTTAGAGATCCTAATGGAATCAGACCATTGATCTTAGGAAAGAAAGACAATGACCTAATTGGCTCTGACTATATGATTGCTTCTGAAAGTCCAGCCCTAGAAACCCTTAATTTTGAGGTAGTTGGTGATGTAAGTCCTGGAGAAGCAGTTTTCATTTCCTTAGAGGGAGAAGTGGAAAGAAAAGTCTGTTTTGATAATCCCTCGCACTCTCCATGTATTTTTGAATATGTTTACTTAGCAAGGCCTGATGCTGTCATCGATAAAATATCTGTTATGAAATCTCGCCTCAGAATGGGTCAATATTTGGGCAAGAAAATTCTCTCTTTATATCCCGATCATGACATAGATGCAGTTATACCCATTCCAGAAAGTAGTACTACATCAGCAATTGAAGTTGCAAAAACATTGGGTGTTAGCTATCGAGAAGGTTTTGTAAAAAATAGATACATTGGAAGAACTTTCATCATGCCCAAACAAGAAATGAGAAGCAAATCTGTAAGAAGAAAGTTAAACCCTGTGTCATATGAATTCAAGGGTAAAAACATCCTCTTAATTGATGACTCAATAGTAAGAGGTACAACAAGTAAACAGATAGTTGAAATGGTACGAAAAGTAGGAGCAAAAAAAGTATATTTTGCTTCGGCAGCTCCTCCTGTGAGATTTCAAAATGTTTATGGAATCGATATGGCTGCAACTACAGAACTAATTGCCCACCAAAGAGACGAAAGTCAGATTGCAGATTTCATCGGAGCGGATTGGCTTGTTTATCAGAATCTAACCGATTTAATTTCTGCTGCTCAAGAAGGAAATCCCGAAATGAAAAATTTTGAAACATCCATTTTTGATGGAAATTATATTTGCGGCTCTGTGACAGAGGAATATTTGATGAATCTTGAGGTGGATCGAAAAGACTCTAATAAATCACCAACTAAAGGCTTGATTAATTAGTTTCTATCGTTACTGAAGGTAAAACCGCATTCTCAGCAGCATTTTTATAGGATGCAATTTCATTAAAATTCATATATCTAAAAATCTCTGAAGACATTGTATTAATGTCTTTCATAAAATTATTGTATTCTTCCACAGAAGGCAGTTTGCCAAGAATAGATGAAATTGCAGCTAATTCTGCTGAAGCAAGAAATACATCTGCTCCATCTCCAAGTCGGTTTGGAAAATTTCTTGTTGAGGTTGAAACAACTGTTGAATTTGGCTCAACCCTTGCCTGATTTCCCATACACAAAGAGCAACCTGGAACTTCAGTTCTAACATCGGCATTTTTATATATTTCATAAAAACCTTCTTCTTCCAATTGAAATTTATCCATTCTCGTTGGTGGAGAAATCCAAAGTCTCGTGGGTAAAGGAGAAGAAACATTTTTTAGAAGCTTACCGGCTGCCCGAAAATGACCAATGTTTGTCATACATGATCCAATAAAAACTTCATCAATATTTACTTCTCCAATTTCAGAAAGAGTTTTAATATCGTCAGGATCATTAGGACATGCAAGCAGGGGTTCTTTGATTTCATTAAGATCTATTTCTATAGTAGCAGCATATTTTGCGTTTGAGTCTGGTTTCAATAGAACAGGATTTTTTATCCAGCTTTCCATTTTTTGAGCTCTTCGCTCAAGCGTCCTGGGATCCCCGTAACCTTCTGAAATTAACCATCTCAAAAGGACAACATTTGATTTTAAGTATTCTAAAATAGGTTCCTCGTCCAAAAGTACAGTACAACCTGACGCCGACCTTTCTGCAGACGCATCCGAAAGCTCAAAAGCTTGTTCGATTTTTAAATCAGACAAGCCTTCTATTTCTAAACATCTCCCCGAAAAAATATTTTTCTTATTTTCTTTTTCTACTGTAAGCAACCCTTTTTGGATAGCCGCATAAGGAATTGCATTAACTAAGTCTCTCAAAGTAATTCCTGGCTGCATCTCACCAGAAAACCTAACCAACACAGATTCAGGCATGTCTAAAGGTATTACTCCCAAAGCAGCACCAAATGCGACTAATCCTGATCCTGCAGGGAAACTTATTCCTATCGGAAATCTGGTATGAGAGTCCCCACCAGTCCCTACAGTGTCTGGTAAAAGCATTCTATTCAACCAAGAATGAATAATTCCATCTCCTGGCTTAAGAGCAACTCCTCCTCTTGTTCTTATAAATTCAGGGAGTGTATGTTGAGTTTCTATATCAACAGGTTTTGGATAAGCAACAGTATGACAAAAAGACTGCATCACTAAATCTGAAGTAAAGCCAAGACAGGCTAGCTCTTTTAGCTCGTCCCTAGTCATTGGCCCAGTTGTGTCTTGAGACCCTACCGTTGTCATTACGGGTTCACAGTATGTTCCTGGTCGTATACCTTTCACTCCACAAGCTTTTCCAACCATTTTTTGAGCTAGAGTAAAACCTTCATCAGAATCATCATACTTTCCAGGTCTAACGAAAACTTCAGAAGGGGGTAGGTTCAAATACTCCCTAGATTTATCAGTAAGGCTTCTGCCAATGATTAAAGGTATTCTTCCACCAGCTCGAACTTCATCAAGAAAAGTTTCTGATTTAAGACTGAATTTAGTAATTAGTTTCCCTTTTTCATCTTTTATTTCTCCCTTAGCAGGAAAAATAGAAATAATATCTCCCATATTGAGGTTTTCTACATCTGCCTCAAAAACTAAAGTTCCTGAATCCTCCATTGTATTGAAGAATATAGGAGCAACTTTTTCTCCAATACAAATTCCTCCTGTTTTTTTATTTGGAATATAAGGAATGTCTTCACCAATGTGCCAAAGAACAGAATTAGTTGCAGATTTTCTTGATGAGCCCGTACCCATAACATCACCAACCAAAGTGACAGGCAAACCCTTTTCTTTAAGAGCTTCAATTTCTTTCAAAGGATCTTTAGATAATCCTTTTCTTGGCATTTTATACATGGATAGAGCATGAAGAGGGATATCAGGTCTAGACCAAGCATCCGGAGCAGGAGACAAGTCATCAGTATTTGTTTCTCCGGGCACCTTAAAAATAATCGTATCTATCTTTTCTGGCACTTCAGGTTTTGATAGGAACCATTCAGCTTCTGCCCAAGAATTTAAAATTTTAGCGGCATTCTCTGAAGATTTAGATTTTTCAGCAATATCATTGAATGCATCGAATACTAAAAGAGTATTTGATAATGCTTTTACAGCTTCTTCCCCACACTCAGGATCATCAATCAATGAGATTAATGGCTCTACATTATAGCCTCCAAGCATGGTACCTAAGTAAAACGTAGCCTCTTTTGGAGAGATTAATTCACATGAGATTTTATTATTGGCGATATCTGAGAGAAATGCAGCTTTCACATATGCAGCATCATCGACACCTGCAGGAACTCTTTCAGTCAAAAGCTCCAAAAGGTTTTTATCATTTTTTGAAGCATCTTTAATAAGCTCTATCAAACCGGAAGTTTGTTCTGCATCAAGAGGCAAAGGGGGTATACCTTGACTATCTCTTTCCTTGACTGAATTTAAATAATCCTCAAGCATCTCATCTCCAAAAAAATTTATTATATCATGATGAGTCAAGAATCTAATTTTGAAAATTATTGATAGAATAGTAGGAAATGGTCAACAGAACTAGAACTCCTTGCGTAGGTATTTGCTCAACCACTTATGGCGATGATGTTTGCAGGGGATGCAAAAGATTCTCCTTCGAAGTAATTAATTGGAACGCTTTTAAGCCAGAAGAAAGGGAATCCGTTTGGAAAAGATTAGAGAAGCTTAAGTCACAAATTATGGCTTCCAGATTAAAGGTTTTCGATTCCAAAAAGCTTGAGGAATCGATAAAACAATTCCAATTGAAAATTAAAGACGATTTGAATGATTTATCGAAGGCCTTTGAAGTAATAAAACAAGTGAGCGAAAGCTTTAATAATCTTGATGAATTTGGTGTCGACGTGTTTGAAAAAAATAAATCACTAACTGCTCTTAAAGAAGAGATAGAAAGCGAACTCTATACCTTATCGAAGGCTCATTATGAAAAATATTTCATTGAGCCGCTTAATAGAAATAAGTCTATGTAATTTCACTTGAGTGAAGACTGATTTTTTCTCCTTTTAAACTAATAAACCAGTATTTTTTATCCCAATCACCTAGGACAATTCTTTGACCAAAGGCTTCATTGTGAACTTTAGGGCGATGCACATGCCCATGGATTAAAATCTCAACTTTATTCTCTTGAGCAATTTTTTCTACTTCCAATTTATTTACATCCATTAAATAGTCTTCTTTTTTTGAATTTTTCTTTGTACTTTCCTTCCGAAGGTTTTTTGCAATTTCTTCACGATCTTTTAGATCTTTTGAGAGGAATTCTTTTTGCCATTTTTCATTTCTAACTTTCTCTTTAAAATTTTGATATTCCAAATCATCTGTACAAAAAATATCTCCATGAGACAGCATAATTTTTTTCCCTTCTTTATTTAATATTAAAGGATCTGAGATTAATTTAGCGCCGCATTTTTCTGCAAATTTTTTTCCTATAAGAAAATCTCTATTCCCGTGCATTATGAAAATATTTTTATTTTTTAGAGAAAATTTTTTCAATTCAGAAATTATTTCGCTTGTAAATCTATCCTCAAAATCATCGCCGATCCAAACTTCAAATAAATCTCCCAAAATGTAAAGATTTTCGAATTCAGAAGCCTCTGATTCTAGAAATTTGAAAAAAGCTTTTTTTATATCTTCGCGTTTATGATCTAAATGTAGATCAGAAATAAAACAAGACGACATTTATTTTTTTTCGATTTTTATAATATAGACATCTTCTACAGGAACATCTTGATAGGGACCAACGTTTGTAGTTCTAACAGATGCAATTTCATCAATAACTTCTTCTCCAGAGATAACTTTTCCAAAAACCGCATATCCCCCCATTGAAGGGTAATCTAATGATTTATTATCGACAAGGTTAATAAAAAATTGAGATGTCGCAGAATCTAGATCCTGAGTTCTTGCCATGGATAAAGTATATTTATCATTTTTGAGACCATTATCTGCTTCATTTTTAATTGGTGGATTGGTTTCTTTAGGAGACATACCTATTTCAAAACCTCCACCTTGAATTACAAAGCCTGGAATAACTCTGTGAAATAAAGTATTTTCATAAAAATTTTGCTCCACATATTCAACAAAATTGTTAGCTGTTATGGGCGCTTCTTTTTGGTAAAGTTCAATATCAAAGCTACCTAAGGAAGTAGTGATAGTTAAAAGTATTATTTCATTCATAATTAATCATACCCTTATCTAGCTTCACTTAAAAATGAAAATATTCAATTCACTCACAGGTAAAAAAGAGACTTTTAAGCCCAAAATTAAAAGAGAAGTCAGTATTTATATTTGCGGGTTAACTCCTTATGACGATGTGCATATCGGGCATGCAAGAACTTTTATTAACTTCGACGTAATTGTCAAATTTTTAAGGTTTGTAGGCTTCAAAGTAAAATATGTAAGAAATATCACAGATGTTGACGATAAAATTATAAATCGTGCCAAAGAAGAGGGCATTCCAGCATTGGATTTTTCTAAAAAGTTTATTAAAGAAATGCACAATGATTTCTTTTCTCTGGGCATTGATTCTCCTGACGTTGAGCCAAAAGTATCTGATCATATTGATGAGATCATTTCTATGATTCAATCTCTTGAAGAAAAAGGCTATGCATATAGAAAGGACGAATCGGATGTTTACTTTGATATACAAAAATTTAAAGAGTACGGAAAATTGGCCAACAGGACTTTAGATCAGTTATCTGCTGCAGAAAGAACAATAAAGGATCTCAATAAAAAACATGAAGCGGATTTTGTTTTATGGAAAATGGATACCGATGGGATTACTTGGCCATCTCCTTGGGGAGAAGGGAGACCTGGCTGGCATATTGAATGTTCTGCAATGAGCATAAAATACCTTGGCGAGGAGTTCGATATTCACGGAGGAGGCTTAGATTTAAAGTTTCCCCATCATGAAAATGAAATAGCTCAAGCAGAGTGCGCAACTGAGAGAAATTTTGCATCCTTATGGATGCATACCGGTCCATTGAGAATTGAAGACAAAAAAATGTCTAAATCTTTGAAAAACTTTATTACGGTTAAAGATATCTTAAAAGACTTTCATCCAGAGATTCTGAGGTTATTTTTTCTTTTGACGCATTACAGAAACCCAATATCATATTCAAAAGAAGGTTTGGAAAATGCAAAAAGAGTTCTAGATAAGTTCTACACATTATTCAGTGATATAAAAACACCTAGAAAATTTAATGAAGACAAAACTTTTAGAGAAGAATTCATTTCTGCTTTTCAAGATGATTTCAACTCTCCCAAGGCTCTTTCCCTACTTCAAGCTTATGCAGCAAATACTGAAAGCGGCGGAGACCTATCATCTGATCAGTTATTTACGCTTAAAGCATTGCTTAATTCTTTAGGTTTACTTTTAGATGAAGCAGAAAATTATTTTAAATATGGAGAGCTTGAACTTTCAGATAGAGAAATCGAAAAGCTGATTAGCGATCGTAACGATGCCAGAGGAAATAAAAAATTTGATTTAGCAGATGAAATAAGAGATCAATTACTAAAAAAAGGCATTGTCTTGGAAGATCTTGATGGAAAAACGATTTGGAAAAAAAAGTCTTAAAATAAGCTAGTTAGATAAAAACCCATTGAAACAAACATTCCTATAGCAAATACAGGATATAAAACTTTCTTTAAACTTCCTTCTCCTCTTCCAACAGTAACTAATAAAATGAAAGCCGCCGTCAATGCACTCATAACCATGAAATCTCGGTTAAAAATCTCTTGATCAAAAACAGCTGTTGAGCCAATCCCAATTATTGGAAAAATTAGCACTATATTTAAAATATTAGACCCCACAATATTTCCGACAACCATATTCCCTTTACTTCTTCTTAGAGCAGAAACGGAAGCTGCTAATTCAGGTAAGCTTGTACCAATGGCTATCATAGTAAGGCCAATAACAGCATCAGGAATACCAAGGCCTATTGCCAAGTCAACTCCTCCTCGTACAGTCAACTCTGACCCAACTGCTAATAAAATCAAACTTAACAGAATCAACAGGGAAACTTTAGTTAAAGGCTCATCTTTGTGAGTATTTTCTGGGACTTCATCAGGCTTCTCTCTAAAGAGGTTTAAAACAAAGAGGATAAACAGCGCTATGAACACTATTGAATCGGCAACAGAAATTGTTAAATCATAAAGAGCCCAACCAGCAATCAAGACACTTAAAATCAAAATAAAAATATTTCTTAGACTTATGTTTAGTGTTTTGGAAGCCAACCAAAAAAGACTTAACCCATAAATAATAGCGATATTGCTTATGTTAGAACCAATTGAATTCCCCAAAGCAAGAGCAGGCGCATCATTAATTATTGAAGAAACACTAACAAATATTTCTGGAATCGAAGTACCAAGGGCGACTAGAGTAATTCCTACAATAACATCGCTTATTCCTAATTTAGCTCCCAATTGAGCACTATGATGAATAAATATTTCAGCTCCTGAGATCAAGACGCCCAGGCCAATTAAGAAGATTAATGTCGCAAAAAGTAATTCCATGTTTCTCCTATAAATTAGCTTTAGTTATGTATCTGCAATATTCACAACTAGGGTTTGGTTCCGGAATTTTATCATCATCTAGTACTTTTTTTATCTCTCTTGTAACTGGGTCTATCCAGTCAGTATTTCCTTTATAGCTAATGACCTTAGTTTTAAATTCTAAAAGGTTATTAAATTCCTTTTTGTCAGCTCTACCATTGCAGTAGACAAAATAAGTAATATCTTCAACATCAAAACCATTTTTTTTAAAAAGCCATTGATAAATTTCAACCTGTCTTTTGTAACTAATTTGCCAGGGAGCATCCAAAGATACTTCGCCTTTTTTAGAGGTTGCTTTGTAATCAACAATGATGAGTTTTTCATTTACCGTACTTATCCAAACATCATCAACTAGGCCATAAAAATATAAGTTTGTGTCATTGTCTAAAAAACCAATGCCTTTATTTCTAGTTCGCCAATTTTCAATTTCTGGGTGCTCAAAAGGTTTCGCATCGATGCCATACTCAACTATTAAGGGATGATTGTCTTTGGTACCTCTAAAGTTATCAAATTCGTTTTTTAATAATTCATCCACAGCATTATTCAGATTAAAGGGAAACTGGGCTGGCTTTGAAATACCAAGTTTTTCTTCCAAGTAGAAGCATTTTTTACATTTGCAAAAATTCTCAATTCTAGATCGACTTAATTTGTATGGTTCTGATGATTCGCTAGAATAAATAGGCATTGTATCTTTTGGCTCCGCGAGCAGGGCTCGAACCTGCGACCCAGTGATTAACAGTCACTTGCTCTACCAGCTGAGCTATCGCGGAAAAAGGAATGTATTATAAGCAAAAAAATTAAATAATGAGCAAGTCATTTAAAATTAAATCCAATTTTGGACCCTCAGGCGATCAACCTCAGGCAATTCAAAAAATTGTAAAGGGTTTGAAGTCTGGTCTCTTAAATCAAACCTTAAAAGGCGTTACAGGATCAGGTAAAACTTTTGCTATGGCAAATGTCATTGAGAATTTACAAAGACCGGCTATTGTAATGTCTCATAACAAAACTCTTGCTGCTCAGCTATACGGAGAGTTCAAAGAGTTTTTTCCTGACAATGCCGTTGAGTATTTTGTTTCTTACTATGATTACTATCAGCCTGAAGCTTATGTACCTTCTTCAGATGTCTTCATAGAGAAAGATGCTTCCATAAATGAACATATTGAACAAATGAGATTGTCTGCAACAAAAGCAGTACTCGAAAGAAGAGATGTAATTATAGTTGCTACGGTTTCAGCAATTTATGGGCTAGGAGATCCAAAATCCTATTTGAAAATGGTTCTCCATTTAGACAGAGGAGATGAACTAGAACTCGGCAAGCTTTTACTTAGGCTGGCAGAACTTCAATATACAAGAAATGATATTGAATTTAAAAGAGCTACTTACAGAGTTAAAGGCGATGTCGTAGATATTTTTCCCGCGGAGTCTGAAAAAGAAGCTCTGAGAGTTGAATTTTTTGATAAAGAAATTGAATCCTTGAAATTTTTTGATCCTCTAACTGGTGAAATTTTTAGAGATGTTCCACGGGCAACAATCTTTCCAAAAACTCATTATGTAACTACAAGAGATATCATGCTTTCTGCAATGAAAAAAATACGCTCTGAAATGCAACAAAGAGTTAAATACTTTAAAAAAAATGAAAAATATATTGAAGCTCAAAGAATTGAGGAGAGAACGAAGTTTGATTTGGAAATGATCAAAGAACTTGGTTATTGTTCAGGAATAGAGAACTACTCAAGATATTTATCTGGGAGAAACGAAGGAGAGGCTCCGCCAACTCTCTATGACTATCTGCCTGAAGACACTATTGTGTTTGTCGATGAGTCGCATGTTTCACTTCCTCAAATTAAGGGTATGTATAGAGGAGATAGATCTCGGAAAGAGACTCTTGCTGATTATGGTTTCAGGTTGCCTAGCGCCCTAGATAATCGTCCCTTACGCTTTGATGAATGGGAATCAATGTCTGGACAAAAGGTTTTTGTGTCAGCCACTCCGGGTGAATATGAAGATAATCACTTAGATCAGTTAATAGAGATGATAGCTCGACCAACAGGCTTATTAGACCCTTCTATTGAAATAAGACCTGCGACAAACCAAGTCGATGATTTGATATCAGAAATACAGAAAAAAATACAAAAAAAAGAAAGAGTACTGGCCACTGTTTTAACAAAAAGAATGGCAGAAGATTTAAGCCAATATTTGTTCGAAAGGGATATCAATGTCAGATATCTTCATTCAGATATTGATACCGTTGAAAGAGTAGAAATTTTAAGAGAGCTCAGAATGGGTAATTTTGATGTGCTTGTTGGCATAAACCTTTTGAGAGAAGGATTAGATCTTCCTGAGGTATCTCTAGTTGCAATTCTAGATGCCGATAAAGAAGGCTTTTTAAGGTCAGAAACAAGTATGATCCAAACCATTGGCAGGGCAGCAAGACATGAAAAAGGTCATGCAATCTTATATGCTGATTCAATTACAGGTTCCATACAAAGGACTCTTGATGAAACTGCAAGACGCAGAAAGATTCAAGAAAAATTTAATATAAAAAATAATATAAAGCCTCAAGGAATTTACAAACCAATTACAGATATTATGGAAGGATCAAAACTTTCTTCCAAAAAACAATTCATAAAAAAGGTAGAAGACAAACTTGATGAAGAATTTTTAAATCCTAAGGATTTGTCGGAAAAAATTGATGATTTAGAAAAATTGATGCTTAGCCATGCAAACAAATTAGAATTTGAAGAAGCAGCCTCACTGCGAGATAAAATATCAAATCTCAAAGAAAAATTATTACTAAGCTGAAAATAATACTTTTGTTTTGGGGTATAATTTTTCTTTTTTAGATGCCCTTTAAAGTTTTAAATTTCAGAACAGTTATTATTGCTGGCGAAAGAGTCCTTTCAAAAGAAAATCCAAACTATCTCTCTTTAAATTATTTTTATCTTTTACTTTTAAATAAAGCTTGGAAAGATATTCCAAAAAATAAAGTTGAAAAAATTTATGAGTTGTTGGATATAAACGCTAATAGTTCGTTAAGATTTTCAAAAGATATTATTTTTCTCTCGCCAAGGAATGGCTCACAATCACCCTGGTCTTCGAAAACTGAGGATATTTTTACTTCTTGTAATTTGAATGAGATCCAAAGAATAGAAAGAATCAAAGGTTTGGAAACAGAAGACTTTTCTGAAAAATTACTTAAAAAAGAAAACTTCCCTTTTGATTATCTTACTGAAGAGTTTTCAATTGGATTAAAAAGTATTGAATCTTTTTTTACCAAGCCCAATAAAAATTCATTTTCTTTCAAATATCTAAAAAATAGCTATCAAAGCTATATCGATGCTAATCAAAAATTTGGCTTTGGTTTGAACGATCAAGAGATCAATTACTTAGTAAATAGTTATAAATCTCTTAAAAGAAATCCTACAGATGTAGAGTTGATGATGTTTTCTCAAGCAAACTCTGAACACTGTCGTCATAAGTTTTTTAATGCTTCTTGGCAGAATTTATCTGAAGAAAATGAACCAAGTTTATTTCAACAAATAAAATCTACTCATAAGAATTTTAAAGATGGAGTGCTCGTTGCCTATGATGATAATGCAGCGGTAATTGAATCAGAAAGTTCAGAAAAATTTCATTTAGACACAGATAAGAGAGAGTATCAGACTAAGAATTTAAAACATAATATTTGTATAAAGGTTGAGACTCACAATCATCCAACTGCAGTTTCTCCTTTTGAAGGAGCTGCTACGGGATCTGGTGGTGAGATAAGAGATGAAGGGGCTACAGGAATTGGAGCACAACCAAAAGCCGGTTTAACTGGATATTCTGTATCTTATTTAAGACTTGAAAGTTTAAAAGAAAAATGGGAGTTTAAAGAAGATCGCCCTAAACGAATTTCTTCACCAAAAAAAATAATGATTGAGGGTCCTCTTGGGGCAGCTTCATTTAATAATGAATTTGGAAGACCAAATTTAAATGGCTATTTCAGATCTTTCGAGCAAAAAAATGATGGAACTCATTATGGATTTCATAAACCAATAATGATCGCTGGAGGATTAGGAAGTATAAGTTCAAACAACACATTTAAAAAAAAGGTTAAACCCGGAACAAAGATTATTGTATTAGGAGGACCTGGTTATTTAATCGGGTTAGGTGGAGGTTCTGCTTCTTCAGTCCAAGCAGGTTCTTCTGACGAATCCTTGGACTATGCTTCAGTGCAAAGATCTAATCCTGAGATGCAAAGAAGATGCCAAGAAGTCATCAATTTATGTTCTCTAAAAAAATCAAAAAATCCTATTTTATTCATTCATGACGTTGGTGCTGGAGGCCTTTCAAATGCGATACCAGAGTTGGCTAAAGATTGCAGCCTGGGAGCTAGTGTCGATTTGAGAAAGATTCCTCTTGCTGACAATTCTATGTCGGCTTTAGAAATATGGTCTAACGAATCACAAGAAAGATACGTTTTAGCGGTGGAAAAAGATTCTTTAGAAGAATTCAAAGCATTTTGTGAGAGAGAAAAATGTCCCCACGCGGTTGTTGGGACTCTAACAGCTAAAAAAACTTTTGAACTTAAAGACAGTAAAACTGGAAAATTTCCAATTCATCTTCCTATGGATACTATCTTTGGATATAAAGAAAAAAACACCCATGAAATTATCTCAGACAGAAAAATAGACCCTTTTGATAAATCTAAAAAAATAAATCTTAAAAAAACGCTATTAGATGTATTGAGACATCCTACAGTTGGTTCTAAAAGCTTTCTTATTAACATTGGAGATAGAAGTGTAGGAGGCTTAACTTACAGGGATCAATTTGTTGGTCCATATCAAGTTCCTGTGGCTGACCATGCAATTACATTGTCAGATTTCAATACAAATGCTGGAGAAGCTATGGCAATGGGGGAAAAGTCTCCAATTGCAATTTCTAATCCTATCGCAGCTGGAAAATTAGCTCTTGCAGAGGCTTTATTAAATCTCCTGCCTTCAGGAGTATCTAAACTATCCGATATAAAAATTTCTGCAAACTGGATGGCAAGTCCTGACAATGCTCAAAGAAAAACAGATTTATTCAATACAGTAAAAGAGCTTACTCAAAAAGTATGCAAGCCTTGGAAAATAGCCGTTCCCGTTGGAAAAGATTCGCTATCAATGAAAACAATATGGCAAAAAGATAAAAAAACTAATTTATCCCCACAAAGCTTAATTATTAGCGCCTTTACAAAAATAAAAAACGTCAAAAAAAGCATTACGCCTCAATTGATAGATAATAATGAGCTTTCATTAGTTTACTTAGATCTTTCAAAAACAAAAAAACGTCTGGGGGGATCTATTTTCTCGGAAGTAACTCAACAAACAAATCTTGAAACTCCTAATTTGGAATGTATAGAAGAATTTCCAAAAATTTATAATTACTTGGCAACTAAGATCAATAAAAAAAGAATATTCTCTTTCCATGATATTTCAGATGGCGGTTTAATTGTTTCCGCAGTTGAAATGATGCTGGCTGGAGGGTGTGGTTTAGATCTTGATCTTTCTAAAATTTCTTTCTTAAAAGAATCTAACAATTTATTTTCTGAAGAGTTAGGTATGCTTTTTCAGATTAACAAAAAAGATTTTTCTGAGTTTAAAAAAGATTTAGTAAAACTAGGTTTAAAGAATTCTTTTTTTAATATTGGTTCAACTAATAATACAAATAATCTTTTTCTTAAAACTTCTAGCCAAAGTTTAAGAATAAGTCATAAAGTTTTAATGCATTCATGGTCAAGCGTTTCTTATAACATCAAACTGCTTCGAGACAATCAAGAAACAACAAAACAAGAACATAGATTTTTACTTGATCCAAAGAGGTCAAAGCTTACCCAAAAATTTAATTTTAAATTGAATAAAAGATATCTAAGTAGGGCTCCAAAAATAGCCATCATGAGAGATCAAGGAGTTAATTCTCATTTAGAAATGGCAGCAGCTTTTTCTCAAGCTGGCTTCAAAGTTATTGATGTTCACATGAGAGATCTTCTAGATAATTCGAGTTCTTTAGATAATTTTCAGGGCCTTGCTTTTCCGGGAGGTTTTTCTTATGGCGATATCCTTGGAGCAGGAAGAGGGTGGGCGCAGTCAATAAAATCTAATTCGAAGCTTAAAGATAAATTTTCTGAATTCTTTCATCGACAAGATACTTTTGCGTTGGGAATCTGCAATGGATGTCAGGTTATGTCAGAGCTTAAAGAATTGATTCCAGGCTCCGAACATTGGCCTAAACTAGAAAGAAATAACAGCAATAGATTTGAAGCTAGAATGGTTCAAGTAAAAATAAACAAATCCAATTCCAATTTTTTTGATGGCATGGAAGGTTCTCAGCTTTTAGTACCTGTAAATCATGGAGAAGGTAAAATGATTTTTCCTGAACAAGTAAGCGCAAAAAAAATAATCTCTGATAATTTAGCACCAATGCAATTTTGCACAAATAAAGGTACAGAAGCTAAAGAATTTCCAGAAAATCCCAATGGCTCCGAGAATGGCATTACTGCAGTGACAAATGATGATGGAAGATTTTTAATTATGATGCCCCATCCTGAAAGAAGTTTTTTAAATAATCAATTGTCCTGGACTAATGAAAAAGGAAAGTATAGTCCTTGGTTCAAATTATTTTTAAATGCCAGAAATTTTTATAGTTAAACTATTTCTTTATTAACTCTCTGATCCTCAGAGGAAAATAGCCCTCATTTAAATCCTCATAAAATTGTTCTATAGCAATGGGTACAAAAGGGAAGGCTAGTTCATCCCAAGGTATTTCATCATAGGAAAACAATTCAACTTCAAGACTTTCCGTTGTTGGTGAATAAGAATTTTCTTCTATAGAAGCTTTATAAAGAACATAAAATTGCCCAATTTGAGGAATATCAAACATAAAATAAATATCATCTATTTTTACAGTTGAATTGGTTTCTTCTTTGGTTTCTCTTAAAGCTCCTTCTTGTATAGTTTCTCCCAATTCCAAAAAACCAGCAGGTAAGGTCCATAAACCTTTTCTTGGTTCTATACCTCTTTTACATAAAAGAACTTTATCTCCACAGTAGGGCAAGGTTCCTACGACTGCATTTGGATTATGATAGTGAATAAATCCACAATCGTCGCAAACATATCTTTCTCGATTATCATCTTGGGGTATCTTTTTAGAAACGGGACCACCGCATTGGGTACAAAATTTCAAAGTTTTTCCTGCTTAAATTAAGTAAGCAAGTATAATTCAATACCTTTTATTAACATAATGATCCCTTTTATAGAAAAAAGACTAAATGATTTGAGTCCGAAGCAGTCGGATGAAAAATTACCTCAAGCAGCAGTATTAATTTTGATAACTGATAATGAGAATGACTATTCAATCGTTTTTACTGAAAGATCTAAAAAATTACCTTCCCATGCAGGAGAAGTAGCATTCCCTGGAGGAAAAAAAGAAGAAGAAGATAAAAACCTAATCGAAACTGTTTTAAGGGAAACACATGAAGAGATTGGAGTAGAACCTAATTCAATAAGAATACTTGGTCGGATGGATCCTCAAGAATCTAGATTTGGAATAAGTGTCACGCCTTATGTAGGTTATGCAGCAGGAAGTTTAAGGTTTAAAAGAGATCCTAAAGAGGTAGAAACGATTTTTTCTGTTCCTTTAAACTATCTCAAAGAAGATCCTCTGATATCAAACAAAATAACCAATGCAAGTGGTGAAACCTTTCAGACGCCGGTTATAAATTATGAAAATCAGAAAATTTGGGGATTAACTTTAGGTTTTACATTACAATTTCTGGAGTTAGTGGAAATAGATATTGAGATAGATGATTTATACTTTAGACCAGCATAGAGTTAAAACTGTAGGAGATAATTTTTATATTGCTCCGAATGCAACTGTTCTGGGTCAAGTAGAGCTCGGAGAAGATGTAAGCGTTTGGTTTGGAGCGGTAATCAGAGGTGATGTAGAGAAAATAATCATTGGCAAAGGTTCAAACATTCAGGATTTATCGGTTTTGCATGTTGATCCTGGAAGTCCAATTATTATTGGTGAAAATGTCACAGTGGGCCATAAAGTCATGCTTCATGGTTGCACTATTGGAGACAATTCGTTAGTTGGTATTAATTCAGTTATCTTGAACAATGTAGAAATTGGAAATAACTGTTTGATAGGTGCAAATACTCTACTCACAGAAGGAACAAAAATTCCAGACAATTCGCTTGTCATGGGATCTCCAGGAAAGGTTAAGAAAGAGGTTGATGAGAATTTAAAGATTATTTTGAAAGGCTCAGCAGAACATTATGTTGAAAATGGAAAAAGATTTAAGTCAGGTTTAAAGGAGGAAAATTGATGAATGCCGAACTTGTATCATATGAAGTAAACTCTAAGACATTTGAGGGTTTACATGTAAAGCCAGAGACTAAAAACGCTCCATGTGTTCTTATCGCTCACACTTGGGCAGGTAGAGATGGATTTGTTGAAGGGATAGCAAATAAGCTTGCTGATGATGGCTACAATGCGTTTGCTATTGACATGTACGGAGACGGCAAGGTTGGTGGATCTAATGAGGAGAATCAATCGATGATGCAACCTTTATTAGACGATAGAAAAAATTTATCTCAGATTATCGTTGGCGCATATGAGGCAGCAAAAAAACTTGAAGGAGTAGACACTTCAAACATAGCGATTATGGGTTATTGTTTTGGCGGCTTGGTTTCTTTAGACCTTGCTAGAAGTGGAGTGGATTTAAAAGGGGCCGTTAGTTTTCATGGTTTTTTATCCGGTTCGGAAGACCTTGAAGATAAAGACATTAGCGCGAAACTATTAGTGCTTCATGGCCATTTAGATCCTATGGTAGGCCAAGATCAGATTGACTCTTTTTCTGAGGAAATGAATAAAAAAAGTGTTGATTGGCAATTGCATTCTTTCGGCAATGCCATGCATGCTTTTACAAATCCTGATGCCAATGATCCAAGTTTCGGGACGGTTTATTCGCAAGATGCCGATCAGAGGTCTTGGAAAATCTTTAAAGATTTTTTATCAGAAATTTTTAGTTAAATAACGTGAAGTCATCTGAAGTAAGAAAGACTTTCTTAGATTTTTTTGTTGAGAAGGGGCATAAAGAAGTAGCGAGTTCCAGCCTTGTTCCCATCAATGACCCCACCTTAATGTTTTCCAACTCTGGGATGAATCAGTTTAAAGATGTATTCCTTGGCACAGAGAAAGTAAAATTTGATAAGGCAACTTCATCTCAAAAATGTGTGAGAGCAGGGGGAAAGCATAATGACTTAGATAATGTTGGTTTTACTCTCAGACATCATACTTTCTTTGAAATGCTTGGAAATTTTAGTTTTGGGGACTACTTCAAAGAGCAAGCAATAGCATTAGCTTGGGAACTTCTCACAGAAAAATTTAAACTTGATAAAGATAAACTTTGGGTAACAGTGCATGTTGATGACAAAGAGTCAGAGGACATTTGGCTTAAAAAAATAAAATTTCCTGCTGAAAGACTCTCAAGGCTTACTGAAGACAATTTTTGGTCAATGGGAGATACAGGCCCATGTGGTCCATGTTCAGAAATATTTTATGATCATGGCGAGGATCTTCCGGGAGAAGCACCACAAGAAGGTGTAGACACTGGCGAAAGGTTTGTGGAGATTTATAACTTGGTTTTTATGCAATATAACCGAGATCACAATGGCAAACTTTCCAATCTTCCTAAGCAATGTGTTGATACTGGAATGGGCTTGGAAAGAATCACTGCAGTTTTACAAAAAACTAGCGACAATTATAAAACGGATATTTTTAATAACATTATTGAATCAATTGCTGAAACATTAAATGAAAAAAATCTTTTGAATCCTTCATTAAGAGTTATAGCAGATCATCTAAGATCATCTGTTTTTCTAATCTCTGATGGTGTGAATCCAAGCAACGAAGGAAGAGGGTATGTCTTAAGAAGAATTATTAGAAGAGCTCTGACTCATGCTTACAAAATAAACAATGAAAAAGATTTTTCTTTTGCTTATATTTTTGACACGCTGGGTGAATCTTTATTAGCAACTTATCCGGAAGTTAAAAAAAATAAGACTTTTATTTTGCAGGAACTCAAATCCGAAGAGGATCAATTTAGAGAAACTTTAAAACAGGGAATGAGACTTCTTGAGGAAGAAATTAAAGACTCAAAAAAAACGACTTTAACCGGAGAGCTTATTTTTAAACTTTATGATACCTATGGATTTCCAGTTGACCTGACTAGAGATTTAGCCCAGGAAAATAACCTTAGTTTGGATCTTTCCGGCTATGAAAAGCTCATGGCAGCGCAAAGAGCAAATGCAAAAAAAGAAAGTAAATTTGAGGCTCTTTTGCCAGCTGCAATTGATTTAGATGAAGAGACAAAATTTGTTGGCTACGAAGATAGTTCGATCGAATCTGAAATTAAACTAATTTTCAAAAATGGCAAAGAAGTTAAATCTGCCTCAGGGGAATGCATGATCGTGCTTGATACAACTCCCTTTTATGGAGAATCTGGAGGCCAAGTTGGCGATAAAGGAAAGCTCAGTTCAAAGGGTCTAGAGGTTGAAGTATTAGATACTCAAAAAGTAGGAAATTTTCATCTACACATAAGTAAGATAAAAAAAGGCTCATTAAATCTTCATGACAGAGTTAAAGCCGAGATAGATATAGAAAGAAGAAGGGCAATTGTGTCCAATCATTCGGCAACACATCTTATGCACTCTGCTTTGCGAAATATTTTAGGCGAACACGTTCAACAAAAAGGCTCTTTGGTGAACGAGGAGAAGTTAAGATTTGATTTTTCACACAAACAAAAACTTTCAGAATCTGAAATTGCAAAGATCGAGCAAGAAGTCAATCAAGCAATAACATCTGCTGAGGATACACAAATAATTGAAACTTCAATTGAAGAATCCCAAAAACTTGGAGCAATTGCCTTTTTTGGAGAAAAATATGGCGATCAAGTGAGAGTTTTAAAAATAGCAGGAGATTACTCCACCGAGTTGTGTGGCGGAACTCATGTAAAAAATAGTTCAGAAATAAAAAGTTTTAAAATAATTTCAGAAACAAGTATTTCTTCTGGAGTAAGAAGAATAGAAGCTATTTCTGGCGATCTTGCAATCAAGGATAAGGCTGATAATAAAACCGACTTACTTAATACTGCAGAGACTTTTAATGTTTCGGTCAAAGGTTTACCCATATTTTTGAAAGATAAAATTAAATTAATTAATTCTTATAAAGAAGATTTAAAAAAACATGAACAAAAGCTTTATCAGAATTTATTAGATGATTTAAAAGGTAGCTACAAGAGTGTTGGAAAGATAAACATAATTACAAAGAGAATAGATAATCTCAATTTATCTAAACTTAGAGGAAGTTTAGACAGTCTAAAAAAAGAAGTAAGCGATCTAATCATTATTCTCGTTGGATCTATGGAAGACAAATCAACAATATTGGTTTCCGTATCAAACGATATTACTGCTACTTATGATGCAAGAAATTTGCTAGACTCGCTTTCCAAAATTATAGGAGCGAAAGGAGGAGGAAAGCCGGACTTTGCACAAGCAGGCGGACCAGCTTCAAATAAACTTGATGAAATATTAATTTCTGCTGAGAAAATTCTAACTGAGATTTAAAAATACCAATGTCCAATATAGTTGTCCAAAAATTTGGTGGAACTTCGCTTGCTGATACTGACAGATTCAAAGCAGTGGCGAAAATTATCAAAGATACATCTAAAAAAGGAAAAAAAGTTGTTGCTGTTGTATCAGCCATGGCAGGTGAAACTCAAAGACTGATCGATTTAGCAAAAGAAGTTCAAGAAATTCCTGATCCCAGAGAATATGATGCATTGATTTCTTCAGGTGAGCAGGTGTCAGTAGCTTTGTTAGCTATGACATTGAGAAGTGAAGAAGTTAACTCAAAATCTTATAGTGCTTTTCAACTTGGTCTCAGGACAGATGACTATCATGGAAAAGCTAGAATTAATTCGATTGATACAAAAAACATTCTCAAAGATATATCTGCAGACATAACTCCAGTCATAACAGGCTTTCAAGGAATCAATGAAGAAGGAGATATTACTACGCTAGGAAGAGGAGGCTCTGACACCTCAGCCGTTGCTTTAGCCGTTGCTTTGGAAGCAGAAGAATGTCAGATATACACTGATGTTGATGGTGTATATACAACTGATCCTAATGTTTATGGAAAAGCCAAAAAGATAGACAAATTAACTTTTGAAGAAATGTTGGAATTATCGAGTTTAGGCGCTAAAGTTTTGCAAATTAGATCTGTAGAATTTGCCAGCAAATATAATATGCCAATAAGGGTAAAATCTAGTTTTACAAATGATGAAGGAACACTTATCAATGGAGAAGAAAACATGGAAGATGCTTTAATTTCTGGAGTAACGCATACAAGTGATGATGCTAAGTTAACTATTAGAAAAGTACCCGATATTCCAGGTATTGCGGCAAAGATTTTAGATCCCATAAGCTCAGAGGGTATTGAAGTGGACATAATTATTCAAAACGTTTCTGAAGATAAAACTACAGACTTTACTTTCACTGTAAAACGCGAAAAATCTGAAGAAACAAAAAAAATTCTTTCTAATTTATCTAAAGAATTCGGAGGAGGAGAAATTGAGTTAAATGAAGACATCAGCAAAGTTTCTTTAGTTGGAGTTGGGATGAAATCGCATGCTGGAGTTGCTGCCACTATGTTTAAAACTTTAGCTGAAAAAAATATAAACATTGAAATGATTTCAACTTCTGAAATAAAAATTTCTGTTGTGGTTAAAGAGAGTCTTGCTCATGAGGCAGTAAAGTCTTTGCATGATGCTTTTAATCTTGAAAAGTAATAGGAGAGGTGGCTGAGTGGTTGAAAGCGCTCCCCTGCTAAGGGAGTATGTGGTAATCCTGCATCGAGGGTTCGAATCCCTCCCTCTCCGCCAAATTTATTGATAGAGTAGTTGTGTAAATGAAGCTAAATCAAAAAAAATCTGACAAGCTTTTTTTAAAAGCTCAAGAATTAATTCCTGGTGGAATTTTCGGTCATTATAAATATGCAGTTAGAGAAGAAGGTCCTAAATTCTTTTCAAAAGCAAAAGATGCATATTTTTGGGATGTAGACGGAAATAAGTATTTAGATTTAATTTGTGGCTGGGGTCCTATGATCCTTGGGTATAACAATCCAAAAATAGATCAAGCTGCACGATCACAATACGATTTAGGTAATACAGTAAGTGTAGCTTCTCCAGTAATGATAGAGCTGGCAGAAACACTAACGGGTATGATCGATATTGCTGATTGGGCTCTTTTTGGAAAAAATGGGGGCGATAGCACTCAACTAGCTGTTATGGTCGCGAGAGCAGAAACAGGAAAATCAAAAATTTTAAAAATTAATAATGGTTATCACGGAGCTAATGGATGGATGCAAAATAGCAGCAATGCAGGAGTTATTGATTCCGATAGCGATGAAGTGCTTTCGATTGAGTGGAATAGCACCAAAGAATTTGATGAGATGATTTCTTCTTTTGGTAGTGAAATCGCGTGTTTTATTTCAAGTCCATATGATCATCCTACATCAAAGGATAACTCCCTTCCTGACGATGGATATTGGGAACACATTCAAAAAAAGTGCAGGGAACAAAACATAATTATCATTGTTGATGATGTAAGAACTGGATTTAGAATTGATCTTCAAGGTTCTCATAATGCTTTTGGTTTCAGTCCTGATTTAGTTTGTTTGGGGAAGGCTATGGCTAATGGTTATCCAATTTCTGCGCTTGTTGGCAAAGATTCCTTAAAAGATGCGGCAAATAGAGTTTATTTTAGTGGAACACAGTTTTTTAATTCGGCTCCTATGGCTGCTTCCAAAGCAACATTAGAAGAGTTGCAAAAAGTAAATGCCATAGAAATCATGAATGCTAATGGAGAAAAGTTAAAAAAAGATCTGATTTCTGCCGGAGATGAATTTGGACTAAAGATGAAAGTCACTGGAGTGCCATCTATGCCGTATTTTAGAATTGAAGATCAAAATAAAGATTTTCATATTCAATGGACAGACGAATGCCTTTCGCGTGGTCTGTATCTAACTAGTTATCATAATCATTTTTTATCGGTAGCTCATGGCGAAGAAGAAATAGATGAAATCGTTAGGATTGCTTCAAATGCCTTTGAAGCAGTTGCTTCTTAGTTTAGAAATAAATTCGTAATTAAGTAAAATTCTAGAATAAACTGAATATTCTTTTTTATAATTAGTTATGGATGCTTTTGAACTGCAAGAACTCAAAACAGCTCTTCTTGATGAAATTCAAAATGCCTTCAAAGATAAAAAGAATCCGATGCTTGTAGAATACGAAGAACAGACAGAAAACCTTTTAGCTTTAGCTGAATTAATGTCAAAAGAAAAAGACTTAATGCCTCAAGAAAATTTTGATCTCGTGATGGGCCAAGATTATGTAATTCTTCAGCTTGAAAGGTGGATTGAGGATAATCAAAAGATAATTTCACATTGGGATAATAATGAAGAAAGCCTTAAAAAACATTGATTTGGAAAGTACCAATAGAATAATTGAAATGGCTTGGGAGGATAGGACTCCATTCGAAGTTATTGAAAAAGAATTTTCAATAAGTCATGGAGAGCTCATAACTATTATGAGAACTAACCTAAAACCATCTAGCTTTAAACTTTGGAGAAAAAGAGTCAATGGCAGAAAAACTAAGCATGGAGCAGTTAGAAATTTTAAGGTCGGTCGTCACAGATGCGACAGACAAGGCAAGCTATAGTCAGAAGCGGTAGCTTAAATCGATACCAATTACCTCTTTATCGAGCTTTTTACCTCGATAAATAAAATCCTCATTTAAGGAACTAAGATTAAAATTTAATGAGAGTTTCTTTTCAATTTTAAAGTTAAAACTAAGCATTACTCCAAAAAGACTCTTTTCATTACCTTTCCAAGAATTTATTGAATTAGATATATAAGTTTTAGGACCTTTTTCTTTGCTAAAATCTCCATAGACGAAACTTAATTTGAACGAATTTTTTTCATTCACTTCTGATTGGATAGATAAATTTATGTATTCTGAATCACCGTCTATAAATGCTCCAATTGGACTTCCTTTAAATCTATAACCTGTTAAGTAAGTGCCATGCTCATAAATAACATTATCTCCAATGTCTTTGCCGTAATAAAAAGTATCATAATATTCAAGAGATACACTTCTCAACAATCCTTTTTTTTGAAAAATCCATTCGGAACCCAAACTATAAAAAGTTCTCCAAGGCCAATAATCTGTTCCATCTTCACCAATGTATTGACCATAAATACTCCAAACTGTCTCTCTTACAGAGAAGCTATATTTCAAATCAAAGCCTGCTAATTCATTATCTATATTTCCGTCTGACTCACCCTGCATTGTCGATGCATCACCCCTTATAGAGTCCCAAAGAGCTTTAAAACTATTATCTTTACCTTCACCACCAAACATTATTGATCTAGTCAGGCCAATAGTAAGTCCATTAACCGGATTAAAAGATAATCTTCCTGAAATTAAAAAAGGATTTTTAATTACTCTATTACTCTCTAATTGATTAGCAAAAAATGAGAAATTCAATTTTCCAAAACTTCTAATTAAGGGTAGAGGGGAAGTAAAACCTTCAAGAGACCTTATGAACAATCCAGGAGAAGATTTAGAATAATTTGAAAGAATTAAGCTTGCATGATGAGAAGGGCCCCACCATCTATCATAGTTTCCAACACCTAAAATAAAATTTCCTGAAACTAGAGCAAGATAGGAATCACTAAAGTCATATTTTTTTTCTTCATAAGGATTCTCAAAAGCAGTAATTGAAATCTTAGATGCAAACCTTTCTCCTAGATAGGAAGTTGAAAAGAATAAAGAATTTTTGTCTTTGAATTTACTATCTATAAACCTAAACGGATTGAATTCTGAGTTTGATGAGAATCCAATCTCATTTATAAATTTTTTAGATTCTCTTTGAATAATTTTGTCTGCAACTTCAATATACTCATTCATTAATGACATGTTATTGAACATATCTTCGTTTGGATTCCTCACAAGCGCTAAGGGAATGGGGTAGGCAGATGAATCGATAGAAAATTGATTTTTAATGGAAAAATACTCTAATTTTTTAACCTCAAACTCATTTTTTCCGGTAAGCCATGGATCAGAAAAAGCTTGAAAAGACAAAAATAGGAATAAGAAAATTTTTAGAAGCGAGTTAAAGGGCATTTTTATGGTATTTGATTGCAGATGAGATTATAGCTTTTAAAGAATTCTTTTCTAATTTCCAATTTAATTTATTAACTGATTTTTTATTATCTGCAATTAAAATATCCGGATCTCCATCTCTTTTATTGCCTACTCTAAATTTTAATTTTGTTTGTAATAATTCCTGACATTCATTAATCACTTCCATAATGGAAAAGCCTTTTTCAGAACCCAAGTTAAAAACATGAAATCCTTTATTCAAATCCAAAAAATTCAGTGATAATAAATGTGCACTTGCTAAATCATTTACATGGATAAAATCTCTGATACAAGTTCCATCGTTAGTATCATAAGTGTCACCATTAACCGTGAATTCATATGAGTTCAAAGCTGAATTTATTACATTTGGTATTAGGTGTGTTTCAGGGTTATGTTCTTCTCCTAAATCGCCATCATCGTCAGCTCCAGCAGCATTAAAGTATCTAAGGGAAACTACATCCAAAGGAAATTCCATGGATAAATCTTTTAGTAAGTTTTCAACTTCTAATTTATTTTTACCGTAATTATTTATAGGCTTTGTAGGATGATTTTCTTTAATAGGAATTTCTTCAGGGATTCCATACACCGCTGCAGACGAAGAATAAATAAACTTTCTAATTTTTTTTTCTACAGCAAACTTGGCTAAGTTCATAGAAGCTAGAACATTATTCTCGTAATACTCTTTTTCCAATTTTTGAGAATCAGAGACAATCGATAATCCCGCAAAATGAACTATAGATGATATGTCTAAATCTTGAAGATTTGCTCTTATTTCCTCTGGATCTTTAAGATCAAGCTCAAAAAACTTTTTATTTTTTACAAATTTTTTATGCCCTGTTGAAAAATTGTCTGCTATAACAAATTCAATTTTTTTTCTTTCTAAGTACCTTACAAAATGACTACCTATATAACCAGCTCCACCGGTTACCAAGATAGTCATTTTATTTTTAGTTGATTATTTTGAGGCGTAGCCCATTACAGCTTTTATTTCTAAAAACTCTTCAAAGCCAAATTCTCCCCATTCTCTTCCGTTTCCAGACTGCTTAAATCCACCGAAAGGGGCATCAATTCCTGTAGGTTTATTATTGATATGAACATTTCCACTTCTAATCCTTCTAGCAACGCTTAAAGCATGCTCAGGGTCTTCAGAAGATACATAACCCGATAACCCGTAAGGAGTATCATTTGCGATCCTTATAGCATCATCTTCATCTTTGTAAGGAATGATACATAAGACAGGCCCAAAGATTTCTTCTCTTGCTATGGTCATATCATTAGAAACATTTGCAAAGACAGTTGGCTTGACAAAATAGCCTTGATTTAGACCTTCAGGCTTTCCAGGTCCTCCAACTACTACCTCAGCACCTTCTTCAATACCTTTCTCGATGAGACCTTGAATTTTATTGAATTGAACATCACTCACCACAGGCCCCATATTAGTTGACTCATTTGAGGGATCTCCAACAACTATTCCTTCGGCTACTGCTTTTGCAGCTTCTTTAGCTTCATCTTGCCTTGCAGCAGGAACCAGCATTCTTGAAGGTGCATTACATGACTGCCCGGTATTATTGAACATATGCGCTGTACCCTTTGTTACAGCCTTACCAAAATCAGCATCATCTAAAATGATATTCGCTGATTTTCCACCTAATTCTTGATGTACCCTTTTTACGGTATCTGCTGAACCTTTGGCGACTGCAACTCCAGCTCTTGTAGATCCTGTGAAAGACATCATATCTATCTTAGGGTGAGCAGACATTGCTTCACCAACAGAAGGTCCATCCCCATTTACTAAATTAAACACACCTTTAGGTACTCCCGCTTCATGAAGAACATCAGCTAAAAGAATTGCATTGAATGGAGCAATTTCAGTTGGTTTTAAAACCATTGTACAGCCAGCTGCAAGAGCAGGGCCGACTTTGCAAGAAATTTGATTTATTGGCCAATTCCAAGGAGTAATCATTCCAACTACGCCAATAGGCTCTTTTCTAATAAGAGCAGATCCTTTGACTTCTTCAAATTTATAGTTTTTTAAAGTTTCTAAAGCCGTACTAAAGTGACCCAGGCCGGTTGCAGCTTGAGCCGCCTTAGATAAACCTATCGGAGCACCCATTTCAGAGGAAATTGTTTCTGCTATTTCGTCATATTTACCTTGATAAACTTCTAATATTTTTTCAAGTAAGCTCACTCTTTCGTCAACCGAACTATAACCAAAGCTTTCAAAAGCGGTATACGCAGCTTCTACTGCTGCATCAACATCATCTTTATCTCCTAGCGCAATTCTTCCGAAGACTTCCTCTGTAGCAGGGTTAATAACATCTAAAGTTTTTAAGTCATTAACGGGTTTTACCCATTCACCATTTATATAAAACTCTTCACAAACTTTCATATTTATCCTCTTTATTTATTTATCTAATAATTTTACTTCTAAACTTTTTTGGACTCTAGTAATCCATGAGCAAAGATACTGCCTTGTGTCTTTCGGGTCAATAATTTCGTGCACCGAAAAGGCTTCTGCTCTGGGGAAGGGACTTTGAGATTTTGCTAATTTTTCTTCTATTTCTTTCCTCTTTTTTTCTGGATCTTTTGCTTTCGCAATTTCTTTTCCAAAGGCAACAGCAACTCCTCCCTCTAACGGTAATGCACCTGCTTCAGAAGAGGGCCAAGCTAACACATAAGGATCTTCTCCAAAGTGAGCTGCAGCTGCAACACCAAAAGATTTTCTTACCATGAGAGTGCACCATGGAATAGAGGAATCTGCAGCAGCCAAAACTGCCTCCGTTCCATAAAGTATGGTTGCATCTTCTTCAGCTTTTTTGCCGATTAAGAAACCAGGTTCATCAACAATTGTTAAAATTGGAATATTAAATTGATCACACAGTTTGATGAAACGAGTGGTTTTTTTTGCATTATCAGCAGTCATTGATCCAGCATAAAAGTTACTATCGTTTGCAAAAATACCGACTGAAAAACCATTCAGTCGAGCAAATCCTGTAATGATTCCTCTTCCAAAAAAATTGGACATTTCAAAAAAATCTTTATCATCAACTACCATTTTGATTATCTCTCTCATCTCATAGGTTTTTTTTCTATCCTTAGGAATGATTTCTTCAAGAAGTTTTTCGGATCTATTTGTGTCATCTTTGGATTCTTTTTTTGGCGGGAGCTCATAAATATTGGCTGGAAAGAAAGATAAAAACTTTTTAATTTGATTAAAAGCGTCCTCTTCAGACTCTGCAATATTGTCTGTAACACCATTTTTTTTGTGAACGTCAGAGCCTCCCAATTCCTCTTTGGTAAAATCTTTACCAAAAGCTCTAGAGACTACAGCAGGACCTGCAACTAAAATTTGAGCATTGTCTTTAACCATTATTCTGAAGTGAGAGCCTACAAAACGAGAGGCTGGCAGTCCTGCGACAGGTCCCAGGGCAGCAGAAACAACTGGGACTTCCTTTAGAGTTTGGGCAACAGACTTAAATCTTGATCTAGCAAAAACTGGGTCTCCGCCATAACCTTTCTTTTCTTTACTAGGTCCTGCAACAGAGCCTCCGCCACCTTCATGAAGTCTAACTAAGGGAAATTTATGTTTAACTGCTAGATCTTCCGTATAAACACTCTTTCTCAAACCTGCAGCGTTAGGAGAACCACCTTTAACTGTAAAATCTTCACCGCCAACTATTACATCTCGTCCATCAATTTTTCCAAAGCCTAAAATAAAATTTGCTGGGGTAAGGGAGGTTAGATTTCCTTCATCATCGTATTCGGCTCCTCCTGCAACTTTTCCAATCTCTTCAAAAGATTCTTTATCAAGCAAAAGGTCTATTCTCTCACGCAAGGTAAGACGTCCTTTATTATGCTGTAACTTAATCGCTTCAGGACCGCCTTGTTGCTTAGCTAGCTTTTCCCTGAGCTTGATTTGAGAAATTTCTTTTTTCCAGGACATTATTTGAATTCTTTGTCATCCCACCATGGGTAAAATTCAGGCAAATCTTTGCTGACCTTTCCAGGAAAATTTGGCTCTCTCTTTTCTAAAAAAGACATTACGCCTTCACCTGCTTCACCAGTTTTACCAAGTGAATATACTCCTCGGGAGTCAATTTTGTGTGCTTCCATAGGATGATCAGCGCCTAGCATTTTCCACAACATTTGCCTGATAAGAGTTACTGAAAGGCTAGAAGTAGCTTCTACAAAATCTGCTGCTATTTCTTCAGCTCTTTCTAGTAATTTATCTTCTGGAGTAACTTCCGTAACCAATCCTTTATCTAGAGCTTCTTTAGGCATAAAAATTTTTCCAGACAGGCACCACTGCAGAGCATTAGAAATACCTACAATTTTAGGAAGGAACCAACTTGAACAAGCCTCAGGGACGATTCCTCTTTTGGCAAACACGAATCCAAATTTAGCCTTCTCAGAACATATTCTGACATCCATCGGAAGTGTCATAGTCACACCTACGCCTACAGCTGCTCCGTTTATTGCTGCAATCAATGGTTTTTTAAAGTCAAACAATCTTAAAGTAAGTATTCCGCCAGTATCTCTTTTAACTTCAGATTTAGCTTCGCCTTTGTCGGACATATCAAAAGTATCCTCACCTGAAGATAGGTCAGCTCCGGCACAAAAGGCTTTTCCAGAACCAGTAAAAATAACTGCTCGAATGTCATCATCTTTTTCGGCCTCATCTAGAAGCTCCAAAATATCTTTTAACATTTGTCCAGAAAAGGTATTCATTTTTTCAGGCCTATTGAAGACGACCGTTAAAACTTTATTTTTTGTAGAAGTTTTCAAACTTTCAAAATCTTTCATTTTTTTTCTCTTTTTTGATATTTTTGTGTATATTGCATTTATAGCGTTGATTTAACCGACTTGCAAACGCTTTATAAAATTTGCTAAATAGGATTTTTTTTGACCTGTTTAGCGAAAGCAAACAGGTTTTTTTTAATAATTTATGGAGATAAACCATGGCATATGAAGGAAAAAATTTAGAGACGATTGCTCTGCACGCGGGGTGGCGTAATGATGAAACTACCGGTTCGGTAGCTGTTCCCATTCACCAAACTACAAGTTATCAGTTCAACGATACTGCTCATGCAGCAAGCCTATTTGGTTTGCAGGAATTCGGAAACATTTATACCCGAATCATGAACCCAACTTGTGACGTACTAGAACAAAGAATGGCAGCTTTAGATGGAGCAGCAGCAGGTTTGGCTGTTTCTTCGGGACAAACCGCATCGGCGTATTCAATTCAAAACGTTGCTAGAGCAGGGGATAACATTGTTTCTTCTTCACATTTGTATGGCGGAACGTACAACCAGTTTAAAAACAATCTTAAAGAAATGGGAATTGAAGTTAGATTTGTAGATCCTACTGATCCAGCTAATTTTGAAAAAGCTACTGACGATAAAACCAGAGCTTATTTTGCAGAAACTCTGCCTAATCCGAAACTTCAAGTATTTCCAATTGGTGAAGTTGCAGAAATAGGTAGAAAACACGACATACCTTTGATCGTAGACAATACGGCTGCCCCAGTTCTTTGTCGTCCATTTGACCACGGTGCTGCAGTAACTACCTATTCAACTACAAAATACATAGGCGGGCATGGAACAACTATCGGAGGGCTTATCCTTGATGGGGGTAATTTTGATTGGGGCAAAGCTGGCGCAGATAGACAGCCTGCTTTAAATACTCCTGATCCTTGTTATGGTGGCGTTGTCTGGGATGAGCAAGTGACCAAAAACATGGGCTTACCATTTGCTTACTTACTCAAATTAAGAACTACTCTTCTTAGAGACTTGGGTGGAGCTATGAGCCCTTTCAACGCATGGATGTTTATACAAGGATTAGAAACCTTGCCTTTGAGAATGCGCGAACATGCTAACAATGCACAACAAGTTGCTGAATTTTTGGCTTCTAACAAAAAAGTCCAATCAGTTACTTATCCTGGTCTTTTTGAAGGTGCCGAAAAAGAAAAAGCAGATAAATACATGACCGGTGGTTATGGTGCTCTTATCGGTTTTGAGCTGCCTGGTGGAAAAGAAGCTGGAAGTAAATTTATTGATTCCTTAGAGCTTCTTTATCATGTTGCAAATATTGGAGATTCAAGATCTCTTGCCATTCATCCAGCAACAACGACTCATAGTCAGCTTGCTCCTGAGGAGCAGTTATCTGCAGGAGTGACACCTGGATATGTAAGGTTATCCATTGGTATTGAAAATGCCGAAGATATCATTGCAGATATTTCTCAAGCTATAGACAAAGCGTCAAAATAAAAATTTTTATCCCTCTTGGAAACAAGAGGGATAATTTTCTAGTTATATACTTAATTTTTTCAAAAAATTTTCTAAATAAAACTGATATTAATTCTTATTTAGTATTTAATGCATTATCTAAAAAGGTAAATATGAAATTATATGTAGGAAATCTCCCATGGAGTGTCGACAATTCTAAATTAGAAGAATTATTTTCTGATTTTGGCAGTGTCGTATCAGCAAATGTCATTACGGACAGAGATTCTAAAAGATCAAGAGGCTTTGGCTTTGTTGAATTAGAGTCTGGAGGTCCAGAAGCTATTGAAGCCATGAATGACTTTGATCTTGAAGGTAGAAAGCTAACAGTTAACGAAGCTAAACCAAGAACTTAATTAACTCACTGTTTGGTGCCCCTGCCAGGAATCGAACCTGGAGCTGCCACTTAGGAGGCGGCCGTTTTATCCGATTAAACTACAAGGGCTAAATTTAAAGTTTGGTAGGATTTTCTTGTCCTTCGTAGACTTCCTCAGGATCAAATAATTTCTCTTCTTCTACAAACTCCAAATCTTTCAGGTTTTCTACTGATCTATAGAAACAGGATTTATAACCAACGTGACAACTTGCTCCTGAACCTTCAACTTCTACTTTAAAAATCACGCAATCTTGGTCATCGTCAACAAGAATTTCCTTGATATTTTGATAAAGACCGCTAGTTTCACCTTTTTTCCACAACAGCTCTCTGCTTCTGCTCCAATAGTGGGCTTGCTTGGTCTCAATAGATAGTTTTAAAGCTTCTTTGTTGAGATAACCGTGCATCAAGACTAGATTTGAGCTTTCTTCCATAGTTATTACCGGAATAAGCCCCCGATCATCAAACTTAGGCATGAATTCGTTACCTTCTTCTACGGCTTCTATACTTATTCTCTTTCCAAAGTCCATATTTAATACCCAAATTTTGAATAGATATTATAGTTATAATAACTTCCGAAATTAATTAATTTTAGTAATAACTGCATATTTAGATGCTAAAAACAGCAAATTTATCATACAAGTTTGATGATAAATATATTTTTTCAAATCTGAGCTTTGAATTTGCAAACGACTGTGTTTATAAGCTCGTAGGAGACAATGGTTCTGGAAAATCAACTTTGCTCAAAATTCTTTCAGGCATCTATAAAAATTACGAAGGAGACTTATCTTTTCCAGATGATAATTTAGTATTTTACTCCGGTCATAAAACCGGATTAAAAAACAATTTATCAGCTAGAGAGAACATTTATTTTGACATCAGACTGCCTGAAATTTCTCATTCCCAGATTAATTCTGTTCTCGAACAACTAGACCTTGTTGATCATTCTGATATTCAGTCAGCATATCTTTCAGAAGGGCAAAAACGAAAAATCAATATTGCAAGTTTTATGCTTTCAACAGCTAATCTCTATCTTCTTGATGAGCCTTTCAATAATTTAGATCGAAAAACAACTGATCTTCTTTATGAAATTTTTGATATAAAAATTAATGCTGGAGCTAAAATTATTTTTTCATCTCACGATAGATCCAATAACGATTTTCCTTTGATTGATATGAATCTCTTTAACTGATGATTTACTTTATAAAAATACTTAAAAAGGAATTTCTTATCTATTCGAGAAAGTCTTCTTCTTTCATCAGCCCAGTGGTCTTTTTTTTGATTTCTATTTCTTTGTATCCAATTGGAATTTCCAACGATCCAGACATATTAAAAAATTTAGCTCCCGGCTTAATTTGGATTACTGTCCTGTTATCGACTTTGATATCTTTTCAAAATATTTTTTCTGAAGATTATGAAGATGGAAGCATTGAGCTTTTATTGGCTTCTGGACAAAACCTGTCATTGATCGTACTGATAAAAATTTTTGTGAATTGGATTTTTAGTTGTTTACCTATCATTATCCTTTCTGTTTTGTCTGTTTTTTTAATTTATTTTCCTCAGGAAGGCTTAAAATCTTTAATCATAAGTTTGTTAATTGGAACCCCAACCATTTGTCTTTTTGGGGCACTAGCTGGAGCACTTTCTCTTGGAAAAAACAGCATCACTGGGCCTGCACTAATGATGCCTTTGAGTTTACCAATCTTAATATTAGGTACTCAGGCGATTAATTATTCATTGAACGGCATTAATTTTTCTTCAAATATTTTGCTACTTACAGCAATACTTGTTTTTTTGTTACCGATTATTTTGTTTGCTTCGGTTGGGGCATTGAAACTTCATTTTAATTAGATATGTTTCAGAAATTAAAGAATTTTTATCACAAACTTGGATCTTATCCTTGGTTTTATAAAATCTCTGGCAAAGTAATTCCATTTGTAGGGTTTTTTAGTATTTCGTTGATAGTCATTTCTTCGATTTGGGGCTTATTTTTTTCTCCTACCGACGCGGTTCAAGGAGATGTTTATCGAATAATATATTTTCACGTTCCAGCAGTATCTGTATCTCAAGTAATTTATTATTCAATGTCTGTTGCGGCAGCAGTTTTTTTAATATGGCGTATGAAAATGGCAGGAGTCTATATCAAAAGTCTTGCTCCAATAGGTGCAGCTTTTACCTTTATTGGATTACTAAGCGGAGCTATCTGGGGTCAGCCAACTTGGGGAACTTGGTGGGTATGGGATGCCCGACTAACCTCTACTTTAGTACTCTTTTTATTTTATTTGGCTATCATTGGCATGCAATCAACTTTTGCCTCTAGAAAGTCTGCCGACACCGCGGTTTCAATAATAACTTTGGTTGGAGTTGTAAATCTTCCGATAGTAAAAAAATCAGTTGATTGGTGGAACACCCTTCATCAGCCTGCATCAATATCAATTTCCGGCGAGTCCTCTATTTCCAGTGAAATGCTTATCCCGTTATTACTCTCAATTCTAGGCGTTTATTTGTTTGTTTTTTTTACTGGACTGCTTTTTATGAGAGCAGAAATATCTTCCAGAGAGCAAAACAAGGAATGGTTCAAAAAACTTTCAAGCAATAATTAACTATGTATTTTGGAGAATTTAATATTCATATCTGGACGGTTGTTTCAATAACGGGATTTATTTGCTTGCTTCTAATTTATTTGCCACTGGTAAAAATCAAAAAGAACGAATCCAAGATAAAAAAATAATGAAACAACATAGATTAAAAAGACTTTACGGAGTTCTGTTCATAGTTTTTTGTTCAGTCCTTGCTTTTGTTTTGGTTTATTTTGCCATCAGAGACAATGTAAATTTATTCTACTCACCTTCAGATTTGTTTGAGAATCCACCTCAAGGAAGAAATGCAATTAGAGCAGGAGGTTTGGTTGAAATTGGAAGTTTAAGGAGATCAACAAACTCTTTAGAAATAGAATTCATAATTACTGACTTAAAAAAATCTATTGCCGTAAATTACACAGGCATTCTTCCAGATTTATTTAAAGAAAACGCTGGAGTAGTTGCTACAGGCTACTTTGATAAAAGCAAGATGAGTCTTGATGCTTATCAAATTTTAGCTAAGCATGATGAAAACTATGTTCCTAAAGAAGTAAAAAAGGCTCTTGAAAAATGATTCCAGAAATAGGTTTATTATTTTTAATTCTAGCTTTTACCATTTCTAGTTTTTATGTCTTTGGCAACTCTTTCTCGTTTTATAGAAATAACAATTTTATTATTTCTCCTAAAATAGTTTATCTATTCTTTTTCAGTGTTCTTTTGAGTTTTATATGTCTTGAAATAAGTTTTTTAACTGACGATTTTAGTGTTTTGTATGTGGCAAATAACTCGAATGAAAATCTGCCTGATTATTATAAATTTGCTGCACTATGGGGTGGTCATGAAGGTTCTATGCTTTTGTATCTTTTATTTCTTAGTCTTTGGACTTTGATTTTCTTCTTAAAATCTCAATCTAGTTTTGGCATATTTTTTCTATTCGTCATATTTTCCCTTTTTTCAGGTTTTGTCATCTTTACTTCAAATCCTTTCGAAAGATTACTTCCTTTCTCTCCCGAAGGAGGTTTGGACTTAAATCCTTTGCTGCAAGATTTTGCTTTTACCATTCATCCGCCGACTCTTTATCTTGGCTATACCGCTCTGACTTTACCATTTGCTATTGCTATGGCGCGCTGTGTAGACCCAAGTTATAAAAATTGGGCAAGCGATTTAAAAAATTGGTCAGTAATTTCTTGGTCATTTTTGACTTTGGGTATAGCACTCGGTAGTTGGTGGGCTTACTATGAACTTGGTTGGGGAGGTTGGTGGTTTTGGGATCCTGTTGAAAATTCCTCTTTAATACCTTGGCTTATTGCAACAGCTTTAATTCATTCTGCTATAGCAACCTCTAAGAGAAATATTTTTTCTAAGTGGACGGTGCTTTTATCTCTAGGTGCAATTTTATCCAGCTACATTGGCTTATTTTTAGTTAGGTCTGGGATTGTTACCTCAGTCCACACTTTTGCCTTAGACCCTGAAAGAGGCTTGATTCTTCTTTTCATAATTTTATTTGTTTTAATTTTTTCTTTGATTGTTTACTCAAGCTCAAAACTAACTGATTTAAGTTATAAATATGGATCTATTCTTTCTAGAGAATTTTTCTTTTTAATTAATAACGTATTTTTAATTATTTTGGCGGTTGCTATTCTTTTTGGGACTATTTACCCAATAATCTATGAAATTTTTTCTGGAGGAAAAGATATTTCTGTGGGTAAACCTTATTTTGATTCAGTAACCGTACCCATTACATTCTTTTTGGCTTTTTTTCAGGGATTTGGAATTCTTAGCAACTGGTCGTCAAGAACAACCGAAACTAAAACCCTATACGCTTATTTTGCAATCTTAATATTATTGACTGTTAGTTTGAGTGCGCTTTTTTTAAAAAATATTTCAGTATCAATCACAGTAACGAACTTAATGATTTCTAGTATTTTGGCAGGTCTAATTTATTACGCTTTTTTACAAATAAAAAATTCCAGAAAAGTGAATTTATCAATGGGATTTTCACATTTTGGAATAGCAGTAATGATTTTAGGAATAGGACTTGTTTCATCTTTAGAATCTCAAAAAGAGTTAATCGCTTTCAAGGAAAAGCCTTTTGAATTGGAAAACTATAAAATCACTTATCTTGGAGAAGAAAAAAACATTGCTCAAAATTTCTCTTCAGATGAAGTAAGTTTTAGAGTAGAAAATTTAAATCAAGAGTTTAATTTGATTGCTGAGAAAAGGTATTATCCGGTTTCAAAATCAATAATGACTGAAGCGGCAATACATCCTTCTATCAAAGAAGATTTGTATATTTCTATTGGAGACCAGGTTGAAGAGGGTTGGGTGGTAAAGGCTCAATTGAAGCCTTTTGTTAGACTCATTTGGCTGGGAGCTTTGATAATGGCTTTTGGAGGATTTTTAAGTTTGTTTAGATTTAAAAGCTTATGAAAATCACAAGATATATAGGTTATTTTTCTCTAATTTTGACTTTATTTATCTTCTCTATTTTTTTTGTAAATCTTTTTGAAGAGAGTGAAGTTAATTTTCCAGAAAAAAATCTTCCCTCAGGAGAGATAAAAACCTTTGATGGAAATCTTCTGGATGTAAGTTTTTTAAAAAAGAATGAATTTTCTTTATTAAACGTTTGGGCTACATGGTGTATTAATTGCAAGTTAGAACATGGATTTCTGATGACAAAAAAAACCGAAGGTTGGAATATTGTTGGATTGAACTATAAAGATGATTTAGAAAAAGCGCTTAAATGGTTAGATCAATATGGAAATCCTTATTCCGTGAATCTTTATGATCAAGAAGGCACATATGGTTTTAATCTTGGAGTATCTGGAGCACCGGAAACTTATCTTCTTAGAGAGGATAAAATTTTACAAAAACATATCGGCATCATGTCTGAAAAAGTTTGGAAAGATAAATTTATTCCCTTAATCAATAATTAAAAATGTTGTTCTTGATACCAGTTTTTTTTCTATCTTTTTCTTTAGAAGCGAAGAATATTTATGATTTTTCGAATGAAAATTTAGAAAATGATTTTATAGAGTTATCACAGGAAATAAGTTGTCCGCTTTGTGCAGGATCCTCCATTGCAGAATCTGACTCAGATATAGCAAATGATTTGAAAAACGCCATTTTTATTGAACTTGAAAATGGCAAAACTCCCAGAGAAATTAAAAGTAATTTAATCAAACTTTATGGAGAGGGTATTTTGTTTATGCCAGAAAATAAAATATCAATTTTAATTTTATATGGATTTCCTTTATTGCTGATCGTTATTGGAATTTTCTTCCTTTTCAATTTTTTAAAAAAATGAATTCTAAAGTTATTAGCTACTTCACAATCATCATTTTTTCTTTTTTTCTTTTTTTTCTGATACAAGGTTATGGCTCTTTAAAAAAATTCGCATTTCAAGACGATTACTTTGCGTTTCTTACCTCGAATGACCTGCGTGATATGCAGATAGATTTTAAATACTTGAATGCATCAGAAGTAATGCTCTCTGGAAAGAAATTTTTTTATGATGAAAAATTTAAATTAGCAATTAAAAGTTTTAATTTTTTGGTAGATGAATATCCAGATTTGATTGATTCTAGCGTACATTCTTTTCTGGCTGAGTCATATTATGAGTTACAAGGTAAATTTAGTAGCGACGTCACCAGCCATGTAGAAAAATCTTTATATTTAAATCCGTCCGATACAAGAGCTCTATCTCTTCAAGGTTTAAATTATTTTCAACAAAATAACTTTGAGGAAGCGCTTAAAAGCTGGTCAATAGCCCTTGAAAATTCTGTCAATAATAAAGAAAAAGAATCCTTGATTATTGCAATGAATCTTGCATTAAAAGAGCTTAAAAATTAGAAAAAATAGGGTTTTAAAAGCCTAAATCGGTTAAAATATACATCCAAGGATGAGATTAAAAAACATCAGCCTATCTGGTTTTAAATCTTTCGTGGACCCCACGAAAATTTCCTTCCCCAGCAGCATGAGCGGAGTAGTCGGGCCTAACGGTTGCGGTAAATCTAATATTATTGACGCTGTTAGATGGGTCATGGGAGAAATATCTGCTAAAAATTTAAGAGGCGAAAATATGGCCGATGTTATTTTTAGCGGATCATCATCCAGAGCACCATCGAGTCGTGCTTCTGTAGAACTTTTATTTGATAATTCTTTAGGAAAATTAGGAGGAGAATATTCAAGCTATTCAGAAATTTCTGTCAAACGAGTTTTAGAAATTGATGGGAGATCTATCTATTTTTTAAACGGCTCAGAATGTAGAAGAAAAGACATTACAGATATATTTCTCGGTACTGGTCTCGGACCTAGAAGTTATGCAGTCATTGAACAAGAAATGGCGACTAAGCTAATAAGCTCTAAACCTGAAGAACTAAGAATGTACATTGAAGAGGTTGCAGGTATTTCAGTTTATCGCGAAAGGAAAAAAGAAACCGAATCAAGAATTAAGAAAACTAAAGAGAATCTCAGTCGAGTTAAAGATCTTAAAGATGAGATTGAAAGACAGCTTTTAAAACTTAAAAGACAGGTAAAGTCAGCTGAAAGATACGAAGCATTAAAAGCTGAAGAAAAGTCAAAAAAAGGCCTTTTGAAAGCAATATCATGGCAAACAAGAAAAGAAAAAATTTCAAATATAGATTTATCTATCAAAGAACTTGAATCAAGCCTTGAAAAAGAAAGAACTCTTAAAATCTCACTAAACTCCGAAATAGATAAAACCAAAGTAACTCAATCTGAAATTCAGCAAAAAATAGATAAAGTTCAAC
Organism: SAR86 cluster bacterium AG-422-E19; assembly: GCA_003213595.1. Classification (GTDB taxonomy): domain Bacteria; phylum Pseudomonadota; class Gammaproteobacteria; order Magnimaribacterales; family AG-339-G14; genus MEDG-81. Next base: position 70,406 of record QCMR01000003.1, on the reverse strand, counting down.
AGGATTACTATTCTAGTGGCGCGGACCTTACTAGTTCAGAACAAGAATTATCTTTGTTAAAAGAAAAGAGAAAGGATCTGCTTTTAGAAAAGGACCAAATGGAAGAAACTTTAAATAGTTTTTCTTCCGATAAAGATAATTTATCAAAAGAGTTGTCTGAAGCTGAATTAGAACTTTCAAAAAAAGAACCAGAACTTCAAGCCTTAGACGAAAGTTTTTCTAAACTTGAGGGGGCAATGTCTCCGGATTTTCTAGTGGAAAAAATCTTTCTTGATGTATCTAATCTAACGGTTTCTTTAGAAGAGACTACGAGGGATTTCTCAACAAAAACAGAGAGCGATATCCAAGAAATTCATTCTTTTGCTCTAGAGATTAAAAACAAGTTAGAAAAACTAAAGGAATCAATTAAACATCAATCTCAATATCAAGAAGAAAAGTTTAAGGCTCAAAAAACTGAACTTCTTTCTTTGAGTTCAGAAATTACGTCTTTCAAAGTAAAAATAGCTGAAATTAAGAGTAAATTATCTTCAATCGAAAGTTCCAAGCTGAATACTATTGCTGCAAAAAACTCTCTTGAAGAAAAGCTTTACGAGATTGAAGGTCCGATACAAAAAATTGAAGCAGATATTAAGCCCTTATTAGACTCTAGAATAGACGTAGAGGGGAACCTGTCAAAACTAAGAGAACATTTTAATGATTTAAACGAAAACATAAGAGCCAATGAGCGAAGAATTCACGAAACTGATCTCAGTCTTGAAGAGTTTAATAAAGATATTCAAAAATATAAATTAGAAAGACAAGGATTTATTTCTGAATCAGCAATTTTTGAAGAACAACTTAAAAACGACAATTATGAAATTCAAGGATTGCTGGATGAAATTACTGAAAATATGACTGAGGAGTCATTGGTAGAAGAAATTTCAAGAATTGAAACTTCAATAGAAAGAATCGGTCCGATAAATTTAGCTGCAGCAGAAGAGTATAAATTGGAAGAAGAAAGAAACTCCGAAATTGATACTCAAATGTCTGAATTGAATAGTGCGCTGGAAACCTTGCAAGGGGCGATTAAGAAAATTGATTTGGAATCAAGAACAAAATTTAAGGATACATTGGATAAGCTAAATATTAAATTAGGTGAACTTTTTCCAAAACTGTTTGGAGGTGGTTTTGCAAAATTAGAATTAACCGAAAGAGATTTATTGGAATCCGGAGTGCTTTTTAAGGCTATGCCTCCAGGAAAAAAGAATGTAAATGTTTCTCAGTTATCAGGCGGAGAAAAAGCTTTATCGTCTATTGCATTGGTATTTAGTTTTTTCTCTCTAAATCCTGCGCCTTTTTGTATTCTTGATGAGATAGATGCTCCATTGGATGACTTCAATACTTCAAGATTTATCAATATGGTTGAAGAAATGTCTGAAAAGGTTCAATTTATTTTCGTAACGCACAATAAAATTTCAATGGAAAAAAGTAAACACCTTATGGGCGTTACTATGCAGGAGCCAGGTGTATCAAGATTGGTCTCTGTGGATGTCGATGAAGCTCTAAAAATGGCTGCAAGTTAATGATGTTAAACGAGATCATAGTTTTAATCTTTGGAATAATAATTGCTGTGACAATATTACTTATGTTAAGAAAAATTTTTTTTGGCAGTAGAACAAATTTAAAGATAAACAAAAAAGTAAATTCTCGCGAGCTTTTTGAGCCTTTAGAAAATGATCCAAATAGCCTAAGAGATGAAATTTCATCATTTGACGATACTGAAGCTATAGAAGAACCTCAAGATCAGTTAACGCCCGAAGCCCCCGATAATCTCTTTGTGATCAATTTAGAAGGCGAAGATAAGACAATAACCTATAAGCATTTAATCTCTGTGTTAGAGGAATATAGCTCTAATTATTCTAATGAGGGAGGATGGTTTAGAATTTTTTCAGATGATCATTTTTTTTCTTTGGTCAATGGCTTAAACCCAGGGAGATTTGATACCTCTAAAGAAGATGACGAAACAACGGCTTTAACACTAATTCTAAGTCCTGTATCGGGTACGAATACAATCAGTAACTTCAACCAAATGGTTACTTTTGCTGAGCTTTTAGCTTCTAAATTAGACCTAAATCTCTTTGATTCAGAAAGGAATCCTCTTACTCAACAAATGATAGACCATTACTCTCATCAAGCAGAAGACTTTGATTTGAGAAATTTTGCTTAATCCTTATGGCTATAAGCCAAAAAGTTAAAAAGGAATATTTAGCTTTAGTTGCTGAACTAAATAAACATAACGATCTTTATCATAATCAGGATTCTCCAGAAATCTCCGACCAAGAATATGATCAGCTTTTTAAGAAATTACTTGTTTTCGAAAAAGAATTTCCAAATATAAAGGTAATTAATTCTCCCAGCGAAAGAGTAGGTTCAGAGCCAGTATCTGGACTCAGGCCATTTAATCATAGAATTCCTATGCTTTCATTGGACAATGCTTTCGATAATCAGGATATAGAAGATTTTGAAAAGAGATTTTTAAATAAACTGAAAAGAAAAGAAGTATTCAGTTATTCATGTGAGCCAAAAATCGATGGAATAGCTATCTGTTTAGTCTATCAAAATGGCATTCTCACACGAGCTGGAACTAGGGGAGATGGAAATATTGGAGAGGAAGTTACTCATAATGTAAAAACTATAAAAGACATTCCGTTGCAACTTAAAAAAAGTAAGAACTTTGCTTATCCAAAAGAAATTGAAATTAGAGGCGAAATATATGTAGAAAAGAAAGATTTTTCCAATTTGAATGATAAATTCAAAAAAGAAGGTCAAAAGGTTTTTGCTAACCCCAGAAATTTTGCTGCAGGAAGTATGCGTCAACTCAATCCAAAAGTTGCAAGTGCAAGACCCTTAAAAGTCTTTTGTCATAGTTTAGGCTACCTTGGAGGTAATACTCTTTTTGATAGTCAATCTTCAGTTATCAGGGCCTTTCAGGAATGGGGTTTACCAACTTGCCCTGAAATTTCATTAGCTTCTTCTCTTGAAGAAATAAAAAAAGCTTTTTCAAAGATAGCAAAACAAAGAGAACAACTAGCCTATGAAATTGATGGAGTCGTGATAAAAATTAATGAAATTACTCTTCAACAAGAACTGGGCTTTTCATCTAGAGCACCGAGGTGGGCCATAGCAAGAAAATTTGAAGCAGAACAAGCAGAAACCAAAATAAATTCAATATCTTTCCAAATGGGCAGAACAGGAGCTTTAACTCCAGTTGCTAACTTACAACCAGTAAAAGTTGGGGGAGTGACTATTTCCAACGCAACTTTGCACAATATGGATGAAGTAGAAAGGCTAGATGTCAGAGAGCAGGATTATGTTTTTATAAAAAGAGCAGGAGACGTCATTCCTAAAATAGTTTCCGTAATTAAAGAAAAAAGAAGTGGGTCTGAAATAAGAGTTAAATTACCTTCCTCTTGTTCTGTTTGTAAGAGAGAGGTTTCTTACTTTGAAGAAAATATTCCTTGCCTAGAGATTTCCTTAGAATCCGAATTTTCGGAAGGCTGTTATGGCTACGATCAGTTCAAAGAATCTATAAAGCATTTTGTTTCAAGAAATGCTATGGATATTGAAGGTCTTGGTTCAAAAACTATAGATGCTTTAATTGGTAATAAATTTATTAGTTCTATAACCGATCTTTACTCTTTAGATATGAATCAATTACTTTCCCTTGAAGGGTTTGCAGAAAAATCAGCTAAAAACCTTATCGATTCCATTTCAAAAAGTAAGGAAACCGATCTTTATAGGTTTATTTATTCTCTGGGAATAAAAGAAATTGGATTACAAACTTCAAAGAATATTGCCAAAGAATTAGGGTCAATAGAAAATATAATCAAAACCAGTTATGAAAAATTTATTCAAGTAGAGGATATTGGAGAAGTAGCTGCTTCAAACCTAGTTTCTTTTTTTGAAAATAAGAAATACTTGAAGATTTTAGAAAATTTTCAAAAATTGAATTTTAATCTCTCAAATGAAATATCGAATAATCAGGAAAGTCACTTACTAAATAAAAAGATCGTTATCACAGGGACATTGAGTAGTTATTCCAGAAATGAACTCAAAGAAACTTTAGAGAAAATGGGGGCAAAAGTTTCCTCTGCGGTTTCAAAAAATACCGACTATCTTATTTCGGGGAGTGATCCAGGATCAAAAATCAAAAAAGCCTCTGCATTAAATATTCAAATAATTGATGAAGATGGATTATCTTCTTTTCTGCAAAATGGTTAATAAATTTATTCTTTGGATTTTTTGCTTGATTGTCTTGTCTTCTTGTGTGGTTTCGCCGCCAAAAAAAACTACAAACATATGTGAAATTTTTTACGAAAAAAGAAGTTGGTATAAAGCAGCTGTGAAGACAGAAAAAAGATGGGGTAGCCCAGCATACGTAACTTTAGCATTTATAAAACAAGAATCTGACTTCCAACAAGGAGCAAAACCAGAAAGAACCAAGCTCTTGGGATTTATTCCTTGGAAAAGAAAAAGTTCTGCTTATGGATACGCTCAAGCCATAGATGGAACTTGGGATATTTATAAAAAACAAGCTAAAAAACCATTAGCATCAAGAACGAGTTTTAAAGACTCCGTTGATTTCATAGGCTGGTATAACAAAAAAAGCAATAAGCTTTTGGGAATTCCTAAAGATAATGCAAGGCTACTGTATCTTGCTTATCACGAAGGACGAGGAGGGTATAAAAAAGGAAGCTATAAATCTAAGCCTTGGTTGCTTTCGGTATCCTCAGACGTTCAAAAAATGTCTAATAGATACCGAAACCAATACGATAGTTGTAAAAAGAAATTAAAAAGCCCTTTTTACTTCCTTTTTAACTAGTTTTTTGAACCTGTAGGTATTTCGTTAAACGGAACGTTTTTATCTACCCTAATATCTTGCGGCATTCCAAGGACTTGCTCAGCAATAATATTCTTGAGTACTTCGTCAGTTCCACCTGCAATTCTTATAAGAGGCGCTCCAAGTAAGCTTCCTTGAAAAATTGCAGTTTCTTCATCTCTTGCAATAGAGGCATTATCCATTAGATCCATGCCATAGTTTGCAATATCTTGAAGTTTATTTGCACTAACTATCTTAGTTATAGAAGCTTCAGGACCAGGAGTGCTTCCTTGCGATAAAGCCGAGATATTTCTCATTTTTGTGTATTTCAAGCCGGATTGCTCACAATACCAATCTGCAAGTTTTTCTCTAACAGCACCATTTGAAATGGCAGTATCACCATTAAAATCTTGATCTTTAGCAAGCTCAAAAATTTCTTGGAAATCAACTCCGGATGCATCACCTACAGCAAGTCTCTCATTCATTAGAGTGGTTAAAGAGACCTTCCAACCGTCTCCAATTTCACCTAGACGTTGTGAATCAGGAATTTTTACATCGGTAAAATAAACTTCATTAAAGTTTGCTCCACCTGTGATTTGTTTGATTGGTCTAACTTCAACTCCAGGAGATTTCATATCTAAGAAGAAATAAGTTAGGCCTTTGTGTTTAGGTGCTGAAAAATCACTTCTAGTGACAATGATTCCATAATCACTGTAGTGAGCTCCAGAAGTCCATACTTTTTGACCATTAATAGTCCAAGTGTCACCATCCAGTTCAGCTTTAGTTTTAATACCCGCTAAATCGGAACCAGCTCCAGGCTCACTAAATAATTGACACCAAATTTCCTCACCTTTAGCCATTGGAGGAAGATATCTTTTTTTCTGTTCTTCTGTTGCATATAGCATTAATACTGGACCTGCCATACCCTGACCGATCTCAAAAAAACCACCTGGTACTTTAAATTTGGATTCTTCTTGCCCCCAAATTACTCTTTCCATTGGAGCTGCATCACGTCCGCCATAATCTTTTGGCCAATGAAGACATGCCCAGCCAGCATCATATTTTTTTGCTTGCCAAGCTTTTGCATCTTTAAGTGCGCTTGATTCTCCAGATTCACCCTCGCCACTCATTTCAGCAGGACGGTAAATGTCTTTGGCATGCTCTTTTTTATCTGCATTAGCAGATAACCAAGAACTTACCTCATCTCTAAATTTAGCTTCGTCTTTAGTATCGTTAAAATCCATATTTATCCTCCGATTAACGTAATTTTATGTTGGTGAATTACTTTTTTCTAGTGATGTAATTAATTTATCTTTCCATATTCCTTGACTGCCTATATTACTGGAAAGCAATCTTGCTCTTCTGTAAAAAAGATGACAATCAAATTCCCAAGTAGCACCCATTCCTCCATGAGTTTGAATATTTTCTTTTGAGCATTCATAAAATGCTTTTGTAGCACTTACTCGAGCAGTAGCTGCGGCAGTTGGAAGCTCAGGAGCATCATTACTCAAAGCCCAGGCACCGTAATAACAGTTGGAACGAGCCAATTGAAGTGAAATATACATGTCAGCTACTTTGTGTTTGATAGCTTGAAAAGAAGCAATAGCTCTTCCGAAAGCATATCTACCCATAGCATAATCTTTAGCTTGATTCATTGCAGCTTCAGCACCGCCTACTTGTTCAAAAGCGAATAAAACCGCAGATTGATCTAGAAGTTTTTCTATATCTTCCCAAGCATCTGCGCTTAGCTCTTGAGCAGGTGTATTTTTAAAAGATATATCAGCATGAGATCTAGAAGGATCAAAAGTCTCTAAAGAATCAATTTCCACCCCATCAGCAGATAAATCAACTAAATAAAGGCCAATTTTATTTTTACCTGATGTTGCGGACACCAGAGAAAAATTTGCTATATCTCCATCAGGCACAGCAACTTTTTTTCCAGTGATTTTTCCAGATTTAGCTGCAACACTTATTCCAGACTCGCTAGGAAATGTTGTTTTTTCTGAATGCGCAAAAGTACCTATAATTTCGCCGCTAGCTAATTTTGGGAGAAATTCCTTTTTAATATCTTCATTTGAGGAATTTAAAATTGCTGTAGTCGCAAGATAAACACTTGAAGAGAAGGGAACTGGAGCTATTCCTCTACCAAGCTCTTCAGCAATGACACACAATTCCAAAAAGCCCATACCTATTCCACCGTATTCTTCAGGAATGGTAGTAGCCGTTAAGCCCATTTGAACTAGCTGGTTCCAAAGTTCTTTATCAAACTTTTCTTCTCCCTCTAAAACATTTCTATTTCTTTTTACAGAATTCTCTTTATCAAGAAGTTTTTTCACCTCTTCTTTCATCAACAATTGATCTTCAGAAAAATTAAAATTCATTTGTTCTCCTTTAAATAATAGCTTTCTATTCTAACCATGAATTAAAATAAACAAAATAACCAATCTCAAGTAAATGAAAAAAAATCCAATCTCAACTAGAAGAATATTTCCTTCCAGTCAGGTACCACCAAGCTCAGTAGTATCATATGGAGTCTTTCTTTTGGTTTTCATTATATTGATTTCCTTTATGTTATTCAGAACTTCTTCTCAGCAACAAAATCTCATAAACATGAATTCCAGATTGATTGATTTGGAACAACAAGTTCAACAATCCGTTCAGTCGTCAGAAGTTACTGTTGAAACTCTTTCAGACGACCTTAAGGAAGTTAATAGAGAGATAAGAAAGTTATGGGATTTGAGTAATAAAAGAAATAAACAAAGAATTGCTACTCTTGAAGATCAGCTCAACTCAATTGATAGCTCGATTAAAGAAATTTTCACTCAATCTCAAGAAATAAGATTGATTTCAAAAGAATTTTCAAAATCTATTTCCGATATAAAAACCAGAGTAGCTAAAATAGATACATCCTCTTTAAGTTCTCCTGATTATGAGCTGCGTATAAAAGATTTGGAGGAGGCGGTGAACTCTATGGATTCTTTTAGAAGGCAAACCAATCAATCTATCCTCAAATTAAAAGATGAACTTTCAAAATCTATTTCCAATCAGGAGAACTCAGAAAGTAATTCCTTGCCAATAGAAAACTAATCAATATACTTATTTTTCACGCGGATATGGTGGAACTGGTAGACACGCTAGATTTAGGTTCTAGTGCCGAAAGGTGTGGGGGTTCGACTCCCTCTATCCGCACCAAAAAATTAGCAACTATAGATGCTCAATCAGTAAAGTTGGAACATTCGAACAGTGAGATTTGATTGTTGCAACAAGAGTATTAGGTTTTCTACCATCTTTAATATCAGTAATATTTATACCCGCATCAAGCAATCTCTTGTGCGTTTTTTTTATATTTTTTGTTGTCCAGGCTAGGCCCCAAAGGGAATCTTCTGGCGATCCATCTTTTTTAATTCCAATAGCCTCAATAGTGGTGTGGTTGGTCCTAAAAAAGAGCATTCGACCTCCCCATTTTTCTACAAATTGGTCTAAAGCGAGCCTAATTCCATATTTCTCTTTATAAAGATCGACCAAACCATCAGGATCGTTTGAATTAATAACTACATGATCCATTCTTGAAATAGATGATTCGTCAGATATTTCGTGTTTTGGAAGGTTGCCTTTTGTGTGTTGAATTAAAAGAGTAAATATTCCTCTTGAAAACTTCCTAGGGATAAAAATGTTTCTCCAATGTCTTTCCTCATTTGAAATATTATTTACACCTTTTCCATTTGATATTTCTAAATCTGTATTAAAACTTGCCGAAAGTTCTTTTTTTGCCATTTCAATATCATCTGTCTCCAAGGCTAAGCCAAAAACACTCTCTCCATTTTTTTTTAAATGTTCGTTAACATTTTCTGCAAGGGGCCCGTCATCATCTACAGCAATCAATTCAAAATACAGATTGTCTAGGGGAAATAGGGCGTTTTTCGTTCCCAGAGATGGATGACTTCCTTGCCAAGTAGGACCAAAGCCAAATACAAGTGAATAGTTTTCTACAGCTTTATCCAAATCTTCTACTGCAACTAATATGTGGTCGATGGATTTAATCATATGACATGTATTATTTTGACATATAGGGTGTCAAATTTTTTAAAAACTTGTTAATATTTTTCGTCTTAATTCAAGAGGATATATATGGAATTTCAACACACGGATAAAGTAAAAGATTTATTAGAACGCGTAACAAAGTTCATGGACGACCACGTCTATGAAGGCGAAAAAGTGTACGCGGACCAAATGACAGAATTTAGAAATCAGGGAAACCCTTGGCAAGTTCCTCCAGCATTAGATGAGCTTAAAGCAAAAGCAAAAGCTGAAGGCTTGTGGAACTTATTTTTGCCTGACTCTCAGTGGGGACCAGGACTGACAAACTTAGAATATGCTCCTTTGTCAGAGCAAATGGGTAGATGTGGGATCGCATCGGAAGTATTCAATTGTTCAGCTCCAGACACTGGAAACATGGAAGTAATTGATAAGTATGGAAATCCTGAGCAACAAGAACAATGGTTAAAACCTTTGCTTGATGGCGAAATCAGATCAGCTTTTGGAATGACCGAACCGAATGTTGCTTCATCGGATGCAACAAACATAGGTAGCAGAATCGAGGATAAGGGGGATAGATATGTCATCAATGGTGAGAAATGGTGGACTTCTGGCGCTGGCGATCCTCGTTGTAAAATCATTATATTCATGGGAGTTACAAATCCAGATAACCCCAAACACCAAAGACAATCTCAAATTCTTGTCCCAATGGATACTCCCGGAGTCGAAGTTTTAAGAATGATGACTGTTTTTGGAAATGACGATGCTCCTCACGGACATGCTCATATGAAATTTACAGATGTTGAAGTACCTAAAGAAAATCTTCTTTTAGGTGAAGGCAGAGGTTTTGAAATAGCCCAAGGTCGTTTAGGCCCAGGAAGAATCCATCACTGTATGAGAACAATTGGAGCTGCGGAAAGAGCCTTAGACTTGTTATGTAAAAGATCTCTAAATAGAACTGCGTTTGGAAAAACGCTTTCCGAATTGGGTGGAAATTATGATGTCATTGCTGATTGCAGAATAGAAATTGATATGTGTAGGCTTCTTACTTTAAAAGCTGCGTACATGATGGATACAGTTGGCAACAAAATTGCTAAAAGTGAAATTGCACAAATCAAAGTTGCTGTTCCTAATATGGCACTTCGCGTTATTGATAAAGCGATTCAAATTCATGGTGGCGCAGGAGTTTCTCAAGATACCCCTCTTGCAAGGCTTTACGCTGGGATGAGAACTCTTCGTTTAGCTGATGGACCTGATGAAGTTCACAGAAGAACGGTTGCAAGATTGGAACTTGGCAAACATCAAGCTGAAGAAGCAAAAGCAGAAGAATATATCGGCAGACCAAGCTAATCTTTAATGGCTGATCATACAACGTATGGATTAGTCTGCTCTGAGCTCTCCGAAGATTTGTCTAAGACAAATTTAGGAGAACTCAAATTAGATTCCTTTCAGGATAATTCGGTTCAAATTAAAATTAAGGCCGCTTCACTTAATTTCCCTGATTTACTCATGACTCAGGGTAAATACCAAAATAGACCTAATCTTCCATTTGCTCTTGGTATGGAGGGAGCAGGAATTGTTGAAAAGGTTGGATCTGGAGTTTCTTCATTCAAAGAAGGCGATGAAGTTATGTTTGGTGGTTGGGGACATGGTGCAATTGCCAAATCAATCATTCTTCCAGAGGGTTTGGTCTCTTTAAAACCCAAGTCATTAAATTTTTCTGAAGCAGCCTCTTTTAAAACAGCTTATTTGACTGCATATGTTGGTTTAATTAGAAGAGGCGAATTAAAACAGGGTGAGACACTTCTTGTTCATGGTGCTTCAGGTGGCGTAGGAATGGCTGCAGTGCAAATGGGTAAACTTTATGGCGCAAAAGTCATTGCTAGCGGTACTTCGGATAAAAAATTAAAAATTGTAAAAACTTGGGGCGCAGATGAAATCATTAACACTGGATTAGAAGGTTCTGTTTCTTTTCGAGAGGAGGTAAAAGAGCTGACGGATGGAAAGGGGGCCGATGTAATTTATGACCCAGTCGGCGGCGATGTATTCGATGAATCTATTCGATGTATAAATTGGGGAGGCAGGTTATTAATAATTGGTTTTACAAGTGGCAGGATTCCAACCGTTCCAGTTAACTATCCTCTCATTAAAGGATTTTCAGTCATTGGCGTAAGGGCAGGAGAATTTGGCAGAAGAGATCCTGAAAAAGGAAGAGAAAATAATGAAATCATCATGGAATTAGCCGAATCAGGAAAACTCAAACCTCATATTTGTAAGGAATTTCCTTTAAAAAATTCAAAAGACGGCCTGGAATATTTAAGAGATAGAAAATTAGTGGGAAAAGTTACAGTCACAATGTCTTAGACTTGTTTCTTTTACAACGTTCACTACAGTACAAAACATTTTCCCAATCCCTTTCCCATTTTTTTCGCCATGAAAAAGGTTTTTTACATACCTTACAAATTTTTTCCTCTTTGTGTTTCATAGCGAATTTTTTTTAATAAATTCATCAGCAAGACCAAAAATTCTTCCCTTTCGTTCTGGATTCATCTTATCCAGAGAACGAGTCAAAATTGATAATCTAGGGTTTGATTCATAGAAATCACGATGTTTTTCTGTAAATCTCCAATAAAGACCATCTAAAACCTCACACCAAGGTCCTTTTTTATAATTGCTCATTTTTAAGACATAATTTGAACCACATGTATAAGGCTTAGTGGACATTATCCCTCCATCGGCAAAAGTACCCATGCCAAAGACATTAGGCACCATTACCCATTCAGAAGAGTCGACAAACATTTCCATAAACCATCTGTAGATATCTTTAGGGTCAATCTCGCAAAGAGTAAAAATATTTGAAAGTATCATCAATCGGGGTATGTGATGGGTATAACCATACTCATTCACCATTCTTATTACATCATCCAATGGGTCTAGCCCTGTAGTGCCTTCGTACCAATTTGAGTTAATTTTATTTTTATGGTCCCAATAGTTACTTTTAAGCTCAATCTCACTTTTTTCCTGATAGACACCTCTTATAAATTCTCGCCATCCAATAATTTGTCTGATGAAGCCTTCTAGAGAATTCAAGGGAATATCATTAGATTCAGCATGATTTAGAGCTGAAGCTATAACTTCCTTGGGTGTTAAAAGTCCAACATTCAAAAGAGGCGATAACATGCTATGAAACAAAAAGTTTTGTTGTTCTTGCATGGCATCTTCATAAGTTCCAAAAAACTTAAATCTTTGTTCTAAAAATTTTTTTAAACTTCGTTTGGCGTCTTTTCTATTGTCTGGCAACCAAGAATTTAACTCTCCAGGATGATTATCAAAATACTTTTGAACATCTTTTTTTACATCATCTCCATGAGTATTTTTTGAAAACACTTCTATATTAGGAAGTTCTAAATCTCTAGGAATTTTTTTTCTGTTTTCTTCATCGTAAGACCATTTTCCTCCTAGTGGTTTACCATCTGAAATTAAGATATCTAAATCTTTTCGCATCAGTTGATAAAAACTTACCATTCTGAGATTTTTTTTGTTTTGAGCAAACTTGTTAAATTTATCTCTTGAACAGAGAAACATTGGGGATTGGATGATTTCAAAATCAAATTCTTTTTGTTTTAAAAAATCAAATATTTTTTTTTCGAAGAATTTATCTTCTATTTCAAAAAATTTAATAGTTTTAAATTTATTTTTATTTAAAAACTCACTTAAAAGGGTAATGAAATCCTTATTTTTATTATTTTCACTAAGTTTGTTGTAAAAAACTTTATAACCAAGATCAGTTAATTCGTCCTTAAAAGAACGCATCGCACTTAAAAAGAAGAATATTTTTTGTTTGTGATATTTTTCTTCTGTGCAAAGTCCGAAGTCTTCAGCCATAAAAATATTTTTAGTTTTTCCTTCAGAAAGATATTTTTTATCGAAAAGTTGATTGCCAAGAATTATTAATAAAGTATCATCACTCATTCTTTTAATTTACTTTATTTGAAACTTTTTTATCCAATTAATAACTATTCATTATTTAAATAGCTATGAAAAATAAATTTCCATATTCAGGCATTACAAAAAAGGTTACTGAAGAAATGTGTGATCTAAATGGACATATGAATGTTACTTTCTATACAAAAATATTTGAAGAAGGCTCCTATGAAATGTTCAATCAATTAGGAATGGGATTCGATTACATAAATTCCGGTTTCAGTACTTTCACTCTTGAGCAAAATCTCAGATACGTAAAAGAAAACCTATTAGGAGATAAGATTTCAACTCATTACAGAATTGTTAATGTGAATAGAAAATTAATCCATCATGTTGGGATTCTTCTTAATAACGATAAAGAATTAAGCGCTATAGAAGAAATTCTTCTTATTCACATAGATATGAAGAAAAGAAAGTCATGCCCTATGCCAGATGAGTCTTTCAATAAAGTTCTTCAAATGAAAGAAGAAAACGATACTCTTGGCGAATTGGATTTTGGCTTAAGGTTTAAGATTAAAACTTAATTACCAGTAAACTCTGGGTCTCTTCTCTCCAGAGAGGCTTTTATTCCTTCTTGAAAATCTGCTGTTTCCCTAAGTCTATTTTGTTCAGAGAGTTCCCATTTGACTATTTCTTCTATTTTTTGAACGGAGTCACCTTTGATAGTCTCTCTAATGGCTTGAACTCCTAAAGGACCGGCAGCATTAATTTCCATTGCAAGTTCTTCCGCTTTAGACATTAACTCACTTTGAGGAACAAGAAAATCAGCAAGTCCAATCTCAAAGGCTTCTTTACCTTTTACTCTGGCGCTAGTGAGTAACATCCATTTTGCTTTCTGATTGCCAACCACTCGTGGCAGAGTTACTGTGGTACCAAATCCTTGATGAAATGCTAATTTTGAAAAATTTGCACTAAACCTAGATTCTTCACAAGCTATTCTAAAGTCAGCAGACAGAGCTACACCCAACCCACCTCCAACGGCAGCACCTTGAATGGCTGCTATGACAGGTTTTTTGGTTTTAAAAAGCTTCACTGCTTCTTGATACAACCTTTCGTAAGGGTCTGACTCCTCCTTATAAGAAGATCTCGTAAAGTCTGCTCCAGCACAAAAATGCTTGCCTTCTGAAGATAAAATAATACTTCTGCATTCCTTTTCTTTATCCATTTCCTCAAGGAAGTCAGCTATTTGACCTATCAGTTCTGCATCAAAATGATTATTTGGCGGCCTATTAATAGTGACATAACCAATATGATTTTCAATTTTCGTTTTAAGGTCTTTATAACTCATAATACTAATAAGTCTATCACGAAGAATTTAAAGTAAAATAAGCTTGAAAGTATCTGTATTGAAAATTTCAAAAAATGAAATTCATTAAAAGCATAATCTCAAAGATCGACATTACTTTATTTGTGATTTATGGATTTTTAGGATTTGGCAGTATGTACTTGGCAAGTTTCATTCGAAGTGTCACGAAGTTAAATTTTTGGGCAGAACTATTGATTTGCTTCTTAATAATTTCTCCAATTTATTTTCTTGTAAGAGTTCTCAAAAAAAAATACTCAAGCTAATGTTAAGAATTTTAATAATTTCTCTATTTTTAGTCGGAACTATTTTAATCTTTTCTTACCTAACGACTTACTTAGTGAAAAGATTTGGAAGACTGATTGCAATTTCTTCTATCATCTCCGTAGGTATTATTTTAAGCGCAATCATTATCGCTCATGAAGATGGTTGTGTAACTGAAGTTGAGGGCTTAGAAGCTGCAAAGGTTTGTTGGTTTAAATGAAGAATTTTCAAGATTTAGTTCAAGAAGCTTTGAAAAACGTTCTGGAAGTTGACATTTATCAACTTAAAGAAAAAATCGAAAGTAATAAACAAATAAAACTAATCGATATTAGAGAAGACCGAGAGTGGGTTTCTGGTAAAATTCCTACTGCATATCACATTGGTAGAGGCGTTCTTGAAAAAGGCATCTTCGAAGTTGCTGATAGTGAAGATGAAATTATTTTGTATTGTGCAAGTGGTTTCAGGTCGGTGTTGGGTTCCAAATCTCTCAACGATATGGGATTCAAAAACGTTTTTTCCCTAAGAGGAGGAATTACAGACTGGATTACTGCGGGATTTGAAATAGAAGAATAATTTCAAAAGAAAAATTAAGGATTTATAATATAAAAATGAACGAAGAAATTTTAGATGTTCTGATTGTTGGTTCCGGTATCTCTGGTATTGGTGCTGGCGCTCATCTTAGTATGAAGTGTCCAAATAAAAAGTACCTTATTTTAGAGGGTAGAGAAAACTTTGGCGGAACTTGGGATTTATTCAAATACCCAGGCATAAGATCAGATTCAGACATGCATACTTTGGGCTTTAGTTTTAAGCCTTGGCTTCACAAAAAATCCATAGCAGATGGCTCTTCCATAATGGAATATCTAGAAGAAACCATTCAAGAGTATGAACTCACAGATAAAATAAGATACAGACATTACGTGCATCAAGCCGAATGGTCCTCTTCTGAAAATCTTTGGACCTTAAAAGTTGAGGACAAAAATACTGGAGAATCTAAGCTTTTTAAATCTTCTTTTCTTTATATGTGTGCAGGTTATTACAGCTATAAGGGCGGATACTTGCCAGAATTTAAAGGAAGAGATGAATTTCAAGGCGACATCATTCACCCTCAGGAGTGGCCAGAAGATTTTGATTACGAGGGGAAAAATATTGTCGTGATTGGAAGTGGCGCTACCGCAGCAACGATTGTTCCAGCAATGTCAAAAAAAGCAAAGCATGTGACAATGCTTCAAAGGTCACCTACATATTATGCTTCTGCTCCAGATGAGGATGCGATGGCTCTTTTTCTGAACAAGTTTTTACCGAGACGTTTTGTTTACAACATTATAAGACTTAGGAATGTCCTTTTCCAACAATGGCTTTACAAAAGAGCCAGAAATCGTCCTGAAAAGGTTAAGGAATTTTTACTGGATAGGGTCAAAGAAGAACTTCCAAACTACAACATTCAAAAGCACTTTACTCCGTCTTACAATCCTTGGGAACAACGCATGTGTTTGGTTCCAAATAGTGATTTATTTGAAGCTATTAGACAAGATGATGTATCCATTGTTACTGATCACATTGAAAAGTTTACTAAGGAAGGTATTGAGCTTAAGTCTGGTGAAGTTTTAAAAACTGATGTCATTATTACTGCAACTGGAATTGTTCTTGAAAACTTTGGTGGAATAGAAGTTAAAGTTGATGATTCAATGGTTAAGGTTTCGGATACTATGACTT
The DNA here is from genome assembly GCA_003213595.1 of SAR86 cluster bacterium AG-422-E19. GTDB lineage: Bacteria > Pseudomonadota > Gammaproteobacteria > Magnimaribacterales > AG-339-G14 > MEDG-81. The sequence continues at coordinate 54,246 of QCMR01000003.1, read as the reverse complement.
ACAAAAGCATGATGTATAGCGGTATACCCAATTTTGTAAATTCTTTTGGTTATATTAATGCTTCTTGGACTTTAAAGGCTGACATTACCAGTGAATATGTTTGTCGGTTAATTAAACATATGGACAAAAATAATTTTAAGAAATGCTGCCCCGAAATTCCAGCCGATGTTAAAGAATCTAAAGACTGGCTAGAAGACTGGTCCTCAGGATACATTCAAAGGTCTATCCATAAGTTTGCCAAGCAAGGAAACAAAAAACCTTGGGTGAATTACCAAGATTATCTAAAAGATTGGTTTGACGTTAAATTTGGAAAAATGGAAGACGGCAATCTTCAGTTTTCAAATAAAAAGTCCTAACAAAAAGCTAGCGCCATGCTAGATTCAAGTTTTTTAAAAATACTTCTTTTTACTTTAGTCCTATCCTCTTGTGGGGGAGGTAATAGCTCTGCCACTCCTTCAAGTGAAGGTTCTTTCGTGAGTCAACCAAAATCAATTAATGGCCTGGTAGTTGATGGATATATCAGAAATGCCGATATTTGGATCGAAACTACAAACGATTTTTCAAATATTGGAGAAACAAAGACGTATTCTAACTTACAAGGAAGATTTAGCTTAACAACAAGCCTCACAGACTACAGAGTTCAGTCCTCTGGCGGCATTGATTTAGATACAAACAATAGTTTAGAAGGTTTGATTTTAATTAATTACAAGATAGATGAACTTGCATCTTCTAATATTGCTCAGAATTTTATTATTTCGCCATTAACGACCGCAGATTTTTTTCTTTCAGAATCTCTAAATAAACTATCCAACCCAATAACAACAACCATAAATGACCTTCTGGGCTTGGATCAAAACTTAAACGTCAATACTGTTGATCATGTAGCTAGTTTGAATGATGGATTTATGTATGCTGAGGTTTATGAAAGAGCCAATCAACTGACCTCTCTTTCACTATCTTTTACAAGATTAGTCAATAATTTAAGTACTTCTGAAATCAATAGCAGTGAAATTTTCCAAGTAATCCTAGATCGAATGGTAGAAATTTATCAAAGCTCTCAAAATGAGGTAAATATAGAATCTTCAGCCTTCATAGATGCATTGGTCGACGATGTAAATTTAAAATTTTCTCTTTCTTTGGAAAATGAAATTAAGACGAAAGTAAAAAATATGTATAAAGCTTTCATACCTTTGATACAAGTTAAGCCTAACTTAGCAGCTACACATGGTTTATTTTATTTTGCTACCAATACTTTTTTTAATGATCTTGTTTTAGTTGCATCCAATAATGATCAAGAAAATATTTATTCCAGATATAGTCTTGATCTAATCACTTACATTTCAGAGATATCTGGACAAACAGAATCAAACTTAGCTTTTTCCATAACAGCTAATTCTGACTTGGTTTCTTCTTTTGAAGATCAGACTTTCAATATAAACGTTTTGGAAAACGATGATTATGATAGTCAATCAAGTTATAACATTTCATTTACACAGCCTGCCAATGGAACGATAAGCAAGGATAATTTGAATATTTTGGTTTATCAGCCAAATGCAAATTTCAATGGTAACGATTCCTTTTCATATACTCTTGAACAAGGCTCTTTAAGCTCCACTGCATCTGTAAATATCTCGGTCCAACCATTACCTGATGCTCCAATCATTTCAATATCATCGACTGAGATAACAATTCTAGAAAATCAAATTAATGTTGTAGATATAGTAGCCAGTGATGCTGATGGTGATCCTCTTAGCTACAGTTTGTCAGGAACTGATTCTGCCTATTTTAGTATTTCTAATTCAGGTAAGTTATCTTTTATAAATCCTCCAGATTATGAAACCAAGTCTTCTTTTGAAGTGACAGTCTCAGTGAGTGATGGAGCTTTATCCGACAGCAAAGATTTAGTCATAAATATTTCTAATGTTTTATATGAAGTTGATCTTCTGGTTTATTACGCTCCTGATATGTTATCTGAATACACCTCAGAAAATGGAGTTGAGACCAGAGTTTTATATCTTATTGAATCTGCAAACAATGCTCTAAAAAGGAGTCAGTCGGAGGTTCAATTTAATTTGCTAAAACTATTGCCTTACGATGTTGATGTAAGTAACCAATCAGGGAATACAATTTTTTCTTCTCTTCTTGGTAGAGAAAAAATTAAAAAAGATCAAATTATGTATGGAGCTGATTATTTTATTCTTGTTTCAAGATGGGATTCATCAAAAGGACAGACTGGAGGAACAGCTTCAATTGATTTAACAATAGATAATTTAACCGATTGGGATGCAGCCCATGGATACTTATCAGCATGGTCCGTTGATCCCAATTGGTCAGAACCAGGATGTAATCCATGTTTTCCTGATAAAGTCTTTGCCCATGAATTAGGACACAATTTAGGATCAGGACATTGGCCAGGAGAAACTGGACAGTCTTATGCCTATGGTCATCGTGTTGATGGAAATACCGACGGAGACTTCACAGATAGTTTCGACTGGGGAACTGTTATGAGTTACAACAATATCTCACCCGATTATTTTTCAAATCCAAACGTGTCATGTAAAAACGGCCTAGCTTGTGGTGTAGTAAATGTTAGCGACAATACCAAGTGGTATAACAACTTAGGAACAAGATTTTCTAGTATTCTGCCAGCTAGTTCCTTAGATAATTCAAATACTTCTAATAAAATCAACATAAAAAACTTCTTTCCAAAGATTTCGGGAGGCATTTCTACTTTTTCAAATGCTGGTTCTACACGAATTTTCCAAGTTACTGAGTTTTCCGATGTCGACATAAATGGTCAGACTTATAAAAGCTTTAAATGGGAAAATTCTTCTAATGGAAATCCTAAGATGGCTTATCATTTTTATGAAAAGGATAATAAATACTTTATAAATCGAACTGACTATGAGGCGGGTTATAAGTTTTCCAATCAAGATGAATACACTCTTTATAACAACAACAATTTGTGTGTTTTCTTCGATTCGTTTCAAAGCATAGGAAATTATTTAGCAAGAGATTGCAGTAACGCACACTATGGAGACCCTCCTGTTTATAACGATGTTTTTCATTTCAATCACTTCATAAAAAGTGAAAATATAAGCGTTCCTTATGGAAGTTTCAGCACCATAAAATATGTTTTTACTCTCTGGGATAATAATAATAGTCCATATAGTGACACTCCATATTTAATGCATACCATATTCTGGTTAAATTCAGAGATGGGAATCATTCAGTATCGCGATCACTTAGGAAGGATATGGAAATTAGAAAGTACAGACTCCGATGGCGATGGAATAGATAACAAATTGGACGATGACGATGATAATGATGGAGTTTTAGACAACTCCGATGCATTTAAATTAGATCCAACTGCATCTGTAGATTCCAATTCAGATGGCATACCTGATTAAGCGAACTATTTCTTTTCTAAAGAATAATCTTCTTCACTGAATTGAGGGATTTCTAAATCTGCTTCAGAAGTATTTGTAATATATGTAAGGTTTTCATTTTTGTTAAGCAAAAAAACTTTTCCATCGATATGAAACTTTCCAAAAGCTAGCTCGTTACCTATAACCAAAAAAGACTCATTTTCGTTATCGAGCGACTTTGTTCTAATAATTTTATTTGAGTTGGATTTATTAACCGTTTTAATTTCTTTTTGAAAATTATTTCCAAATAAATTTATATTTAGAATATCTCCAGGAATTATGTCAATAAAAGATTCTTCAAAATTAGTAACTTGTTTAAAAGCTAATAAATTTTTGACCGGAGAGAAGTATTCATTACTATCAATACCTTTTAGATCAAGATAGATATTTTTTTTTGATATTCTTGAGCTCAAAGAAGTCAAATCGGTTATTTTAGAAGACGCCTCTTCCTCTGAAATGTATGCATTCTCAGTCTTCTCGAGAGAATTCGAAGATGATGTGGTGTCAAGAAAAAACCAAGAAAAAAAAATTATTATGGTTATAACAATAAAAAGAATTATTTTCATCTAATGGGATAATATTTATATATGAACAAAATATCATCATTTTCTTATAAATTTATTTTTAGTTTATTTTGTATCTCTTTTTTAAATACAAACTTGTTTGCGGAGAACTCAACAAATCACCTGAAAACAATCATTTTTGGGGCGGGTTGTTTTTGGAGCGTTGAAAAAAAATTTCAGGAAAGTTACGGAGTTGTAAATGTTGAGTCAGGCTATGCTGATGGAAAAAATATTAAGCCTGTTTATAAAGAAATAATCAAAAGAGAAAATAGGTTCAACCCAAATAATTTTGCTGAAGTAGTTAGAGTAACTTATAACAGTAATCAAACTGACTTCGAAAGTCTTGTAAAGATTTTCTTTGAAATGCATGACCCAACCCAAATTAACAGGCAAGGAAACGACATAGGGACTCAATATCGCTCCTTGATTCTCGCTAATACGATTGACGAAATAAATATCTCTGAAGGAGTAAAAAAAAATTACCAGAATTTATTAAGTAAAAAAGGTTATGGACCAATTTCAACAGATATTAAAAAGTATACAAATTTTTATTTGGCAGAAGATTATCATCAAGATTATTTAGTAAAAAATCCTAATGGGTATTGCCCAGATAATTCAACAGGAATTATTTTTTCTAAAGAAACTGAAGATCTAGTAGATAACAAAGATTTAACATCCGGTAAAAAAATACTTGTTCTTGATGCTGAAGATTGTCCTTATTGCTTCAAATTAAGGAAAGAAGTCTTAAATAGCTATGAAGGCTCCATTGAGTTATTTTTTCGAAAATCAAATGAATTAGATGGCTTAGATTTAAAAACACCTACCTGGGCTACACCCACAATCTATTTTTTAGAAAACGGTCAAGAAATTTCTGCCCACCAAGGATACCTTGCTAAAGATAAATTTTATGAGTTTCTAGGGAAATTTAAACTTGGCAAAACCGAAGCTTACAACGTAGCGTTCAATCAAGGTACGGATCCTACGTATTGCAAAGAATATGAATTATTTAAAAATACTCCTGAAGGAGTATTTGTTGACAAATTAAGCGGAGCTCCTCTTTTTGATACCAAACACAGATTTAATTCCAAAACAGGATGGCTTTCTTTTACTGAAGCGATTGAGGATGCTGTAACTGAACATATGGATTACAGTTATGGCATGGTTCGTGTTGAGATAAGATCTAAATCATCAGGCATTCACCTAGGACACGTATTCAATGATGGTCCAAATGGTAAACCAAGGTATTGTATCAATGCGACTGTGTTAGAATTCGTTCCGAATTTAGACACGTAGCTCAGTTGGTTAGAGTACTACCTTGACATGGTAGGGGTCCCCGGTTCGAATCCGGGCGTGTCTACCAAGTTTCTGAGGTAAAAATGCTTGAATTTAATATTTTCAATTCTGCACAAATTTTTGATCAAATTTTTGCATTCATCTGTGTTTACTTGCTTACAAGTCTCAATGCAAAAACTCGTTTTTACGGTTTTATTGTTGGTACTGTTGGTTTTATTCCAGGAGTTTATTTGTTAATTGTTACTGAACTTTGGTGGTTATTGGCATTCATGCCAATCTGGGCTTATATCAACTACATTGGAATAGTTAATAACTATAGGGAATATAAAAAAACTAAAGTTGCTTAAAAGATATTTTTTTATAACTAAGTTTGTAGGTATTTTTCTCTAATGGATAATCTATTAAAAGGCTTTCTGAGATCAGATCATGCTGGCGAAGTAGGAGCTGTTTATATTTACAAAGGAATTCTTAAAATTGCTAAGGATCCTGAATTAGTTAATTTTTCTAAAAGGCATTTAGCAACTGAAGAATCTCATCTTCAAAAGATTGAAGGAGTGCTTCCAAAAAAAGACAGAAGTAAATTAGTTTGGCTGTGGAAAGTTGCTGGCTTTTTACTCGGTTTTCTTCCTACGCTATTTGGTCCAAAAATTGTCTTTGCTACTATAGAAGCTGTTGAAGCTTTTGTAGAAGAGCACTACGAAGAACAACTCAAATATCTTCGAGCTCAGCCAAATCCTAACCAAGAGCTAATAGATCTTCTTCAGTCGTGTCAGGACGATGAAATTGATCATAAACTTGAATCAGCTGAAAAGAAAAATTTAACCCCGGGTATTTTTATTAATATCTGGACCAAAATAGTAGGCGGTGGCTCGGCTTTCGCAGTCAAGGTAGCTAAAATTATCTAATAAAATTCCAGTTGCATTTTCTCCTAATGCAAATATACTGTATATATATACAGTATTAATTATTCAACCTTAATATTTATGAATTTAAAACATTTAGGGCAGATTGCAGACTCTGACAGAAACTCAGAAACACCTTTGTTTTCTGAGTACGTTCAAGTAGGTTGGCCAAGTCCTGCAGATGACTACATAGAAAAATCAATTGATTTACATCAACTCTTAATAAAAGCTCCAGCTGCTACTTATCTCGTGAGAGCAAATGGAGATTCCATGTTAAATGCAGGAATCAATAATGGCGCAATACTTATAGTTGATAGGAGTCTAGAGCCCAAACATGGTGACATCGTTATCGCTTCCATCGATGGTGCTTATGCTTGTAAGCGTCTTCAATTAACACCTAAGGTGGGTTTACTATCAGAGAATATTAAATACCCGCCAATTTTTTTAAAGAACGGAGAAGAACTAGACATAATGGGAGTTGTTACTGCGGCAATAAATCAGTTTTAAGATGTTTGCTTTAGTAGACTGTAATAGTTTTTACGCGTCGTGCGAAAGAGTTTTTAGGCCAGATCTTAGAACAAAACCAGTAGTTGTTTTATCAAATAATGATGGCTGCGTCGTTGCTTTAACTAAGGAAGCAAAAAATCTTGGAATCAAGATGTGCGATCCTTGGTTTAAAATCGAAAAGATATTCAAGAAAAAAGGCGGGATTGCATTCTCATCTAATTATGAACTGTATGGCGATATTTCGTCTCGAATTATGAGTATTTTAGAAGAGCTTGCTCCTAAAGTAGAAATTTATAGTATTGATGAAGCATTTCTTGATTTAACTGGTATAGCTAATTGCATGGACTTAGAAGAGTTCGGTAGAGTCTGTCAAAAAAAAATTATGCAGTATACCGGGATGCCAGTTCGTGTCGGTATAGGTCCCACAAAGACCTTAGCCAAGGTTGCAAGTTATGGCGCTAAGCGTTATCCAACTACTCAAGGAGTGCTAGACGTCACTGCATTACACAAAAGAACAAAACTCATGAAGCTAATGCCAGTAAATGAAATATGGGGAGTAGGGCGGAGATTGAATAAGCACCTTCTTTCCCAAAGAGTTTCAACCGCATTTAGTTTAAGCCAAATGGATATAGGACAGGTACGAAAACAATTTAGCATTATGTTGGTTAATACTATTAGAGAGTTAAGAGGAGAGACTTGTATTCCCTTGGATAATGCGCCTGCACCAAAAAAACAAATAGTAGTCAGTCGGACTTTTGGCAAACGCGTCACAGAATTAGATTTTTTAGAGGAAGCAGTCAGTGATTATGCAGCCCGAGCAGCTGAAAAATTAAGAAAAGAAGGAAAGGCTTGTAAGATCATTTCTGTCTTCATTAGAACCAACCCTTTTAGAAAACAAGATGTCCAGCATAGAGAAATTAGATCAACTTCTCTTTTATATCCAACTAACGATACAAGAGACTTGATTAAGTCTGCAAAACTTCTACTAAAGGACTTATATCGAAAAGACTTTAACTACAATAAAGCTGGCATTATGTTGAGTGATTTTTTTGATGAAACTGTATATCAACTAGACTTGTTTAAACAAAAAGATAGAAATACCAGAGACTTCAAGATGATGAGCTTAGTCGATCAGATTAATCAAAGTAATTTAGGACCTGTGAGTTTTCTTGCACAAGGAATTAAAAAAGAATGGTCAATGAAAAGAGAATTACAATCTCCTCGATATACGACCAACTTACAAGATATTTTAGCGGTTAATTAAAACTTATTTATTGGAAAACCAAGCTACATTGGCAGTAGATTCTTCTATTTTGTTTTGAACTCCCAAGACTAGAGAAAAAAGCGCCATTCTAATTAAAAGACCATTGTCGGTTTGTCTGTAAATAGCCAGATTAGGATTTTGATTGAGATCAGGATCTAATTCGTTTGCGTCTGGACGAGAATCGCGGGGAAGAGGATGCATGATAATGGTATTGGGTTCACAGTTTTTTGTATAAATTTCTTGGTTTAAAGACATGAGTCCTTTGTACTTTCCAGACTCAGATTTATTAGAAAACCTTTCCTCTTGAATTCGAGTCATATAAATAATATTCACATCAGAAATACCTTTTGTGATGTCATCTGTTTCAAAAAAACTTACAGACGATTCTTCAAAAGTTTCTTTTATAGAGGATGGAAGTTTTAACTTTTTAGGAGAGATTAAGTTTATGGTTACATCTTTATATAGGCAGAGAACCTTGCATAAAGAATGTACAGCTCTTCCGTATTTTAGATCACCTATCAGAGCAATTCTCAAACCATCAATTGATTTATTCTTTGATTCTAGCTCTTTTTTTATTGTGTAAAGGTCCAATAAAGCCTGACTAGGATGCTCATTGTCACCATCGCCTCCATTTATGACAGGAACCCGTGAAGCTTCTGCAAATTCATCAACTGACCCCGCCTCATGATGACGCATGACAATTATGTCGCTGTAGCCACTTAAAACTCTTGAGGTATCATAAAGAGATTCGCCTTTAGCCAGTGAAGTTGCTTCAATTCCTGTAGTCTCTCTAACTTCTCCGCCTAAAATATTAAATGCACTTCCAAAGCTTATTCTGGTTCTTGTACTGGGTTCAAAAAACATATTTGAAAGAATTGCACCTTGAAGCACACGAGTAATACTTTCTCTTTTTGCGTAAGGAACTAGAGCATCAGAGGTTGTAAATATTTTTTCTATGTCAGTTCTTTCAAACTGATCTATGGAGAGAATGTGGCTTCCTAGGAACTCCATGGCGAGCCATTCTAGCATTAAATTATTTATTTTATGGAATTAATAATTCTTAAAAATTCTTGTATGATTAATCCATGTCTAGCGATTGTTTGATACTTAATGGAAACGGAAAACCTCTGAGTTATTTTCCTTTATCGGCGGTAGATTGGAAAACTGCTGTCAAATTAGTATTTACTAGAAACGTTATTGTTATTAAAGAACATGATAATTGGGAAGTAAGATCGCCATCGCAATCTTTCAAAGTACCGAGTATTGTCATGTTAAGAAAGTATTACAAGTTTTCAAAAAAAGTTAAGTTTTCGAGATCTAATGTATTTTTAAGAGATATGTTTACTTGCCAATACTGCAAAAATGTTTTCGAAAAAAAAGATTTAACTATTGATCATATAATTCCAAAAAGTAAGGGCGGAGAAACCAATTGGTTAAATGTAACTACCTGCTGTAAATCTTGTAATTTATCAAAGGCAGATAAAATAATTGACCCTTCTCCAGAAGTAAAAACCCCTTCTCTGAGAGATCTAATAAAAGGTCAAGAATCTATAGGAATAAAAAAAATAGAAACCGATTGGCAGGAATATATAGTTGCCTAAATTAATTCAAGTAATCTTGAATTACCGATTCAGTTAAGATTTCCGGTAAAATAATCGGTACGCTTTTTTCATCAGGATAATAAATATAAAGCGGAATGCTTGATCTCCCGAAGCTAGCAAGTTTTTTTGCAATTAATTCATTTTTATTTGTCCAATCTGCCTCTAAGTAAAAGATATTTTTTTTCTCAAAAAATTTTAGAGTTTCACCAGTCTTTAGAGCAACTCTTTCGTTTACTTTACAAGTTATGCACCAATCAGCTGTAAAATTTAAAAAAACCGGACCTTTTGCTAACCTCTTGGCCAACTCTTCATCACTAAAAATATTATTATCTTGCTGAAGAGAAGCTTTTTGTACTGGCAACGTAAAGAATAAGGAAACTAAGACTGCTAGGTAAATAACATTCCTAAATTGCAATCCTATCTTAGAAGATATTTTGAGTTGGTTTAACCAATAAAAAAATACAATTAAAGAAATCCCTAAAAGTACTAAGACAAGCTGAAAAGAATCAATCTGGCTACTTAAGACCCATACCAACCACAAAGCAGTAAGAATCATAGGAAAGGCCATAAACTGCTTAAAAGTTTCCATCCAAGTTCCAGGCCTTGGAAGTAAGGACAGCATACTCGGAAAAATTGACAAAAGAATATATGGCAAAGCAAATCCAATGCCCAAAGAAAGAAAAATTAAAAAAGATGAAAAACCTGGCTGGAGGATAGCAAAACCTAGCGCAGAGCCCATAAATGGAGCAGTACAAGGGGTAGCAACAATCACTGCTAGAAAGCCTGTACCAAAAGAATTCATATAGCTAGGAGTACTAATTCCAGAGGAACCTATACTGAGTAAAGAATTTAAGAAATTAACATTCAATAAAAAGAATCCAGCTAAGAAAATGAAGAGGAAAATCAATAAACTTACAACCAGAGGTGACTGGAGTTGATATCCCCATCCAATATCCATGCCTAATCCTTTTAAAAGAACTACAGAAAGGCCAATTAAAACGAACATTAAGATTGATCCAGACGAAAAAGCAAAACCATGTAATGAAGTTTGGGCTTTATTTTCAGAGTGATTGATAAAATTTAGAATTTTCAAAGAGATTACAGGAAACACGCATGGCATTAAATTTAGTAAAAGACCACCAATCAAAGAAAATAAAATTGCTGCTGAAAGAGAGATGAATTCTGGATTTAAAGTTGATTCAGAAGCGATAACATCAGAAGCTAATTCAATTTCATAATCACCCATATTTGTTTTTAAAACACCACCTGACAAATTTTCAGCTTTATTCCTTTCAAGAAGATTTATATTTAGCTTAATTTCGTCAAAGTTTTTTTCTAATTTTTGATTTAATGAGTAATCAATTACATTTTCCTCAAAGGGAAAGAAATAAGCATCTTTTATATCAGAACTAATATCACTAAGATTTAGGGTAAGTATTCCACTTTCGATTTTAGAGCTTATTTTTTGCTTTAACGTTTTCGGAATACTCGATCTAACTTCGCTAATTAAATTGTTTTGAATTGAAAAATCATTAGTGCTTCCTTTGGAAAGTACAAAGTTCACTTTTCCTTCTTGAGGTATACAAACATCTGCACAAACTAACCATTTTGATACCACAGAAAATTTATTGATTGGATCAAATTGCATTGGAAGAGACAGTTTGAAGAGAAGCTTTAACTCATTTGTATAACCAAAAGTAGTTAGAGGAGGATAAGGTATCAGTTCTGGAGTAGGCCAAATTGGCTCAGAAATATTAAATCCTTCAGGAAGGTCCCAATTGAAAGATGCAGGATCTCCTGAATCTCCAGGATTGATCCAATAGGTATGCCAATCTTTATCTAAATTGAATCTTACTACTAAAAAAATTTCACCTTCATTAGCAATAACATTTCTTTCAGGGATTACTTCGAAAGACGAATTTGAGGCGACATACTTGTTTTCTGATATAGCTTCAGTGCTCAAAAGAATAAACGATAGAAATAACAGTATTGAATAATTTCTAAGCCTTGCCATAATTACTACTTACTAAATTTAGATTAAAGCCTGCAAGTTTACTTGCCTCTTCAATCTTTTTATCACTCTTAGTTGAAAAGATTATTTGCTCATTAGCAGGAATTATTACCCAAGAACCTTGTTGGATTTCTTTTTCAAGTTGACCAGAACTCCAGCCTGTATATCCAAATGAAACTATAAATTTATCAGGAAAATTTTTATTAAGAATTGATTGGATTATATCTGGTTTTGATGAAACTCCAATTTCAGAAGTAATTGCATGAGTTTCATCATATTTTTTTTCTAAACTGTGAAGAACAAATGGTGAAAAAGGGGTAACAGGACCTCCTAAAAATACTTTATCGTCATTCAGAATAGCTTCTAGCTCTTTGTCGGGTTGTAGGGCAAAATCTTTTAATTTAATTTTTACCTTCTTATTTATAATAATTCCAAACGAACCTTCTTTATCATTTTTACATAAGTAAATTAGAGCATTTTTGAAATAGTTTTCTTCTTCATCAGTTTGACAAAAATATAAGAAACTATTTTCTAGTTCAGTAATCATTATTATTTCAATATATTGCTTATATTCATTAGAATTCACAATATATTTTTAAAACTTATGAAATCTTCTTCTATTGAACTAGTTCCTGAGAATTTATTGGCTTCGCATAAAAGAAAGCTTTATGCCGAAGATAAAATTACTCCAGAAGAACTTGAATTAGTAAAAAAAATTAAAGATAAAGTCTTAGAGAATAATATATCTCTTATTTCTCACTACTACACAGATACAAAAATTCAAAAAATTACCGAAGAACTCAACGGATGTGTTTCTGATTCTTTGCAAATGGCTAAGTTTGGAAAAGAATCCAAATCAAATACTCTGGTAGTCTCAGGTGTAAAGTTTATGGGAGAGACCGCTAAAATTTTAAGTCCAGAAAAAAAAGTTTACATGCCTACCTTAGAGGCAACTTGCTCCTTAGACTTGGGATGTCCTGCTAATGAGTTTAAGAAATTTTGTGAAGACTTTCCTGATAGAGAAATAGTCGTTTATGCAAATACCTCAGCTGAAGTTAAAGCTATTTCAGATTGGGTAGTTACTTCTAGCATTGCTTTAGATGTCGTCGATTATCTCGATTCTGAAGGAAAAAAAATTATTTGGGGTCCAGATAAACATTTAGGAAGATATATTCAACAAAAAACCAAAGCCGATATGATTTTATGGGATGGAGCTTGCGTTGTTCATGAAGAATTCAAATATGAAGGTCTTAAATCTCTTATGAAACTGCACCAAGATGCAGAGGTTTTGGTTCATCCAGAATCACCTCATGACGTGATAGATTTAGCAGATTGTGTTGGCTCAACATCACAAATAATAGACTATGCTAACAATTCGTCTTCGAGGAAATTTATAGTCGCGACGGACAAAGGAATTTTTTATCAACTAATGAAAAATAATCCAGATAAAGAATTTTTTGAAGCTCCAACCGCAGGAGATGGCGCTACATGTAATAGTTGTTCAAGGTGTCCTTGGATGGGTATGAACTCTCTAGAAAATTTATTAGATGCAGTCTCCGACCAAGGAGACGAAATTAATGTAGATAACGAAATTGTAAAAAAAGCCCAGATTTCTCTTAATCGCATGGTCAACTTTAAATAAATTGAAATTAAAAAAAAGCAAAGTCAGTGAAAGTGTAAAGAGAGCTTTACTTGAAGATGGCTATAAAAGCGATCTTTCTTTAAAAGCAAAAAACATCAATCCAAAGAATATTTTTAAAGCGTCCCTCATATCTAGGGAAAATGGAATTTTAAGCGGTAGTCTATGGTTCGAAGAATCCTTCAAGCAAATTGATAAGAAAGCAAAAATAAAATGGAGCGTAACTGAAGGAGAGGCTTTTAAAAAAGATAATAAAATTGCCGAAATAAACGCTAGCTCACAATCAATTCTTTCCGGAGAGAGAACAGCTTTAAATTTTTTACAAATGATGTCTGGAATATCTACCAAAACAAATAAATATTCAAAACTCCTTAAAAACAGCAATATAGAATTATTAGATACCAGAAAGACTCTTCCCGGACTTAGATACGAACAAAAGTATTCAACCTTTGTTGGAGGAGCAAAAAATCATAGATTCGGCCTTTTTGATGCAATTATGATTAAAGATAATCACCTAAAAGCTTTTGGCGGTATTAGTAAAATAAAAAACATCAAATTTTTAAAAAAGGGTGATTTTTTAGAGATTGAGATCGAAAAGCTTTCTCAAATTAAAGCAGCATTGAAGAGCAAACCGGATATTTTATTACTGGATAATTTAAATCTTAGTGAAATAAAAAAAGCAATTTCTCTAATTGACAATAAATGTTTGATTGAAGTTTCAGGAATAAAGAAGCCCGAGGACATTAAAAAATATAAAGACCTTCCTATCCATTATATTTCACTAGGAGATCTTACAAAAAATATTGAATCTATAGATTTTTCTCTAAATATTTCATGAAGTCGATAGTAGTTTTTTGTTTGTTTTTATTAATCCTTTCTGGCTGTTCTCAACACAATGAAAGTATTTCAATGCAAGACAAAAAAATTTATGAATTTTCCTGGTGTAGCTATAAGGATGGTTTTAAAGCTCAAGATCTAAATAATGAATTAATATCTTATTTAGGATTTTTAAAAAATCTCAAGGATAAACATGGACTTTACAAAGAAACTAAATACTTGGATCCATCTTTTAAGCAAAAAAAATATGATTTTTCTTGGTTAGATATTTTTGAAAATGAATTGGAAAAGAAAGCGTTTTATGAGTTTGCAGAAAACTCTGAAATTCACAAAAATTGGTTGAGTAGCAAAGATGAAATAATTATCTGTGATACTCAAAAACAGACATTTTATGAAACTGAAATTACGAATAATTATGATTTTTTAGATGGTGATCAGACTTATGTAGGATTTTGCCAACTAAAAGATGGATTCGATTTGGATTACTTAATATCTGAGATAAGGAAAAATTCTATTTTTTTGGATAAACCCTATAATCAAGTGATTCTTACTCCTGATTTCAACATGATAGATTTTAATTTTTTGATTTACTTAGAAACAAATTTTGTCATGAATGATCTTAATCTTATTAAGAAAAATGGAATGGATAATGCTTGTGAAGAATATGAAAATTACTCCGCAAATAGTTTATTATTTAATACTTACACCATCGATTAACTGAGGGCCAACTTTGAAAAAATATTTTTACTTAAGTCTTTTATTTTTATCAATTTTTAGTTTTTCCGCGGATTATGACTTCTCCGGATACACCAAATATTTAAATAAACAGATAAATAAAGGCAACTATCCTGGATTTGTAACTTTAATTTATCAAAATGGAGAAATTATTTTTTCTGACACGAGAGGTTTTTCTGATATTGAAGAACAAGTTCCTTTGAATGAAGATTCTCTTTTTAGAATTTACTCCATGACAAAGCCCATAACTGGCGCTGCATTGATGGTTTTAGTTGAACAAGGAAAAGTATCACTTTCAGACCCTGTAGAGAAATATATCCCTGAGTTCAAAAATACTAAAGTTTTTAATAAAAAAACCAAACAATTAGAAAATCTAGACAGATCTATAACTTTGTTGGATTTAGCAACACATTCTTCTGGTTTAACTTACTCATTCATTGATAAAGGAAGAATAAAAGAAATTTATGACCAGGAAAAAATTTATCCCTATTACTTTTTGGATAACGTTTCGTTAGAAAGACCTGCCAAAAAAAGTTACCCAGATATTTGTGCTTTTTCTGAGAAAGTCGCTACATTACCTCTGGTTCATCAACCAGGAGAAAAATGGACTTATTCTATAGGCATGGATATTCTGGGATGTATTATTGAAAGGGCATCCAATCAATCTTTTGGAGATTTTCTTAAGAAAAATATTTTTGACCCTTTAGAAATGAAGGATACATTTTTTGAAGTTCCTGGTTCTAAGCAAGCTAGGATGATTGATTTATATGCTCACAAAAAAGGTTTTAAAGAATATGGCGTAGATGTTCCAGATTCAATAGCAAGCCAAAAAAATAAATTAATACTTCTTGATCCCAAAGAAGATAGTTTCTTTTTTCAGGGTGCCTCCATAGAAGACGGCGGATCTGGATTAGTATCTACTGCCAATGATTATCTCAAATTCGCAACAATGCTTTTGAACAAAGGTTCTTTTAATGGAAAGAGGATTTTAAATCCAGAAACTGTAGAAATAATGACTTCAAATCAAGTAGAAAAAAAAGCTAAACCGTATAAGTTCGATGCTTTTGGTTTTGGAGTTACTGTTGGAGTTGCTCTAAATTCAAAAAAAATGAGAATGAAAAGAGGAGATAATTCATATTTTTGGGGAGGTGCTGCTAGAACTTTGTTTTGGGTAGATCCTGAAAATGATTTGGTTTTTGTGAACATGTCACAGGTTTTGGGAAGTCCAAGGATAAATAATAAGGTAGAAAAATTGGTTTATAAGGCGCTTGGGATTTAAAAAAACATTTATCACAGAAGATAAGATTAGATTTAAGATACTAGATCTTTTATCCAGGAGAGAACATTCCTTTAAAGAATTAATCAATAAATTAAAGGATAGGGTAGATTCAGAAAAAAAGCTTTTTGAAGAGTTAACACGGCTAAAAGAAGAAAATCTGCAGTCAGATGAGAGATTTGCTGAATCCTATACACGGTCAAGAAGTGTAAAAGGTTTTGGTCCTGAAAAAATTTCTTACGAGCTCAAATCCAGAGGAATAAGTGAAAACCTCATAAGCAAGATAGTGTATTCTGATGAAATAAACTGGATGGAGATTATTAAAAAAGAGTTTAGAAAAAAATTTATAGTTGATAACGATTTTGCTGAAGAAGATATTTCCCGTGCAAAAAAATTTCTTTTACAAAGAGGTTTTGAATTTGATCAAATAAACAAATTATTTAAATAATGAGTTATTTAGTATTGGCAAGAAAATGGAGACCATCCAATTTTTCAGAAGTTGTTGGTCAAGATCATGCTGTTGCAGCTTTAAAAAATTCCGTTTCTTCAAAAAACATTCACCACGCATATTTATTTACAGGTACCCGAGGTATCGGAAAAACATCTATTGCCAGAATCCTAGCCAAAGCACTTAATTGTTCTGAATTAATTAATAACACAGAACCTTGTAATGCTTGTGAATCATGTACATCAATAAATGAAGGAGCTGCAATTGACTTTATTGAGATTGACGCGGCATCCAGAAGAGGTATTGAAGATACTAAAAATCTTTTAGAAACTATTTCTTATTTGCCTTCGTCATCAAAGTATAAAATCTATTTGATTGATGAAGTACATATGCTGACTCCTGAAAGTTTTAATGCTTTGCTGAAAAACTTAGAAGAACCGCCTCCCCATGTCATATTTATGTTTGCAACCACAGAATATAAAAAGATTTTGCCCACAATAATTTCTAGATGCCTCCAAATAAATTTAAGTTCTGTCTCTGTAAAAGTTATTTCAAATCAATTGGGAGAAATTTTTACAAAAGAAAAAATAAAATACGATGAAAATTCTTTGAAGCTTATTGCCGAAGCTGCACAAGGAAGTATTAGAGATGCTCTATCTATATCTGAAAAAGTAATATCCTTTTGCAATAGAAACCTTAAAGAGAAAGAAGTGAGAGGTGTTTTGGGAATTCCAGAACCTGAAATTATTGAGAATCTTTTGAAATCAATTTTAGATGAAGATGTAACAGAGGCTATATCAATTCTTGAAAATTATGGAGAATACGAAGATCATGAATTTTTATTAAAATCTTTAATGGATTTAATACAAGACATTGCAATTAGTCAGTTTGAAAAAAAAGGATCCAAAAATAATATCAATGATTTTTTAAAAACAGACCCTGCTAAACTGCAGTTCCTTTATCAGTTAGGACTTTCCAATTTAAAGCACTTTAGTTTGGGCTACGATTCGTTTTCAATACTGAAAATGACTTTATTAAAAATGATTGCCTTTTCTCCTGAAAATCAAAAAAAAAATTCTTTAAAAATTAAAAAACAAGATAACTCTGAAATACTCTGGCCAGGAATATTCTCTGATTTAAATCTAAATGGCATATCGAAAAATCTACTTAAGCAAGCAAGTGTTATTCAACAAGAAAATAATTTAAAACTATCTTTTCCAAAAAACGTTCTTTCTATACTTAATGAAGATCAAAAAAAAGATATTGAAAAAAGCTTTGAAGATTATCTAAAAATGGAATTGGTTTTTAGCTATGACGATGAAGTTGATTCAAAACTTACCCCGGAATATGAGAAAAAAAATAAAGATAAAGGAATTAGAAAAAATATTAAAAAAACCATGGAAAAAGATAAAAACTTCAATGAAATCATGGGTGGACTTAAAGTTGAATCTGTAAAATTTAATAAAAAAAATGAAACTTAGTCCTAAAATTTCTGAATTAATCGATTCATTAAAATCTCTTCCTGGAATTGGCCCAAAATCAGCTAAAAGAATGGCTCTTTCATTATTGAGTTCAAATAAAGAAATTGGCTTATCGCTTTCCAAGTCTATCGAAGATGCAATTTTAAATATTCAATTGTGCCAAAAATGTTATGTTTTAAATGATCAAGAGCTTTGTGAAATTTGTAACTCAGCGACTAGAAATAACAATTCAATATGTGTTGTAGAATCAACTTCAGATCTTTACTCAATTGAAGAAACATCTGAATTCGATGGTAGGTATTTTGTTCTTAATGGTCTTCTTTCCCCAATCGATAATATTGGCGCAGAAGAACTAAGAATAGAAAAATTATTAGATCTCATAGAAGAATTCAATTCAAAAGAGGTCATTCTTGCATTGAATTCAACATTAGAAGGCGAGGCCACTGCTTATTTTTTGTTGGAAAAATTAAAAAAGAAAGACGTGACTGTTACAAGAATCGCACAAGGAGTTCCGGCAGGTGGAGACTTAAATTATGTTGATAATAATACTCTTAGAAGAGCAATTTCCTTTAGAACTGAATTAAAATAAAACCATGTCTATCAAATCAGATAATTGGATAAAAAAGATGTCTTTAGAAAATGACATGATTTCTCCTTTCCAATCCAATCAAGTAAAAACTAATGAAGAAAATAATGAAAAATTAATTTCCTATGGGCTTTCCAGCTATGGCTATGACGTAAGGTGTGCAAATGAATTTAAAGTATTCACAAATATCCATTCAGCAACAGTTGATCCAAAAAAATTTGATAGTTCTAGCTTTATTGATGTTATTCAAGATGAGTGCGTAATTCCTCCTAATTCTTTTGCTTTAGCAAGAACAATTGAATATTTCAAAATTCCAAGAGACGTTATTACAATTTGTCTCGGTAAATCAACCTACGCAAGGTGTGGAATCATTGTAAATGTAACTCCTCTTGAACCAGAATGGGAAGGGCACGTAACCTTAGAATTTTCCAATACCACCAGTCTTCCAGCAAAAATTTATGCAAATGAGGGCGTAGCTCAAATGTTATTTTTTCAATCAGATGAAGTTTGTGAGGTAAGTTATAAAGACAGAGGCGGGAAATACCAAGGTCAAAAAGGAGTAACTCTTCCTAAAGCTTGACTCAATCTAATTCCCAATCAACATTAAATCCTCTTCCGCCTTGGAAAACCCTTATTGTTTCTTTGTCAGAATCGTTCTGGATCAAAAATTTAAAATATCTCTTATCTTCTCTTTGCTCAGTAAACTCAAATACTTCAACGGCTTTTGATTTATAAATAATTTTTTCTCTTTTATTTAAAAAAGACTTTATTTTAATTTTTCCCTTGTCGTAATAATTTATTTTAAACTCTTCCTTTTTAAGAAAATTCATTTTAGTTTGAATCTGAAGAGTTAGGTTATCGTAAAAATTTTCTTCAATTTCAATTGAACCTTTCTTTTTACCGAAAGAATAAATAATAATTTTTCGATCACCTTCTTTTTTAACTTTATAGGTCTGATGATCCTTTCTTAGTCCTCCTAAAATATCAAGCTTTCTAAATCCAGATTCCAAAATAACATTTCCATTGTCTATACTAAAAATAGATTCTTGTTTTATGGTGAAAAGGGGATGTTTACCAGAGGACGAAATCTTCCAACTTTTTTCAGATATTTTCTCTAATGTTTCTTTTACCGATCCAGTTGGTTTTGATGAATAATAATTTTCATAAGGATTTAGATCAAATAAGAATATTTGATTACAAAAAAAACAAAACAGTACTTTAAATAAAATATTCTTTACCATTTTTATGATAGACATCATCTATTTTTATTTTGTTATTGATGATAGATATTTTACCTTCCTGAAGTTCAGTTAATATTTCTGGATAAATAAAATGTTCTATTTTATGAATTTTATTTATAAGATCGTTTTCTTTTTCTTTAACATCCACTTTAACTTTTGCGTAGCCAATTATTGGACCACTATCTAGCCCCTCATCAACGATGTGAACCGTAACCCCGTGTTCTTTATCTTTGTTTTCAAGGACTTTTTTATGAGTATTTAGACCTGGATATTTTGGTAAAAGAGAAGGGTGAATGTTTATTATTTTGTTAGGGAAGTTCTTTACAAAATTCGACCCTAATATCCTCATAAAACCTGCAAGAATTATAAAATCTACACTTTCTTGCTTTATTACTTCTTTAAGTTTCTGATCATACGATTTACGGTCCTCAAAATCTTTATGATCTAAACACAAATTTTTTATATTGTGTTTTTTTGCTCTTTTTAAACCATTAGCATCCTTGTTATTTGAAATAACAATTTTTATAGCAGCTTTTAAACGACCATTTTCAATGCTATCAACTATTGCTTGAAAATTTGTACCATTTCCTGATAAGAGAATTGCTAAGGCTAATTTTTTGCTCATTCAAAAAATGATTCCTTTATTTGATTTTCTTGGACTTATAAAACCTAATTCGAAGTGGGGCATTTTTAACTTTTTTAAATGATTCTTGCATTGTGTTAAATCGCTTTTGCTTATCGAAAGTATCATGCCAATGCCGCAGTTAAAAGTTGATAACATCTCCATTTTAGATAGATTCGATTTTGACTCAATTAAACTAAAAAGATCATCATGAAATGGATACTTTGATCCGATAGAAATATTTGCTGAAAGATTACTTGGAATTATTCTTTCTAAATTTCCCGTAAGTCCTCCTCCAGTAATGTGACTTAAGGCATTTAAATGAATCTTATCTTTAAGGAATAAAACTTCTTTTACATAGATTTTCGTGGGCTTCAATAGAGCTTTTCCCAGAGTAGATCCTTTGAATTTTTGATTTAATCTAATCTGCTTTTTTTCAATGAGTTTTCTAACCAAAGAAAAGCCATTTGAATGCAATCCATTGGATTTTAAACCTATCAAAACATCACCTTTTTTTACTTGGTTTTTAAGCTTCTTTGAGCTTTTCTCTAAAACTCCAACACAAAAGCCTGCCAAGTCAAACTTACCTTTAGGGAAAGCGTTAGGATGTTCTGCTGTTTCTCCACCTATTAAAGAGCACTGCGAATCCTTACAACCTTTTGTTATTCCTTTAATTATTTCTTTTGAAACATTAAGATTTATTTTATCTGTAACAAGGTAATCTAGAAAAAAAAGTGGCTCTGCTTGTAAAGTAATTAAATCATTTACACACATTGCTACTAAATCTATGCCTATTGAATCATAAACTTTCATCGCATCAGCAATTTCAATTTTTGTACCCACTCCATCGGTACAACTTATCAAGACAGGATTTTTGTATTTTTTTGGGAGAACAGAAGCAGCAGCAAAACCTCCTATAGAGCCGATTATTTCTTTTCTAAAGGTAGTCTTGGCTAAAGGTTTTATGATATCTACTAATTGATCACCCCTTTTTATGCTTACTCCAGAATCAGCATAGGAAGTTTTGTTTGATCTAGACAAAGGATTTTGAATTTAAGTTCTATTAAAAAAACATATTATAATCATTTTTAATGCTAAAAATTATTAAAGTTATTTTTTTTATTTCTCTTATTTTTTCTGTTTTTAATTTATACAGCGAGGATTACTCTACAATTGTTCAAGGTGATGATGAGGAAGTTTCTGAATTACTTCAAAAAGCTTTAAACCAATCGATATTAAAAGTATTAGGCAGTCAAAGGGACTTCAATCTTAATCAACAAAATTTTAAAAAATTAAATCCTAATAATTTTGTGAGAGAGTACAAATTTATCGAATTTAATGATGAGGAAGCTCTTGAGGTAATGATTGATTTAAAAGCACTTCAGGAAAAGCTACTGGAACTAAATCTTGGAATTTCTTTTTTAAAAAATCCAAAAGTTGCCGCTTGGGTTCTTTGTAAGCCAGATTACTCATCTCTTCAGGCAGCTAAATCTTTAGATCAGAAATGTAAGTTTGTGAAAAAAGAATTTGATAGGGTTGCAAACGAGAGGGACATAACAATTGTCTACCCTATATTAGACTCTCGAGATATTAGTTTATTTAGCTTTGAAAATAATTCTAATTTAGAGAATTTAACAATTTTTAATGATCGTTATCCTTCCGACGGATGGTTTTTTTGTGAAATTTCAAGTTCAAGTGAATGGTGTTTTCTTCCAGAAGATATTGAAAAGAAATTTTCTAAATTAGATATTGAATCTAAATATAAGCCAGCAGTCGGCATAAACATCTTAATTGATAACTTATTTAGTAACCAAAGACTCAAAGCAAGCTCAAAATCCAATCTTCCTTACTATTTAGAAATTAGAGGATTAAAAAAGTTTTCAGATCACAAATCATTTGAAAATAAATTAAAAAATATTTTATTTATTAATAATCTAAGTTTAATGTCATTAAAAAATAATACAGCTACTTATAGTTTCAATCTTTTATCAGAGGAAAGAAATCTATTGAATTACTTTGATGAAATTGAAAATTTAATCCTTATAAACAAAGAAAAAGATAAACTTTTCCTAGCTTTAGGCGAATAATGATTGCGTCCTCAATACCTAATTTCTTGACCGTTTTTCGTTTTTTTTTGGTTTACCCGATTGTAATAAGTATTTTAGAAGAAAATTATCAACTTACCCTTTTTTTCTTTTTTCTGGCAGGAATATCTGATTTTTTAGATGGATATCTTGCAAGAAAGTACTCTTGGGAAAGTAGATTTGGTAAAGTGTTTGATCCTATTTCAGACAAAGTTCTTGTCATTGCTACACTTATATCTCTATCTTTAGTTGGAGAAATAAATATTTATTTAACAATGTTTCTTCTGAGTAGAGATCTCTTTATCATTGTTGGAGTCATTTTGTCTTCTCTTCTAATTGATAATTACGAAATAAAACCATATTTTTCTGGAAAATTTAATAGTTTCGTTTTGATGACCTATTTAGGATTCGTAATTATTGAGGTCTCGTTTGGTCTTGTTCCTATAGTTTTCTTAAATTTTCTGATGGTAGCGCTCTTAGTAACTTCTCTTTATAGCGTAATAGAATATTTAAACTATCCAGGTAGAAAAGTAATTTCCCAAATATTCTTTTAATGAATCAAAAAGTTTTAGATATTTTCTTGCCTAAAGAGAGATCATTGGAGCAGCTGAAAAACTTTTCATTTTTAAAAAAAATGATCTCTGAAATTGAGTTATTTTTTAGTAATGAAGAAAATTTTTTATTACTAAACATCAAAGAAGATCTAATAAGAAATTATTTATTTCATGCTTCTTTAAATTCTTACAAAACACAACCCAAAATAATCGATCTAAATGAAAAGACTTTAAACCCGGATGTATTTAAATATCCAATGGTGTTTATAAAAAACTTATCAAGCGATACTTTAAATCAAGAATCAGAAATTTTTCTATTTAATGGCTTTAATTATTGTTTAAGTCAAAATAACAAAATCTTATTTTCAAGTAATGATTTCATTAAAAATTTAGATATTAAATTGGCAGATCTTGAATCAAGATTGAATACCGTTTTACCTGTTGAGATTTTAAATCCTGCTGATGAAGAAAAAATGAACCTAATTAACTTTGAACTTCAGCAAAGGGGCTTAGAAATCAATGACAAAGAAATGCAATACATATTTACGCATCATTCTCGAGATTTAAATAGTTTATTAAATTTGGCAGAAAAACTTGATGAAATCTCCCATCAAGAAAAAAAATCTATTTCAATAAATTTAATAAAGAAAATTATTTAAAAACTATCTTAATTCAGGACAAACTAAACAAATTAAGTTCGTTTCAATTTTTTTCTTACTGACAAGTCTTTGAATATCTATTGATTCTATAAAGCCAAAAAGGCTGTAAGTTGAATTCAAAAAAGAATTAAAAGATGCAAATAAATCATCAATAATTCCTGGAGAAGTAGATATATATTTTATTTTGAAATCTGAAATTCCTGATTTCTCTTCAAGAATTTTAATACCATCTTGAAATACCCCAAGAGAGTCGACAAGATTATTTTGAAGAGCTGATTTGCCAGACCAAATTCTTCCTTGAGCAATCTTTTCAGTATTATCGATAGTTAACTGTCGGTTCTTTGATACAAGCTTGATAAATTTATTGTAAGAACCATCAACATAACTTTGCATAAATGAAGATAAGTTATCATTAGGAGGTTCCAATAACGAAAAATTTAATTCGTTGGTAGAAACCTTATCAAAGAGTATTCCAACATTTCCAAAGGAATCTTTAAAATTAGGTAAGGCTGCCCAGACACCAATGGACCCAGTAAGAGTAAATGGGTTTGCAATTATTGTATTTTGATTCATAGAAATCCAATAACCTCCCGATGCAGCAATATCTCCCATTGAAACTACTATTGGAATTTTTTTATTGAGAAGTTCTAATCTTTGTCTGATTATTTCTGAAGCAAAACCACTTCCTCCTGGAGAATTTACTCTTAGAAATAAACCTTTAATTGACTCATCTTTATCAATTTTATTGAGAGTTTTTGAAAAGTTTTCACTGGAGATCGCTCCTTCTGCATATTCACCATCTATTATTTCTCCAGAGGCTACTAAGACAGCAAATTTATTATCTGAAGAATTTTCATTGTTCAAGAGCGCTAGGTTATCTTTAAAAGATATTATTTTTTCCTCAACAAGCGAAGATAGATAGTCATTTAAGTTCGTTCTTACAGTTAAAGTGTCAACCAAACCTTCGCTTTTAGCTAGCTTTGCAGTGTCACCATCAAATTTTTCCGTTAATTTTCCAAGATTATTTATGTAATTATCTATTTTTAAATCTGAAATTTTACTTCTATTTTTTGTAATTATTTCTTTCCAAGAATCCCAGACTTCAGAAAGATAAGAAGATGTTTGGAGTCTATCTTCTTCGGATAAATTATCTCGAGTAAAAGTGTCCAATGCTGATTTATATTTTCCAGAAACAAAAGTTGATACACCAATATTAAGTTTTTCTAATAATTGTTTAATAAAAGGTTTCTGTGAAGAAAATCCATCTAAAAGAACCAAACCATTCTGATTCAATAAAATAGAATCAGCATAAGAAGCCAAAAGATAGTTTTTCTTGTCGTAAAAATCAGAATAGGCAATTACTTTTTTGCCCTGACTTTTGAAACTCTCTATGGCTTTACCAATTTCTAAGATACCTGTGAATGAAATGTCTAAATAGGTTAAATCCATAAATAGTATCTTTACTTCTTCTTCTGTACCCGCCGTTTCAATAGCCGAAATTATTTCAAACAAATTCAATTCATAGGTTTCCCTCTCAAAAAAAGAAAGATTTGAATTTGTTGTTTCGTTTATTTTTTTTGGGGCAAAAGTTAATACAGCACTAAGGTCTTCCTTGACGTCGCTAACCAAAAAAGTGATTGCAATGAACAACAAAGCCAAAATGAAAAATAGATTCAAAATAACTTTTCTTGTTAGGTCAACGAAGTTGAAAAATTTTCTTAAGAAGCTCATTTAAAGAAGTATTATATAAAGATTATGAAGTCTATTTTTAATAATTTTTTGATAATTTTTCTTCTGCTCTCTTGCTCAAAACCGGATCTAAATGTTTTTGAAGGAAAAGGAGTTTTTCTTGATGATTTAAAAGGTAAATGGATAGTTTTTAACTATTGGGCAGATTGGTGTCCTCCTTGTATAAAAGAAATTCCTGAATTAAATAATCTTCAGTCCAATTTCTCTGATGATTTAAAAGTTTTTTTAATTAACTTTGATATGTTGGAAGGAGAGGAATTAAAACAACAGTTAGAAAAATTTAATGTACAAGTAGACTCTTTATTAACAGACCCTTCTATTATTTATGATTGGGTCATACCAGAAAACCTTCCTGTAACATTTATTGTTAATAGAAAAGGAGAATTGGAACTTACATTAGTTGGACCGCAAACAGAAGAAGAAATTATTAAATTGTTATCTCTTTAAAGAAATAGCATTGGATTTACTTTTATTCCTAATAAAATAATTTCAAAGTGGAGATGAGGCCCAGTGACTCTTCCAGAAGAACCAACTGTTCCAATTTTTGAATTTTTAAGAACATTATCTCCTTCAGAAACAAAAGTTTCGTTTAAATGGGAATAGGTAGAGATAATGCCATTACCATGGTCAATGATTATTAGGTTGCCTCTATAAAAAAAATCACCAACAAAAATAACTTTGCCATTTTCTGGAGCTACTACTGACGTTCCAGTTTCCGCCGCTATATCTAGTCCTAAGTGGGGATTTCTAGGGGAACCATTTATAAAACGTTTTACTCCATACTCACTGGAAATTATCCCTTTAGCAGGGAAATTGAACTTAGTATCCTGATATTTTTTTACTGATTTTACTGATATCTTTCTTCCATAAATTTCTCTTTCGGTCTTAATTCTTGTTAGATTTTCATTAGAGATTTGGTTGAATTTATTATCTTTAATTGTAATCCTAGATTCTCTGAATTCTTTTTCAGAAAGAATTATGGTCTCTCCCATAATTGTAAATTTCATTTTTGAAGAATAAGAAATGGGGTATACAAGTCGATGACCAGCAATGTCTTTACAAATATATTTTTTATAAGAATTGTCTAGATTTTCTTTGCTAATAAATCTATTTAGCAGGCCTCCTTTTTCAAGTGCTTCATTTGGAAATGAACAAGGAGTTACCTCAGATAATTTGAAGTTTGTACAACTAAATAAAAAAGTCAGACAAAAAAATATTAAAAAATTATTTAATTTCATCTATTTTAGTTATTTCTGAAAGAATGAGATTTCGTTCAGTTCTAGTGAGAATTTCATCTCCCTCAGTTAACTTCGTGTTATCCAAGAGCTCATCATCTTTGGTGGAAACGGTATAGCCCCTCGATAAAACTGATAGAGGACTAAAAGCTTGTAATTTTGATGAAGAAGCATCAAAAGAATTTTTTTTGCTGAAAAGAACTTTATTAAATACATTTTTAAAAATTAATTTTTTACTCTTTAAATCTGCTTTTTGATTTGAAAGCTTTATGAGTGGATTTCTATCTCTTAAAGAAGTTCTTTTTTTTATGAGGTTAAACCTTTTAGATGAAAACCTGTCTTTTTGTAAAAAAACTATTTTATTGAAGCTTTCATCAATTTTAAAAATCTTTTGATCTAGATTAAAATTAATTTTCTTTAGAACATTGGATGCATCACTAAAATTTTCATTTTTAGTTTCGAGATAATTTTTTAATGATATTGAGATTGATTTTTCTAGAATCTCAATTTTATCAATAATTTGTGAGTGAGCTTGGCTTGCTATTTCAGCTGCTGCTGAAGGAGTTGGAGCCCTTAAGTCAGAAACTAAATCGCAAATTGTAAAATCTGTTTCGTGACCAACCGCGCTTATTACAGGAATTTCAAGAGCATAAATCTCTCTTGCAATATTTTCGCTATTGAAGCACCAAAGATCTTCTAGGGAGCCACCGCCTCTTGCAATTATTATTAGATCTAATTTTTCTGTTTTATTAAATTCTCGAAGCATGTTTAATGCATTTATTATTTCGTTCTCTGCTTTGTCTCCCTGCACCAAAGAAGGGGCTAAAATAAGTTTTGATAAGGGCGCTCTTCTTTCCAATACGTTTCTAATATCTTGAATTACGGCGCCTGATGGCGAAGTTACTACACCGATATGCATCGGTAATTCAGGAATTTCTTTTTTAAAAGATTCATCGAAAAGACCTTCTTTTAAAAGTTTATTTTTTAAATTTTCAAAAGCCTTTAACAAATCTCCTTCTCCTGAATACTCTAAGCTTTCTGCTATAAATTGATATCTACCTTGAGCCTCAAATAAGGATAATTTTCCTTTGAGGACTATCTCGTCACCGATTTCAGGAATATTTTTAAGATATGAGTTTTTAAATTTAAACATCACACAATTGATGGATGAATTATCATCCTTTAAGGTGAAGTACCAATGTCCAGATTGACGGTAATTGGTAAATTCAGAAATTTCTCCTTTTACCCAAACATCATTGAATTTTTTTTCAAGAGTAAACTTAGCGTTTTTATTGAGTTGAGAGACAGAAAAAATTTCAGGTGAATTTTTTTGCTCTTTATCTAACATTGCTACAGTATATCGATAGTTCCTTTAAAAATGATAAATCTTACAACAAGAAAAATTGGTATTTTGTCCACATCTGTAGGGGCTATTTTAATAGGAATTGTACCTATCTTAGTAAGAACGAGTGAAATATCACCTGCGCTGACAGGATTTTATAGATTTTTAATTGCATCAATTATTTTATTTTTTTATGGAGTTTACAGAAGGAAATTTTCTAATTTACGTTTAAAAGATATCTTAATTCTCGCTATTCCAGGTTTATTTTTTGGGAGCGACATAACTTTATGGCATTGGTCAATTAATCAGACCTCTGTTGCAAATGCAGCACTCTTTGTAAATACAGCGCCAATTTATGTTGCCATAATTTCTTATTTCTTTTTTAAGGATAATCTAGATTTATTTTTTTATTTTGCAGGCTCATGCTGTTTGTTAGGAGTAATTATGATTTTATTTGAACAAAATGAACATCAATCTTTTAGAGGTGATTTATTATCTTTGTTAGCAGCAATTTTTTATTCAGGATACTTGATCTCTGTAAAAATCTTTTCAGAAAAATATGAAACTTTTGATTTAATGTTTTTTTCAGCATTATTTGGAAGCATACCTCTATTCTTAGGCAGTATTTTTTTTGAATCAGGTCAAATGATCCCAACAACTTTATTTGGATGGTTGAACGTTACTTCACAGGCACTATTTGTTCAGATAGCTGGTCAAGGTTTAATAATTTACGGATTATCTTTAATAAGAGTTCAATTTTCTTCATTAATATTATTGTTACAACCTCTTACGGCAGCATTTCTTGGCTTTATGTTTTTTCAGGAAATGTTCTTAATACAGCAGATTTTCGGTGCTACTATTCTCTTAATTGGGATTTATTTAGCAGGGATTTCCGATCAAAAAACTATAAAGAATTAAATGTCAGAAGTAATAAAGATAGCAAATTGCAGTGGATTTTATGGAGACAATCTGTCCATAGCAAAAAAAATGGTTGAAGGCGGACCAATAGATGTTTTAACAGGAGACTATCTTGCTGAATTGACGATGACTATTTTGTATAACCAGAAAATTAAAAGGGGAGAAAATCTAGGATATGTAGGAACCTTTCTGAAACAATTTAGAGATGTAGCAAAACTCTGCAATGATCAAAAAATTAAAATTGTTTCTAATGCAGGAGGTTTGAATCCTGCTTCAATGGCAGCTGAAGTTGAAAATATAATCAAAGAATTGAATCTTGATTTGAAGGTCGCTTATATTGATGGTGACGATTTGATGCCTAGACTTGATGAATTAAGTTCGTCTGGTGAAAAACTAAAAAATATTGATAAGAATAACGATCTTTTTTCTTATGAGAAAAAACCACTTACTGCTAACGCTTACTTAGGAGCTTGGGGTATTAAAGAGGCTTTAGATAACGGCGCTGATGTGGTCATTTGCCCGAGAGTCACAGATGCTGCAGTAGTTATAGGTCCTGCAGCATGGAAATTTAATTGGTCAAGAAATGATTATGATCAGCTTGCCGGAGCTCTTGCAGCTGGCCATATAATCGAATGCGGTGCTCAAGCCACTGGCGGTAATTATTCTTTTTTTAAAGAAGTTCCTACTTTTAAAGATATTGGTTATCCAATAGCTGAAATAAACCAAGATGGCAGCTTTATAATTACCAAACACCC
Source organism: SAR86 cluster bacterium AG-422-E19 (assembly GCA_003213595.1). Classification (GTDB taxonomy): domain Bacteria; phylum Pseudomonadota; class Gammaproteobacteria; order Magnimaribacterales; family AG-339-G14; genus MEDG-81. The sequence continues at coordinate 24,516 of QCMR01000003.1, read as the reverse complement.
AAATACCGGAGGATTGGTTTCGGTTGGTACCGTCACAGCACAGCTTCTCTATGAGATAGGTTCTCCTGCTTATGTAAATCCAGATGTTATTTCTCATTTTGATACTCTAAAAATTGAACAAGAGGCCGAAGATAGAGTATTTGTTTCTGGCTGTAGAGGAAGTAGTCCACCTAAAGATCATAAAGTTTGTATTAATCTTGCGGGAGGTTTCAGAAATGGGACTGAGTTACTTCTTACGGGTTTAGATATTGAAGAAAAAGCTAAATTAATTACTGAAACTATTTTTGATTCGGTTGGTGGTAAAGAGCAGTTTGATAAGGTAGATATACAGTTACATAGGACTGATAAAGAAAATCCAGAAAGCAATGAACAGGCACAAGCCTTTCTAAGAATTGATGTGATGTCTCAAAACCCTGATTTAGCAGGGCGATTATTCAGCGCTAAAATAATTGAATTAGCCTTAGCAAACTTTCCAGGCTGGACAGGAAGAAGTGGAGTTGTCCCTAGCGGACCTTATATTGAGTATTGGCCAGCATTGGTTGATAGTAAATTTATAAAGGAAAAAGTGCATTTTGATGGCAAGACCATGGAAGTTATTCCAACTAGCCAACTGGACTTTGAAGAAGTTTATTACCAAAAGGAACCTGCTGAAGTAAAACAAATAACTGAAAATCCTGATACGGAAATATTTTTTGGAGATATCTTTGGTACCAGATCTGGAGATAAAGGGGGTTGCGCTAATCTTGGTGTATGGAGTAAAAATCCGGAAGCTTATGGATTTTTATTTGATTATTTAACAATTGATAAATTGAAAGAATTGCTCCCAGATTTAAAATCTTTTGAAATTGATAGATTTGAATTACCTAATATTTTATCTTTAAATTTTTATATTCACGGAATTTTGCAAGATGGAGTTTCTTCATCAACAAGAATGGACGGGCAGGCAAAATCGCTAGGGGAATATTTAAGAGCTAAAAAAATTAATGTGCCTAAAATTATTTTAAAATAAGACAAAATGACAAGCAAAAAACTTTCAATAGAAAATCTAACTTTTCAAGCAACTAAAATAGATGTTTCTAACCACATTTTAACTATTACTTTGAACAGGCCTGAAAAGAAAAATGCACTAAACAATGTAATGATGAATGAAATAAATTATGCACTTGCATATGCCAAACAAGAAAGAGCTATAAGAGTTGTAATTATTGCAGCGGAAGGAGATGTTTTTTGTGCAGGAGCAGACTTAAATAGAAAACAGGAAGAATCAAACGTTCCTAGGCTGGAGGGATCAGACGATATAAGTCTCTCAATTAGGCATTTGTACAAACCTGTTATTTGTAAAATTCAAGGATCGGTTCATGCTGGTGCTCTTCTGATGGTTACAAATTGTACTCATGCAATTGCTGTTGAATCTGCAAAATTTTCGGCTCCTGAAATTCTTCGTGGAGTTTGGCCTCATATGGTTATGGCTGGATTATTTAGAGTTATGCCTAAGAGAGTTGGATTAGATTTCTGTATGCGTGGTCAGGCAATAGATGCGAATAAAGCTCAAGAGTGGGGATTGATTAATGAATCCGTAGCTCCAGAAGCTTTAGACGAAACTGTCGCTAAATTAGCAAAGGATTTAGCCAGTCTTGCTCCTGGTACAATGCAATTTGGACTTGAAGCATATGTAAATCAAGACAATATGAATTTTGATGAAGCATTGCCTTATTTAGGAAAGAAGAGTGCTGAAACTTTTGCTGGTCCTGACGCAAAAGAGGGAATTGCTGCCTTTCTAGAGAAAAGAGAGCCCAAATGGGATTAATCCAAGACAACTAAGGTTTGACCGTTTTCTACTTGTTCACCTTTAGAAACTAAAATATTTTTAATCTTTCCGGATGACGGAGCACTTACTTTGTGTTCCATTTTCATCGCCTCTAAGATAATCAAAGTATCTCCTTTTTTAACGGAAGAACCTTTTTTAATTTGGACTTCTACTACCTTTCCTGGCATTGGTGCATTTAGACCGCCTTCAATTATTCCTGAATCTTTAACTTCAAATTTGGGTAAAATATTAAATAGCAAATCTCCTTTGTAGGTATGAATCAATAAAAGATTATCTTCAAAAGATACCTTCGATCTGAGTCTGGATCCCGATATTTCTACATCTATAAAATTATCTTTCCATTCATAGACGGTTGCCAATTCTGAATCAGAAAATTTAAACTTACCATCTCTTGATTTTTTATAATTAATAATAAAATTTGAATCCTTTAAAGAAAGTTTAACTTCCTGAAAAGGTAACCTTGCATTGTTCCACCCTGAATCCATATTCGTTAAAACAGAAGAGTTTTCTCTATTCAATCCTTGAATCCATAAACTTGCTGCTTTTGCATAATTTTTTATTTCTTCTTCGGAAAGGTCTACTTCTCCACTTAGTTTTTCTTTCTCGATGAAATCAGTAGTGGTAGCACCTTTTAGAAATTTCTCAGATCTTAAAATAGCTATTAAGAATTCTCGATTTGTTTGCATTCCACCAAAGTGACTATTTTCTAAAGCAAGAGCTAATTTTTTTGCAGCTTCTGTTCTAGTTTCTCCATAAGAAATAACTTTAGCTAACATTGGATCAAAATCAGGAGTAATGACTGACCCAGATTCAATTCCTACATCCCATCTAACGAGAGGATCATCTGCCGGTAAAAAAGAAATCATCTTTCCAGTTACCGGTAAGAAATCATTATTCGGATCTTCGGCATACAGTCTCACCTCTATAGAGCTTCCAAACCAATCTATATCGGATTGGTCATAACCTAAAGACTCACCCTCGGCTATTCTGAGCTGTTCTTTTACAAGATCAATTCCGGTAACTTCTTCAGTAACAGGATGTTCAACTTGAAGCCTGGTATTAACCTCAAGAAACCAAAATTCTTTTGTCTTCTCATCAACGAGAAATTCAATAGTTCCAGCTGATTCATACTTCAATTTCGAAGCTAACTTTATGGCAGCATCTCCCATTTTTTCTCTCATGGAATCATCAACCATGGGCGAGGGCGACTCTTCAACTACCTTTTGATGTCTCCTTTGAATTGAACATTCTCTTTCTCCCAAATGAACCAAATTACCATAGGAATCGCCGAGGATTTGTACTTCTATGTGTCTAGACTTTTCAATATATCTTTCTAAAAAAACTCTCTTATCACCAAAGCCACCCTCAGCTTCTCTCTCTGCAGAAGCAATAGATTCTTTCAAATCCTTTGAACTTTTGACAATACGCATACCTTTACCACCACCTCCTGCGGCAGCTTTAACAAGGATAGGATAACCAATTTTGTTTGCATCTTTAGCTGAAGAACCTGAAGGTAGGGTGGGTACACCGGCTTTTTCTGCTAAAGTTTTTGCAGTAATTTTATCTCCCATTTTTTTTATGGCGTTTGCAGAAGGACCTACCCACTTGATTCCTGCTTTTTTTACATTATTCGCAAAATTAGCATTTTCAGATAAAAATCCATAACCAGGGTGAATTGCATCTACATTATTTTTTTTAGCGATTTCTAAAATTTCTTTAGCATTTAAATATGAATCTGAAAGTTTAAAAGACTGATCTGCCTCTCTAACATAAGGAGTATTTTTATCAGCCTCTGTATAGATAGCTACACAGGTTATTCCCATATCGTGAGCACTTTTTATGATTCTACTTGCGATTTCTCCCCTGTTTGAAATCAACAATTTTTTAATTGTCATAACCTAAATACCCCAAATCCTTCTGATCCTTTAACTTCTTTATTATTAACAATCGATAAACACATTCCCAATACATTTCTCGTATCTCGGGGATCTATAATTCCGTCATCACTAATAACGCTTGTAGCTCTCAAAGCTTTGGAACCCTTATCATGAGAGATTTGTTGATTTTTAACAATTTCTGCGTCAGCTTTTTCATCAAATTTAAGACCTTTTCTTGCAGCTTGACCTCTTCTCACTATAGACATCACTCCTGCGATCACTTCTCCACCCATTACTGCAATTTTTGCAGTTGGCCAAAGAAACGTGAAAGAATTCCCAAATTCTCTTCCAGACATTGCATAAGTTCCAGCCCCATATGAATTACCTACTATCACTGTAAGATGTGGAACGTTTGAGTTTGAAACAGCATTTAACATTTGAGCTCCTTTTTTAATGGAACCATCTTGTTCATAATCTTTTCCGACCATAAATCCAGTGATATTTTGAAGAAAAACTAAAGGTAAATTTCTTTTGTTGCATAGTTGTATGAAGTGGGCTGCTTTTTGAGAAGCATCGGGAAAAAGCATACCGTTATTTCCAAGCACACCAACTGGATATCCGTGAATGGAAATAAAACCACAAATTATTGTCGGTCCAAAAAGTGGTTTGAATTCTTCGAACTTTGATCCATCGGAGATACGACCAATTATCTCTCTGATATCAAAAGGAGTCTTTAAACTTGGCTCGATAATTCCCAACAAGTCTTCTTGACTATATTTAGGAGGAGCTATTTCAAATCGAGGATTATTCCCTTCTTTATCCCAATTTAAATGAGACATTACTTCTCGAGCAATTCTTATTCCATCTAAATCATCTTCAGCTAAATATTCAGCTAAACCAGACTTTTCGGCATGCATTTTTGCGCCCCCAATGTCTTCTCTGGAAGAAATTTCACCAGTTGCCATTTGAACTAAAGGTGGTCCTGCAAGGGCAACATCTGCTTGGTTTTTAACAAAAATATTATAGTCCGACATCCCAGGTTGATAAGCTCCACCAGCGGTAGCAGTTCCGAAAGCAACAGTTATAGTTGGAATGTTTAGTTTTGAAAGCTCAGTGATTTCATAAAATTGTCTACCTGATTCAGCAAAATGACCCATTCCGCCAACGGCAGCTCCGGCTCTTGGACGTAAATCACCTCCAGCAGATTCAACAAATTGAATGAAAGGAATACGACAATCTCGTGCAATTTGCATACATCTCATCCATTTTTTTACAGAGTAAAAATGCATTGCTCCTGCAAGAACAGTAGGATCATTTGCAAAGATTACACACTCGATTCCTGAAGATACTCCAATACCAGCAAAAGCACCGCCACCTATAGGGTATTCAGATTTGTAGGCCGCTAAACCGCTAATTTCTAAAAAAGGACTATCTGGATCCAAGAAGTGGAAAACTCTTTCTCGAACTGGAAGTTTTCCCCTTGCTGCTAATCTTTTATGATGATCTGGACCACCGCCTGCTTCAGCTTCATCTAACAGTTCATTCAATTCAGAAATCATCTCTAGCATGGATGACTTGTTGTTCTCAAATTCTTCAGAATTTAAATTTAGTTTTGATTGGAAGGGTTGAGATTCTAGTTGCTTCATTACTTCTTTATAAAGAAAAAAATATGCACTAATTTTTTCACAATGTCCATTTGATTATATTTAATTTGGGTATAATGCTTTCTCTTTTGGGCGACTAACTCAATTGGTAGAGTGCCACCCTTACAAGGTGGAAGTTACAGGTTCAAGTCCTGTGTCGCCCACCATCAAAAACATCATTTTTTAATTGGCATATTTTTTTTGAGTGTTAAATTAACCTTGTGAACAAATACAGAAGAAAATTTCTAAAAAGTTTAGCCCTACTTTTACTTTTTCTGCCTATACGTATTTTTCCGTCATTTAATAAAGAATCGGTTATTTCTTTCAAGTATGGCGTGGCGAGTGGGGACCCTACAAATACTAATGTAATTTTATGGACAAAAATCTTACCAATGGGTAATCCAGAAATTCGAGTTAGGTGGGAAGTTTCAAGTTCTAAGGATTTTTCAAATCTTATTACCTATGGTCATGTCAGGACAAATTCTAAAAAAGATTATTCAGTTAAAGTCGATGCAAAAATTCCAAAAAAGTTTAATGGTGAAAAAATTTATTACCGATTTTTAGCAGATGGTAAAACCTCTGATATTGGAATGACATCAACATTACCTAGCGAAAATCCAAGCAATTTCAATATCGCTTTTTGTAGCTGCTCAAATTATCCTGCAGGATATTTTAATGCTTACAAAGAAATAGCAAAAAATGAAAAAATAGACTTGGTTTTGCATCTTGGAGATTATCTCTATGAATATGGTCATGGTGGTTATGCGTCAAAGGATGCAGAACAAATGGGTAGAGTTGTAAATCCGAAACACGAAATGGTTTCATTGGATGATTATCGAAAAAGGTACGCAACATATAGGTCTGATCCCGATCTAAAATTATTACATCAAAAAAAACCTATGATTTCTGTTTGGGATGATCATGAATTTACTAATGATAGTTGGCAAAAAGGAGCTCAGAACCATTCTAAAGATGAAGGTACTTTTGCTAATAGAAAAAAGAGTGCTCTTCAAGCTTATTACGAATGGATGCCAATTCGTGAGAAAGGCAGAAAAGATAAAATTTGGAGAAATTTCAGGGTAGGAAATCTTATAAATTTGATGATGTTGGATACCAGATCATATGAAAGAGATAAACAATTAGATATAGAAAAATACTTCGACGGTAATTCTTTTAATAAAATTTCTTATTTAAAAGATATTAATAAACCAAGAAAACTTCTTGGTAAAGAACAGTTCAACTGGATAAGAACTAAAGTAGATAGTTCTTTTAAATGGTCTATTTTTGGACAACAAATTCTAATCGGACCAAAATATTTACCAACAATTTTTAAGGCTGTTGACAAAGAAAACTTTCCAAAATTTCTCCATAAATATCTTTCTTTAGCTGGTACTGAGATTCCTTACAACACAGATCAGTGGGACGGATATCCAAAGGAAAGGGAAAAGTTTTATAAAACTATAAGTAATTCTCAATCCAGTCTCATTCTTGCGGGTGATTCACACAATTCTTGGCTTTCAAATCTATTCGATAAAAATAATAAATTTGTTGGCGTTGAGATAGGAGCTCCCTCTATCACATCTCCAAATTTTGTTGATACTTTTGGAGATTTTACAGAAGCATTGGATAAATCATTTATTGATTCAAATAAAGATCTTATTTGGACTAATGGAAGGAACAAGGGTTATGTAGAACTTAATATTTTTTCGGAATATGTAGACGTAAAATTCAATTTTGTTTCCTCGGTTAAATCTAAAAATTATAAGAATTTAAAACCCATAACTTTTAAAGTTAACCATAGCGAAGCAATCACTTAGATTAGGTTTTTATATTGTTTTTGTAAGTTACTTTCGTTTCATACTATGTATAATTGTTTTCCTAAATTGGACCGGTAGTTCAGTTCTGGTTAGAACGCCGCCCTGTCACGGCGGAGGTCGCGGGTTCGAGCCCCGTCCGGTCCGCCATAAAAATATGTACATTACTGTTCTTAAATCTAAGTTACACAGAGTAAAGGTTACTTCTACAAACATTGACTACGATGGATCTTGCGGAATTGATAAGGACTGGATGGACGCTCTTGATATCAAAGAATATGAACAAGTTCATGTCTATAATATTTCAAATGGAAATAGGTTTGTTACCTATGCCTTTTATGAAGATGCCGGAAGCAAAAAGATTTCTCTAAATGGTGCTGCTGCCCATAAAGCAGATACCGGAGATTTAATAATCGTATGTACCTACATGATGGGTAGTAAAGATGATAAATTTCAAGAACCAAAAATTTTAAAAATTGAAGATTAGGAGATAATGATGAAAATTGAAGATTTGTTTTCAGTAAAAGACAAGGTTGCAGTTGTCACTGGAGGATCTCGAGGGATAGGTGAAATGATTGCATCAGCGTATTTAGCAAATGGCGCTACTGTATACATTACGTCCAGAAAGGCTGATGTTTGTGATGCAAAGGCAATAGAACTCTCGGAAAAATATAATGCTCAATGTACATCTCTTCCATCTGACTTATCTTCTCTAGAAGGAATAGAGAAGTTTGTAAAAGAAGTAGAGGCGTTAGAATCTGGGATTGATATTTTGGTAAATAATGCTGGAGCAGCATGGGCGGAACCTATAGATGTTTTCTCAGAAAAAGGCTGGGATAAGGTGATGGATCTGAATGTCAAAAGTGTATTCTTCTCTACGCAAAAGTTTCTTCCACTGTTGAAGAAAAAAGCTACAAGAGAAGATCCTTCTCGGGTTATCAACATAGGTTCAATTGATGGTATTGGAACTCCTGTTTTTGAAACATACCCTTACAGTGCATCAAAAGCCTCTGTTCATCACATGACAAGAGTGCTCGCCGCAAGACTTGTTAGAGAAGACATTTTAGTGAATGCCATTGCACCAGGACCTTTTCCCAGCGATATGTTGGGTTCAGCAGTAGCCCATAACTATGATGGCATTATTTCTAGAAATCCGGTCCATAGAATGGGTAGAGCCGAAGATGTCGGCGGTTTAGCTTTATATCTTTCATCAAAGGCTGGTTCTTACACCGTAGGAGAAACCATTACTTGCGATGGCGGAACCATCTCTGCAACTGGTCACGATTTGAGCGAATAAAAAAACCCCGTCATTTCTGACGGGGCTTAAGAATAAGTATTTCAACTTAATTCTTACCTTAAGCGGGCGAACCGGCAAAAGGTCGGAATCGGGTTAACCCGTTGTCAAGAGGCACCCCCTGAAATTCCTGCTAATTCGTTAATACTAATTTGGACCACCTCCTTCACAGGGTAAGAATAAAACGCACTTTACTAGGAACCCCTGATATTGAACCTAAGTGCAACACTTAAGTTATTTTACTATAAGACTAGAGGGTAATAAAAGACCGATAAAAGAAGGATATATAGAAATGAAATTAAATTAATAAAAATTCCTGCTCTTACCATTTGCTGAATGGGAACTAAGTTTGAAGCAAAGACTATAGAGTTGGGAGGAGTTGCAACTGGCAACATGAAAGCACAGCTAGCAACAATTGTTAGCGGCAATGTAAGCAGCAAAGGGTTTATATCTAAATTGAAACCTACGCTAGCAATTACGGGCATAAAAGTAATTGTCGTTGTTAGATTGCTCGTTAACTCTGTAAGGAATAAGACCAACAATATAATCAAAGCAACTACTATAATGGGATTGACGTCTGCAGGTATCAAATTAGCTAACCATGAAGCAAGGCCGGTGGAATTTACTTCATAGGCTAAAGCCATACCTCCACCAAACAAAAAGATAAGCCCCCATGGAAATTTTTGCTGTAAGTCATCCCAATTAAGCAAATAATCTTCTCTATTTTTAGAACTAACAAAAAATAATGAGATGCCTCCTATCATTGCAATAACTGCATCTTCTAAAAAACCTAATCCTGGCAAATCGTCTAATAATTTTCTAAATACCCAACAAAAGGCAGTTATCGAGAAAATTATTGCAACCATTTTTTGCTCTGAAGTAATCTTTCCTAAATCTTCAAGCATTGTTCTTAGTTTTGAATTTGTTTCCGGAGAAGCCTTAAAATTTATTGGAAAAATTAAAGAAGTTAAAATAAACCAAACAAGAGGTACCATAACTATTGTCACAGGCAGTCCTATTGCAAGCCAACTTATGAAACCTATATCTTGATTAAAATTATCATTTGCATATTGAATAAGATAGCCATTTGGAGAAGTTCCAATTGGAGTAGATATTCCTCCCAGAGAAGCTGAATATGCAATACCTAGTAACAAGGCAAATTGAAAATTTTTACTCTCACTTGGAAGCAAATCTTTTACTGTCTCATTTATTACAGCTATGACTGACACTCCAATTGGCAAGAGCATTATTGCTGTAGAAGTATTCATAACCCACATACTCAAAATTGCACTTGTTAGCATAAAAGCAGCCACGATATTTTTTGCCTGCATGCCACTGTATTTCAGGATATTAAGTGCAATTCTTTTGTGTAAATTCCATTTTTGCATAGCAATTCCTATCATAAATCCACCAGCAAAAAGGAACTGAACCTTATTCATGTATTCTCTACTGATTACTCCAATTGGATCTATTCCTAACAAAGGAAAGAAAATTAAAGGCAATAAAGCCGTTGCATAAAGTGGCATTGCTTCAGTAGCCCACCAAATTCCCATCAGTAAAAAAATAGCTGCAGTTAGCTTACCTTCGTTTGATAATCCATCTGGGACAGGCATGAAATAGATACAAACAAAAATCGCAAGTCCAATCCAAAAACCGATTTTTTTGGCATTAAATGAATTCATTTGAAATACTTAGTATAGTTTTGTCCATAATATGCTGAATTTATCTAAAAATAACAATGACTAAATATGTTTTATCCATTGATGGTGGTGGAGTAAGGGGTTTAGCTTCAGCAACATTCTTAAGTGAACTGGATAAGTCAACCAATAAAAAACTTTCAGAAAGCTTCGATCTAATTGTAGGTACATCTACAGGAGGCATAATAGCCCTGGCAATTTCAATTTTAGGTCTTGAAGGTGACGATCTGGTAAAAATTTATTCAAAAGAAAATCTTAAAAAAATTTTTTCCCCTTTAAGGTATAGATTTTTGGGATCTAAATATGCGGGCAAAATAAAGAGAAAAACTTTCGAAGAATATTTCAAAGCTGAAACACTGAGTTCTGCAAAAACACCATTGATTATAACTGCATTCGATCTGGAAAGAAGACGGGTAAAAATGTTCAAATCTTGGAAAGAGGGTTACTTGCCAGCTAGAAGAGTAGCTGCCGCAACCTCAGCAGCACCAACTTACTTTCCAGCCGAATCAATAGAAGGCCAATGGTATCTTGATGGTGCAGTATCAACTAATAATCCTGTTCTTATAGCTCATGCAGAATCAAAAGCTTTATGGCCAAATGAAGAAATAAAAATTCTAAGTGTTGGTACAGGCTATAATGAAAGAAGATTAGATGGAAGGAAAGCAAGAAAATGGGGTTCAATTTCCTGGCTTAATGCCGGAATAATCCAGATCTTAATGGAATCTAATATAGAACATGTTATTGCACAATCCCTATTTAATGATAATTATTTAAGAGTAGATTCTTCACTTGTTGGCATTAAATCGTCATTTGATAACACCTCTAAAAGAAATTTAGACTCAATTAAAAAATTGGGAGAAAGTTGGTGGGAAAGATTTGGTGAAAAATCCAAAGAATTTATTTTGTAACTATTTCATGGATAAAATTTCAGTGCTAGGTGGGGGTTCTTGGGGAACTACGCTTGCTAATTTGTTAGCTGCAAAAGACTTAAATGTTTCCATCTGGGCAAGAGATCCTAAGATCTTTGTTAAAAATAAAAACACTCTTACTAATAAAAAATATCTCCCTAAATACAAACTTTCTTCAAAATTAAAAATTCAAGAAGATATCAAAGAAGCTGTTTTAAGTGCTAACTTAATTATTATTGCAATTCCTTCCAAAGATTTTAGGAAAATTTCTTCAAAAATATCTAAATACTTAAATAATCAAAAAATTTTGATAGCAACAAAAGGCATAGAAAATGAATCGTTTATGACCATGAGTGAAGTATTTTTAGACGAAACAAATCATTCAAAAAAAAATATCATGGTTCTCTCAGGTCCAAATATTGCAGATGAAATTATGAGAAAAAACATATCTGCATCAGTAATTGCAGGAAGTGATAAAAAATCTTTAAAACAAGTATCAGATTTCTTTAATAGTGATTTTTTTAAAATATTTTTATCAAACGATACTAAAGGTATAGAAATGGCCGGAGCTTTAAAAAATTTGTATGCAATATGCTCTGGCTTATCTGATGGATTAGGTTTTGAATCAAATACAAAAGCTATGTTGCTAACAAGATCTTTATCAGAGATGTCTGAACTTTTTAAGAAAATCAATGCTAATCCTTTAACTCTTCTTGGTCTATCAGGAGTTGGAGATTTAATAGCTACAAGTAGCTCTGAAAAAAGTAGAAATTATTCCTTTGGAAAGTTTTTAGGGAAAGGAAATAGTCCTAGTAAGGCTTTATCGATGGTAAAGCAGTCTGTAGAAGGACATAGAACATTAAAAGTTCTTTATTTAGAAAAGAAGAAGCTATCTTTAAATATGCCTATAATTGATGCTTTATATAAGATTGTTTACTTAAAAAAAGACCCAAAAAAATGTTTTTTAAAGTTTATCCACGAAAGTGGTAATATTGACACCGCTTATGACTGAAAAAAATGATGATTCGTCGGAAATTGCCGAAGTTGAACTAGAAGAAAAGAAGAATTTTAAAGATGTAATACCTGAGAAGGTTAAGCATCCTTCTACTTGGATTACAGCTGTTTTGGTTGTTTTCTACCTATTCTTGTTAGGATTTTTAGATTTAGTCTTATGGATTATTGCAGGTACACAATTCTTATTTACCTTGTTCACTAAGGAACCAAATTCGCATTTATCAACTTTTTCTATTAAATTAAGAAATTACATTGTTCAAATTATTGATTTTGTAACATATAGTAGTCAAGAAAGACCTTTCCCTTTTAATCCCTTACCTGAAGAAGATAATGATTAAAAGTTATAAAAAAGTCTGTAAAATATAACCGTAAAGGATTTATAATGAGTAAGAAGAATTTTGCCAAAAAGGCTATACCAATTTCCAGACCATCACCTGAAGAGGCAATGGAAGCTGTGAAAACTCTTTTAGCTTTTGCTGGAGACGATCCTACTAGAGAAGGATTAGTAGAGACTCCTAAGCGAGTAATCAAAGCATACGGCGAATTCTTTGCCGGCTACGATGAAGATCCTGAAGAAGTCCTATCCAAAACTTTTGAACAAGTCGAGGGCTATGATGAAATGGTTATAGTGAAGGGCATTCGAGTTGAGTCTCATTGTGAACATCATATGGTTCCAATATTAGGCGTTGCACACGTTGGTTATATACCCGACCAAAGGGTAGTAGGTATAAGTAAATTAGCCAGAATAATTGATATTTTTGGGAAGAGGTTACAAACTCAAGAAACCATGACTGCTCAAGTCGCAGATACAATAAATAACGTTTTAAAGCCAAAAGGAGTTGCTGTGGTAATTGATGCTGCACATCAATGCATGACTACAAGAGGAATTCATAAAACCGAAACAAGTACAGTAACAAGCAGAATGTTGGGTGTTTTTAAAGAGAACGCTATTACTCGAACAGAATTTATGAATCTTATACATTCTAACTCCAACCAATCTTGAGTTCAGAATCATTACCTGAACAAAAAGTTATCCTTGCATCAAATTCTTCTATAAGAAAAAAGATTCTAGAAAACTCAGGAATTTCTTTTGAAGTTGTTCCTTCAGAAGTGGAGGAAGAAGAGCTTAAACAATCTTTATCAAGTAATAATTTCAAAGAATATTGCCTTGCTTTAGCAAAAGCAAAAGCCTTAGATGTAAGCAATAAAAAGAAGAACGCTTATGTAATCGGTTCGGATCAAATATGTTGTTATGAAGACGAAATTTTTAGTAAACCATTAACTAAGGAAAACTGTTTCAAAACATTATCTAAATTATCTGGAAATACTCATTACCAAAACTGTGGTATCAGCATCTGTAAAGATGGGAAAGAAGTTTGGTCGCATTACGCTCAAGCAGCTCTTACCATGAAATCTTTAACAGATTCAGAAATTAAAAATTACATTGATAAAGATGAGCCTTTCATGGCATGTGGAGCCTATCGATTTGAATCACTAGGAAAAAATTTATTTTCATCTACCAAAGGTGATGAGACTACCATTCAAGGATTGACTTTAGATCCAATATTAGAATTCTTAGGATCTAAAAAAGCTATACATAAATAAAACATTTATTAAAAATTGGACAGTCCTACTGTCATAAATTATATTTATTAAGCGGAGAGTATTATGAAAAATTTTGAAGGTAAGGTTGCAGTTATTACCGGAGCAGGTTCTGGTATGGGTAGAGAATTGGCCATAGAACTTGCAAAATCAGGAGCAAACATAGCTTTAGCAGAATGGAATGAAGATACACTCAATGAAACTGCTGAACTTTTAAAAAATTACAATGTAGGTGTTTCCAAACATGTAATAGATGTCAGTGATAAAGAGGCAGTTTTCGCTTTGCCGCAGAAAGTCATAGATGAACATGGTGCTGTGGATATGGTTTTCAATAATGCTGGAGTTGCTTTATCACAAACTATAGAGGATTCGACTGACGAGGATTGGGACTGGGGTTTAGGGATTCTTCTCCATGGAGTAATAAATGGTACAAGGGCTTTTTTACCTCATCTTAAAAAAAGACCCGAAGCAGCCATAATTAACACTTCATCTATTTTTGGGCTTTTATCTGTTCCTACGCAATCCATTTATCATGTCGGTAAATATGGGGTAAGAGCTTTTACAGAAACTTTAGCCCTTGAAATGAAAATGGAAAATTCGCCAGTAGAGGTTTATTCAGTTCATCCAGGTCATATTGGTACCAATATCGCAAACTATGGCGTGAAAAACGATAAGTTAGAAATAGATCTTGAAAGAGAAGATGAAAGACCTAATCTGTTTGGTCCAAAAGCAAAAACTAAAGAAGAGGTAGGAGAGATTTTTAAAAATCAAGCTCCAATTAATGCCAATACAGCAGCAAAAATTATTTTAAAAAACATCAAGAAAAAAAATAAAAGAATATTAGTTGGGGGGGATGCTCATTGGTATGACAGAATTCAAAGATTTTTCCCAAAAAAATATATTTACTTGTTACCACTTATACCTCTAATTGGAAGACTATTTCCTAAGGACAAGCTTTTAGATAGGTAGTTTATAAATCTATATCTTTGTAATCAGATATAGAAATTTTATCTTTAGTTATTTTCATATCCCCTGAAGGGTCAAGAATTTCTTCTTTGAAGCGATAAATTAAATCGTAATTTCCATTATTACTTTCTTCTAAATAAACCTTTCTTTTCGCTTCAGTATCAGAAAGTTTTTCCTCATAATTTTTAAAATCTCTTTTATTTATTTTTGACTTTATGAAGCTTGGACTTACCACACCACAAGAACCATTATTGCCTCCAAAACCTTTAGCATTTAAAAAGATAGCATCTATTTTTTCTCTATCCACTTCTCGAGTATTCAGACAAAAATCTAAATTATTTGATAACACATCATTGGCTAATTTCTTAGTTGTATTTATTCCTGGAATCAAACCATGATTCCAAATTCCCAAAGCTGTTATTAATTCGTCTCCAGCAGCGGGACCCATGGTATGACCCAACATCCCTTTCAGAGCAGTAACCTTCCAATTTTTTAATTTAAATCCCTCAGCGACTCTACTAAGTACATCAGATTCGGTACTTCGATTTTGAAAGGTCCCTGTGCCATGAGCAATAACAATACTCTCTTGAATGGAGCAGCCTATTTTTAAAGTATTAGAAAGAGATTGAGCCATTGTAATGTAGTTACCAATTCCTGGAGAACTAATAGATTTTTTGAATCCATCCGCATTTATTGCTACGTCTGTAAAACCACCAAGTATCTTTAGACCATTTTTCAATGCAAATTCTAAAGTTGTAACAGCTACAAATTGAGCTGCTTCTCCTAAAATCATTCCCGCATTATCTCCAAAGGGCCGACAGGCATTTTTATGATCTACTTCTTCAGTGTTATCGTCGTTATTTCTAATCTGCATTTCTAGAATTTTTTTATCATCAGCAATTCCTGTAGTAGCTAAAAAGCCATCTGTTATCTCTGGATTAATAGGCGCTTCTGCAGATCCAACGATTGAAAAGTCTAATTCATCATTTTTAATTCCTTTCAAAGCCAAATCTAAGTTGTAGAGAAAAGTTGCACAAGCTCCAGCCACAGTTCCTGTCTTTCCCAGAGATCCAATTACATAAGCATTTATAAAATCTGCTGACATACCAATCAAAGACATTGACAGGTGTTTTGAACTGGCTCTTTTACCAATCTTTCTTGACTGTAAAAGGCCTCCCATTCCTTCGTAGTCTAGCTGCCCTATTGCAGGACCAGAAAAAACACCTATTTTTTTTGGATTCAATAATGGTTTTATTTCAGTATCCCAGTCCTTGCCCATATTTTTCAAGCAATCGGTAACCCCAAAAATAGTCATTTGAATTCCTTTGGGATGTTGTCTCGAGTTATACATTTTTGAAAGATTTATTCCTTCAGGCAGTTGTCCAGCGGCATTCACATTCATGACATCTTTCATAAGCAAATCTGGATCAAAAAGATCTGAATTGACTTTTCTTACTAAAGTTTTCTCAAAAATATCTTTTTCTGATGAAATTTCAGAATTCGTAAGTGAATTCAAGTCTTTCAATAATGTTTTTTTAGAATTTGCATCAAGATTGTCTATAACTAGTCGTTTGTAGGAAAAATCAAAAGAAGATCTTCCAGCTGAATTTATGCCTCCAACACTGCAAATAACTGGAAATCTTTTAAAATCTTGCATGTAAAATTTATTTAAATTAACTTATAAGTTTGATTTTACATTATTTGGAGGAGAGGACATGCATCCAGGAATAAACGGACCTAAATTACAAGATAAGCCGGCCATTATCATGGCGGGAAGTGGTGACGTAATCACTCACCAAGAATTAAACGAATTATCAAATCAAGGAGCTCAATTATTTAGATCTTTAGGTCTTAAACCTGGAGATAGTATGGCTTTTATGATGGAAAACCATAAGTTATTTTTTCCAATCGCCTTTGCTGCTTATCGAAGTGGATTGAAATATACAGCTATAAGCTGGAGACTCCAGGCAAGTGAAGTCGAATATATTGTTAAAGATTGTGGCGCAAAAGTTTTTATTACAAGTAAATTCCTTGAAGATTCTGCAAAGTCTTTAGCCAATTCATTAGAAGGAGTTCACAAATTCATGCTTGATGGAATTACAGATGATTTTAAGTCTTATGAGGATGAAATAAAAAATATGCCAGACACACCCATAGAGGATGAGTGTCAAGGAGCTGCAATGTTGTATTCTTCAGGAACAACTGGAAAGCCAAAAGGCGTTAGTCGAGAAATAAGTTTAAGTCCTTTACCTTATAAAGCTGATGAAGATGACTTAGGCCTAACTCGCGTTGTTCAAGGATTGTATTCTGCTGATGAAGAATCTGTTTACCTATCTCCAGCTCCTCTCTATCACTCGGCACCAATGGGGTTCAATACAGGATTCCTTGCTTTGGGGGCAACCAGCATTATCTTAGAAAAATTTGATCCTGAGGCTGCATTAGCTGCTATAGAAAAGTATAAGATCACTCATAGTCAGTGGGTTCCAACAATGTTCATCAGATTTTTAAAAAGTGATCCAGAGATTTTAAATAAATATGATTTGTCATCTCATCGAATAGCAATCCATGCTGCGGCACCTTGTCCAGTAGAGGTGAAAGAGAAAATGATAGATTGGTGGGGCCCCATTATTAATGAGTACTATGCAGGAACCGAATTTAATGGTTTCGTTGCATGCAATTCAGAACAATGGCTCGCCCATAAGGGTACAGTTGGTCAGTCTTTACTTGGTCCAATACATATTCTAGATGATGATCAAAATGAAGTGCCTGTGGGAGAAGAGGGCACAATTTACTTTGAAGGACCTACTGCAAATGGATTTTCATATCACAATGATAAAGAAAAAACTAAAGGCGCTACTTCAAAACAAGGCTATACAACCTTAGGCGATATAGGCTATTTAGATGAAGATGGTTTTCTATACTTAACAGATAGAAAGGCTTTTATGATTATTTCTGGTGGAGTTAACATTTATCCAAAAGAGACAGAAGACACATTAATCATGCATCCTAAAGTTGCTGATGTTGCTGTTTTTGGTGTACCCAATGAAGAAATGGGTGAAGAGGTAAAAGCTGTAGTTCAACCTGAAGATATGAATCTTGCTGGAGAAGACCTTGAGGCAGAACTTATGGCGTATTGTCGGGAAAATATATCTCATGTGAAGTGTCCCAAATCCATAGATTTCAGAGAAGAGCTGCCTAGACACCCAACTGGGAAACTTTATAAAAGACTTCTTAAAGACGAGTACTGGAAAAATTAATCAAGGCCTAGGTGAGCTTCACAGCTTTCTAAAGTTTGCATAATCAAAGTATTAATAGTCATTGGTCCAACACCGCCAGGAACAGGAGTATAAGCTGATGATCTTGAAATAACATCCTCAAGATCAATATCACCACATTTTTCAGGATGATATCCAGCATCTACTACAACGGCATTGTCTTTGATCCAATCACTTTTAATAAATTTTGGGATACCAACTGCACCAACAATGATGTCTGCTGTAGATATAATTTTTGGTAAATTCTTTGTTCTTGAATGACAAATCGTTACTGTTGCATTTTCATTTAATAACATCATTGCCATAGGTTTTCCCAATATTGGACTTCTTCCGACAACAACAGCTGACTTTCCTTCAAGAGGGATTTTATATTCCTTCAAAAGACGCATAATTCCATAGGGAGTACAAGAACCATATGCTTTCTCTTGCATACTCATTCTTCCAAATCCCAGGCTAGTTACTCCATCAACGTCTTTTTTTATATCGATCGCATCAAAACAAGATCTTTCGTCGATATGCTCAGGGACTGGATGCTGTAATAAAATTCCATGAACGTCTTCATTAGAATTCAGCTCTTCAATTTTATTGATTAATTCAGCAGTACTTATGGTCTCGTCAAGCTCAACTTTCAAGGAGTCCATTCCAACTCTTTTACAAGCATTACCTTTCATTTTGACATAGGTAGCAGAAGCAGGATCATTGCCAACCAAAATTGTTGCCAATATAGGAGTAGGATGATTTTTAGCTTTAATTTTTTCGACACGTTTGGAAAAATCTTCTTCTGATTTCAGGGATAATTTTTTTCCGTCGAGTACTATAGCCATGGTTATTTGTTATGATACCACCCCTTATTTAAAAATTAACGGGGTGTAGCGCAGTCTGGTAGCGCGCCTGCTTTGGGAGCAGGATGTCGGGGGTTCAAATCCCTCCACCCCGACCAAAAAATAATGACTTATTTACAAAATAAAACAGCCTTAGTTACCGGTTCCTCTTCGGGTATTGGGTTTGAAATAGTTAAATATCTTTCTAGATTTGATATGCAAATTATTATCACAGCCAGGAGAGAAGATAAATTATTAAAACTTAAAGAAGAAGTGGAGTCTAATTCAAACTCAAAAGTAATAGTTTTGGTAAAAGATTTGGCTAAACCTGAAAGTCCTCAGGAAATTTATGATTTCTGTCAAAACAACAACTATAAAATTGATTTTTTAGTAAATAATGCTGGGTATGGATTTACTGAAGACTTTGATTCTTATGATCTTGATAGACTAGATGATTTTCTAAATGTTTTATTGAACTCTTTGGTTAAACTAACGCGTCTTTTTATCAAAAGTATGAAAGAAAGAAAATCCGGAAAGATTCTTCAGGTATCTTCAATTGCTGGGATAATTCCAAGCGGAAGTGGAGCTATCGGAATTTATGGGAATATAAAGAATTTTGTTAATGAATTCACTATCACTCTTAATAGCACTTACAAAAAATACAATGTGCATGTTTGTGCTCTTTGTCCCGGTTTTACAGAAACAGGCTTTAACGAAAGAGCAGGATTTAATATGCAATATTCAGACGTTCCTTCCTTGTTTTTGATGTCGCCAAAACAAGTCGCAGAACAGGGCGTAAATGCTTGTTTAAAAGGAAAAGAAATTTATGTTGTCAGAGGGGGTTTTAACAAAACGATGATATTTATATCTAAATTTATCCCAAATAAAATTTTAAGATTTCTCTTTGGTTCGTTAGTCAATTTTGGTAAGTAAAGACTAATCGTAAGTATTTTTATACAATAGCAAAAATTCACTCCCGGTAGCTCAGCTGGATAGAGCATCTGCCTTCTAAGCAGAGGGTCGCAGGTTCGAATCCTGCCCGGGAGGCCACTAATGGTGGGCGTAGCTCAGTTGGTAGAGCACTGGTTTGTGGTACCGGTTGTCGTGGGTTCGAGCCCCATCGCCCACCCCAATAAAAAGAAGGATATTATGTTCATTAAAAAAAATAATCTTGAGAAAAAAATTAAATTAAATATTTCATCTAAGGACCTTGAGAGCGATTTTAAAAAAAGACTCCTGACTCAGCAATCTTCCTCTGATTTGAAGGGATTTAGGAAAGGTAAAGCTCCTTTGGACGTAATTGAAAAATACTATGGAGACCAAATCAAACAACGACTAATCATGGATAAAATGGGGGATATCTTTTACAAAAAGATTTCTGAAGAAAACATACCTGTAGTTGGCCAACCTAGTTTTGCTCCAGAATCTTTTGATATAAAAAAAGATATTAAATTTGAAGTCTCATATGAAATTTATCCAGAGTTTTCTCTAACCAAAATGGGTTCGCTGTCTTTCAAAAAGCCAGTATCAAAAGTTACAGATGAGGATATTAAAAAAGCTACTGATTTGGTTTTAAAAAGGTATGGAAAAGCTGAGCCAATAGATGAAAAAAGTAAGGAAGGTAATTTTGTCAAAATAGATTTTGAAGGATTTTTAAATGGTGAAAAATTTGAAGGTGGCGAAGCCCAAGAGTATTCTCTCGAACTTGGATCAAAAACCATGATTCCAGGATTTGAAGAACAAATTATTGGAATGAAAGCCGCAGAATCTAAAGAAATCGAAGTAACTTTTCCAGATGACTACCAAGCAGAAAATCTAAAAGGACAAAAAGTAATGTTTAAGATAAAAATGAAAGAAGTTTCAGAGGTAAAGCTTCCTAATCTTGATGAGGAATTTTTTAAATCCATAAATATGGATGTTGAAACAAAAGCAGAATTTGAAAAAAAAATAGAAGAACAACTCCAGACAGATCTAAAAACAAATCTAAAAACAAAAACTAAACAAAGAATATTCGATGCTTTTGAAAGTTCAAATCAAATTGATATTCCTCAAAGTATGATAATTTCTGAGGCAAATAATTTGAGAAATAATACAGCTCAGCAAATGGGATTGGATATCGGTAAATTAGAAGAAGATCAATTCCCTATAGAAAATTTTAAAGAAAATGCTCTCAAAAGAGTCAGGCTGGGAGTTTTGATAAATAAATTAATTGAAGAAAATAATATCTCTGTCGATAACGATACTCTAAAGAAAGAAATTGAAGATAAATCAAAATCATTCAAAGATCCTGAGCAATATGTCAATTGGATATATGGTAATGAAGAACAGCTAAAAAATATTGAGTCTCTAATTTTAGAGGATAAAGTAGCAGAATACTTAGAAGAGAAGTCTAAAGTTGAAGAAGAGACGTTAAGTTTTGAAGAAGTTGTTTCTATGGGTTAAATTAAGATTATGACTAATATTAAAAATCAACTTGTTCCAATGGTTGTGGAACAAACACCAAGAGGAGAGAGGGCTTTTGACATTTATTCAAGACTTCTTAAGGAAAGGGTTATTTTCATTACCGGCCCTATTGAAGACCACATGGCAAACTTGGTTGTAGCGCAGTTACTTTTTCTAGAAGCTGAAAATCCTGAAAAAGATATTAATATTTATATAAATTCACCTGGCGGCTCAGTAACTTCCGGTATGTCCATTTACGACACAATGTCTTATATCAAGCCAGATATTAGCACTCTGTGTATTGGCCAAGCTTCTAGTATGGGAGCAATCTTACTTACAGGCGGTACGAAAGGTAAAAGATTTGCTCTACCCAACTCTAGAATTATGATTCACCAACCTTTGGGAGGATTTCAAGGTCAGGCAACTGATATAGAAATTCATGCTCAAGAAATACTAAAAATAAGAACTAAATTGAATGAAATTCTGTCTCAACATAGTGGAAAAGATATTGACAAAGTTAGTCATGATACTGAAAGAGATAATTTTATGAGCGGCGATGAAGCTGTAAAATATGGTTTAATAGATAAAGTTATTGATAAAAGAGATAAATAGGCATGTCTGAAAATCAAGAAACGGATAAAAAATTATTTTGTTCTTTCTGCGGAAAGAATCAATCAGAGGTTAAAAAACTTATTGCTGGACCTTCTGTTTATATTTGTGATGAATGCGTATCTCTATGTAATGACATAATTAAAGAAGATTTAGCTGAAGCAAACCAAGAATCCTCTGAAGAAAAATTACCTGTACCAGAGGAAATCAAAGCAATTCTGGATGATTACGTTATTGGTCAAGAATCCGCAAAAAAAACACTAGCAGTTGCAGTATACAACCACTACAAAAAATTAAAGAGTTCTCAGTCTTCCAGTGAAGATGTCGAGTTAGGAAAAAGTAATATTCTTCTATTAGGACCTACGGGTAGTGGTAAAACTTTACTAGCACAGACTTTGGCAAGACTCTTAGATGTCCCTTTTACTATTGCAGATGCAACGACACTTACTGAAGCAGGATATGTTGGCGAAGATGTTGAAAACATAATTCAAAAACTTCTTCAAAAATGTGACTACGATGTTGAAAAAGCACAGGTTGGAATTGTTTACATTGATGAAATCGACAAAATCGCAAGAAAATCAGACAATCCGTCAATAACCCGAGATGTTTCCGGCGAAGGAGTTCAACAAGCATTACTTAAACTTGTAGAAGGAACAACTGCATCGGTGCCACCTCAAGGAGGAAGAAAACATCCGCAACAAGAATTTTTACAAGTTGATACCTCAAATATTTTATTTATTTGTGGCGGAGCTTTTTCTGGACTAGAGGAAATAATTAAAGCTAGATCTGAAGAGAGAGGTATGGGATTTGAAGCGTCTGTTAAGAAAAAAACTCAAGGTTTTGATTCTAAAGTAATTAAAAATTCTCAACCCGAAGATTTGATTAAATATGGTCTTATTCCTGAGTTTGTAGGTAGGTTGCCAGTAATGGCTACTTTAGATGAACTTGATGAAGACGCTCTTGTAACAATCCTGACGGACCCAAAAAATTCTTTAACAAAACAATTCAAAAAACTTTTTGAAATGGAAGAAGTAGAATTGGATATCAGAGATGATGCATTATTAGAAATAGCTAAACTTGCGATAGAAATGAAAACAGGCGCTAGAGGCTTAAGATCAATTCTAGAGAAATCTCTTCTAGATACTATGTATGAAGTCCCGTCTGTAGAAAATCTTGAGAAAGTTGTATTGGACGCTTCTTGTATCAATGGTGACTCAAAGCCTTTATTGGTTTACGAAACTGATCTAGATTCAAAAAAATTACAATAACTTGTTTTTTTTTCTACAGACCCTATATAAAAGTTAGAGGTTATTATGAATATTCCATTAGTCCCCCTTAGAGATGTAGTAATTTTTCCTGGTGTAGTAACACCTTTATTTGTAGGTAGAGAGTCATCAATTAACTCTCTGCAAAAGGCTATGTCGGATGATAAATCCGTTATGCTGGTTGCTCAAAGGGAAGCAAACACGGAAAACCCTAGTCAAAAGGATTTATACGAAATTGGTACTGTTTCTACAATATTGCAACTTATAAAACTTCCTGATGGAACTTATAAAGTTTTGGTTGAGGGAATAAAAAGGGCAAGACTGCAAAACTTGCTTGCCGGGAAAGATATTTTGGAAGCCGAGGTAGACATTCTTGAAGACTCTGAAATGGAAGACGACCTCAAGAAAAGTTATGTTAATACTTTGCAGTCTCAATTTAGAGAACTTTCAAAAACATCTCAAAAAATTAGACCTGAAATTGCCAATCAAGTTAGATCGGTTGAAAGGTTAGAAAAATTAATTGATACCTTAGTAGGTCATTTATCTATCTCCATAGCAGATAGACAGATATTACTCGAGGAACTTGACTTAGAGGAAAGAGCCAAAAATTTAGTTAATCTTCTAGAAACTCAACTTGATCTTACGCAAATGGAAAAAAAGATTCGTAACAGAGTTAAAAAACAAATGGAAAAGAGCCAAAAAGAGTATTACTTGAGCGAACAAATGAAGGCTCTCAAAAAAGAAATGGGCGAAGGTGATGACCTCGATGATGAGGTAGAGATTTTAGAGAAGAAAATAAAAGACTCAGGAATGCCTGACGATGCTAAAGAAAAAGTTAATACAGAACTGAATAAATTCAAGCTTATGCCTCCTATGTCAGCCGAGGCTTCAGTTGTAAGAGGATATATTGATTGGATGACAAGTATTCCATGGAAAAAGAAATCTAAAATTCAAAAAAATATTGAAAATGCTAGTAAGGTTCTGGAAAAAGATCACCATGGACTTGAAGAAGTCAAAGAAAGAATTCTGGAATACCTTGCTGTTCAAAAAAGAGTTTCGAAACTTAAAGGTCCTGTTTTATGTCTTGTTGGGCCTCCTGGAGTTGGAAAAACCTCTTTAGGTGAGTCTATTGCTAAAGCAACTGGAAGAAAATTCACAAGAGTTTCCCTAGGCGGTGTCAGAGATGAAGCAGAGATAAGAGGACATAGAAGAACCTACATCGGTTCTATGCCTGGAAAAATTCTTCAAAAAATGTCTAAAGTAGGTGTTAAAAATCCTTTATTCCTTCTCGATGAAATAGATAAAATGGGAATGGACTACAGAGGAGATCCCTCTTCAGCATTACTTGAAGTTTTAGATCCTGAACAAAATCACACTTTTAATGACCATTATCTTGAAGTTGATTACGACCTATCTGATGTCATGTTTGTTTGCACTGCAAACTCCTTAGATATTCCTGCA
>QCMR01000002.1 GCA_003213595.1 SAR86 cluster bacterium AG-422-E19 | reverse complement strand
CTGCCACTCAAGGAAGAGCAACTTTCACCATGGAACCTTTGAAGTATTCAGAAGTCCCTGCAAATGTTGCAGAAGTACTAATAAATAAAGGTTAATTTCTTATTGACAGTCTCCAAGGGCAGGCATAGAATTGCCGCTCTTTTGCGTATTTATATGTAAAAGGCCGATTTTTTCGGCACGTTCTTTAAAAATATTGTTGTTTAAATAGAGGTAAGCTTTGCAAAGCCAAAATATAAGAATTCGCCTAAAAGCTTTTGATAACAAGCTGATAGATAAGTCTGCAAAAGAAATTGTAGAGACTGTTAAAAGAACTGGCGCAGTTGTAAAGGGACCTATTCCCATGCCTGTGAGAAAAAGGCAAACAACAATTTTAATTTCTCCCCATAAAGATAAGGATGCTCGTGACCAATACGAGATTAGAACTTACAAACGTATTATGGACATAATCAAACCTACCGAAAAAACAGTGGATGCACTTATGAAACTAGATCTTTCTGCTGGTGTAGACGTACAAATATCTTTGGATGAACTCAACTAGAAAATGATTGGATTAATTGCAAGAAAAGAAGGAATGAGCAGAGTTTTCACTGATGAAGGAAAGTCTGTCCCTGTTACGGTTTTGAAAATTCATTCAAACGTTGTTTCTCAGATTAAAACTTCTGAAAAAGATGGTTACGATGCCATCCAATTATCAGCAGTAGAGCAATCGGAAAAAAATCAATCTAAAGCTGAAATAGGTCATTTGAAAAAAAACAATATTTCCTTCAAAAAACTTTCTCAAGAATTTCCCTTAAATATAAGTGAAGAAGAAAATCTTGATATAGGCTCTGAGATAAAGGCCGATATTTTTGAGGAAGGCCAATTTGTAGATGTAATAGGAACAACAAAGGGAAAAGGCTTTGCGGGTACGGTTAAAAGATGGAATTTCGCAACTCAAGATGCTACTCATGGAAACTCTCTTGCTCATAGAAAACCAGGTTCAATTGGACAATGTCAAACTCCTGGAAGAGTTTGGAAAGGAAAAAAAATGTCAGGACACATGGGTAACGTAAGACAAACTACACAAAATTTAAAAGTTCAAAAAATTGATTTGGAAAATAATTTTATTTTAATCAGGGGAGCTGTTCCTGGTCCAAATGGATCAGAAGTTACCATTAAACCGGCAACTAAAAAAACATGAAATTACCTTTTTTAAAATCTTCTAAAACAACTGAGGCTGAAGTTTCAGAAAAAATCTTTGGAGTTGAGATAAATAAAGATCTTATCGCTCAACTTATAAAAATCTATATTGAAAATAGCCACCCCGGCACAAAGGCTCAAAAAAACAGATCTGCTGTAAGAGGAGGTGGAAAAAAACCTTGGCGTCAAAAGGGAACAGGAAGAGCAAGGGCAGGAACATCTAGAAGTCCTCTCTGGCGTGGTGGAGGAGTTGTATTTCCTGCCTCAACTAAGTCAGCAAAACCAAAAAAACTAAATAAGAAAATGTATAAATCTGCCATGCGCTCCATTTTTTCGTCTCTTGCAAAAGAAAATAGAGTTTTTTTATCCGACCAGATAAATATAGAAAATCCAAAGACTAAGGATTTTTTAGATTTTTTAAAGAAAAATGAACTTAAAGAGGGCCTGTTTATTGTTGATGAAATTTCAAACAATCTCAGTTTAGCTTCAAGAAACTTACCAAATGTGAATGTAACCAACTTGAATACTTTGAATCCTATTAATTTATTGAAATTTAACTCAGTAGTGATTGCAGAAAATTGTCTTAACCTTATTGAAGAGAAATTATCGTGAGTAACATTATTCCCAATAAAATTATCGAATCAGCTTTAGTTTCTGAGAAATCTTCTTTGGTAGGACAAAACGCAAATACATACGTATTCAAAGTGAATACCTCTGCAACAAAAAATCAAGTGAAAAAAGCTATAGAAGCAAAATTTGATGTAAATGTTACAAAGGTGAATATTTTGAATGTTAAAGGGAAGACAAAACGAATGATGAATCTTAGAGGGAAGACTAGAAAAAAATCTGATTGGAAAAAAGCCTACGTTTCATTAAAACCAGAACAACGAATCGAGATTATTCAAGAATAAAATGGCAGTAGTAAAGGCAAAACCAACGTCACCAGGAAGAAGATTTAGAAGCCTTCAAACTGGAAAAGATTTATACAAAGGCAGGCCTTTGTCCTCACTTGTAACCAAGAAAAGTAAAACTGGCGGTAGAAACAATGCGGGAAGAATCACAACACGTCACATTGGTGGGGGACATAAGCAACACTATAGGATCATTGATTTCAAAAGGAACAAGGATAATATCCCCGCAAAGGTAGAGAGAATCGAATATGATCCCAACAGGTCAGCATTTATAGCTTTATTGCTTTATAACGACGGGGAAAGAAGATACATAATTGCCCCTAAAAACCTAAAAGTAAATGATCAGGTAACTTCTGGAGAAAAGGCATCGGTAAATGTCGGAAATACCCTAGTTTTAAAAGATATTCCTGTTGGAACAATTCTTCACTGTGTGGAGCTGAAACCAGGAAAAGGAGCACAACTCGCTAGAAGCGCAGGTACCTACGTACAGTTTGTTGCTAAAGAAGGTCAGTACGCAACTCTAAGACTTAAAAGCGGTGAGGTTAGAAAAGTATTGACCGAATGCAGAGCAACAATTGGAGAAGTCTCAAATCAAGAACATTCTCTAAAATCTTTCGGTAAAGCTGGTGCTAAAAGATGGATTGGAGTGAGACCCACAGTTAGAGGAGTAGCAATGAACCCTATTGACCATCCTCATGGAGGTGGTGAAGGAAAAACATCTGGAGGAAGACATCCTGTTTCTCCGTGGGGAGTTCCTACTAAAGGTTATAGAACCAGAAGCAATAAAAGAACAGATTCACTAATTGTTAGAAGAAGGAAGAAGTAATGGTTAGATCAGTAAAAAAAGGTCCTTTTGTAGATCATCATCTTGAAGAAAAAGTTCAAAAGGCAATTGAAGAAAAGAGCAAAAAACCGATCAAAACTTGGTCAAGGAGATCAATGATTACACCTGAAATGGTGAACTTGACTATTGCAGTTCACAACGGCCGCGCTCACGTACCAATTCTTGTCAAAGAGGACATGGTTGGACACAAGTTAGGGGAATTTGTCCCAACAAGAACATTCAAAATGCATTCAGGAGACAGACAAGCGGGTTAATTATGACTGAAGTAAAAGCAAAGCTTAGTAGATTAACTGTTTCACCTTACAAAGTAAGATTGGTAGCTGATCAAATTAGAGGAAAGAGGGTTGAAGAGGCCATAGACATATTATCTTTCAGCAAGAAATCTTCTGCTTCAAATGTACTTAAGCTTTTGGAGTCAGCAATTGCAAATGCAGAAAATAATAAAGGTTTGGATATCGACGATCTTTTTGTTTCAGAAATTAAAGTTGATGAATCTTTTATTCTTAAAAGAATCCAGGCAAGAGCAAGAGGAAGAGCGGACAGAATTCAAAAACGCAGTTGTCATGTCAACATAACTTTAGGGAGTGAAAAAAACTAAATGGGACAAAAAGTAAACCCGATAGGAATTCGATTAGGAATTTCGCGAAAGCACAACTCAACTTGGTATGCTGAAAAAGACAAGTATCAAGAACTTTTGCTTAATGATTTTGCTGTAAGAGAGTTTCTGAAAAAAGAACTTGATAATTCTTTTGTAAGCAAAATTGAAATTGAACGTCCTTCACAAAGTGGAAAAGTAACCATCCATACTTCAAGACCAGGAATGATCATTGGAAAAAAAGGTGAGGATATAGATCGTTTAAGGGATGAGCTTACAAAATTAATGGAAGTTCCAGTTAGCTTAAACATACAAGAGATAAGAAAACCTGATTTAGATGCTCAACTTGTTGCTGCAAATATTGCGGTCCAACTTGAGAGACGTGCAATGTTTAGAAGAGTTATTAAAAGAGCTGCACAAAATACTATGCGTCAAGGCGCTCAAGGAGTAAAAGTTAGAGTTGCAGGAAGATTAGGAGGCGCAGAAATTGCGAGAGCTGAATGGCATAAAGAGGGGAGAGTGCCTCTTCATACTCTTAGAGCAGATATAGATTATGGCCTTGCAGAAGCAAAAACAACTTATGGAATCATTGGTGTAAAAGTTTGGATTTGTAGAGGTGAAATATCCACCAAACCCAAAAAAACCGATAACTAAAAATTATGTTTCAACCTAAAAGAACAAAATATAGAAAACAAATGAAGGGCCGCAATAGAGGTCTTGCCCAAAAGGGTAATTCCTTAGATTTCGGTGCTTTCGGTCTCAAAGCTACGTCTCGAGGACAAATTACTTCAAGACAAATTGAGGCTGCTAGAAGAGCTATGACAAGACATGTTAAGAGGGGAGCAAAAATTTGGATAAGAATATTCCCTGACAAGCCAATTACAAAAAAACCTCTTGAAGTTAGACAAGGTAAGGGTAAAGGAAATGTTGAGTATTGGGTTTGTCCCATAAAACCAGGAAGAATTCTCTACGAGATGGAAGGTGTTGATGAATCAATCGCAAGAGAAGCTCTGACTTTAGCAGCAGCAAAATTACCTGTAGGAACAAAATTTGTTCAAAGGAGATCGGTTTAATGGCCAAGAAAAAAGCAAACCAATCTGAAATTGAAAAACTCAATATGGAGTATTTAGATTTGAAATTAAAAAATAGTTCGGGCTCGCTTAAAGAGACTCACAAACTTTCGGAATTAAGAAAAGAAATAGCTAGATTAAAAACCAAAGAAAGAATGGGAATAGAAAAATGAGTGAAGTAATTGAAAGAACTTTGGTTGGGTCAGTTGTTAGTATTTCTGGAGATAAGTCTAGAGTAGCTCTTATTCAGAGAAGCGTTAAACATAAAACCTTAGGAAAAATTATAAAACGTTCGTCAAAAATTAGCTTCCATGATGAAGATAATTCTAGCAATTTAGGAGACAAGGTAAAAATTATGGAATGTAAGCCTTATTCAAAATCCAAATCTTGGAAACTTATCGAAGTGCTTAGAGTATTTGAGGGGGTTGAATAAAAATGATTCAAACTCAGACCATTTTAGAAATTGCTGATAACAGTGGAGCAAGGAAAGTTATGTGTATAAAAGTTCTTGGTGGCTCGAAAAGAAGATACGCTCGAGTTGGGGACATTATCAAAGTCGCTATAAAAGAGGCAATTCCAACTGGAAGAGTAAAAAAAGGACAGGTTGCTGAAGCAGTCGTAGTTAGAACAAAAAAAGATATTAAAAGAGAAGACGGTTCGAGCATAAGATTTGATGATAATGCTGCAGTCTTAGTTAATACTCAAAAACAGCCAATTGGCACAAGAATTTTCGGGCCTGTCTCTAGAGAGCTTAGAAGTAAAGATTTCATGAGAATTATTTCTCTTGCTCCGGAGGTCATTTAATTATGAAAAAACTTAGAACTGGAGACGAGGTTATTGTGATATCTGGAAAAGATACAGGAAAAACTGGAACTCTTTCTAAATTTATCTCAGAAACAAAATGTATTGTTTCTGGAGTTAAAATTGTTAAAAAACATCAGAAGCCTAACCCTCAACTTAATGTACAAGGGGGAATTCTTGAAAAAGAATCACCAATTGATGTTTCTAATTTAGCTATCTTCAACAAGAAAACAAAAAAAGCAGACAAAATTAATATCGAAATTAAAAAAGATGAAAAAATAAGAGTATTTAAATCGGATGGAAAAGAAATCAAATGAGCACTTCAATTTTAAAGAAAACTTATCTTGAAAAGGCAGTTCCAAACTTAAAGGAATCTTTAGGTTTTAAGTCAAATATGGCAGTACCTAAAATTACTAAAGTAACTCTTAACATGGGTTTAGGGCCCGATGCAGTAAATGATAGAAAAGTTATTGATACTGCAATCGAAGATCTTAGACTCATTTCTGGTCAGCAGCCAGTAAAAACGCTTGTAAGAAAGTCAGTAGCAAGTTTTAAAATTAGAGATGGCTATCCTATAGGTTGCAAAGTAACCCTAAGAGGGGAAAGAATGTACGATTTTCTAGATAGACTCTTGAATATTGCAATTCCAAGAGAAAGAGATTTCAGAGGACTTAGCGTCAAGTCTTTTGATGGACAAGGTAATTACACCATGGGAATAAAAGAGCATATTATTTTTCCGGAAATTGATTATGACAAAGTCCAAAAAATCAGAGGTATGGATATAAGTATTACTACTTCTGCAAGAAACGATGAAGAAGGCTTGTCCTTACTTAAAGAACTTAATTTTCCATTTGTTAGCTGAGGTATAAAAATGGCAAAAAAATCAATGATTGCAAGAGAAATAAAGAGACAAAAAACTGTTGAACGCTTTGCTGCCAAAAGGGCAGAGCTAAAAAAGATAATTTCAGATTCTCAATCTTCTGATGAAGATAAGTTTGCTGCTAGAGAGAAATTGCAAAAACTTCCAAGAGATGCAAATCCAATTCGTCTTCAAAGAAGATGTCAAATAACAGGTAGACCTCATGCTGTGTATAGAAAATTTGGTCTTTCAAGAAATAAATTAAGAGAATTAGCTATGAGAGGAGATGTCCCAGGATTAGTAAAATCAAGCTGGTAAGAATTATGAGTTTGCAAGATCCAATTTCAGACATGATAGCAAGAGTTAAAAATGCTCAATCTAGAGGCCATAAAGAAGTACTTCTTGATTCCTCTAAAATTAAGTTCGGTATATGCAAGGTTCTCGAATCAGAAGGTTATATTAAAAAAGTCGAGCTAGTAGGAGAACAGCCCAAGCAGGAAATTAAAATTACTCTTAAATATTTCGAGGATTTACCTGTTATCAAAGAATTTGACAGGGCAAGCAAACCAGGGCTTCGCAAGTACTTTTCCTTTGATCAAATTCCTCCTGTTAAAGGAGGTTTGGGTACGGCCATCATGACAACCAGTAAGGGAATCATTACCAGCGAGCAAGCAAAAAAAGAAAAAGTGGGTGGCGAACTTATCTGTACGGTATTTTAAAATGGCAAGAAATATAAATAGAAAATTACTTCTTTCTGATGGTGCAAAAGCGTCAATAGCTGAAGACGTTCTATCGATTTCTGGAGCAAAGGGAGAGCTTTCTCTAAATGTGCATGATGCTGTAAAAGTTTCTTTAGAAGAGGATTCAATTCTCTTCAACCCAAAAGACTTGGAGGACAAAACCTCTGTTTCAATGACAAGTACAATGAGATCTCTTACCTTGAATATGATAGAAGGTGTCACTAAAGGTTTTGAAAAAAAACTTGAAATTAATGGCGTTGGTTACAGGGTAAAAGTATCAGGAGCAAATCTTGAACTCTCACTTGGCTATTCACATCCAATTAATTACAAACTGCCTGATGGAGTTACTGCTGAAGCTCCTACCAATACAGAATTAGTATTGACATCTACTAACAAACAACTTCTAGGTGATACAGCCTCAGAGATAAGAGCCTTTAGACCTCCAGAACCTTACAAAGGAAAAGGAGTTAAATATTCCGATGAACATATAAAAAGAAAAGAATCTAAGAAAACTGCCTAAAATGAAAAAGATTGAAGCAAGAAATAGAAGAGCAAGAAAACTAAGAAGCCTATCTGAAGGCCTTAATGTTAATAGGCTAGCTATATTTAGATCTGCAAAACATATATATGCACAAGTTTTTTCAGTTGATGGAAAACAAATACTTGCGCAGGCTTCCTCACTAGATAAAGAGTTAAAAGCTACCAACGGAGGAAACGTTGAGGCAGCTGAGAAGGTTGGAGAATTACTTGCAAAAAGGGCGATTGAGCAAGGGATAAAAAAAGTTACTTTTGATAGGTCTGGCTATAAATATCATGGAAGAGTGAAGTCGCTTGCTGATGGTGCTAGGTCTCAGGGATTAGAATTTTAGAGAAGAATATGGAAGAAAATTTTGAACAAACAACAGAAGTTTTAGAAGAAAAACTAGTTGGCGTAAACAGAGTTGCCAAAGTTGTTAAAGGAGGAAGACTATTTGGTTTTACTGCCTTAACTGTAGTAGGTGACGGAAAGGGAAAAGTTGGATTTGGTAGAGGAAAAGCAAGGGAAGTGCCTATAGCAATTCAAAAAGCATTAGAAAGTGCTAGAAGAAATATGGTTAATGTCGACCTTAATGGATCAACTATTCATTACGCAGTTAAAGCTAAACATGGATCGGCAACTGTTTACATGCAGCCTGCTTCACCCGGTACAGGAATTATCGCTGGAGGAGCAATGCGAGCAGTCTTGGAGCTTGCTGGCGTAAAAGACGTATTAGCTAAATCATATGGCTCGACAAATCAAATTAATGTTGTAAGGGCTACATTTAAAGGCTTGTCGGAAATAGAATCACCAGAAAAAGTTGCACTAAGAAGATCAAAATAATTATGGCTGAAGAAAAAACAATTTCCGTAAAACAAATTAAAAGCGTTACTGGTTCTAAAAGAAACCAGAGACTTTCTTTAAAGGGATTGGGCTTAAAAAAAATCAATCATGTTGTGCAAGTTAAAAATACAAAAGAAAATCTTGGCATGATAAACAAATGTAGGCATTTAATAGAGGTAATTGAAGAATAATGAAGCTTAATGAATTAAATCCTAATTTAAAAAATAAACCCACTAAGAGAGTTGGCCGAGGAGCAGGTTCTGGCTTAGGCAAAACTTCTGGTAAAGGGCATAAAGGTCAAAAAGCAAGGTCTGGTGGAAAGGTTCGTCCAGGATTTGAAGGCGGACAAATGCCAATTCAACAAAGATTACCTAAATTTGGTTTTACCTCTAGATCATCAAAATACAAAACACATATCAAGCTTGGGGATCTAAACAATTTATCTGAAGACATTATTGATTTAGATGTTTTAAAGGCAAATAAACTCATTTCAAGAATAACAAAAGAAGTTAAGGTAATTAATTCTGGTGAGTTAAAAAAAGCCATCAAAATAAAAGGTCTAAAAATTTCAAAAACTGCTTCAGAAGAAGTTAAAAAATCTGGAGGCGAGGTAGGTTAATGGCTGCTATTAATCCCAAATCCTCTGGCCTTTCAGAACTCTGGTCAAGACTGAGATTTGTCTTACTAGCACTTATCATTTATAGGATTGGAACTCACATACCTGTGCCTGGAATAGACCCAGTAAAAATTTCTTCCTTATTCGACCAAAATCAAGGAACTTTGCTTGGCTTGTTCAATATGTTTTCTGGGGGTGCTTTGGAAAGAATGAGCATCATGGCTCTTAACGTCGTTCCTTATATTACTGCGGCTATTGTCATGAATCTTCTAGAAGCAACAACTCCAAGCTTAAAGAAAATGTTTAGGCAAGAAGGAGAACAAGGCAGGAGAAAAAGAACACACTATGTGCGTTTAGGAACTTTGCTTTTAGCAATATTTCAATCTATGGGATTTGCGATTGCTCTTTCTTCTCAAGGAATGGCAATAGACCCTGGTACCATGTTCATTTTTACTGCGGTGGTTTCTTTCGTAACAGGCACAATGTTTTTAGTTTGGCTTGGAGAGCAAGTAAATGAAAGAGGAATTGGAAATGGTATTTCACTAATTATTTTTGCAAGTATTGTATCTGGTTTGCCAAGTGCGATTGGACAATCTTTTGAAGGCGCAAGACAAGGAGAAATAAGTCTCATTTTGCTTCTTACAGTTGCCTTTATGGCGATACTTGCTATTTCTTTCATAGTTTGGGTAGAAAGAGCTCAGAGAAGAGTTACTGTAAATTATGCAAGAAGAAATCCTAATCAAATGGCTATGGGACAAGCTTCGCATGTTCCTTTAAAAGTTAATATGTCAGGAGTGATTCCCGCTATTTTTGCAAGCAGTATAGTCCTTTTTCCAGCGTCAATTAGTTCTTGGTTTGGACAAAGTGAAGGGATGGAGTGGCTGCAAGAAGTATCTTTGGCATTAAGTCCCGGACAACCTTTATATGTAGTTGTGTTTTCTATTTTGATAGCTTATTTCTGCTTTTTTTACACTGCGATACAGTTTCCAGCAAAAGATATTTCAGATAATTTGAAAAGGTCTGGTGGCTTCCTTCCAGGAATTAGACCAGGAGGTCATACGGAAGAATACATTGATAATGTTATGTCTAGACTGACAGTCTGGGGGTCCATTTATATGATAATGATTTGTTTATTACCTCAATTTTTAATTGTTTCTGCAAACGTTCCTTTTTACTTGGGAGGAACTTCACTTTTAATTGCAGTAGTAGTGGTAATGGACTTCATGGCTCAGGTACAATCACACCTTTTATCGAGTCAGTATCAGTCTTTGATGAAGAAAGCTAACTTGAAAGGGTTTAAAAGATAAAATGAAAGTAAGAGCATCAGTAAAAAAAATATGCAAAGATTGCAAGCTTGTTAAGAGAAGAGGCACAGTTTATGTGATCTGTAAAACTGATCAAAAACACAAACAGAGGCAAGGATAATGGCAAGGGTAGCTGGAGTAAATATACCTGACAAAAAGCAGGCTTGGATATCTTTAACACATATTTTCGGAATAGGTAGAACAACTGCCTTGAAAATTTGTGAAACGACAGGTATTAAGTTTGATACAAAGATTTCTGCGTTAAACGAACAAGAATTAGAGAAGTTGAGAAAAGAAGTAGGTAACTTTCTCGTAGAAGGAGACTTAAGAAGAGAGGTTAGCACTAACATCAAAAGATTAATGGACCTCGGTACTTTAAGGGGCATCAGGCACAGAAAAAGACTACCTGTAAGAGGTCAAAGAACAAAGACAAATGCTAGGACTAGAAAAGGACCTAGAAAACCAATTAGAAGATAATAATGGCAAAAGAAAAAGGAAAGAAAACAAAAAGTTCTAAGTCAGTTGCAAGCGAAGGGGTAGCTCACATTCTTGCAACCTTTAATAATACTATTATTAATATTACCGATAAAAAAGGTAATACGATCTCTTGGTCAAGTTCAGGCGCAAATGGATTTAAAGGCTCAAGAAAAAGTACTCCTTTTGCTGCTCAAATCGCTGCAACTAAAGCAGGAGAACAAGCCATGAATTTAGGCTTGTCAGAAGTGGAAGTGGAAGTTTCAGGCCCAGGATCTGGTAGAGAGTCAGCGGTAAGAGCTTTAAATGGTTGTGGTCTGAAAATTACAAAAATTTCAGACGTGACGCCAATTCCTCATAATGGCTGTAGGCCGCCTAAAAAGAGAAGAGTGTAATCATGGCAAGATATAGAGGACCAAAAATTAAGCTTTCTAGAAGAGAAGGTACCGATCTTCAACTTAAAAGCGGATATAGATCTTATGAGTCTAAGGCTAGGTCAGAAAACCCTCCTGGCGTCCATGGATTAAGAAGAGTTAGGCTTTCAGATTATGGTATGCAATTAAGAGAAAAGCAGAAAGTAAAAAGAATGTATGGCGTCCTTGAAAAACAGTTTAGAAATTATTACAAAAGAGCAGCTCGTCAGAAGGGCGAAACCGGTACTAATTTATTACTTTTTTTAGAGAAAAGACTTGATAACGTTCTTTACAGACTTGGTTTTGCATCAACTAGAGCCGAGGCAAGACAACTAGTCAGTCATAAATCAGTCTTAGTGAATGGAAAAACAGTAAATATTCCGTCCTATCAGGTTGCTGAAGGCGATGAGATTTCAATAGCGGAAAAATCGCAGTCACAAAAAAGAATTACACAGGCTTTATCTTTAAGCGAACAAAGAGAAGAATGTGAATGGGTATCAGTAGATAAATCTAAATTTACCGGTACTTTTAAAAATTTACCTACGAGAGAGTTGCTAAGTAGTGAAATAAACGAAAACTACATAGTAGAGCTTTACTCAAGGTAAAAATCTAAATTTGAGGTTCATATGACAGACAATTTTGACATTATCAAAGATTTTTTAACTCCAAAAGAAATTATCGTTGAGGAAGTTAATCCTAATCATTCAAAAATTATATTAGAGCCTTTGGAAAGAGGATTTGGTCATACATTAGGAAATGCTTTAAGAAGAATTATTCTATCTTCTATACCCGGCTCATGTGTTGCTGAAGCAAAAATTGATGGGGTGTTGCATGAATTCTCAACAATTGATGGGGTTGCAGAAGACGTGATAAACATACTTTTAAATTTAAAAGGTATAGCCGTACGAATGATGGATGTTGAAGAAGCAGAACTATCTGTTGAGAAATCCGGAACGGGTAAGTTAACTGCAGGAGATTTTGAACTTCCTGCTGGTATAGAAATCATTAACCCAGATCATCAGATTGCAACTCTTGCTGATAATGGCAGTATAAAAATGTCTATCAAAGTTAAAAAAGGTAGAGGTTACGATCCAGTAATAATCAGTGCTACTGAGGAAGGAGAAAGTAAAGAAGTTGGATTGTTAAGATTAGATGCTTCTTATTCACCAATAGAAAAGGTTGCATATCAAGTTGAAAATACAAGGGTAGAAAACAGGACAGATCTCGATAAGCTTATTTTAGATGTTCATACTAATGGCACAATTGACCCGGAAGAAATTTTGAGACTAGCAGCAACTATTTTACAAAGACAATTGATTGCATTTGCTGAACTAGGGTTTGAAACCGAAGAGGAAGAAGAAGAAGAGATTCCTCCAGTAGATCCAATTATGCTTCGTCCTGTTGATGAATTAGAGCTAACTGTTAGATCGGCAAATTGTTTGAAAGTAGAAAAAATTTATTACATTGGCGACCTTGTTACTAGAAAAGAATCAGATCTATTAAAAACACCAAACCTTGGAAGAAAGTCTTTGAATGAAATTAAAGATGTATTAGCAGCTAGAGGATTATCTTTGGGATTGGAACTAGATAACTGGCCACCTTCAAATATAGAAAGTTAATGAGTAATTTAAAAAGAGGCAGAACCTTTGGAAGAAATAGCTCCAGAAGAAAGGCGCTGTTTCAAGCTTTAGCTATTTCTTTAATAGAACATGAAGGGATTAAAACAACTTTACCTAAAGCTAAAGAATTAAGGTCATTTATTGAGCCATTAATAACTCTTGCTAAAGACGATTCTGTCAGCAATCGAAGACTAGCTTTTTCAAAGATAAGAAATAAGTCTGCAGTAGGGAAACTTTTTTCTGACTTAGGTCCAAGATTTAAAGATAGGCCTGGAGGCTATTCCAGAATTATTAAGATCGGTTTTAGAAAAGGAGATGCTGCTCCAATTGCTTTTATTGAACTCGTAGACAGAACTATCGAAGACGAAACTTTAGTCGATACTCCAGCAGAGCCTGAAAAGGCTTAAGACGTAATTTTTATAAAAACTTTCCAGTATAGGACTTCTTGCATTTAGCTAGATGACTAGTATTTCCTGCGGCAACTATTTCTCCTCCACCATTTCCACCTTCGGGTCCAATATCAATAATCCAATCAGAGTTTCTGATTACATCTAAGTTATGTTCAATCACAACAATTGTGTTTCCTTGAGAGTTTAATTTTTGTAAAACATCCATTAGCAGTTGGACATCATGAAAGTGTAAACCTGTTGTCGGTTCGTCTAATAAATAGATAGTTTTACCTGTAGAAGTTTTAGAAAGTTCTTTAGCTAGCTTAACTCTTTGAGCCTCTCCCCCTGACAAAGTTGTAGCTGGCTGTCCTAACCTCAAATAGCCAAGCCCTACTTGATTTAAAGTATCGAGTTTTTTCTTGATTTTTGGAACGGCTTCAAAAAATATAGAAGCTTGCTCGACAGTCATATTTAAAACTTCTGAGATATTCTTACCTTTATATTTAACAGTTAGGGTTTCGTTGTTGTATCTCTTTCCATTACATACGTCACATTTAACATAAACATCTGGGAGAAAGTGCATTTCTACTTTTATCATTCCATCTCCCTCACAGGCTTCACACCTTCCTCCTCTGACATTAAAGCTAAACCTTCCGGGTTTGTATCCTTTGGCTCTAGCCTCTTGAGTTCCAGCAAAAAGTTCTCTTATTGGAGTGAAAATACCTGTATAAGTTACTGGGTTAGATCGCGGGGTTCTGCCGATGGGACTTTGACTTATTTCAATAACTTTATCGACAAGTTCAGTTCCTTCTATTTTTTCAAAAGCCTCAGCTTTCATGGAACTTTTACTTAAAATATTCGACAGGGCAGGATAGAGCGTTTGATTTATCAAAGTAGATTTTCCAGAACCAGAGACTCCTGTAATAGAAATTATATTACCCAAAGGAATTTCCAAATCTACATTTTTTAGGTTATTTCCTGTACATCCTGATAACTTGATTTTTCCTTTATCTGTAATTTTTTTCTTTTTTTCTATTTGAATTCTCTTTTTTCCAAAAACATATTGAGAAGTAAGAGAATTTTTGGCTTTCTTAAGAGATTCAACATTCCCAGAGAAACAAACTTCTCCTCCATGAATTCCTGCTTTTGGACCTATATCTATAATGTGGTCTGCCTCTTCAATTGTTTCTTGATCATGTTCTACAACGATTACGGTATTACCTAGTTCTTTGAGTCTTTTCAGAGTAGATAAAAGTTTTTTGTTATCTCTTTGATGTAAGCCTATAGAAGGTTCATCAAGAATGTAGGTAACTCCCACTAAGCCGGCACCAATTTGCGAAGCAAGCCTTATTCTTTGGGCTTCACCTCCACTTAAAGTTTCAGCGCTTCTAGAAAGAGTAAGGTAGTTAAGACCAACATCAGATAGGAATGTTAAGCGCTCTTTAATTTCTTTAATTATTTTTATTGCAATTTCTCCCTTGACTCCTGTCAAAGTTAGTTTTTTAAAAAATCTAAGAGCATCACCAATTGTCATGCCTACAATTTCAGGTAATGAAAATTTATTTATAAAGACGCTTCTTGCTTCTAAGTTTAATCTAGTTCCGTTGCACTCATCACAGAGGGTATTCGTCATAAACTTTGCATAATATTCTCTTCTAAAATTCGAATCAGTATCTCCAAGTCTTCTTTCAATATTTCTTACAACACCTTCAAAAGGCTTAAAAATCTCTCTCTTAAAACCTCTTTTAGAAACATAACTAAAGTCAACTTCATCATCGCTTCCATACAAGACGATATCTTTTTCTTTTTCTAATAGATCTTCGAAAGGTGTATCTAGAGAAAAACCAAAAGTTTGACTAACTCTATTTAACAAATATCTGTTGTGATAAGTGTGACTAGCATCCCAATCCTTAATAGCTCCCTGATTAAGACTAAGCTCCGGTCTAACAATTAATTTTGATAAATCTATTTTTGATTTATATCCCAAACCATCACAAGATGGACAAGCGCCAGATGGACTATTAAACGAAAACAATCTCGGCTCTAATTCTTGAATGCTAAAGCCACATTTAGGGCAGGCCATTTTCGTTGAAAATGCATCAAAACTTTTTTCATCATCCATATCCTGAATTTCTACCAACCCATTAGACTCAGATACACAAGTCTCTAAAGACTGTATGAGACGACTATTGTTTTTTGAGTCAATGGTCAGTCTGTCAATCACAATAGATATTGAGTGTTTTTTATTTTTATCTAGCTTGATTTGATCGCTTAAATCGTAAACTGCTCCATTTACGGTTACTCTCACATATCCTTTCATAAGGAGATCATTAAATAAGTTCAAATGCTCTCCTTTTTGCTCTTTAATCACAGGAGCTAAAATGAAAACTCTTTTTTTGTTAAAAGTTTTTAGTATTTTTTTACCTATTTGATCAATGGTCTGACCTTCAAGAGAGATATTGTGGTCCAAGCATTTTGCAGTTCCTGATCGTGCATAAAGCAATCTAAGATAATCATAAATTTCTGTCACAGTCCCTACTGTTGACCTTGGATTATGAGAAGTTGATTTTTGCTCAATGGATATCGCAGGAGATAGTCCTTCTATAGTATCAACCTCAGGTTTATCCATGACCGAAAGAAATTGTCTAGCATAAGCAGAAAGGGACTCTACGTATCTTCTTTGACCTTCAGCATATAAGGTATCAAATGCAAGTGAGGATTTTCCTGAGCCAGAAAGGCCAGTTATTACTGTTAATTTATCTCTAGGTATATCTAAATCGATATTCTTAAGATTATGCTGCTTAGCTCCTTTGACATGGATAAATTTCATTTATTTAATTTTTCTTTTAGATTAGACTAACTTATCAGATAACAATTATGGCTCAAAGCGGAATAAATAAGGTTATATTACTTGGAAATTTAGGACAGGATCCTGAAGTAAGATACACCGCCGGAGGCGTGCCTATAGCAAATGTATCTATTGCTACTTCAAACAGTTGGAAAGACAAAAACTCTGGAGAGACTGTTGAACAAACAGAGTGGCACAGAATTGTTTTCTTTAATCGTCTTGCAGAAATAGTTGAGCAATATCTTAAAAAAGGTTCAAAAATATACGTAGAAGGGCAATTAAGAACCAACTCCTGGGAAGATAAAAATACTGGAGAAAAAAAATTCAGAACTGAAATTGTTGCAAGAGAAATGCAAATGCTTAGTTCTAGAGGAGAGATGAGTCAGCAGAATCAGGATTCAGGATTTGATCAGTCTTCCCAAAATTCTCAGGAAGAAAGCGTACCTTGGGACGATGAAGATATACCGTTTTAATTCTTAAATTTTGAAAGAACCAAACTTACATTGGTTCCACCAAAGCCAAAACTGTTACTCATAAAAGAATCAAATTCTTTTTGTAAAGATTTTTCAGGAATATTTATGCCATCTGCCTCAGGAATAGGATCAGTCAAATTTTTATTTCCAGCTATGAAATTTCCATTCATCATAAGTATGCTGTAAATGCATTCCTGTACACCTGCGGCCCCTAATGTATGTCCAGTAAGGGATTTTGTTGAGCTTACTATTGGAATATCATCTTTGAATACTGATTTTATAGCATTCAACTCAATAGGATCTCCAGCAGGAGTTGAAGTTCCATGGGCATTAAGATAATCAACAGATTTTAAACCGCTCATTTCTAGGGACTTTTTCATGCAATTTTTTGCTCCTTCACCAGATGGAGCAACCATATCATCCCCATCGGATGTTGCCGAGTATCCTTTTATTTCAGCATAAATTTTCGCTTTTCTTGATAAGGCATGTTCCAACTCTTCAACTATCAGAATTCCTCCTCCTCCTGAAATCACAAAACCATCTCTATTTTCGTCAAAAGGTCTTGAGGCAGCTGTAGGGTTTTCATTGTAATTACTTGATAAAGCTCCCATAGCATCGAACAATCCAGATTGCGTCCAATGTTCATCTTCTGCTCCACCTGCAATAATTACATCTTGATTACCAAGTTGGATTTGCTCCCATGCCGAACCTATACAGTGAGCACTGGTTGAGCAAGCTGATGAGATCGAGAAATTTACTCCTTTTATTTTTAAGGAAGTAGCTAGACAAGCTGAAACTGTACTTCCCATAGTTTGCGTCACACGGTAAGGACCGACTCTTTTAACTCCTTTTTCTCTTAAAATATCTGCTGCATCAACTTGACTTCGGGAAGATGCTCCACCAGAACCCGCGATGACTCCAATTCTGTCTGTTTCAAAGATACTTTCTGATAATTTTGAATCTCTTAATGCATCCAGAGCACTTAAATAGGAATAAGCTGCAGCTTCTCCCATGAATCTAAATAATTTTCTGTCTATTAAATCTTTAAGATCAATTAAAATTGATCCGGAAACTTTACTTCTAAATCCTAAATCATTGTATTCATCATTTTTTGATATTCCCGAAATTCCTTGTCTCAAGGAATTAGATATTTCTTCTAAGTTATTTCCAATGCAGGAAATTGAACCCATTCCTGTAATAACTGCTCTTTTTTTTGTCATTTTAGAAATTTTGTGGATCTTCGAATAAACCAACTCTTAAATCTTTGGCGGAATAGATTTCTTTTCCATCAACAAACATTAGTCCATCAGCAAATCCAATAACGAGCTTTTGTTTCCTAATCCTTTTGATACTGATTTTATATTCAACTAGTTTAGCTTTTGGCAGTACTTGTCCATAAAATTTTACTTGTCCCGAACCCAAGGCTCTTCCAATACCGCTATTACCTTCCCACAAAAGATAAAAACCCAATAATTGCCACATTGCGTCAAGTCCAAGACAACCTGGCATCACTGGATCTGTTGAAAAGTGACAGTCAAAAAACCATAGCTCAGGAGTTATATCCAACTCGCCTTGAATTTCACCAATGTTGTAATCACCTTTAGAATCATTTATTTCAACAATCCTATCCATCATCAACATTTCATTATTAGGCAATCTTCCATTTCCCGATCCAAACAAATCACCATTTGAACAAGCTATTAGCTCGTCTTTAGAAAAATTATGTTTATTTTTTAAATC
The DNA here is from genome assembly GCA_003213595.1 of SAR86 cluster bacterium AG-422-E19. Taxonomy (GTDB): domain Bacteria; phylum Pseudomonadota; class Gammaproteobacteria; order Magnimaribacterales; family AG-339-G14; genus MEDG-81. The sequence goes on along the minus strand of QCMR01000002.1, from coordinate 309,439 downwards.
CATTTCTTAACAATTACCTTACCTTTCTTAAAGATTGCGAGGAAAGACTTTATCCTATACTATTCGCTTCTATTTTGTAATTTGTAAAGATGTATGCAGTAATAAAAAGCGGAGGAAAGCAACATAAAGTTTCAGAAGGAGAGGAAATTCTTCTTGAAAAGCTTTCTTTAGATGAAGGAGAGGTTATAGAGTTCTCTGAAGTTTTAGCTGTAAACAAAGACGGTAATTTAAATGTTGGCAAACCTCTCTTAGAGGGAGCTGTCGTAAAAGGTAAGGTAATAAACCATCTCAAGACAAAAAAAATTACAGTCATTAAAATGAAAAGAAGAAAAGATTACAGAAAAAAACAAGGACATAGACAGAATTTAACAAAAGTAAAAATTGAATCTATAAGTTATGGCACATAAAAAAGCAGGCGGAAGTTCTAGAAATGGAAGAGATTCTGAGTCAAAAAGACTTGGTATCAAAAGGTATGGTGGCCAAGCAGTTTCTGCCGGAGAAATACTCGTAAGACAAAGAGGAACAAAATTTCATCCTGGACAAAATGTGGGTATTGGAAAAGATCATACGCTTTTCGCAAAATGTGATGGAAAAGTTTTCTTTAATAAAAAAGGAAAAAACCTCAAGAAATTTGTCAATATAGAATCTACTTCATAATGTCATGCGCTTCATCGATGAAGCAGTAATTGAAATATCTTCGGGAGACGGTGGTAACGGCTGTCTTAGTTTCCGTCGTGAGAAATTTATCCCTAAAGGAGGACCCGATGGCGGCGATGGCGGAAAAGGTGGCAATATAAATTTTATCGCGAACGAATCTTTGCATACTTTGCAAGATTTTAAACTCAAAAGAAAATACAAAGCTCAAAATGGCCGGCAGGGAAAAGGCAAAAATATGCACGGAAAGGATGGTGAAGACACTATCCTAGAGGTGCCCTTGGGAACCATATTGATAAACGACGAAACAGATGAACTTCTTTGTGATCTAACTAAATCAAATCAGGTATATACAGCTGTAACAGGAGGGAAAGGAGGCCTTGGTAATGCAAGGTTTAAGACCTCAACTAATCGGGCTCCAAGAAAAACAACTGAAGGAAAATTAGGGGAAATAGTAAAAATAAGACTAGAGCTAAAAGTTTTAGCAGATGTAGGGCTTTTGGGTAAGCCTAATGCAGGAAAATCAACTTTAATCTCAAAAATATCTTCTGCTAAACCCAAAATTGCTGATTATCCTTTTACAACCTTAAGCCCTAATTTAGGTGTGGTTAAGATAAATAGCTATTCAAGTTTTGTTGTAGCTGACATTCCAGGATTGATTCCGGGAGCTTCAGAAGGGATTGGGCTTGGAATAGAATTTTTGAAGCATCTTTCTAGAGTTGAAATACTTTTACACCTCATTGATGTTGAGGAAGGGGATTCTGAAAAGATGAGAAAAGATTTTGATGACATTAATAAAGAATTAGAAGAATTTAGCGAAGAGCTGAAACAAAAAGAACAATGGGTCGTGATCAGTAAAATAGATAAAATCTCTGAAGACAAAAGAAAGCAGATAGAAAAGGAATCAAAAAAACTTTTCAGCAACAAAAATGTCTTTTATGTATCATCAATTTCTGGATCAGGTTTAGAGAAAATTACTCAAAGTATTGGAAGTAGATTGGCTAATGAAAAAAATTAATCCTAAAAAACTAATTGTAATTAAAGCGGGCTCAAGTCTAACAACTTTGTCATCAGGGATGCCTAATTTGAAATTTATAAAGTCAATTTCTGAGCAAATTTTTAGACTTTATAAAAAGGGATTTCATATCGTTTTGGTTTCTTCAGGTGCAATTGCTCAAGGAATGAAAATATGGAATTTAACTTCTAAGCCCAAGTCAGTTGATTTTCTCCAAGCTTTATCTGCGTCAGGTCAGATTGGACTTATAAATAACTATCAAAAAGAGTTCAAAAGATTTAATTTAATCGCCGCACAAGTTTTGTTAAGTCATTCTGATTTCGGTGTTAAAAACCGTTCTGAAAATGCTAAAAATAGTATTTCTAATCTTATAAAGTTAGGCGCCATCCCGATCATCAATGAAAACGATTCAATATCCACAGAAGAAATTTTAAATGGGGATAATGATAGGCTGAGTGGAAAAGTTGCAACATTATTAAACTCAAAAAAACTATTTATTTTGACAGATCAAAATGGACTCTATGATAAAAATCCTGATCAAAATTCCGACGCAAAACTAATTGGAAAAATTAACCTCAATAAGTTTGACTTTAAGAAAGTATCTTTTGGAAACTCAGGTATTTTAGGAAGAGGGGGGATGACAACTAAGATAAAAGCTGCAAGAGATTTCCTCAACAAGACTAATGAAGTTTGGATACTTAATGGCAATCAAAAAGGAATCTTAGAAAAGGCAATTCTAAAAAAAACTTTCGGAACAAAAATATATTTAGCCTAATTTCTTAATAGATTTAATTAATCTAGACTTTTGACGAGCAACCGCATTTTTAGGAAGAACTTTCTTGTTAGCTAATTTATCTAGGACTTTTTGAGTTGAAATAAACAAGTCCTTAGCCTTAGTTGCATCATTTTCTTTGATGGCGTCTTCAACATTTTTTATCATTGTTCTCATGGATGCCCTTTGAGAACTCTTTAAAGAATTTCTAGTATTAGCTTGCCTAGACCTTTTTTTCGCTGATTGAATATTTGCCATAGGTGGCGATGATGAAGAGAATTTGGATTAATGTCAACTTTCTATTTTAATTTTTATAAATAAACATAACTTGTAAATTAATCTTGTAAATTCGTTGACTAATCTATAAGGAATCATTATCCAATATCTTCTATAAAAAGAATATTTGAATTTACTTTTTGCTTGGATGTATGAGTTTCCTTCATGTAACTCTTCTTTAAGATATACAGGCGCTGGCGAAATACTTAAGGATCTTAAAGACAAAAGCCAATCTCTATCCATTGCATGATCGATAGGAAGACTCATTTTATTAAGTTTGTTTAGTATATTCTTAGCTGCATGCCTGTTGATTAAATAACAGCCTGTTCCAGATTTAAATCCTAAGTTCAGGGACAAATAGAAGTCCTTATAGATTTTTTGTAATTTTATTGGGGTGCCTTTTTCTTTATTTCTATCACTTCCTCCACTCAACCTTAATAAATCAAAATGTATGCTGGAATTAAGAGCTCCATTGATAATCTGAATTATGTCCTTATTGAACTCAATATCATCTTCGCAGACGAGAGCAAAGTCTTCATTTGTACTAAGAAATTTTTTTAGAACATTTAAGTGACTAAAATAACAGCCTAATTCTCCAAGATTCGTTCTTTTGCCTTGCAACAAGTTATATTTTATTTCTGAGTAATTTTTATGAGGAAGTAATAATTCTTTCCCATCTACAGCAATCTCAAGATTAAAATTTATACCTACTTTATCAAATACTTCTTTTGCGGAAATCAGTCTATCGTTTGCTCTTTTTAAATTTATTAAGTAGGCAATCACATTCACAATTATACATTGGTGGAGGCGGCGGGTATCGAACCCGCGTCCATCAATTTATCCCTATCAGCTCTACATGCTTAGATTCATCTTTTAAATTCCTTTTTTAACTCTCCGATGAGCAGGATAGATAAAAAGTATTCTGTTAAAACTTATCAGAAAAATCACAGAAATATTTTTCTGAGCAACCTATTAATTGACTTTCTTTTACCCTAATAGGTATTAGATAAAGAAAGCTAGCCAGATTATGCGGCTAGAGCGTAGTTTGCTTTATTGCCAACTAATTTTTTTGTAACTTCATTTAACGAGTTAGTTACATTCTCGACATGCACATTAAGTTCAAAAACAGATGTCTAATCCATTTCGCCCCCAAATGGACGACCATTTTAATCAAATTTTTAAAACTTGCTATTAAGTTTTAAATTTTTAGCTTTTTCCTTTCTCCATTCTTTTTGCTTGATGCTCTCTCTTTTATCGAACTTTGATTTTCCTTTCCCTAAACTAATTTTTAATTTCACTAAATTTTCTTTCCAAAAAATTCTTATTGGTAGACAAGTAAGCCCTTTTTCTTGTGTTCCTTTAAAAATTTTCGATAATTCTGACTTGGTAAGTAACAATTTTCTTGTCCTTAAAGGGTCAACGTCATGAGTGACTTCTTGTAGGGGAGAAATGGACATCCCAATAATCCATGCTTCTCCCTGTTTCATCAAAATGTAACTATCCTTGATATCTACTCTTGATGATCTAATAGACTTAACTTCCCAACCTAACAAGGATATCCCAGCTTCAAAATTTTCACCCAATTCATAATTGAACTTAGCTTGTCTATTTTCAATGATAGGTTTTCTATTAATTTTTTTATCTTGGCCCATTGGATTAGTATAACTTGTTAAAAGTCCTATAAAATTATTTGAAATGAGTACTTCAAAAATTTGGCAAGGAAATTCAACATTCATCTTGGCCGCAGCAGGATCAGCTGTTGGATTGGGTAATATTTGGAAATTTCCTTATATGGTTGGTTCGAATGGAGGAAGTGCGTTTGTCCTAATTTATCTGATTTGTATATTTGCTATCGGATTGCCGGTCATGGTTTCTGAAATAATAATTGGAAAATACGGTCGGAAAAGCCCTGTGAATTCATTAAAAAAAATATCACAAGAATATGAACTCAATATCAATTGGAAATATTTAGGAGTATTAGGAGCTTTAGCAGGGATTCTCATACTTTCTTATTATAGTGTTTTTGCCGGAATGGCCTTTTCTTACATTTTTAACTTGTTTCCATCAGGACTTGAAAATCCTTCTAATTATTCATCTAAATACTTTTTAGATTTTACTTCCTCTCCCGGAAAATTAATTTTTTGGCATTCTCTTTTTCTCATTACTACATGTTTAATCGTAGGGCTTGGCGTTATCAAAGGAATAGGTAAATCTGTCAATTTTTTAATGCCTTTCCTATTTATATTCATTATCTTGATTTCATTATATTCATCTTATGTTGGAGACTTAAAAAGCACTTTAAGGTTTTTATTTAATCCAGATTTTTCCGCCATTACGCCCGACGTAGTCATAAGTGCTATGGGTCAAGCTTTTTTTTCCTTATCTATTGGAATGGGAGCAATTATGGCTTACGGGGCCTACATGCCTGAAAAACAGCTCATAGGCAAAACTGTCCTAACAATTATCTTATTAGATACTTTTGTTGCACTTGCTGCTGGAATAGCTATTTTTCCAATTGTATTTAGCAATGCCTCATTAGAAGTAACTGCAGGTCCAGGGCTTTTATTTGAGACTTTACCAGTTGCATTTTATTTTCTCCCTTATGGAAACTTATTTTCCATTATCTTTTTTTTATTAATATCAATTGCAGCATTAAGTTCTTCAATATCGCTTTTAGAACCCTTTACCGCTTGGATGGAGGAGAAAAAAAAATATTCAAGAACGATAATTGTTGTTTTTTTAGGCTCACTAATTTGGTTTTTAGGGCTTGCCAACATCCTTTCGTTTAACATCTGGTCGGATGTAAAATTGTTTGGATTAAACTTTTTAGAGTTATTGGATTACCTGACTAACAATCTTATGTTGCCTTTAGGTGGCTTTTTTGTTGTCTTGTTAATTGGATGGTTTATGCCTTATAACTTTTTAAAGCAAAATTTAAATTTTAATGAATTTAATTTTAAGATTTTTTATTTCTTTTTAAGGTATGTTTGTACTAGTTCTATTGTTCTGATTTTTCTTTATTCAATTTTTTAGCTTCTTCTTCAAAACTTTGGTTAGCTGCCTCACCCTTTTTTTTCACCCAAGAAACTAACTTATCATCTTTAAAAATTAAGGAGTGGTGAACTTCTCTGAAAACCTCATCACCAACTATTTCAAAGCCCACATAATCCCACTTATTTGAATCAAAAGGATCATTAATTGATGGAGTTCCCATAATGTATTGAACCTGGGCTTTACTTAAACCAGTCTCAAGTTTAGAGAGCATGCTTACGCTTATGATATTTCCTTGAGCAACTGGAACTTGATAAAAGTTACTCGCGCAAGAATTAAGAAAAAAAATAGTTATAATAGTAAGGATAAACGTGATTTTCACAACGAGATTTAACCATATTTTTTAAAGATGAGCGAAGATAAAAATTTAAGAAAGGCCGGTCTGAAAGTTACCTTACCAAGAGTCAGGATATTAGAAATTTTTGAACAGTCCTCAGAAAGACATCTTAGTGCTGAAGACATTTACAATAAAATTAGGGAAGCAGGTGACGAAGTAGGACTAGCAACCGTATACAGGGTACTGACTCAATTTGAATCTGCAGGAATTCTCATGAAGCAAAATTTTGAAGATAATTACTCTGTTTACGAGCTTGTTTCAGAAGATCACCATGATCATATGGTTTGTATAGATTCGGGAGCAGTAATTGAATTTAAAAATGACTTGATTGAAGATGAACAGGAAAAAATAGCAAAAGAACATGGATATGAAATTGTCGACCATAAGCTAGTCCTTTATGTGAAACCAATAGATGGCGAAAAATAAAAAAAAGAATACAAATACAAAGTTAGCCGATAAGAATTCTCAAGAAGAGTCTTTTGAAAGAGAAGAACTGCTTTCGGAGGAAAAATCATCTGAAAATGAAGTTGAAAGTAAAATTTCTTCAGAGATGATAACGGCTCTTGAGGAAAAGGTTTTAAGAGCACATGCAGAAGTTGAAAATGTTAGAAGAACTTCTCAAAAAGAAATTCTTAAAGCAAGAGTGTTTTCAGCTGAACTAATTGCCAAAGATCTTCTTTCACCAATAGATAATTTGACAAGGGCTTTACAGCATTCCGAAGAGGAAATTCCAAGAAGTCTGATAGAACTCGTTACAAAAGAAATTTCACAAGCCCTGTCAAATAATAATGTTGAAGAAATTGATCCTTTGGGGGATAAATTTGATCCTAATTTTCATGAGGCTTTGTCAATAAAAGAAGATAAGTCCAAGCAACCAGAGGAAATCTTAGAAGTAGTTCAAAAAGGTTATAAAATTCAAGAAAGGGTCATCCGACCGGCACTAGTAATAGTTAATAAAATTTAGTATTTTCCTTGTTTTTTTACTCTTTACCCCCACTAAAGAGATAGAAAGTGTAAAGGAGTTAAAAAAATGTCAAAAATTATAGGAATAGACTTAGGTACAACAAACTCTTGTGTAGCTATTTTAGAAAGTGGAAAGCCTAAAATAATTGAAAATTCTGAAGGGGACAGGACTACACCCTCTGTAGTGGCTTATACCGAAAACGAAACCATTGTCGGACAAAGTGCTAAGCGCCAAGCAGTAACTAATCCAGAAAATACTCTTTATGCAATCAAAAGATTAATCGGAAGAAAGTTTGATGGAGAGATAAAAAAAGAGGCAGAGTCTACCCCCTTCAAAATAATTAAGGCAGAAAATGGCGATGCATGGGTTGAAGTTAAAGGAGAAAAATTAGCACCTCAGCAAATTTCAGCTCAAGTCCTCACAAAAATGAAGAAATCTGCAGAAGATTATTTGGGCCACGAGATCAAGGAGGCTGTCATAACAGTTCCAGCATATTTTAATGATTCTCAAAGGCAGGCTACAAAAGATGCAGGAAAAATTGCTGGCCTTGAAGTTAAAAGAATAATAAATGAACCTACTGCAGCAGCTTTAGCATTTGGCATGGATAAAAAAACCGGAGACCAAAAAGTTGCAGTCTATGACTTAGGCGGAGGAACTTTTGATATTTCTATCATTGAATTAGCGGAAATTGATGGAGAAAAACAGTTTGAAGTTCTATCTACAAATGGAGATACCTCTTTAGGAGGGGAAGATTTCGATAACGTTTTGATAGATCATCTGGTTTCGGAATTTAAAAAAGAACAGAATTTTGACTTAACTCAAGACTCCTCAGCTATACAAAGACTAAAAGAGGCAGCTGAAAAAGCAAAAATAGAGCTTTCTTCTAATCAACAGACCGAGATTAACCTCCCCTATATTACTGCTGATTCTTCTGGGCCAAAACACCTACTTTTAAAACTTACTAGGGCAAAATTAGAGTCTTTGGTTGCTGATCTGGTCTCAAAAACTTTAGAGCCAGTTAAGACTGCTCTTAATGATGCCAAGCTCTCAACATCAGAAATTAGTGATGTTATTTTGGTAGGGGGTCAAACTAGAATGCCTCTTGTTCAAGAAAAAGTTAAAGAATTTTTCGGAAAAGATCCCAGAAAAGATATCAATCCTGATGAGGCTGTCGCTGCCGGAGCAGCAATTCAAGGAGCAGTTCTTGCAGGTGATGTAACTGACATTCTTCTGCTAGACGTAACTCCTTTAACTCTTGGAATTGAAACAATGGGAGGAGTAATGACTCCCCTAATTGAAAAAAATACAACTATTCCTACAAACAAATCCCAAATTTTCTCAACGGCTGAAGATAATCAGACAGCAGTTACTGTGAATGTTGTTCAAGGAGAAAGAAAACAAGCCAAAGATAATAAGCAACTAGGTTTATTTAATCTTGATGGAATACCTGCGGCACCAAGAGGAATGCCACAAATAGAAGTCTCCTTCGACATAGATGCAAATGGAATACTTAATGTATCAGCGAAAGATAAGGCTACCAATAAAGAACAATCCATAACCATTCAAGCTTCAAGTGGTTTGTCTGATGAGGAGATTGAAAAAATGGTGCAGGATGCTGAAGCAAATGCTGAAGACGATAAGAAATTTGAAGAACTTGTCCAAGCTAAAAATGCCGCAGATACTTTAATTCATGGTTGTAAAAAAACCTTAGAAGAGTCTGCAGATAAAGTTGAGGCTTCTGAAAAGGAAAGTATAGAGAGTGCCATATCCGTTCTTGAAGAGGCTTTGAAAGGAGAAGATAAGAGTGATATTGAAGAAAAAACAAAAGCTCTTGCTGATGCCTCTTCCTCGTTAGCACAAAGACTTTACGCTGAGCAACAGCAAGCCCAACAAGAAAATCAAAATAATTCTGAATCTGAGAATGCGACTTCCAGTGATGAGGTTGTAGATGCCGACTTTGAAGAAGTAAAAGAAGAGAAAAGTTAGTTCCTCTCTAAAACATCATGAGCAAGAAAGATTATTATGATGTTCTTGGAGTTAGCAAATCTGCTAACAAGGATGAATTAAAAAAGGCTTATAGAAAATTAGCAATGAAATATCATCCGGATAGAAATCCAGATGATTCCCAAGCTGCTGAGAAATTTAAAGAACTCTCCGAAGCGTATGAGATTTTATCTGATGATCAAAAAAGACAAACTTATGACAATTTTGGTCACGAAGGAGTAAATTCATCTTTTTCAAGTTCTCAAGGTGCTGCAGATGCTTTTAGCGATATTTTTGGTGACATATTCTCGGATATTTTTGGAGGATCCTCAGGAGGAAGGGCCTCATCTAGGGGCGCTGACTTAAGTTACAACTTAGAAGTTTCCCTTGAGGAAGCAGTTTTTGGCAAATCACTTAATATAGAAATTCCCTCAAAGGAGAGATGTGGTGGACTCTGGAATCGATGTTCCTATTGTGGAGGAGCTGGCGTAATAAGACAGCAACAAGGTTTTTTCTCCATGCAGCAAACTTGTCCTCATTGTAGAGGGGAAGGGGAAATTCATGATAAAAATTGTTCTAAATGTAACGGATCTGGCTTTACAAGTAATAATAAAAAACTATCAGTTAAGATTCCGGCGGGAGTAGATGATGGCGATAGAATCAGGCTTTCCGGAGAGGGAGAGTTAGGCCGGGGAGGTAATCGAGGCGATCTTTATATTTCCATAAACGTTAAAGAGCATTCTATTTTTGAGAGAGATGGAAGACATCTCTATTGTGAAGTTCCTTTAGACTTTGTAGACGCTGCACTCGGTGGTTCAATAGAAGTTCCTACTCTTGTAGGCAAGGCTAAAATAAAAATACCATCAGGAACTCAGAGCCACAAAATTTTTAGGTTGAATGGTAAAGGCATAAAACCTCTGAGAGGTGGATCTGTTGGAGATATTCTAGTTAGGGTAATAGTTGAAGTTCCAGTAAACTTGAATACAGAACAAAAAAATCTTTTGAATAAATTTAAAGAAAACATGTCTCATGAAAACAATTCTCCATTAATGAGTTCCTGGCTAAATTCCGCTAAAGCTTTTTTTAAAAATTTATGACTAACTTACAAAATGACTTAATTCTTGTCGGTGCAACTGGAAGATTAGGTTCATCTATTTTGAAAACTAACTCAATATCTTATGGCATTTGTTCCTCAGAAAATCCACATCAAGGAAAAAAAATAGATAACTTGTCTTATCCATTATTAGGTTCTCTTTTAGAAATACCAAAAGACAAATTGAAGAATCCTGTAGTAATCGATGCATCATATCCAGAAAATCTTTCAAATATTCATGAATTTTGTCTTTCTAATAAAATTCCTTTGGTGCTGGCTTCTACAGGACATAGTTCTGAACAAATAGAAAATTTAAAAAGTTTGTCTGAAGATGTAGCAATACTTCACGCTCCAAATTTAAGTAGAGGAATAGCTTTTTTCAAGTTGAAGATTCTTAAAACCATTATTGATGATGTTAATCAAAACCTAATTAATAATTCTCAAACTAAAATCTCTATAAAGATTATAGAAACTCACCATAAAAAAAAGAAAGATGCTCCTTCTGGTACAGCTCTAGATATAAAAAAATTCATAGAATTTCATCTTGATCAAAATATCAATATAAATATTGAATCTCTTCGAGATAAATCTTCTGTAGGCAGACATGAAGTCATATTTGGTTTTGATAATGAGGAAATTCTTGTCACTCACAACGCACTTAGCAGAGACATTTTTGGAGAAGGCGCAAGGCTTAGTCATATTTTGCGCCAAAAAAAACCAGGTTTTTATACCGTGGAAGATCTTTTAAAGGAAGATAATTAATTTCTTTATTCTTATTTTGGAATATGTTCTAATTCGTTTTCTCTTTGAAATAGAGAAGAAAATACACACTCGTATGGATTGAGTATTAGGGTGCTGTCATGGCTCAATGTCAGTTTAATACTTAGCCTCGAGGAGGAATAACCCAGCCTAAAGGCTATAAAAAAGGAGCAATTTATGGATATTTCCATAGAACAAATGTTAAAAGCCGGTGTTCATTTCGGTCATCAAACAAGGTTTTGGAATCCTAAAATGGAAAAGTTCATTTTTGGAGACAGAAACAAAGTTCACATTATTAATCTAGAAAAAACTTTAGAGTGCTTAAGTCCTGCAGTTGAGTTTTGTAAAAAGCTCTCAGCCTCAAATAATAGAATTCTATTCGTTGGAACCAAAAGAGCCGCCAGAAGAGTCATAAAAGAAGAAGCTGAAAGATGCAACATGCCTTTTATTAATTATAGATGGCTTGGTGGAATGCTCACAAACTATAAAACTGTAAGATCTTCTATCAGAAGGCTTGAAATTTTAAACACCCAAGAAGAAGAGGGAAAGTTCGCTGATTTAACCAAGAAAGAAGTTTTAGGCATTAGAAGAGAAATGGAAAAGTTAGATCGTTCAATTGGTGGAATAAAAAATATTGGAGGTCTTCCCGAAGCTCTTTTTGTTGTTGATGTAGAAAATGAAAAGATAGCAATAGCTGAAGCAAAGAAAATGGGTATTCCCATAATAGGAATAGTTGATACTAATTCAAATCCTGATGATGTGGATTTTATTATTCCAGGTAATGATGATGCCATTAGGTCAATTTCTTTGATTTCAAGAATAATTTCAAACGCCTGCCTCGAAGGGGCGGAGATGTCAGGAGCAACAAGAACCTCAAAAGATGGCCCTGTAGTTGTTAAAAAAGCTTCTCAGGAAGAACAGGAAGTTCAAACCGAAAGCAGCAATCAAGAAGAAACAAAAAAATCTGAGGAAGAATAAATGACAATAAAAGCACAAGATGTGAAAGAGCTCAGGGAGAAAACAGGCCTGGGCATGATGGAATGCAAAAAAGCTCTTGAAGAAGCAAATGGAAATTTAGAGGAGGCAATAAAAAATTTACGAAAAAGTAGCGCTCTGAAAGCTGAAAAAAAAGCTTCGAGAACTGCTGTTGAAGGGATAATAACTTCTAAAATATCTGACAAAGAAATTACTTTTGTAGAAGTTAACTGTGAAACTGACTTTGTTGCTAAAGATGAAAATTTTATAAACTTTTGTGAAGAAGCGCTGAAAGTTGCTGTTGACACATCTTCTGAAGAAAATTTGTTAGATGAAGTTTCTGAAAGTATGGAAAAGCAAAGAATGTCTTTGGTTCAAAAAATTGGCGAAAACATAATTATTAGAAAGGTAAAAAAAATTACTGGAGAAGTTCTAGAATCATATATCCATTCAAATAAAAAAATAGCTGCTGGAGTTTCTTTAGATCAAGGAAGTCCCGAAATTGCAAAAGAAGTTGCCATGCATATTGCCGCAAGTAATCCAATTGTTTTGTCTCCTGAAGATTTAGATGAATCTTATATAAATTCGGAACGAGAAATTTTTAGGTCACAGGTCGAAAAGGAAGATAAACCTGAAGAAATAAAGGAAAAAATGATTCAGGGTAAATTAAACAAACAACTTGCAGATGTTAGCTTACTGAAGCAACCTTTTGTCAAAGACCCTTCTAAGAGTGTGGAAGCATTTCTTTCTGAGTCGAATACAAAAATTTCTTCCTTCATAAGGATTGAAGTTGGCGAGGGTATAGAAGTTGAAAAAAAGGATTTTGCAGAAGAGGTTCAGTCTCAACTTGAGGGTTAAAAATCTTTTCTTGTAGATAATTGTAATGATTGATGAAACTAAATCTGAAACTGAAGAGCAAATGGATAAAACCATTTTATCTTTAGAAAAAAAACTCCAAAGGATAAGAACGGGAAGAGCTAATCCATCACTTCTGGATTCAGTTGAAGTTGATTACTATGGATCAAGCACCCCAATAAGTCAGATGAGTAATATTTCAGTTGAAGATGCTCGAACTTTATCAATAGTTCCATGGGAAAAAGATCAGGTACAAAATATTGAAAAAGCTATCCAGTCATCAGATATTGGACTTCAGCCTGCTACTTCAGGAGACGTCATTAGAGTTATTGTTCCTGAGTTAACTGAAGAGACTAGAAAAGATTTAATTAAAGTCGCTAAATCTGAAGCAGAAAACTCAAAAGTTGCTATAAGAAATCAAAGAAGAGATGCAAATGCTATGTTAAAAGAATTCCACAATGAAAAAGAAATCTCTCAAGATGATTTAAGACGTGGCGAAGAAATTATTCAGAAACTCACTGATGACTATGTAACCAAGATAGACTTGCTTCTGGAGAAAAAAGAAAAAGATCTTTTAGAAATTTAAAAATGAAAAATCTCAACCATCTTGCGGTAATTATGGATGGAAATAGTAGGTGGGCGTCAAACAGAAACCTTCCTTCAAAAGCTGGGCATAAAGAAGGTGTAAAAAAAGCTAGATTAGCAGTTGAGTATGCCTTAGAAAAAAAAATTGATTATCTTACTCTGTTTGCTTTCAGCACAGAAAATTGGCTGAGAGAGGAAGGAGAAGTAAGAGATTTAATTACTTTATTCTTTGATGCATTAGAAGAACAGACTCCTGAACTTAGGGAAGAAAAAGTTAAGCTAAATTTTATTGGAGATATTTCAAGGTTTAATAAAAAATTGATAAAACAAATTGAAAAATCAAAAAAACTTACTGAAGAATATGATCCGAAGCTTAATTTAATAATTGCTGCTAGCTACGGAGGAAAGTGGGACATAATAAATGCGATCAAAAAATTTCATGCAGACAAAAAAAATAAAGAATTAAATGAAAATTCTCTTGAAAATTATTTAGAAACAAAAAGCTTTCCTAATCCAGATTTAATAATAAGATCAGGAGGGGAAAAAAGACTGAGTAATTTCTACCTTTGGCAATCATCATATTCTGAGCTATTTTTTTCAGACAAACTTTGGCCTGATTTCAATGTAAAAGATTTTGATATTGCACTCGAGGACTTCCGATCCAGAAAAAGAAAATTTGGAGTTGAAACAGGATAAATATGAAAAGAACCATCACAGGACTGATTTTAGGCCTCTTTGTGCTTTTTTTTTGTTTTTTTCTCCAGCGATTTTCTCTTTCAAATAATCTTGGTTGGCATATTAGGATATTCCTTATTTGAATTGTTTAAAATAAAAGGAAAAAAAAATATCTATGTTTGGATAATTTTTATTTTAGTTCTTATAAATGTGTTTTTAATCTTTCCTATAACGAACTCATCCGGTAGGAGCTTTTTTTTTACCGCATTATTAATTTCCGTATTTACGGATATCTTTGCTTTGGTATTCGGGAAACTTTTAGGTAAAAGGTTTGTCTATCCTTCTATTAGTCCAAACAAGACCTTAGAAGGAACTCTCTTAGGATTGGTGATTCCAAGTTTTTTGTTTCTTTTCTTAGGATATTTATTCATCGAGCAAGAAATATCAGGATCAGAGGTTTTCTCAGAACTTCTAGTGATATCGCAATTTATAGATTCATTAGGTTATCTGATAACCTTTTTGATAATAATGATTTCCTCTTTAGCTAGTGTTTCTGGAGATCTTTTAGCAAGTAAATCAAAAAGATTAATTGGTATTAAAGATTTTGGAAATTTATTACCTGGACATGGTGGTATTCTTGACAGAATAGATAGTCACATTATGTGCATACCTGTTTTTTTTATCTTTTATAGTTTTATTTAATGCAAAAAGTAGTATTACTTGGATCCACAGGATCGGTTGGAAAATCCTCACTAGAAGTTATTGAAAAAAATAAAGAAAAATATGAAGTTGCCTGCTTAGTTGCTCTTTCTAATATAGAGTCGATAAAGGCGCAAGCAAAAAGGCATAAGAAAGCAAAAATATACATAGAAAAATCAGGAAATAAATTTGCTTCTAAAAGATTCATAAATAGAAATGAACTTCTAAAATTAATTTCGAGTAATGATGTAGATACGGTGATAGCAGCGATATCAGGCTCGGATGGTTTAGATCTAATTCATCATTCCATCTTATCGGGAAAGAAAGTCTTAATAGCTAATAAAGAACCATTGGTCATGGCTGGTGAACTTTTAGTAAATGAAGCAAAAGAACATGGAGCTCAAATCATTCCTATTGATTCTGAACATTGTTCAGTTCATCAAAGTATTCAAGGTAAAAAAGAAAATTCTATATCAAAAATTACACTTACTTGTTCTGGCGGTCCTTTCTATAAATTATCTAAGTCAAAATTTAAAAACATCTCATTAAAGCAAGCTTTGAAACATCCAATTTGGCAGATGGGACAAAAAATCACCATTGATTCTTCAACTCTAATGAATAAGGCGCTAGAAATAATAGAAGCAAAATATTTGTTTAATGAAGACCCTGACAAGATTGAGGCTATTATTCATCCTGAAGGACTTATTCACTCCTTTGTTGAGTTTTGTGATGGAACAATTCTAGCAGCCATGGCTATACCAGATATGAAAATTCCAATTTCTTACGGTTTAAGTTATCCAGATACAGTCGAAAGTCATACAAATAAAATTAATTTGCAACATTTAAAAAATCTTAGTTTCAAAACAATAGATCCTTTTAAGTTTCCTTCTATAGATTTTGCATACTTTGCCTTAAATCATGAAAAAGGGATGCCAATTATTTTAAATGCAGCAAATGAGGTAGCAGTTGAATTATTTATGAAAAACAAAATAAGCTTTTTAAACATATATAACCTAATTTCAACTACTCTTAATTATGCATTTAAGAGTAATATGCATCTAACTTCTGTATCATTGGAGTCAATTCTAGAATTTAATGAAAAGGCAAAAGAAATTGCATTGAATTTTGCAGCCAAGAATATTAAATGACTTTTCTTATATATATTTTTTCTTTTTTAGTACTTATTTCGATAATTGTCTTTATCCATGAACTAGGGCATTTTTCCTTCGCCCGACTTTTTGGAGTAAGAGTATTGGACTTTTCTATAGGGTTTGGTCGATCAATTAAAAGTTGGGAGACAAAATCTAAAACTATCTTTAATCTTAGATTACTACCCTTTGGAGGGTATGTAAAAATGAACGGAGAAGAAATCTCAGAGAAGTCTCCATCCAATGACTCCTATTCTTCTAAAAAATATTACCAAAAATTATTGATTACTTTAGGAGGGCCAATCTTTAACTTTATTCTGGCTATTGCAATTTTTTTTATTATTAATCTTTTTGGAACTTATAAAACTATGCCAATAGTAGGTGATGTCCTTTTAAATTCAATTGCAAACGAAAAAGGTATTGAGAAAGGAGATTTAATTACAAAAATTGATAATGCTGAAATATCTTCTTTTTCCGATGCTCAACTAGCTCTTTCGAAAAGATTAGGCGAATCCGGATATCTAGAAATCCAGATTCTTAGAGATGAAAATTTTTATGAGTTTTATTTGCCAATTAATAATTGGCTAAGTACTAAAGAGCCTTCAAACCTCTTATACGAATTAGGAATTTTCCCACCCTTAAAACCAGTCATCGGCTCAGTTTCAAAGGCAAGTCCTGCAGAATTTGGGGGAATGGAACCCGGAGATAAAATTCTTGAAATTGAAGACAAATCAATTCTTTACTGGGGAGACATCAGACAGGAAATAAATAAGTCTAGCGGGAATGAAATTTCAGTAAAAATCCTCAGAGAAAATAGGATTAATACATTACTCATTAAACCAAATCTTTCTGAAAATACTTTTAATTGGCAAATTGGAATAAGTTCTTCATTTGAACTAAGTGATAATGCTAGAGTTTTGGAAAAATTTTCTGTAATAGACTCATTAAAAAACTCTATTTTGCAAACTTATAAAGTTATTGAAAATTCAATATTTTTTATAGGTAAGATTATTTTAGGGCAAGTTTCAGCAAAAAACTTAGGCGGCCCAGTTATGATAGGTCAATATGCTGGAGAGTCAGTAATTTATGGAGGCTTGTATTCTTTCTTTTATCTAATTGCTTTAATTAGTATAAGTCTTGGTATTGTCAATTTATTTCCACTGCCAGTTTTAGATGGAGGACAAGCACTTATCCTCACCATAGAAAAAATAATTGGGAGAGAATTACCTGATAAAATGCTCAATTTCTTTTATAGATTAGGAACTGCCTTTTTGATCTTTCTTTTTGTTTTTGTTTTTTTTAATGATATTTTTAGGATCTTAGGCTAAGAAATTAATGATTCGCTTATTACTTATAAGTTTTATTTTTTTCCCCAGTTGTCTTGTGTTACAAGAGAAGGACTCCTGGATAATTGATGACATTAGAATTTCAGGGTTACAAAGAGTTTCTGCAGGAAGTGTTTTTGCTGTAATGCCAGTTGGCTTGGGAGAAGAGATTGATCAAGAATTATTTAAAGAAATTGCTTCCTCAATTTTTCAAACTGGAAAATTTGATGATGTTAAGTTAGGCAGGGATGGAAACGCTTTATTAATAGATTTAGAAGAAAGACCAACTATTGATGAAATCTCAATTGAAGGAAATAAGCAAATAAAAACCGATGCTTTACTAGATGGTTTAAAAAAATCAGGAATCTTTGAAGGTGCATTATACAAAAGGTCTGTTTTTGAAAGTTTAAGCGTTGAGCTAGAGAGACAGTATTCTTCTCAAGGTAAATATTCCGCAGAAGTAGAAGTCAGAACAGATGATCTTCCTAAAAATAGGGTAAAGCTATCAGTAGAAATAGATGAAGGAGAATCTGCTTCACTAAAAAAAATAAATATCGTTGGAAATAAACTATATTCAGATCAGGAGATTCTGGATGGTTTCAAACTGAAAGAAACAAACTGGTTGTCGGTTTTCAGTAGAGGATCATCTTACTCAAGAGAAAATCTAAAAGGAGATTTGGAAACTTTAGAGTCAATGTACAAAAACAATGGCTATTTGAAATTTGATGTTGTCTCAACAATGGTTTCGATTTCAGAAAATAAGAAGGACATATACATAACAATTAAAATAAATGAGGGAGATGTTTATAAAGTAAGTGAAGTGAAGCTTGCTGGGGATTTGGATGAAGAGGAAATTTTTATAAGAAGCTTTATTAATATTCCTGTTCAAGAAACATATGTTGAAGGCTTGCTCAAGTTTACAGAAGATTCAATAAGTAACTTTCTAGAAAACTTTGGTTACACAAATGTTGATGTCTCTACATCGAAGGAGGTCAACGAAGAAGAAAAATCGGTTGCCCTAACAATCTATGTTGATCCAGGTCAAAGGACGATGCTCAATCGAATCTCCTTTGAGGGAAATGAAAGAACTCATGACGTTGTGCTTAGACGAGAAATGAGACAAATGGAAAAAAGTTGGGTTTCAAATAATTTACTTGAAACATCAAAGTTGAGACTTGATAGACTTGGTTTTTTTAAAAAAGTTGACTATGAGAAGAAAGCTGTACCTGGTTCACCAGATGAAGTCGATGTAATTTTTAAAGTAGAAGAGCAATACTCTGGCTCTATTGGCGGTTCGATAGGATATGGAGCTTATGGACTTAGTTTGGGAGCTAATTATTCTGAAAAAAATGCATTTGGAACAGGTAATTCTGTTTCCGTAGGTATTAACTATAGCGAATGGAGACAAGATGTATCGTTTAACTTTTTTGACCCATATTTCACAATTGATGGGATAGGTCTTGGATATGGAGCTTTTTACAGAAAAACAGATTACGGTAACTTTAATATTGCAGCATACAATACTGATTCTTATGGAGGCAATGTTTCTTTCCAGCTTCCAATTAGTGAAATAGAGCGACTGGGCTTGAACTTATCTTTCGACAATACACAAATCAAAACAAATGCATTTAGTTCAAGGCAATTAGTTGATTTTTATAATTCTGAAGGGTTTGATTTTAATACTTATTCTGCTGGAGTTACCTGGTCTCAAATAACTCTAGATAGAGGGCTATTTCCTACAAATGGGATGAGTAACCAATTATCTTTAACTGTGACTCTTCCAGGTAGTAATATAAATTATGGACGATTTAATCATGACTTTAAAATTTTCAGGCCTCTTCCACTAAATTTAATCTTTAGTTATAGATCAAGAATTGGAATTTTATTTACCTATGACGATACAGAAACTGCTCCTCCATATCAGCACTTCTATGCAGGGGGTATGAGGTCAGTAAGAGGATTTAAACAGAATTATCTTGGGCCAAAAGCAATTTATTCTTCGGGATATAGTCCAAGATATGCAAGACCTATTGGAGGACCTTATAGTATTTCAGGAGGTTTTGATCTTATAATTCCTCTGGATTTTGTCCCAGATCCAAGATCATTAAGAGGCTCTGTTTTCTTAGATTATGGAAACGTTTTCAGCGATGGTTGTCGAGCATATGAAACCAATTGTTATGAGTTTGATCTATCTGAACTGAGATATTCTATAGGAGTTGGAGTTACATGGATTACCGCTTTGGGACCATTGTCATTTGCTTTAGCTTCAGTCTTTAACGACTCACCTGAAGACAGAACAGAAACCTTTCAATTTGAAATAGGAACACAATTTTAAAAAAAAATAGGAATTTTCTTTGTCAAAAAGGTAAACTTCAATTCCTTTATAATTATTTTTACTGAAAAGGGAGATTTTAAAGATGAACTACATAAGAAAAATATTTATTTTCTCAGCTCTAATTAGTTTCACAAACTTTGCATTTCTTTTAGAAGGCATAGCTGTTATTGATTACAACGCAATATTTTTAGGAACAGATCTTGCAAGAGAGCGTATCGATGACTTAAGAGACTCCTCTGACTATAAAGACTTAACAGACGAAGCTCAATCGAAAGATAGTGAAAGAATAAAACTTGCGGAAAAGTTAAAAAAGGAAGAGTCAACTTTATCGGATAATGAAAAAGAAGAAATTTTAAAGAAAATTCAAACTTTATATCAGAGCATTCAACTTCTCTCTCAACAAATTCAAGCCAAAGAGCAAGAAGTCACTCAAAAGCTTCAGGCAGATCAAGCTGAATCTGTACAAAAAGTAGTAAATGAACTTATAAAGGCAAAAAAAATAAAAATGCTTTTAAACTCTCAAGCTCTTTTGGCTTTTGATAGATCTGACGAAAAAATTAACATTACCCCTGAAGTTGTAGATTTAATTAATAAAGATCAAAAGAAATAAATAAGTTTGTCAAAAAAAACCTTCAAACTGTCGGAGATTTCAAATTTCCTAGACGGAAAGTTAGTAGGTAGTGGTTCATTAAAAATTTCTGAGATAAGTTCCTTAAAAGACGCAACAAATGAAAGTATTTCGTTCTTTTATAATAAAAAGTTTTTAAAAGACCTAAAAAACACTGGCGCTGGCGCAATCCTAGTTTCAAAGGACTTTGCAGATTATTGCAACACTAACTATATTCTTGTATCTAACGTGCACGCAGCTTATGCGAAATTAACTCAACTCTTTTTTGAAGATAATAGAAAAAATCTTTCATATGACCATTCTCATAAATTTTCAGAAAACGAAGATATTCAAATAGGTAAGAATGTTTTCATAGGTGAAAATGTAAAATTAGGCAAAGGTGTGCGAATAAATTCAGGATGCTTTATAGGCGACGATTCAATCGTAGGAAATGATACTTATATACACCCTAATGTATGTTTATATCCACTAACCGTTATTGGAAGAAATAATATTATCCACGCAAACTCTGTCATAGGTTCTGATGGGCTTGGCTTCGCCAAAAAGAAAGATTCTTGGGAAAAGATAGAGCATTTGGGGCATGTAGAGCTTAAAGATGATGTTGAAATAGGTGCTTCCTGTACTATCGATAGGGCTTCTCTGGGAGTTACCTTAATTGATAAGGGTGTAAAATTAGATAATCAAGTACATATTGCACACAATTGCAGCATTGGAAAAAACACAATTATTGGGGCTAAAACGGCAATTGCAGGAAGTACAATTATTGGTGATGATTGTTTAATTGGTGGAGGATGTGGAATTGTCGATAATATAAAAGTGGAAAATAATGTAAGAATAAATCCAATGACTTATTTAACTAAATCCATTAAAAAATCTGGAATTTATTCTGGCGGCTCTGTAGTTTTAGAACACGCAAAATGGTTGAAACATATTACAATTCAAAAAAAACATTTCGATGATTGATATAGAGAAAATTAAAACGTTATTACCTCACCGTTATCCTTTTTTGCTAGTGGATAGAGTTGAAGAATTAGAAGAGCATAAATATATCAAGGCCTATAAAAATATCACTAATAGCGAACCCTTTTTTCTTGGCCACTTTCCCAATAGATCTGTAATGCCGGGCGTTTTAATTCTTGAAGCTCTTGCCCAAGCTTCAGGTGTTTTGGGTTTTGTCTCTATGAATAAAACTCCTCAAGAGGGCTCAATGTACTATTTTGTAGGTGCTGATAAATTACGGTTCAAAAACCCAGTGATACCTGGAGATAGGTTGACCCTAGAATCAACTAAAATTTCAGAAAAGGCAGGGATTTGGAAATTTGATTGTAAGGCAACTGTTGGAGAAAAATTTATTTGTTCGGCAATTGTTCTTTGTGCCGATCGTCCTAAATGATTCATTCTTCAGCTCAAATTGATTCATCTGCTGAAATAGATGATGGTGTTTCTATAGGTCCTTATACTGTAATAGGTCCTAATGTAAAAATAAAATCTGGGACCGTCATCGAGGGTAACGCATTTGTTCATAAGAATACACTCATAGGCAAAGATAATCTTATTTACCCCTTTGCAAGTGTCGGTGGAGATCCTCAAGATCTTAAATACAAAGGAGAAGACACTTTTCTAGAGATTGGTGATAACAATGAAATTAGAGAAGGATCAACGATCAATAGAGGCACTGTTCAAGAAAATGGAAAAACCATAATTGGTAATAATAATTTATTTATGGCTTATACTCATGTAGCTCACGATTGTACTTTAGAAGACGATATAGTTATGACAAATAACGCAGGCGTAGCTGGAGTTGTTAATGTCGGAAAGGGAGCAAGGTTAAGCGGTTTTACACTAGTTCACCAATTCTGCAATATAGGAAGTTATAGTTTCAGCGCACTAGGAACTATTATTACCAAAGACGTGCCCGCTTATGTAAGAGTAAGCGGCAATCCTGCAATTCCAAGAGGCTTGAACACTGTTGGTATTCAAAGACAGGATCTTTCAAAAGAAGCTAGTGATGCATTAAAGGAGTCTTATAAAATTTTGTACCTCAGAAAAAACAAACTTAAAGACGCAAAAAAGGAAATCATTTCGAAATTTAAAGATATCAAAGAAATGGATCCTTTTATTAAAAGTATTTCAAATACTGATAGAAGTATAGTTCGTTAAAGGTTTGAAATTTTGAAAATTGCAGTTTGTGCAGGCGAAAAATCTGGAGACTCTCTCGGACATGAACTCCTTGTTGATTTAAAAGACAATATCGAAAACTTAGAAGTTATTGGCGTTGGAGGACCACTCATGGAAGGCGAGGGGTTAAAAAGTTTTTTTCCTATTAAAGAAATTTCCTATATGGGTTTAATTGATCCATTATTAAATTTAAGAAAAATTTTAAAATTAAGAAAAAATTTTATAAATTTTCTTAAAAAAGAGAATCCTGATGTTTTTATTGGAATAGATAGTCCGTCTTTTAATAGCGGCATTTGTAAAGCTTTAAGAAGAGATACAAATATCAAAACTGTTCAATATGTATGTCCACAGTTTTGGGCATGGCGATATGGAAGAGTGCATAAGTTCAATTCTTTGTATCATAGGGTTTTCTCACTATTTCCCTTTGAATCTCAATTATTAAAGAAACATGGTGTTAATTTTTCTTATGTAGGCCACCCCCTTGCTAAAAATTTATCACTAGACTCAAATGAAGAGGAATTGAGAAAAAACCTAGATATCCCATTAGATAAAAAGGTGATCGCGATCTTACCTGGCAGTAGAAAATCCGAAATATATCATCATTCAAAACCACTAGCAGACTTCATTAATACATATAAAAAGCAAAATGCTGATGTAGAAATTATATTAGCCTTGAATAAAGAGTCTGATCTTTTTGGTGAGTTAAAACAATTATCAAAAAAAATAAGTGTTATTTTTGATTCCACTCAAAAGGTTTTAGCCTCTTGCAACATGGCTATTGTGGCATCCGGAACAGCAACATTAGAGGCCGCAATTTTAGCTAAGCCGATGGTAGTAATTTATAAGAGCAATAAATTAAGTAATTTTATCTTGTCCAATTTTTTTCTAAAAACAAAATTTATATCTCTTCCAAATATTCTTTCTCAAGAGAAGATTGTTTTTGAACTAAGACAAAATCGAGTCACTGGAAAAGAAATCAGTGAAAAAGTTGAACTTACTTTTGAAAATCAAGAAGTTATTTCAAACAAGTTGAGTTTAATAAGAGATAGCTTATTAGTTACAGATTCAAATAAGTTTTCAATCGCTCTAAGAGAAATTCTTGCAAAATGAAAAAATACCTTGTTGGGGCAGATGAGGTTGGAAGAGGCTGCTTGTTTGGTCCTGTTGTAGCTGCAGCAGTTATCTTAGGAAACAACAATAATTTTGAATTAAAGGATTCGAAAAAGCTTTCTGAAAAAAAAAGAATCATACTACTCAGCGAAATAGAAAGAAATGCAATCAAAATTTCTATTGGTAAAGCATCTGTCAAGGAAATAGATTCCTTAAATATAAAAGAAGCTAGTCTTCTAGCCATGAAAAGGGCAATCCTGGGATTAAAGGTTAGTAATATAGAGATAATTGTCGATGGCATAGACATCCCAAAAATAAATTATCCTTGCAAAGCAATCATTAAAGCTGACGATAAAATTCCCGAGGTAATGGCTGCTTCCATTGTTGCAAAAGTTCATAGAGATAATTTAATGATTGCTTTTAGCAAAAAATATCCTGATTTTTCTCTGGAAAAAAATAAAGGATATCCAACAAAAGAGCACTTAAATATTTTAAAATCTTTAGGTCCGACTAATTATCATAGGAAGAGTTTTAAGCCGGTTTTAGATGCTAGATAAGAAATTTACACACTTAAATATTCATAGCGAATATTCTATTGTCGATAGCATTGTCAAAATTGATCAACTCTCTGAAAAAGCACAACAGTACAACTATGAGAGTATAGCTATCACTGATTCTGCAAATCTCTTTGGTTTTTTAAAATTTTATAAGTCGGTTAGATCAAAGGGGATTAAACCCATTGCAGGGGCAGAGATAAACCACGTCAGAGATAGTTCTTCTCATAACGAACAAGCTAATTTGACGCTCATTGCTAAAAATCAAATAGGGTATAAAAATTTAATAAAGCTAATTTCAAAATCTCAAATAGTTGGAAAGACATCAGGTATTCCGGTTATAGAAACTGAGTGGCTAGCTGAACACTCTGATGGACTAATTGCTCTTTCTGGGGGTTTTAGGGGGCATATAGGAAAGGCTGTTTTGGATACAAATCATGATCTTTTTTTAAAAAGAATTAAGTACTTTCAAAAAATATTTAAAGAAGATTTCATCCTAGAAATCTCTCGAATCAATAGGCCACAAGAAGATTTATACAACGACTATATACTTTCTAAAGCAGGAGAATTGGGATTGCCCGTGGTTGCATCAAACGAAGTTAGATTTATAGATAAAGAGGATTATGAGGCACATGAGACTAGAGTCTGCATTCAAAAAGGTGAAGTATTAAGCGATGCCAGTAGAACAAGAAGCTATTTTGAAGATCAATATTTTCTTTCTCCTGAAGAAATGTATGAAAAGTTCAAAGACATTCCAGAAGTTCTTTCCAATGCTTATGAATTAGGAAAAAAATGCAATTTGGAAATAGAGACTGGTATTTACGTATTACCTGATTTCAAAACTCCTTTTAATAAGTCAGCTGCAGATCACTTGATTGAAATTTCTAAAAACAATCTAAAGGAAAAAACTAAAGATCTTTCTGATAATGACAAAGTTAAATATGCTGACAGACTGGATTTTGAATTAGATGTTATTTCTAAGATGGGCTATGCCGGTTATTTCTTAGTTGTATCCGATTTTGTTAATTGGGCGCAAGAAAACAATGTACCTGTTGGACCAGGCAGAGGATCAGGAGCAGCCTCGTTGGTAGCTTATTGTCTAGGCATTACAGGTATAGATCCTTTGAAGTATGGTTTGCTTTTTGAGAGATTTTTAAATCCCGATAGGATAAGTAATCCTGATTTTGATATAGATTTTTGCAAAGACGGAAGAGATAAAGTAATTGATTATGTCACTCAAAAGTACGGTAAAGATGCTGTTGCGCAAATCTGTACTTTTGGAACTATGGCTGCTCGAGCAGTAGTTAGAGATGTCGCAAGGGCTCAAGGAAAATCGTATGGCTTAGCAGATAGGTTAGCAAAAATGATTCCTTTTTCTCCAGATATGACTCTTGAAAAGGCCTTAGATAATAATGATTTAAAAAGAGCATTAAAAACGGATGAACAGGCAGAAGAAATATTTGATATGGCAAGGAAATTGGAAGGCATCATTAGAAATGTTGGAAAACATGCAGCAGGAGTAGTTATAGCACCGTCAGAGATAAATGATTTTTCTCCTCTTTATCTTGATGAGGCAACAAACACTTTAGCAACGCAATTCGATATGAAAGATATAGAATCAGTAGGCTTACAAAAATTTGATTTTTTAGGCTTAAGGACACTTACCATCATAAAAGATGCTCTAGATCTTATTAATACAAAAAGAGAAAAGCTAAATCTAGATGCAATCGATTTAGAGGAAATAGATCTTGAAGACAGATTGACTTTTGATCTTTTACAAAATGGCCTTACGACTGCAGTCTTTCAATTAGAATCTAGGGGCTTAAAAGAATATTTGGTAAAGATAAAACCGTCATCTTTTGAAGACATTATTTCAGTTGTTGCTTTATATCGTCCTGGGCCTTTGGACGCAGGAATGGTAGACACCTTCATTAAGAGAAAGCATGGATCTGAAAAAACAGATTATCTAGGAGATAAGGATATTGAAAAGGTCTTAAAAAATACTTACGGAGTAATAGTTTATCAGGAACAAGTCATGCAACTAGCTCAAGAATATTCAGGCTTTTCGTTAGGGCAAGCAGATCTGCTTAGAAGGGCTATGGGTAAAAAAATTCCTGAAGAAATGGAAAGACAGAGACCTGAATTTATAAAAGGAGCTTTGAAAAAAGGAAAAATTGAAAGAGCTGCTGAAGGACTATTTGATCAGATTCAAACTTTTGCAGGATATGGTTTCAACAAGGCACATTCAGCAGGTTATGGGCTTATTGCATTTCAAACGGCATGGCTGAAGGCTCATTATCCTGTAGAGTTTTTGAGTGCGGCCTTATCCTCAGATATGGATGACTCAGATAGAGTCAGGCTGCTACTGGATGATTGTAAGAATTTTGAAATAGACATTCTCAAACCGGATATAAATAAAAGTCAATTAAACTTTGTAAATCAGGGCGATAATGAAATTTTATATGGCTTGGGGGCCGTGAAAGGTCTCGGTAAAGCAGCCATTGAAAACATCATTAGCGAACGAGAACAAAAACCTTTTGAAAATTTATATGACTTTTGTGCAAGAGTAGATTTAAGCAAGGTTGATAAAAGAGGTATAGAGCCATTGATTAAATGTGGCGCAATGGACTCTTTCAATTTGTCTCGAAAAGAGATGTTGGAGAGTTTAGAAGATGCAATGAAGTACGCAAAACAAAATACCATTACTCAAGAAAGTGGTATTTCAGATCTATTTGGCGGAATTAGTGAAAGCAATGATTTCATTCCTGTTAAGAAAGATAAGTATGATGACTTTGCTAATTCTAAATTTGAATTTTCTGCTCTTGGCTTTTATTTAGAGACTCATCCAGTTAAAGAGCATTACTGGGAATTAAAAAAACTAGGAACTGGTTCTATTGAGAATGTTATGGAAGAAAGGGTGAATACAATTTCAGGAGTCATAATCCGGCAAAATAGAATTCTAACCAGAAGAGGTCCTCTAGTTTTTGCAACTTTAGATGATGGAACAGATAGGATAGAGCTCGTTATTTCCTCTGAAGTTCTTGATAGTTTCGAAGGTAATTTAAATCCACAAACAATTTATATTGCAAGTGGAGACGTTACTTTTGAAAAAGATACGCAAAAGAAAAATATTGGTTTACAAAAGAAGATGAGAGTTACAGATATAAAGTCTCTTGAAGAAGCAAGAATGAAATCAGTAACGAAGTTAAAAATAAATATTGAAGGTCAAGAAAAAAAAGACGTTTTGGATATTGTGGAAAATTTAAAGGCAATAGCTTTGATAGAAAATAATACTCAAGGTAGTCAAATTGAGATGCAATACAATCTCAATTCAGGTTCAGCTAATATTGAGTTAGATAAAGATTTTAGAATTCTTTTAAATGACGATAATATGGATAAACTTGTTGAAAATTGCGGGAAAGAAAATATTGATTTCCAGTATCGTGCGAGATAAAGATGGCCTATACCTATTTAGAATTTGAAAAACCGATAAGCGATCTTGAAAACAAGATTGAATCTCTTAGAGATAACAAAGATAACGAAGAAAGCGTTCATCAAGAAATTTCTTCCTTGAGCGATAGAATTGAAAATCTCACTAAAGAAATTTACGAGGGCCTTTCGATTTGGCAAAAAGTTCAAGTAGCTCGCCACCCTCATCGACCTCATTTTTCTGACTACATAGAAAATATTTTTACTGATTTTGATGAGTTGCATGGCGATCGATTGTTTGGCGATGATCAAGCAATCATTGGTGGATTAGCAAAATTTAAAGGTAGTTCGGTTGTAATCATTGGTCACGAAAAGGGCAAATCTACTGAAGACAAAATTTCTAGAAACTTTGGTATGTCCCAACCTGAAGGCTATCGGAAAGCTTCCAGATTAATGAAATTAGCTGAAGATTTTTCTCTTCCAATAATAACTTTTATAGATACGCCAGGCGCTTATCCTGGAATTGAGAGCGAAGAACGTGGTATGAGTGAAGCTATTGCTAAAAATTTAAGCATTATGTCAGGTCTTAAAGTACCAATAATCGTCATTATTACAGGTGAGGGTGGATCAGGAGGAGCATTAGCGATTGGAGTAGGAGATCATATTTCCATGCTGCAATATTCAATTTATTCAGTAGCATCCCCAGAAGCTTGTGCGTCTATTGTTTGGAGAGACAATTCTAAAGCTCAAGAAGCAGCAGAAGCAATGAAACTCGACGCTAAAAATTTACTGGATTTCGGCTTGATTGATAACATAATTGAGGAGCCTTTAGGCGGTGCGCACAGAGATGCAAAAAAAGCATCTTCGCTAATTGCTCAAGAAATCGATGACAATTTAAAGCGTCTGAGAGAAATTGAAATCGATGAGCTGATCGAAAAGAGATATCAAAAAATCATGTCTTATGGGTCAATTCAGAAGTGAATGGACTTTTCTGACTACCTTAAACCTTATTTAAATAAAAAAACCAAAACTTATTATGTTGCTTTAAGTGGCGGAGTAGATTCACTAGTACTTCTGAATGAACTAAAGAAGCTACAAAATGAAAATGATCTCAATTTAATTGCAATTCATATCAATCACAACGTTCAAAAAGATTCCGAAAAATGGAAAACTATTTGTGAAAATTTTTGTATAAAAAATGAAATTAAATTCATCGCTCATTCTCTAAAACAGAAAAAGAATATGTCTTCTAATCTTGAAAAAAAACTAAGAGACGAAAGATATAGATTTTTTGAAAAAACCTTAGAAAAAAACTCAATTCTTTTTATGGGCCATCATCTAGATGATCTTATTGAGACTTTCTTTTTAAGAGCTTTGCGAGGCAGTGGAATTGAGGGCTTAAGCTCAATTCCCAAAGAGAGGGCTGTGGGAAAAGGAAAGCTCATTAGACCTTTCTTGAATATTCCTAAAAGTGAAATTTTAGCTAAAGCAAAAAAAGACAAATTGAAATTTATTAAAGACCCATCCAATAAAGATATTTCGTTTGATAGAAACTATTTGAGAAACAAAGTATTACCCGAGATAGAGAATAGATGGCCGTCATACAGAAAAAATTTAAATCAGCTGATTGAAAACCTAAAAGAATCGAGTGATTTACTTCTCACTCATGCGGAAAAAGACTTTAATGAGGTGAAATTAAAAAAAAATCTTATTTCTCTGAAAAAATTTCTTAGCCTTTCAAAAATTCGCCAAAAAAATGTTTTTATATTTTGGATCAACCTCAATGGGTTAAATCAACCTAGCGCTAGAGTGATAAATCTTTTTTTTAACAAATTTCTTAAAGACGAAAAGACGCCCAAAGCAAAATACATATGGGGTACCGCTTCAAAAAAAGGTTCGGTTTGTATTACTAAAAATACAAATGAGTTAAGAATTTCAGAACTATCAGCTTAAAATTTTATTGATGCAATTAAGAATTGCTTTGTAAGAAGCTACTGTAGTGTTTTGATCTATGCCTGCACCCCAATCCGAGGAGTTTTTATTTTGTATTTCAATGTATGCGGCAGCTGAGGCATCTGAACCGGATGAGATTGAATGTTGATGATAATCAGAAACTTTGAAGTCTGAGGACAAGTGATCATTCAAAGCATTAATGAAAGCGTCTATAGGTCCATTTCCAGTTCCCTCAATTTGGATTTCTTTATTTTTTTCTAATAATGAAAGCTTAATGACGTCTTTTTCTTTTGACGATTGAATTTCATGGGAATTGTAAGAAATTTTTTTTGTATTATTTCTTAGATAGTAACTTTCAAAACTTTCCCAAATTTCTTTAGAGTTCAATTCTTTTCCAGTTTCATCTGCTTGCTTCTGAATAACTTGACTGAAATCAATTTGCATTCTTCTTGGCAAAATAACTCCATAGTCTTGTTCAAGAATGTAGGAAATGCCTCCCTTTCCCGATTGGCTATTTATTCTGATAACAGCTTCGTAGGTTCTGCCAACATCTTCAGGGTCTATAGGCAAATAGGGCACACGCCACTTGGAATCATTTGAATTTCGCATTTCATCAAATCCTTTTTTTATGGCATCTTGATGAGATCCTGAAAAAGCTGTAAATACCAAGTCTCCCGCATATGGGTGTCGAGGATGAACCGGAAGTTGATTGCAATATTCAACCTCACGCATTGTCTTATTGATATCTGAAAAATCTAGCTGAGGATCGATTCCTTGGGTGAACAAATTTAATCCCAAAGTTACAATATCTACGTTACCTGTTCTTTCACCGTTTCCGAAAAGAGTACCTTCAATTCTATCTGCACCTGCCATCAAACCAAGTTCAGCCGCAGCAACTGCTGTTCCTCTATCATTATGAGGATGGAGACTAAGAATGATCTTGTCTCTATTCTTTAAATTTTCGTTCATCCATTGAATTTGATCGGCATAAATATTTGGCGTGGAGAGTTCCACTGTTGCAGGTAGGTTAATAATTGTTTTATTTTTGTTACCTTTGTGCCAGATATTATTGACCTCATTACAAACCTCGGCTGCATAGTCTAGTTCTGTTCCAGTGAAGCTCTCTGGACTGTACTCAAATTGCCAATCCGTCTTGTTGTATTCTTCAGAAAGTTGTTGCACAAGCTCAGCTCCTTCCGTAGCAATTTTTGTAATTCCTGCTTTGTCCTTTTTGAACACAACTTCTCTTTGGAGAGTCGAAGTAGAGTTATACAAATGAAAAATTACGTTTTTTGCACCTTCTGTAGCTTCAAAAGTTCTTTGGATTAAGTGTTCTCGAGCTTGAGATAAAACTTGGATTTTTACATCAGAGGGAATTAAATTATCGTCGATCAATTTTCTTACGAAGTTGAATTCCGTTTCAGATGCCGATGGAAATCCTATTTCGATTTCCTTAAAACCCAACTCAATCAACATTGCAAAAAATCTAAGCTTCTTTTCTATCCCCATTGGTTCAATAAGAGCTTGATTTCCATCTCGTAAGTCAACGCTACACCAGATGGGGGCATTCGTGATTTGGTTTGTTGGCCAGCTTCTATTTTTAAGTTTAATTTTCTCAAAAGATGAGTACTTGGAAATAGCGCTGTTATCTATTTTCTTCATGGTTATAAATTAACTTAAGTGTGCTTATCATATAAGATATTTACAATGAAATCAGAGGAAAAGCTTTTGAAAGAAATGGGAATTTCTTCTTGGACTTTGAAAAAAAATTTTTCGTTCGATGGCAAACATATCTCCAAAAAAGATGTTAAAAATATCTCATCGGCAGATTTAAAATTTTTGAAGTCTTTAAGCATTTCCTTTAGACAAGAGTTTTCTGAGAATTATCCAGAGCAAATAATTGATTATCTGTCTGAAAATAAAATCGAAATAGACAACCTCAATTTTTTGAAAACCATGTCTGCCAAAGAAAAAAAAGAGCTTTTGATAAACATTGAGAAAAATTGAAAAAATAAAAAAACGTTATCTTGAGCAAGTCTTTGGAATTGAACAGCTGTCTAATTCTACTCCTTGGAGCTACTCCAGCTTTCTCGATTGCATGAGAAAAGATTATGAATTTTATGTATGTCTCGAAAATGAGAAGGTTCAGGGTTTTTTTATAGCTAGTTTTAGCTTATTGGAAGGACACTTACTGAATATTTCTGTTGCGCCAAATATGAAAAGACAGGGAATAGGTAATGAACTTTTAAAAAAAGTTGAATCCATTGCCAATAAATTTGGAATCAAAGAAATATTTTTAGAGGTCAGAGAATCAAACAAAGAAGCTATATCTTTTTACAAAACCAACGAATTTTTAGAGATTGGATTGAGAAAAAACTACTATAAACTTTATGATGGAAGAGAGGATGCCCTCATTTTTTCAAAGAAGTTAAGAAATGATTCTTTCTCTTTAAAGCAGATTTTCTATGTCTTGAGCAATATCTTTAGGTTCCGTATTCGGTGAGTATCGTTTAATTACCTCGCCATCTTTATTGACCAAAAACTTAGTAAAATTCCATTTTATTGCTTTGCTTCCAAGTAAGCCTTTCTTTTCTGATTTGAGAAAATCATACAGAGGATCGGCATTTTTTCCATTGACGTCTATTTTTCCCATAACAGGAAAACTGGTTTGGAAATTTATTGAACAAAATTCTTGAATTTCTTCGTTGCTTCCAGGCTCTTGATTACCAAATTGATTACAGGGAAAAGCTAAGACAGAAAAATCTTTTTCTGAGTATTTTTTTTGCAGTTCTTCTAAACCATCGTATTGCGGTGTAAATCCACATTTACTAGCTGTATTTACAATTAAAAGGGTTTTTCCTCTATATTTTTCCAATGATACTGAATTATTTGCATTATCATTTACTGAAAAGTCATATAATGTTTGGCTCATAAATTTCATTTTATCAGAAAAAATATAAATACTTTAATCAACGGGGAGAGCAATAATGAAATACAAAAAATTAGGTAACACCGACTTAGACGTAAGTCTCATTTGTTTAGGGACAATGACTTGGGGCCAACAAAACACTGAAGAAGAAGGCCATGAGCAAATGGATTATGCTGTTGATAGAGGAGTTAATTTTTTTGATACCGCAGAACTTTATTCAATTCCGCCAAAAGCAGAAACACAAGGTAGCACCGAAACAATCATCGGAACTTGGTTTAAGAAAAACAATAATCGAGACAAAATTATTTTAGCCACAAAGGTTGCTGGCAGAAGTGGTATGGATTGGTTTAGAGGAGGAGAAACTCGACTCGATAAAAAAAATATAGAGGCTGCGATCGAAGGGAGCCTAAAAAGACTGCAAACCGATTATGTAGATTTGTATCAACTTCACTGGCCGGATAGACCGTTGCCAATGTTTGGCGGAGGAGCAGGTCTTTACAAGCATTACGATATGGAAAACATCGCAATTTCTGAAACATTGGAAGTTCTAAAGTCTCTAGTAGATTCTGGCAAGGTGAGATATATCGGTTTATCTAATGAGACCCCTTGGGGACTTTCAGAATTTATAAGAATTGCAGATGAAATGAATTTACCAAGAGTTCAGTCAGTCCAAAATGCTTACAATCTTTTAAACAGGACATACGAATACGGTATGTCTGAATTTTATTTCAGATCCGAAGTAGGCTTATTGGCATACTCTCCACTTGCTCAAGGATATTTATCCGGAAAGTATTTAAATGGTGCAAGACCTAAGGGTTCTAGAACTCAACTGTTTGGCAGAGGTCAAAGATATGAAACAGAATCTGCCGAAAATTCTATTAAAAAGTATGTTGACTACGCAAAAGA
Source organism: SAR86 cluster bacterium AG-422-E19 (assembly GCA_003213595.1). GTDB lineage: Bacteria > Pseudomonadota > Gammaproteobacteria > Magnimaribacterales > AG-339-G14 > MEDG-81. The sequence continues at coordinate 276,251 of QCMR01000002.1, read as the reverse complement.
AATAAATATGGATCCTTCTGTTATGGCTAACGCTTTTGTTAATTCCAGAGATTTTGTGACATCCAATATCATCGGAGCTACAACAATGGAACAACTAAAATTAGCCATAGATAGCTTTGAAGTTGAACTGAGCGAAGAAAATCTGACCTATTTGGATCAAGTACACGCTGCTTGCCCTAATCCGTGTCCTTAATTTGATGAAATGGATTTGGTACCAATATCATGATTTGGATGAATCACAGTTAAAAGATGTTTCTGGGTTAAGAAAATCTTTTTTTGAAGCAGACAAAGAGGATCCGGTAAAGGATGAATATGATGAAATGAGTTTTCATCTTCTAGGACTGATGGATTCTGATTTGGTTGCATACGGCAGAGTGATTCCTCCTCACGGTGAATTTATTAATCCTTACCTCAGTAGAATCATCGTTGCCGAAAAATTTAGAAAAAAAGGTTTTGGCAAAGCTTTGATAAATGAGCTGAGTAAAAAATCACAAGCTTTGTTTTCCAATAAAATAACAAAAGTATCTAGCCTAGCTTCTACCTTAAGTTTTTATAAAAAAAATAATTTCATTGAGGATAAAAAGGTCATTGACGAGGCTGGAGTTGAGCATTTTATTTTATTGAAAAATGATTAAAAAAATATACGTCAATATTGCGTTAATCGTTATTTTTTTTATTTCCTTATTTATTTCTTTAAATTCAGTTATTTTTGAAACCAATTTTCAACTCGATCAAGCAATTGCCCGCGTAGGCGAAAAAGAAATAAGCCGACAAAAGTTTGAAGAGATAATTAAAGTTTTGGACGATCAAAGCAATTCAGAATTGACTTTGGAAAAGAAAAATTTGATTCGAGAAAGACTAATTGATGAGGAACTTTTAATACAAAGAGCTATGGAGCTAGATTTGGTAAGAAATGACTCCTTGGTAAAAGGGAATGTTATTCAGACCATGTTTCAATACATTATTAATTCCAGTGATTTGGCTGAACCTTCAGAGGCTAAGTTAAGAGAGTATTTCAGCAAAGAAAAAAATTACTTCTCTTCGGGTAAGCGTTACAAACTCAAGAACTATACTTTTCGTAATTTGAGTGATGCAGAAACAGCAAGAAATTCGCTTAACCAAGGCAATTTGGAAAGTTTTTTAAAACTTGTAGAAACGGAAAATTCTATTGATTTGCCAAACGTTTTCCTCACACCACAAAAAATAAGAGATTATTTAGGACCCAAAGTGTTAGAAGAATTACCAAGTCTAGAAAAAGGGCGCTTTTCTAATATTTATGAAATAAACCAAGTACCTAGCATCGTTATTTGTATTGATGTTTTGTTGGATAACAATCCAAAATTCGAAGAAATCATTGAAGAAATCAAGAACAAATTCATCAGAGATCAAGAAGACAGTCTCGTCAAAGAGTATATAGAAAACTTAAGAAATTTTTATGAAATTGAAAAATATTCTCTTTAGCTTTCTTTTAATCCTTTTTTTTTCAGGAAATATTTTATCTCATCAAAAAAGTCAGTCTTATAGCTCTTGGAAGGGAGAAGTGGTTGGAACGGACTTAGTAGTTTCCGTTTCGTCAAAAATCAGCAAAGCAGTTTTATTTAATCAATTACAAAACAATGGCTATCGCTTAGATCAGCTTGAGAATTATTTTAAAAATAAAATAAGCTCTGAAGATTGCTTTTCACAAAATCCGCTAATCCAAGACCAGGGCGACTTTGTTAAATATCTGGATAAATTTGTCTGTTCCGCAGAGCAGCCTAGATTTAACTTCAACCTGTTTTTTGACTTGAATCTTTCTCACCTGGATTTTTCTTCTCAAGAAAAGGCAGGTCAACTCCTCCCTGACTTTATTATTTCCTCGGATAATAGACAGATTTCTATTTTTGATGAGAATCAAAGTGCTGAGCTTAATTTATCCTTCTTAAACTTCTTGTCTTTCGGTTTCAAACACATTTTGAGTGGTTTAGATCACATAGCTTTTTTATTACTCATAATCTTTTTGTGTGCAAATTTAAAAACCCTTTTTTTTGCAATTTCAGGTTTTACCTTAGGACATTCGGCTAGCCTTTTCTCCAGTGTTCAGGGTCTCATTGTGTCTTCAACAAATTTGGTTGAGATCATGATTGGATTTTCCATCTTAGTTTGCTCGATAGAGGTTTTGGGAAAAAAGACTGCTCAGCTTGGGATGTTTTCAAATCTTCTATTAGTTGCTTGGGCAATTCTAACTTTTGCTATTTATATCTTTATCCCGAAGCAGTCCCTTTTCTTTTTATCGTTAGGTCTCATGATGTTTTGCTATTTGAGATTATCTGAAAACTATCAAAGCAGTTTAAACCTCATTTTTATAACCATTGTGTTTGGCTTCATTCATGGCCTAGGTTTTGCAGGAGCTATAAATGAAATTTATTTACCAAAAGAAGACATGTTAAAAATTCTTCTCGCTTTCAACTTAGGCATTGAAATTGGTCAAATTTTAATTTTTGGAATTTTTTCTGTATTTGCCTACGTTTTAAAATTTTATAACTTAGGAAAGCTAAGAAACTTTGCCACCATAGCCATTACTGCATCAATTTTTGGCTATAGCTTAAATCTCATCATCGAGAGATCTTTTTTAGTTTTTTAGATGATTCTTATGTCTTTTGCTTGAGGTCCCTTGAGTCCATTGGTTACTACGTAACTGACTCTGGTACTTTCTTTGAGAAGCTTTCTATCTTTTATTTCTACTGAGGCGAAATGAATAAATAAATCTCCACCTTTATCTCTTTCCACAAACCCATAACCTTTACTTGGATCAAACCACTTGATTTGACCTTTTTCTCTTCTAATTCTTCTCTTTATTTGTTTTCCGTAAACAATAATCATGCTCGAAGTATAAATACCGAGAAAAAAGAAGAGGGCTAGGAAGATAAGATTTTCTTGAAAAGCTTGGCTAAAGGATTGATTTTCAACAAACCAAAAATAAGCATACGCAAATAAAAATGATACCAATAAAGATGAAGTTGCTCCCCTTAACCACATGGAGGCATTATAACTTTAATGTCACAAAGCTAAAAATTACTTTAATTTTTCAAGAGTTTTAATTTGTTTTTCAGTAGTAACAATTTTTTGGGAAAGTTCTTTTAAATTTCGTTTTCTTTCTTGAATCAGTACTTTTGGAGCATTCAAGAGAAATTTTTTATTATCGAGTTGATTTTTCAAGCCTTGAAAAGACTTATTGAATTTTTCTAGGTTTTTGTGGTTCCTTTCAATTTCAGACTTAGGGTCAATAAGACCTTGAAGTGGAATATGAATTTTCGTGCCATCTACAAGAGAGATTGCAGAAGGCGGAATGTTTTTGTTTAAAAAATCGATCTTTTTAACTCTTGTTAAGTTAAGCAAGTAGTTTTTATTTTGCTCCAGTAATTTTTTAATGCCTTTATTTTTTTCGACAATGATGGTGATGTCTTTCTTAGGAGAGATAAGCATTTCAGATCTTATGTTTCTGATGCCTGAGATGACTGATCTCAAAGACTCAATATTTTTCAGATTAGAAGTTCCCAGATATTTTTTCGGAAGTTCGGAAATCATAATACTCTTTTCCTTTGCATTGAATGTGTCTTTGAAAGATTGCCAAATTTCTTCTGTAATGAAAGGCATCATGGGATGGGCTAATTTGAGTGTCTTTTCAAAAATATCCAATAAGGAATTTTTAATTTGGGCTTTCTCGGCTTTAGCGATGCTTTGGTCATTGAGTCTAATTTTGCAAAACTCTATGTACCAATCGCATAATTTTTCCCAAATGAATTCGTAAAGAACTTGCGTAGCCAAGTCGAATCTAGAGTTATCGATATGATCAACGTAACCTTCTAAACTTTTGTTAAATTCTGATCTGATCCATTTATCGATTGGGTCATCGCTTAGTTTCTTTGTTTTTTTATATCCTTTGCATTGCAGCTTAATAAATCTTGAGGCATTCCATAACTTGTTACAGAAGTTTCTGTAACCTTCAACTCGTTTGACATCAAAGTTTATGTCTCTGCTACCCGATGCCAGAGATGCAAAAGTAAGCCTAAGCGCATCTGTCCCAAAAGAAGGTATACCGGAGGGAAATTCTTTCTTGGTTGCTCTTTCAATTTTCTCTTTCAAACTCGGCACAATTAGATTTTCAGTTCTTTTTGCTATTAAGATTTTCAGAGGGATTCCATCAATAACATCAATTGGATCAATAATGTTTCCTTTTGACTTGGACATCTTTTGACCTTCTGAATCTCTCACCAAACCATGAATAAACACCTTTTTAAAAGGCGGCTCTTTGAGAAATTTTTGCGAAATCATAATCATTCTAGCTACCCAAAAAAATATGATGTCAAAACCCGTAACCAAAATGGAAGTAGGGTGAAATTTAGCAAGTTGTTTTGTTTTTTTTGGCCAACCTAAGGTCGCAAAAGTCCACAACTGCGAGGAAAACCAGGTATCCAATACATCTTCATCTCTTATCAAAGCTCCAGAAACTTTGTTCTTCTTTCTTACTTCTGCTTCGGACTTTCCCACATAAACTTTTTTATTTTCATCGTACCAAGCAGGGATTCTATGTCCCCACCACAATTGACGACTGATGCACCAATCTTCAATATCCTTCATCCAATTGAAAAAAGTTTTTTCCCAATTTTTTGGCACGAATTGAACTTTCCCATTTCTAACCAATTTCGAAGCCTCTTGAGCTAAATTTTTTGTTTTCAAATACCATTGTTCGGTCAAGTAGGGCTCTAAAATTTCTCCGGTTCTTTCGCCACGAGGAATAGCAAGTTTGTGCTTTTCACTGCTCACCAGTAAATTTGCTTGATCTAAATCTTCGATGATGATTTTCCTAGCTTCCAGCATTTTTAAATTCTGATATCTATCAGGTGCGTTTTCGTTCAAAGTGCCGTCTTTGTTTAAAATATTTAGAAACTCAAGTTTGTGACGTTTGCCAATTTCAAAATCATTAAAGTCATGCGCTGGAGTTACTTTCAGACAACCGGTTCCAAAAGACATGTCAACATAGTCATCGGCAATTACAGGTATCTCTCTATCCGTCAGCGGCAATTTAACTGTTTTGCCAATAAGTTTTTTATACCTTTTGTCTTTGGGATTTACAGCAACAGCCATATCTCCCAATAAAGTTTCTGGCCGAGTGGTTGCTACCGTTAGGTGACCTGCATCGTGAACGTACTTGATATTCCAGATGAAAGAACTTTCCTCTTCATTAGAAACTTCAAGATCTGATAATGCAGTTTGTAAAGAGGGATCCCAATTAACGAGTCTGTATCCTTTATAAATCAAACCCTCATCGTAGAGCTTACAAAATACTTCCGATACTGCATCGCTGAAGTCAGCATCCATAGTAAATTTTTCAGTTGACCAATCTACCGAAGAACCAAGTCTTCTAAGTTGTTTGGTAATGGTATTGCCAGAGTACTTTTTCCATTTCCAAATTTCTTTCTCAAACTTACTTCTACCAAGAGATTCTCTTGTCTTACCTTCGCCTTCAAGTTTTCTTTCGACAACCAACTGTGTTGCGATGCCCGCATGGTCCGTACCGACTTGCCATAAGACGTCATACTGCTGCATTCTTTTTAACCGCGTCATAATATCCATTAAGGTATTTTGGAAGCCATGACCCATATGCAAACTGCCCGTCACATTGGGTGGCGGAATCATAATTGAAAATGTTTTTTTTGCTTTATAAGTGGGTTTAAAAAAACCAGATTTTTCCCAAAACCGATACCATTTTTTTTCTAAATTTTTTGGGTTGTAAGTCTTTTTCACTTTTAGTTGATGTAAGTGGGATCCAATCCATCAATTTTACATTGTTTGAAGCTTTCCCTTGCCTGATTTTGCAAAGAGGCATTATCTTTTATGACAATTTGAAACACAGTATCGTAGTCCTGGTAGTCTGGAGGCAATTTTGGATTTAGATTGATCAAAGTTGAAAAATCATTTTTTACCTTGATACCAGGATAAGATATTTCGACAGGACAAGAGGGTATTTTTGCATCGTTAGAAATTTTATGAGCTAAAAAAACCTCGTTTAGATCTTCCCAAAGCTTTTGATCGAGTTCATTAGCTTGAGTAGCATCATTACACCTCAGATTAATTTTATTTTGAGGAGAAGAGCCAAGTTCTAGAAATTTTTCTTCAACAAACTTAAGTAAGAAACTTATGGCTTCTTTTTCATCTTCTCCTGCAGAAATAAAACTTATTTCTTGGGTCATGCAGTGAGTAAATATTCAGACAAGAGGGGGACAGGCCTACCTGAAGAAACTTTTTGTCCTCCAATTCCATAAGCCGTTCCCGCTATATCTAAATGTGCCCACTTATACTTTTCAGTGAATCTTGAAAGAAAACAGGCGGCCGTTATTGTGCCGGCTGAACCACCAATATTTGCGATATCAGCATATCTGCTTTTTAAACCACCTTGGTACTCATCCCAAAGAGGTAATTGCCAAGCTTTATCGCCACTGGCTATTCCCGAGCTAAGAATTTTATCAGCCAATTTTTGATCATTTGACATGACCCCGGTAGCTTCGTGCCCAAGGGCAACGATCACAGCACCCGTTAGGGTAGCGATATCAATAACACTTGCTGGCTTAAATCTTTCTACATAAGTAAGTGCATCACACAGTACCAATCTACCTTCGGCATCCGTATTTAGTATTTCTACGGTTTGACCTGACATGGTGCTGACAACATCGCCGGGCTTAGTAGCAGTCCCACTTGGCATGTTTTCAGCTGAAGCAATGACACCGATAATATTTTTCTTCGGTTTTATTTCTGCTATCGCCCGCATCGTACCTAAGACACTAGCAGCTCCGGACATATCATATTTCATTTCGTCCATAGCACGCGAAGGTTTGATGCTTATCCCTCCAGTGTCAAAAGTTATTCCTTTTCCAACAATTACATGTGGCTGTTCATCTTTTTTTCCTCCAGCATAGTTCATGATGATTAGCTTTGATTCCTGTACGCTACCGTTGCCAACTGACAAGAGGCAGTCCATACCCAATTTTTTCATTTCTTTTTCGCCGAGTACTTTGGTTTTCACTGCAGAAAAAGTTCTAGACAAGGCTCGAGCTTGATTTGCAAGGTGCGTTGGGGTGCAAATGTTTGCAGGAGTATTCGCAAGCTCTTTACTGAAATTGCTGCCCGCACCAATGATTTGACCTTTCTTAAGAGCTCCAGACAGACCTACTTTTTTCGAATCCATAAATATTTCTACTTTTTTTAAGACATTTTTTGGTTGATTCTTTTTACCTTTAAAAAAGTATTGATAGCTTGAAGCTTCAAGATGTCTACCCAAAACTTCAACCGTCCAACTGGTATCTCTATTTTCTACGGAAACTTCAGGAATGATTATTTTTACCGAAGCGGATTTTGAAGCCAACGCAGCGCTTGAAATTGATTGGCAAATTTTGAAATAGTCTACTTCTGAAATCTTTTTATTTTTTTTGCCGGTTCCGACGAAATAAGATTTTTCCGCATTGACCCCACTGATGGCAGGCAGATAAACGCTATTGCCAATTTTTCCGGTAATTTCTTCCCTGGAAATAAGTTTTTTTATAGTGCCGTTGCTGACTTCATTGATTACTTTTAAATCACCATCGAGAGTTTTGGCTTCGCTTACACCTATTATCAAAGTTTGAAATTTGTCTTTTTTGAAATTTAACTTTTTATTTGATGATATTGATTGATTTAATAATTTCTTCATTTCTTCTCCATACAAAATTTACTGTTAAACATGTGGGATAATACCCTAAGAATATAATAGCAATGCCAAGAATTATTACATTATATTTAATAGGCCAAGTAACTAAGATTAGTTTTCTTACCTTAATCGTTTTATTTAGTGTTTTTTTTCTAAATGAGTTCACGGTCTATCTTGAAAAAGTCTCAAGCGGCGAACTTTATCCTGAACTTCTGATACTGGTTTCGATTTACAGCATGTCCGAGATTGTTGAGGTTGTGCTGCCACTGAGTGTTTTTATTGGGACCATCATTGCCATTTATCGTCTGGATCAAAATAATGAGCTATTGGCTTTTTCTAAAATGGGTCTTGGTAAACGTAAGGTCGTTTTAATCTCTTGTATCCCAGCGATATTTTTCGCGCTCTTTGTGGCTTTGGTCTCTTTTTATCTAACTCCGCTTTCGAATAACAAACTTGCTTTTTTAAACGATGTTGAAAGATTTTCAGACAGATTTAAATTAATGGGAGCCGAAAAGATCAATGTGCTTGACGATCTGAATGCAATTTTTTATGCAAAGGAAGCTTCAGATAGGGGCTTTCAAGATGTATTTTCGAGTTTTGAAACCAACGATTCGGAGTTTGTTTTAACTGCTGATGAATTGATTTCCAAGCCCTTAAACGAAAAAGAAAACCGGATATCTTTTGAGTCGGGTAAATTTTCTATTTTGTCCGAAGCCATGCCGCTGGATTTTAGCTTTGATGAATTCTTTTTGATTTTGCCAAAAAAACCAATTCTCAATGTTGAAGACTTGAAGAGAAAATATTTTCACGAATTGTTTTTGGCTAAAGATTTAGAGCGAATCGAATTACTGAAACGTTCTTCCATGCCGTTGATCATTATCATTTCAGCTTTGATAGCTGCATCTTTAACCATGAGGTTGAAAGACTCGGGACGTTTTTATATTTTTCTTTCCGGTCTAATCATATTTATGTCTTATTATGGACTTTCGCTTTCCCAGGAAGTCTTTAGTAATTTTTCTCTTAACTCCACGATCGTATTTTTTAGCATTCACGGTATTTATTTGATCGCTGCCATCATGTTGGCACTCGACCAAAGCTATCAAAATTTTAGTTTCAATCTTGGCGGCTTAAAATATTCAAGAAACTTCATGGCCAATCTCTTTGTGTTGTTTTTAATCGCTACAGTATTTTCCTATTTGGTTTTTTATGTCTTTTTATAATCTTATTTTTGGCGATACTTTAGACAATCTTTTCACGAGATATGCCTGGCGCTTTCTTTTTCTGATCGTTGGGATATTTTTTTTATTGGATTTAATTCTTTCATTCTTGAATGAATTTGAAGATTTAAGTGAATTTTATTCATTCAATAAGATCTTGCTTTTTCTGGCTTTTACTTCGGTCGATGCAGTTTTTGATATTTTTCCGCTAAGCGCAATTGTTTCGACAATCATTTGTATGGGTGCAATTTCAGATTCAGGAGAATTGATAGCAGCCAGGGTGTCTGGAAAAAAATTATCCAGAATTATTTTCGCGGTTTTGAAGCCAGTAATTTTTGGCATCATATTAATGCTCGTTTCATGGCAATTTTTTATCCCCAATCTTCAAGAGGCTGCCAATAATTTGAAATTTGAACCCACATCAAATGTCTCCGAACAAAAAGAGCAGTGGGTATTTAAAAACGACCGATTCTCAAAAGTTACCGATAAAGGCACCAGCAAGGAAGTAAAAATTTACGATCTCGATGAAAAAGGAAATGTCGATACCATTGTCGTCTCCAAAGACATTGAAATCGCCGAAAATGAATGGGTTATCAAAGAAGTAAGAGATTATAAGGAAGACATCAGTAAGTCTGATTTTATCTGGGAGGATGCACCCAAGCTCGCTATGAATTATTCCATGAAAGGTTTAAAACACATGTCTTTAACGGATAACTATTATTACTGGCAATCCATCAATGAAGTCGCTGATCGAAACAAAGTAGGTTATGAATTTTGGAAGAAAATGCTCGAACCCATTTCTTTACTCTGTCTCATAATTTTTGCTTTAGCTATTTCGCTGAGAGCCATAGGCAGAAACAAAAGCGTGGATCGTTTTGTTTTGGGAATTTTAATTGCCTTTGGCTTTAATCTCTTAATTAAAATCTTCGGCAATATTTCTTTGATTCTAGGTTGGAGTGCTTTTTGGGGGATACTGTTGTCTTCTTTGCTGCTGCTTTACTTTGGCATAAGAATCATTCGACGCGTTTAGACTTTTATCAAAAACGTTTTTGACAAAATATCGTTTAAAGTTTTTTTATCTTTGCGAAAGAGCATCGGGAGATAATTCAAGCCGAAGAGCAGGCTAAAGACTAATCCCAATAAGCATCGATAGATCATCCTCATTAAACTAATATCTGAATTATTTTCTTGAGCTAAGCGAACCTTCCAAACTTGCATACCTAAAGTTTGTCCTGAGTTTTTTTTCCAGAAGTAACAATAAAAACCAACACTCAAAGCCAAAAAAGCCAAATACATCAAAGGGCTTTCTACTTCGGTATTTAATGCGTAGGTAACAAGGAGGGTGAGACCCACACAAAGAGCAATGATCAAAATCAAGTCATAAAATAAAGCAACCATTCTCCTGAAGAAGCCTGCTGGTTTATAATCTAAAGTAGAATTCATATTATGTCTGAACAAGAAGCTAATCTATCACAAAGCAATTTCTTCGGTCATCCCATTGGCTTAAGAACTTTATTCTTTACCGAGCTCTGGGAGCGAATGTCTTATTACGGCATGCGCGGCTTGCTGGTTCTCTACATGACCATTGGCGTGGTTGGCAATCCAGGACTGGGTTGGTCAAATGTTGAAGCCAATGCCATTTATGGCATTTATGCTGGGATGGTTTATTTCTTAGCTTTACCGGGCGGTTGGCTTGCAGATAATTTATTGGGTTATCAAAAAGCCGTGCTTTATGGTGCGCTCATTATCATGTTGGGCCACTTTACCTTGGCCATTCCTTTGGAAGAGACTTTTATCCTTGGCTTGGCTTTTGTTGCTATTGGCACCGGTCTTCTAAAACCCAACATCTCCTCCATCGTCGGACAGCTATATGCGGATCACGACGAACGCAGAGATTCTGGGTTCACCATTTTTTACATGTCGATAAATATTGGCAGCATGCTAGGTTTTGCCGTTTGCGGTTACTTAGGTGAGCGTATTGGTTGGCATTGGGGTTTTGGTGCTGCAGGCATAGGTATGCTCTTTGGCGTCATTCAATTTGTTTATTTTCGAAGTCAGCTTGGAACTGCTGGCTTAAATCCAAATGAGATGACAGAAGGGCGCAGAAGCACTCTGCGACTTTGGACCATCATTACGGTTTTATTTTTTGCTGCAGTGGTCGTCTCAGGAGTCCTTGGACTTTGGAGTATCGATCCAGTATTTTTTGCTGAGCGTTTTCGAGACTTTCTAGTTGTCATCTCGTTTATCTATTTTGGTTACTTGTTTTTCTTTGCAGGCCTTACCAGTTTTGAAAAGAAAAACGTTTTGATGCTTTTACTCTTATTTGTGGGAGCGGCTGCTTTTTGGTCTGGTTTTGACCAGTCGGCAGGTTCGTTATCAATTTTTACCAGAGATTATGTGAATCTTACTTTTGGTTCTTTTCAAGCGCCTGTCAGTTGGACGCAATTTTTAAACCCGCTTTTTGTCGTAATGTTTGCGCCGTTCTTTGCCTATCTTTGGGTCTTTTTAGGGAAAAGAAATTTAAATCCTAATACGCCCATTAAATTTGCCATTGGATTAATTTTTATGGGGCTTGGCTTCATCGTAATGCTTTACGCTGTGCAGTATGCGATGGTTGAAGCACCAGTAGGTGTTCAGTGGTTGCTCTTAACTTACCTACTACATACCTTTGGTGAACTGGCTTTGTCCCCAGTTGGTTTATCGGCATTTTCCAGATACTCACCAAAAAAATATCTTGGTCAAATGATGGGCTTGTGGTTTTTGGCTTCCTCTTTAGGAGGAGTACTTGCGGGATTGTTTGGCGGAGAAGCAACCGAGTCTGGCTTGAGTAGCATGACTCCGATATTTTCTGAATTGATCTATTACTACTTGATCCTGTCAGCGGTCTTAATAGTTCTCTCTTTCTTTATTAAAGGCAAAGTTAGTAGATCATAAATTTTTAGATCAAATATTATTCTCAGACTCAAAATTATTTAATTCTTACTAAAGCCTGATAAGTGATACCTCTACCGTTATTACTTCCAGTGAGACCTCTTATCGGCGCTCCATATAATTGATACCCTGCCTGAAGGACAATGTTCACACATCTTACAAGTTTATCTGTATCACCTGCAGAACAAATAACATACTTATCAGTTTCTAGTTTTCCCCTGAGTTCTTTGGGCTGTGTGAAAGAGAAAATAGAAAAGAGAATCAGTGATAAGAAAATTAATTTATTCATATGTCCTATAACCATCAACTTTTCCATTTATAAGAGTAACTTCAAACAAGTCCGTTCTATTATTACAAGCCCCACTAGCTATGCCTAGAGTAGCTACTCCCATCAAAGCATGGCAAGCTTTATAAGCCTTACCCCTTAAATCATATTCTAATATTTCTTTTCCAGAAACGGCTGATACTCTTTGTGGCTCACCTAATAGCTCTATGACTTCTGTTTTGGTCATACCAAGAGACAACTTGTTTGTTTGAGCTGTACTCACGCTCGCACAGGCAAGGAAAGAAAGAATAGCAAGGTAAATAAATATTTTTTTCATTCAATTATTATAATCAAATTATCTAGTTCATGCTTTTTGAGATTTTAATTATTAGTGATTTTTGGAGCAGAGGGAGTATTAAGAAAAGTTATCGCCCAATGCAAAAGAATTACGGCAGTCAAATCACCTGTTGTATCTAACATTCTGCTAAAGCCCATTCCGCCTAGAAAAGTAAAAACACAGGCATTGAGTTTCCAACGCAGAGTGAAATAGTGAATGATTGCAAAAAGAAGGTTGCTTATAAAAACTCCAATCCAAAAGAAACTGATACCGGTAACATCCGATGTAATCAAAAGAGGCAGAGAAAGTCTGAAAGAAATTTCTTCGACCACAGAAATCATGAAGAGATATCCAACCCAGATTAATTGACGCAGATCAATTTCTCTTTTTGTATATTTCAGAAACCCAAAGATAAAAGTTGCAACTACTAAACTCCACAGAAGATATTTCAAAGGATTTCTGAATAAATTATCCAGCGAAGATAATAGGGCGGTTTGAATGGACGGTAACAAAAGACAAATAACCGCTATTGATGCCATGGTTAAACCATGTCTGGCTAGTACCTGGCGAAATCGAGAGATATGAGTTTCTTGACTTGAAGCCGCTCTTTGCAGCCGACCCGCAGGAATTGGATTAGAAGCTTCCTTCATTGATGACTATACGATTAAGTTAATCGTTGGAATGTAATTCTTCGTTGAGTTCTATGACTTTTTTATTCGGGCGACATTGAATGGAACCCGTTAAAGAATTTCTGATAAATAAAAGATCGGATTTAGAAGCAAGTTCAGAAGCTTTCACTGTTTCAGAAATCTCACCTTTGTCATCGATAACTTCTACTTTTGAAGAAGCTGTCAGATAAAGCCCAGCCTCAACTGTACATCTATCACCCAAAGGAATTCCTAAACCGGAATTGGCACCAAGCAGACAATTTTTCCCAAGAGAAATTCGGACATCGTTACCACCGGATAAAGTCCCCATGGTTGAAGCGCCGCCACCAATATCGGTTTTATCGCCAATCACAACTCCTTGAGAAATTCTGCCTTCAATCATTGCTTCACCCAAAGAACCAGCATTAAAGTTCACAAAGCCCTCGTGCATGATCGTTGTGCCAGAGCCGAGATAAGCTCCCAATCTCACGCGATTGGCATCGGCAATTCTTACATCGGATAAAGTTACGTAATCGGTCATGCGTGGAAATTTATCAATGCTGTGGACCAAGATGTGTTGGTTCTCTTTTCTTGCCTCGAGTTGGGCTTTTTTGAAATCAGCAATCGAGAAGGGACCTTCAGAAGTCCAAATGACGTTTTGTAAAATTCCAAAAATACCATCCAAATTGGTTTCATTTGGTTTGACCAACCGATAAGAAAGCAAATGCAGTTTCAAATAAGCTTCGGGTACAGAAGTAGGGGCTTTGTCATCACTGACAGAGACTTTTTCAAAAGCAGCATCAGATGAATCTAGATTTTCAGCGGAAATATTTTCTTCCGCAAAAAACATTTCAATCCAGTCACCGTCACTGTTTTTTGTGCCAATGCCTAAGCCAGTCCAATTACTCATTATCTAAAACCTTTTTTATGCTCGTTAATGCTTTTGTTGTTGATTCTATATCATGCACCAAAGCAATTCTTAAATATTGCTCTGCAGGATTTTGTCCATTGTCTTCGGCGCCTAAATATTTACCTGGTAATACTATGACTTGCTCTTCGTCGTAAAGTTTTTTGGTAAAAGCTTCTGCATCCTTAACTTTTAACCAAAGATAGAAGGCTCCATCTGGGGTTAAAGAGTCTTTTGCTAAAATTTCTTCAGCCAATTTAAATTTTTCTGCATAGGCGGCTCTATTGTCTTCAACGGTTTTGTCGTCTGCCCAAGCCAAAGTACTTGCATTTTGAATGGGCAAGGGCACGCTGACACCATGGAACATGCGATATTTTGAGAAGGCAGAAATGATACTGGCATCTCCCGTAGCACAACCGGATCTAAAGCCAGGTAAGTTGGAACGCTTTGAAAGACTGTGCAGTGCTAAAACATTCTCCAAGCTGCCGTTAACTTCCATGGCAGCTTCCAACAGGGAAGTGGGTTTTTCGCCAAAATAGATATCTATGTAGCATTCATCGCTTAAAACTTTGAAACCATATTCTTTGGAGAGCTTTACCACTTTGCAAAGCTCAGCTTTACTCATTACTTTACCGGTAGGATTGGAAGGCGAGCAGAGCACAAGCAGCTGACATTTCTCCCAAACTTCTTGCGCGACATTTTCCAAGTCCATTTGGAAATTAATTTCTTCAGAGCAATTTAAAAAATGAGGTTTGGCTCCGGCAAACAAAGTTGCACCACCGTAAATTTGATAAAAAGGGTTCGGCATACAAACATAAGGTTTCTCACTAACTACTTCTCTATTGACCATGGTTTGAATGGCAGAGAAAGTACCTTCTCTGGTCCCGCCAACCAAAAAGATTTCTTCATCTTTAACAGCCTTCAGATTGAAATTGTTGGCTAGGTAATTTTGGTAGCTTTTTTTCAGTTCAGGCACCATCGCCATTGGAGGGTAGTGACTGAATAATTCTTTGTTCTGATTGATCGCATCTAAAATTTTTGGACTGGCTGGATGCTTTGGCTCGCCAATGGATAAATTAATCTCCGCTGGAGATTTTTTTGGGCTAATGAGTTTTCTCAATCTTTCAAAGGGATAAGATTGAATCTCAGCAATTAAATTATTCATAGCCTAAAAACTTTCTTCGCTTCTTTGGGTAAGAACTTCAAAGCCGTCTTGAGTTACCAAGATGGTGTGTTCCCATTGTGCAGATAATCTGCCATCTGCAGTCTCGACCGTCCAACCATCGGTTTTGGACAGCTTGGTTTTGTAAGTACCCAAATTGATCATAGGCTCGATGGTAAAGCACATGCCTTCTTGTAAGGACATGCCGGTATTGGGTTGGCCGTAATGCAAAACTTGTGGATCTTCATGGAAGACTTTGCCAATGCCATGTCCGCAGTACTCTCTTACGACTGAATAATGATTGCCCTCGGCATGAACTTGAATGGCATGACCAATGTCACCCAATCTAGCTCCAGGCTTAACTTGTTCAATACCGCGATAAAGGCATTCTTGAGTGATATCAACTAGGCGTTGCGCATGCGGTTGGGCTTTGCCAACCATGAACATTTTACTGGTATCGCCGTGATAGCCGTCTTTGATGACGGTGACATCGATATTTATGATGTCGTTACTTTTTAAAATTCTATTTTCAGTTGGAATGCCATGACAAACCACTTGATTGATGGAAGTGCAAATCGATTTTGGAAAACCTTTGTAGTTTAAGGGTGCCGGGATGCAATCGATCTCATCCACGATGAATTCGTGACAAATTTTGTCCAGTTCACCAGTGGAAATTCCTGGCTTTACATGCTCGCTGATCATCTCCAAAGTCTGAGCAGCAAGCTTTCCTGCAACTCTCATCCCTTTTATATCTTCCGAATTTTTAATCATAAGTTAAATTTTTAATGGACTTTACAGAGTTATTTCATTAGAGTCACATTCTAATGCAAACGGCATTAGATTTTAAAACGCGATTCATAGTTTCTACTTTGTTCGCGTTTTTTTTTACCCATTTGAAGCAGGTGTTTCATGAGAGCTAAACCTGCTCAGCTCATCCTAAAATCAGGTGAAATCTTTGATGGCGAAGCATTTGGTTACACCAAAGAAAAAGTAGGCGAGCTGGTTTTCAATACTTCAATGACCGGCTATCAAGAAATCATCACCGACTTGTCTTATACCGATCAACTCATTTGCTTTACTTATCCGCATATTGGAAACGTTGGGACCAATATCGATGATCACGAATCTGTCGTTGGCGGTGCGAGTGGTGTGGTAATCAGAGACCTAACGCGAGTTGAAAGCAATTGGAGAAATGAACTTTCTTTGGCTGATTTTTTAAAGGCCAATAAAGTGCCAGGCATAAAAAATATCGATACCAGAAAGTTAACTAGAGTTTTAAGAAACAAAGGCTCTCAACCGGCCTTTATTTCTTACAAGAAAAAGACCAAAAAAGATATTGAAAAATTGTTTGAAAGATTCGGCAGCTTAAAGGGCAAAGATTTGGCTTCCAAGGTAACGACCGCAAAATCTTACTTATGGAAAAAGCCAAGTTACGGCACAAAGAAACCCAAACTGAAATACAAAATCATCGCTCTTGATTTTGGTGTCAAACATAACATTCTTCGTTTGTTGGTGGATCGCGAATGCGAGGTAGAGGTTATGCCTGCCAATACCGACTTCGAAACCATTCTTGGCAAAAAACCAGATGGTGTATTTTTATCCAATGGGCCAGGAGATCCAGAACCATGCCATCAAGCGATAGAAACCATTTCAAGATTAATTAGAGAAACAAAAATACCTTTATTTGGTATTTGTTTGGGTCACCAACTTTTAGGCTTAGCGTTGGGCATGAAAACTGAAAAAATGAAATTCGGTCACCACGGTGCTAATCATCCGGTAAAAAATCTCATCACCAACGAAGTGGCAATAACCAGTCAAAATCATGGCTTTACGATTTCCGAAAAGTCCTTATCAAAAGATATTTCTATTACCCACCGATCTTTATTCGACGGTTCCATTCAAGGAATTTCTTTTCAGAAAAATCGCGTGTTTGGTTTTCAAGGTCATCCAGAAGCAAGTCCAGGACCGCAAGAGTTGCAATCGCTCTTTGACACTTTCATCACCCAGGTAAATAAATATGCCAAAAAGAACTGATATCAAATCCGTTTTGATCATTGGCGCAGGGCCAATCATCATTGGTCAGGCTTGTGAATTTGATTATTCTGGAGTCCAAGCTTGTAAAGCTCTAAGAGAAGAGGGTTACAAAGTCATCTTGGTTAATTCCAATCCAGCCACAATTATGACCGATCCTGGCTTGGCAGATGCCACCTACATTGAACCCATTACCTGGCAATCTTTGGAAAAGATTATCAAGATCGAAAAACCCGATGCAATTTTACCGACCATGGGTGGTCAAACCGGACTGAATGTAGCTCTGGATCTGAATAAAAAAGGAATTCTCAAAAAATACAACATTGAATTGATTGGTGCGACTAAGGAAGCTATCGATAAAGCCGAAGATCGAGAACTCTTTGCTGCAGCAATGGAAAAAATTGGCCTTAAAGTTCCTTTGGCTAAACTGGCACACAACATTGAGGAGTGTTGGGAGGTTCAACAGTTGGTTGGCTATCCATGCATCATTAGACCCAACTTTACTTTGGGTGGTTCTGGCGGAGGAATTGCCTACAACAGCGATGAGTTTGAAGAGATTTGTCATAGAGGCTTGGACTTATCACCAACTTCAGAGCTTTACATTGATAAGTACCTTGCAGGTTGGAAAGAATATGAGATGGAAGTTGTCAGAGACAAAGCGGATAACTGCATCATTATATGCTCCATAGAAAATTTTGATCCCATGGGAGTTCACACTGGCGATTCGATTACGGTAGCGCCAGCACAAACACTGACCGATAAGGAATACCAAATGATGCGAAATGCCTCAATGGCGATCCTAAGAGAAATCGGAGTAGAAACCGGTGGATCCAATGTTCAGTTTGCCATCAACCCAGAAGATGGGGAGATGGTCGTAATTGAAATGAATCCGAGAGTTTCCAGATCTTCTGCCTTGGCATCCAAAGCTACTGGTTTTCCAATTGCCAAAATAGCAGCAAAACTTGCCGTTGGTTTCACTTTGGATGAATTGCAAAACGATATCAGTAAAGATTCCATACCTGCCTCTTTCGAGCCAACGATTGATTATGTAGTCACAAAAATTCCAAGATTTAACTTTGAAAAATTTGCGGGCGCCAATCCTACTCTGACCTCGCAAATGAAATCGGTTGGAGAAGTTATGGCCATTGGCTCTAACTTTAAAGAATCATTACAAAAAGCCATGCGTGGTTTGGAAATTGGCTCTTCAGGCTTTGAATCACCTGAACAAGCCAATAATATCAAAGCCATCAAACCAAGACTGATTACCCCGACTCCTGAGAGACTTTGGTTTATTGGAGAGGCTTTTAGAAAAGGGATGGATATCAATGAAATACAAGCTTTTACTGGTATTGATCTTTGGTTTTTAAAAGAAGTCCAAGAAATCATTAATTACGAAAAAATAATTAAATCTAAAAAATTTCTCTCTTCTCGAGATTTATTCCTTGAAGCAAAAAAAATTGGTTTCTCTGACAAAAGAATTGCGGAGTTAACTAGTAAGTCTGAAAAGGAAATTAGAGCGAAAAGAAGAAGGTTTAAAATCAAACCAGTCTTCAAAAGAGTAGATACTTGTGCTGCTGAATTTGAAACTTCGACGGCATACATGTATTCAACTTATCAAGATGAGTGTGAATCCAATCCCACCAAGAAGAAAAAAATCATGGTTCTTGGCGGCGGGCCCAACAGAATCGGACAAGGAATTGAATTTGACTATTGCTGTGTGCACGCAGCTCAAGTTTTAAAAGAAGAGGGTTTTGAAACCATCATGGTGAATTGCAATCCAGAGACGGTTTCGACCGATTACGATACCTCTGACAGACTTTATTTTGAGCCAATCACTTTAGAAGATGTCTTAGAAATTTACGAAGTGGAAAAACCCAAAGGCTTGATCATTCAATACGGCGGACAAACGCCTCTCAAACTTGCTAAAGATTTAGAAAAAAATGGCGTTCCAATTTTAGGTACTTCTCCTGATCAAATCGATTTGTCTGAAGATCGCTCTAGGTTTCAAAAATTTGTCAAAGAAAACAAATTGCTTCAGCCAGCCAATGGCATGGCATCGAACAATGCCCAAGCGATTAAAATTGCCAATCGAATTGGCTATCCAGTCGTCGTAAGACCTTCTTATGTTTTGGGTGGACGAGCCATGGAAATTGTCTACGACGATGAGGATCTCAAAAAATACTTAACCGAAGCTTTGGACGTTGATACAAAAAATCCGGTTTTGATTGATAAGTTCTTGGACTTGGCGATTGAGTTTGATGTCGAAGCAATAAGCGATGGCAGAAATCATATTATTTGTGGTGTACTTCAACACATCGAGCAGGCAGGAGTCCACTCTGGAGATTCGGCTTGTTCCATTCCTCCTTACAGTATTAATAAAAAACTGCTTGTAGAAATTGAAGCCACCGCAATTAAAGTCATCAAGAATATGAAAATTTCTGGTTTGGTCAATATTCAATTAGCTTATGCAAATGAAAAAATATATCTTTTGGAAGTCAATCCTAGAGCCTCCCGAACCATTCCCTTTGTTTCAAAAGCTATTGGCTCTCCATTGGCGAAAATTGCCGCTCAAGTTATGTCCGGCAAAAGTTTAAAAAATTTAGGGATCACTAAATTCAAAAAACCCAAATTTTATTCGGTAAAAGAGGCAGTGCTTCCTTTTGAAAAATTCCAAGCAGTTGATCCCATTTTGGGTCCGGAAATGCGATCCACTGGTGAGGTCATGGGAATAGCACCGTCATTTGTCGAAGCATTTGAAAAGGCTGAAATAGCCGCTGGGGTATCGATTCCTTTGAAGGGATCTGCGTTCTTGAGCGTCAGAAATACAGACAAAACTTATCTAGAAGAACTTGCCAAAAGCTTAACCAATTCAGGCTTTAAGTTAGTAGCTACCAGAGGAACTGCCAGAGATCTCGAAAACATGGGCTTTAAAGTAAAGAAAATAAATAAAGTTTTGGAAGGCAGACCGCACATCGTTGATTTGATGAAAAACAAAGAAATCAGTCTTGTGGTCAATACCACCGAAGGCAGAGAATCAATTACGGATTCTGCATCAATAAGAAGAACCGCTTTGGATCAGAAGATTTGTAGTTCTACCACTATTGAAGGAGCAAGAGCGATCTGCAAGGTAATAGAAAATCAGGTTGATTGGAGGGTAAAAAAACTTCAAGATATCCATTGAGGATATGACTGACAAAGCCCCAATGACCGTAGAAGGCGAGAAAGCCTTACGCGCCGAACACGAGCACCTTACAAAAAACGTAAGAATTCAATTGTCCAAAGAAATCGCTGCAGCCAGAGAGCTTGGTGATTTGAAGGAAAATGCCGAATACCACGCAGCTAAAGAACAACAAGGGCTGACAGAAGCAAGAATCAGAGAGATAGAGTCTAAATTAACAAATTCGCAGGTTATAGATGTAACCGCTATAGCACCTTCCGGCAAAGTAATTTTTGGCGTCACGTTGGATCTTTATGACTTAGGAAAAGATGAAGAAGTGATTTTCAAAATTGTTGGTGAAGATGAGGCAAATGTAAATGAGGGCAAAATCTCTTTCTCCTCTCCTTTAGCCAGAGCGCTTATAGGTAAGGGTGAGGGTGATATCGCTAAGTTTGAAAGTCCTGCCGGTCCTCAAGAATACGAAATAGTAGCTATTAAGCACATTTGATTTGAGCAAAAATCCCAATTATACCGGCGGAGAAAGGTTCAATAAGCTTTCAAAAAAAGACGGCTATCGATCAAGAGCAGCCTACAAATTAAAACAGATCAATAAGTCGCACAATTTAATTAAACAAAATCAAAATATTTTGGATATCGGCTGCGCTCCAGGTAGTTGGATTCAAGTGGTAAAAGAGCTTACAAAAGGAAAAGCATCAATTACAGGCATAGATATACTTTCCATGGCTAAAATTGAGGGAATTACCTTTCTGCAAAAGGACTTATTGGAAGTTAACGACGATGACCTGAATGACCATTTTGACCTTGTTTTATCTGATATTGCCCCCAATATAAGTGGTATAAGTATTACTGACTCTGAAAATATGATTGAACTTTTGAATATAGAGATATATCTAATAAATAAATATCTTGTAAAAGGAGGTTCTTTTCTAGCAAAATGTTTTCAAGGTAGTTCTTTTGATTATTTAAAAGAATTTATGAAAGAAAATTTCAAAGAGGTAGTAAGAATAAAACCAGAAGCATCCAGAACAAGTTCAAAGGAATGTTATTTATTAGGAAAATTTAAAAAGTAAGAATTATGTCGCAATTAATGAGAAATATTTTAGTTTGGCTCGCAATTTCAGGTATTACCTTTGTTGCTATCCAAAACATTTACAATCAAAGTCCCTCACAGAATATGAATTATTCTGAATTTGTCTCTTTGGTTAATAAAGATCAGATTTCCCAAGTATCTTTTAAAGGTGACGGTTATACCATCGAAGGGATTACTCAAGAAGGAAACTCTTTTACAACAACCCGTCCTATATACGTTCAAGACGATCAATTAATGACAGATCTTTTTGAGCACAGAGTAGAAGTTTTAGGTGAAGAACCTCAAAGAGAAAGCATTTGGACACAACTTTTAGTAGCTAGTTTTCCGATTCTCATAATTTTAGCCATCTTCTTTTTCTTCATGCGTCAAATGCAAGGAGGCATGGGAGGTCGTGGTGGCCCAATGTCATTCGGTAAAAGCAAAGCAAGAATGTTGGAAGGCGGGAAAGTCAAAACAACATTTAGAGATGTAGCTGGAGTAGAAGAAGCAAAAGAAGAAGTCCAAGAATTGGTAGATTTTTTAAGAGATCCTTCAAAATTTCAAAAACTAGGAGGAAAGATTCCTCGAGGTATTTTGATGGTTGGTTCTCCTGGAACCGGTAAAACTTTGCTTGCAAGAGCAATAGCTGGAGAAGCCAAAGTGCCATTTTTTACAATTTCAGGTTCTGATTTTGTAGAAATGTTTGTTGGTGTTGGTGCTTCTAGAGTAAGAGATATGTTCGAACAAGCTAAACGTCAAGCACCTTGTATTGTATTCATTGATGAAATTGATGCTGTAGGCCGTCACAGAGGAGCAGGCTTAGGCGGCGGTCATGACGAAAGAGAGCAAACACTAAACCAGCTCTTAGTAGAGATGGATGGATTTGAAGCTAATGAAGGAATCATTATTATTGCCGCTACAAACAGGCCAGATGTTCTAGATCCTGCTTTATTGAGACCCGGAAGATTTGACCGCCAAGTCGTGGTACCTCTTCCAGACATCAAAGGCAGAGAACAAATTCTTAATGTGCATGTTCGAAAAGTTCCAATCGATAAGGATGTTGAAACTTCATACATCGCAAGAGGGACACCAGGCTTTTCAGGAGCAGATTTAGCTAACCTAGTTAACGAAGCAGCTTTGTTTGCAGCTCGATCCGGCAAAAAGAAAGTCTCAATGGAAGAATTAGAACTTGCTAAAGACAAGGTAATGATGGGTGCCGAGAGACGAAGCATGGTAATGAGTTTGGATGAAAAAACCAAAACCGCTTATCACGAAGCAGGTCACGCCATAGTCGGAAGGGTCTTGGAACATCATGACCCAGTTTATAAAGTTTCAATAATTCCGCGAGGAAGAGCTCTTGGAGTAACCGTTTTTCTTCCTGAAGAAGATAAATATAGCTACAGCAAAGAATCCATTCTAGACAGAATTTGTGGATTGTTTGGAGGAAGAATTGCTGAAGAACTAATTTACGGCGAAGGCGGTGTAACAACTGGAGCATCTAATGACATAGAACGAGCTACAGAACTTGCAAGAAATATGGTCACCAAATGGGGTTTATCTGAAAAACTGGGCCCTATTAAATATGATGAAGAGGGCGATGAACCTTTCCTTGGAAGAAGTGCAGGTGCAAAATCAACGTCTGTTTCAGATAAAACTGCAAACTTAATTGATGAAGAATCAAAAAAAATCATCGATACTTGTTACAAGAAAGCTACTAAGGTTTTGAAAGACAATTTGGATAAGCTTCACATGATGGCTGAATCACTTGTAGAGCTTGAAACCATAACCAGCGATCAGATTGATGACATTATGGCTGGAGCTAAGCCAAGAAGTAACGATGACGATGATATTTCTTCTGATAAAGATAATAAAAAAGGAGAAGAACCTCCAATTAAGGATCCAGCAGAACAAGTCTAAAGTTTCTTAACATGCTCTTTCCAAAAAAAGAGTTAGATCTTTCTACCCCAAAAGTCATGGGGGTATTAAACCTAACACCTGACTCTTTTTTTGACGGTGGCAAATTTCTAAAAAAAGACAATACTTTTGATGAATCAAAGGTATGCAATTCAATTGAATCAATGATTGAGGATGGTGCCGATTTTATAGATATCGGAGCTCATAGTACAAAACCTGGATTTACCAAAATATCTCCTCAAGAAGAACTGGACCGAATAGGATTTATCTTCGAAAAGTTAAAAGATTATCCAATACTTTTTTCAGTTGATTCATTTAATTTCGCTGTAATTAAAGAAGCTATTTTGAATAAAATTGATTTAATCAATAATGTTTTTTCATTTGAAGACGAAAAAAGTTTTAATTTAGTCTGCAAAGAAAATATACCTGTCTGTATTTGCCACCAAGGCAATCCTGAAAACAAAAAAGACATATTTGATCAAATAGAAAATTTTTTCTCTGAAATCGAAGTCAAATTCAAGAAAAGAAACTTTAATATAGAAAATTTGATTTTTGATCCAGGTTTTGGATATGGAAAAACACCTTTTCAGAACTTAAAAATATTATCTAATTTAGAGAAAATAAAAAAAGATAGAGTTTTGTTGGCTGGCTTGTCTCAAAAGAAATTTTTGAAACTACTTTTTGAGACAAAGGAAAATCATCTAAACGAACAAAGCTTAACTGCTGGTATAATAGCTTCTCTAGGTGGGGCAAATATTTTAAGAGTTCATCAAGTTAAAGAAACCGTCAATTTATTGAGAACTATATGGCCAAAATAATAAATGCAAAAAAGAAATTCTTTGGCACTGATGGTATCAGAGGCCCAATTTCTTCTAAGACCAGTCCAGATTTCATCCTGAAGCTTGGTTGGGCAGCTGGAGAAGTTTTCAAGGATCAAGGAATATCATCGTTTATCATTGGAAAAGATACAAGAATTTCAGGCTACATGTTGGAAGCTGCCCTCCAAGCAGGAATAATTTCTTCAGGCTTGAATGTACGCTTAGTAGGCCCACTGCCAACTCCTGCAATATCTTATTTAGTTAGTACTTTTAAAAGTCAGGCAGGAATCGTTATAAGTGCGTCGCACAATTCTTACGAAGACAATGGAATTAAATTTTTTGATGATAAAGGACAAAAAATTTCAGACGAATTAGAACTTTTGATTGAACAAAAAATTTCAGAACCTATCAAAGTCGTTGACCCTGAAAACTTAGGAAAAGCAGCTAGATTATCCGATGCCAGCGGTCGTTATATTGAATACTGCAAAAACTCTTTATCTAAAGAAATTAGTTTGAACAATTTAAAAATTGTTATCGATACCGCTAACGGTGCGGCGTATGACGTCGCCCCAAAAGTTTTTAGAGAATTAGGAGCTGAAGTAACTGCAATTTCAGATGATCCAAATGGCCTAAATATTAATCAAAATTGTGGATCAACGGATTTAAATGTTTTAAAAAAAGCCGTGCTAGACAATAACGCTGACTTTGGAATTGCCTTTGACGGCGATGGCGACAGATTGATTATAGTCGACTCAGAGGCAAAGGCTTTAGATGGAGATGATATTTTATTTTTATTAGCAAAATTTAAGTTTGAAAATCAGATTGTTCTAGGATCTAAGGGAGTTGTTGGAACAGATATGACAAATAAAGGTCTGGAAAATGCTTTATCTGAAATGGGTATTGAATTAGTTAGATCCAAAGTTGGAGATAAGTATGTATTGGAAAAGCTGTTAGAACTTGGTTGGCAGCTTGGTGGAGAGCAGTCAGGACATATTATTTGTTTAGATAGCGTTGCAACGGGCGACGCAATTATTGCTGCCATCAAATTTTTTGAAGCTTTTCTTACCTTTGGAAAACCATTAAACGAAATTCTGGCTTCTTTTAAGAAATATCCGCAAATCCTCACAAATATCGAAGTTGCTAATGCTGAGAGCATTTTGGCTAATAAAAAATTTAAGAATTCTTGTGAAAAAATCCAAAAAGAGATTTCGGAGTTTGACGGTAAGATTTTAGTGAGAAAATCAGGAACCGAGTCTTTATTAAGAATTTTAGTGGAAGCCAAAGACTCTAAAGTAACGGAAATGTATAGCAAGCAGCTCACTGATCTTGCAAAAGATTTAGTCTAACTATTCATGAAATATCTGATTGCTAACTGGAAAATGAATTCAGTTGATATAGACGATTGGGAACAAGAATTTATAAATGTTGTTAGTTCTCAAAGTAATTTTCCAAAATCTGACGAAGTAAAGTTAATTGTTTGTCTAAATTTGTATGATTACACTGTTTTTTCGGAAAAAATAAAAAATTCAAAAAACGAAATTTTTAAGAAAATTTCACTCTTCACTCAGGATGTTTCTCAATACGATGAAGGAGCATTTACTGGACAAATTTCATCTAAATTTTTAAAAAAAGTAGGAATTGAAGGTTCTATTGTCGGTCACTCCGAGCTAAGAGAAAATGGTAATACAGAAAATATTGTCTTTGAAAAAGGTTTTAGATTAAATGAACACGGATTATCAAATATTTTTTGTATTGGAGAAGGGTTAGAAATTCTAGAAAATAACAAAAAAAAATCTTTTCTATTAAATCAACTCCAGACTTTTTGTAAGGATAACATTTCACCCGATCTCTTAGCATATGAACCAATTTGGGCTATTGGTACTGGAAAAGAAGCAGATTCAGAAAATATTGCTTCAGCAGTATCAATTATTTTAAATTTTTTTGAAGAAAAGAAGATTGATTGTCCTATTTTGTACGGTGGAAGTGTCTCGAAAAGCAATATTGAGGAAATAATTTCTATTCCTGGGATTGATGGTTGCCTTGTAGGAAATTCTTCGCTTGACGGCGAACAATTTGCTATTATCGCTTCGAAAATTAAATCATGATTACAGTATTTATAGTTTTACAGGTATTGATCGCCATTTCCTTAGTAGTAATAATTTTACTGCAACACGGAAAAGGTGCAGACATCGGTTCCGCCTTTGGAGGTGGAAACAACAATGCGATGTTTGCTCCTGCAGATGCTACAAATATCTTAACTAAAATAACTTGGGGTTTAGTTATTGCTTTTTTTTCAATTACTATTGCAATTTCGGCTTATCAAAAAACTTCTTTAGATTCTGAGCTAGAAGTCTTTAAAAATTCACAGTCTCAGGAAATCATAGAAGAAAAGCCTTTAATTGAAGATCTCCCTGAGTAATTGCCGAAGTGGTGGAATTGGTAGACACGCTATCTTGAGGGGGTAGTGGACTTAGGTCCGTGGAGGTTCAAATCCTCTCTTCGGCACCATTAACTTGACCTATTTAGAACTTAATCCTATACTCGCCAAGCTTTTCGCGGGGTGGAGCAGTCTGGTAGCTCGTCGGGCTCATAACCCGAAGGTCGTAGGTTCAAATCCTGCCCCCGCTACCAATTTAGACAACTATTGACCATTCCCTTCTATACTCCTATACTCGCTTTCAAATTATTGATCTGACTAAATTAGTTAAGAATTTTTAATAGGCCCTTTAGGGCCTATTTGTTATGTAAAAGAAAAATGCTAGAACAAAAGATTGCAGACATTTTAAAAAAGGATATTGAGAGCCTAGGTTGTTCCATTTGGGGGATAGAAATTTCTGGGGGTTCCTTTTCAAAGCATATAGTTATTTACATCGATAAAAGTGATGGTTTGATAACTTTAGAAGATTGCGAGAATGTGAATATTCAAGCACGAGAAGTTTTAGACAATTTCTCAGAATTGAATTTTAATTTTAGTTTGGAAATTTCCTCGCCTGGAATTGATCGAAAGTTTTTCAACATCAATCAGCTTAAAGACTATTTAGGCGAGACAATTAACCTGTCTTGTTTTCTAGACGGGAAAAAATGCAAATTAAAGGGAGAGCTTAAAGAGGTGTCTGACGAAGAAATTTCTTTAGTATCTCATGGACAGATTTATCAAATCTTGAAAGGGGATTATTTATCCTCAAATCTATTAGGGGCTACCAATGAATGAAGAAATATTATTAGTTGCAGACTCAGTTTCAAACGAAAAGGATTTACCAAGGGAAACAATCTTTGAAGCTATAGAATTTGCTTTAGCTAGTGCTGCAAAGAAGAGATACAAAGAAGAAGTAAATATTCTTGTTGATATTGATCAATCCACTGGAGATTATCAAACCTTCCGATACAAAGATGTTGTAGATTTTGAAAATTATGAGGATAGCGAATTACACATCTTGGTTGACAGTGATTTTGCAGAAGAAAATGATCTTAAAGTTGGCGATAAATTCAAGGAGCAAATTGAAAATGCTGAATTTGGAAGAATCTCTGCACAAGCCGCGAAACAAGTAATTGTCCAAAAAGTAAGAGATGCTGAAAGATTGGAAATCATTAAAAGGTTTAGACCTTCCTTGGGTCAACTTGTATCAGGGTCTGTAAAAAAGGTTACTCGAGAGTTTATCATTGTAGATCTTGGAGATAATGCAGAAGCTTCTCTTCCAAGAAAAGATCTGATCCAAGGAGAAATTTATAGAGTTGGAGACAGAATTAAAGGCATTCTTGAAGAAAGTGTTCGAGAGAATAGAGGTCCTCAATTAGTTTTAAGTAGAAGCTCAAAAGAGATGGTATCTGAATTGTTTAAGTTAGAGGTTCCAGAAATTGCGGAAGAAGTAATTGAGATTAGAGCTGTTGCTAGAGAGGCAGGAGCTAGAACAAAAATTGCTGTAAAAACCAATGACGCACGAATTGATCCTGTAGGAGCTTGCGTAGGCATGAGAGGTTCCAGAGTTCAGGCAGTATCAAATGAGTTAGGTAATGAGAGGATTGATATTGTTGTTTGGGAAGACGATCAAGCCAAGTTACTTGTAAACACTTTGTCACCTGCAGAAATTCAATCCATCGTAATGGATGATGAAAATCAATCCATGGAAGTGGTAGTTAAAGATGAAAATCTAGCTCTGGCAATTGGTAAAAGTGGTCAGAACATCCGACTTACTTCGGAACTGTTAGGGTGGCAAATACAAATTAAAGGAGAGTCTTCAGGAGAAGAAGACACCGAAATTTCCAAGTTAATCGAATATCTTGGTGTTGACAGAAACCTAGCATCAAAACTAATAGAAAATAACCTTGATACTGTTCAAAAAATATCCGAATCCAAAATAGAAGATTTTGCTGGTATTGATGGTCTAGAAGAAGATGTTATTTCAACTCTTATAGAAAGAGCAGAAGAGTCTCTTCTTGAAATTGCTTTATTGGAATTAGATGAAGAGGAGACTGAAGAAGAAACCAAGGAAGCAAGAAAACTAGAATTATCCGATGGTTTTTCCGAAGAAGAACTGGAGTTGTTAGTAAAAAATGAAATTCTCACCGTTGAGAACTTAGCAGATTTAGCTACGGATGAATTGACCGAAATTTTTGAAATTGATGAAGAAAGAGCAGCTAAACTTATAATGTCAGCTCGAGAAGAATGGCTAGAAGATTAAATTATGGCAGATATAAATGTTAAACAACTTTCTAAAGCAATAAAAATTGATTTAGATAATTTGTTGGCGCAGATGAAGGCTGCGGGCCTTTCCCATAAATCAGAAAAAGATATTGTTAGTACTGAAGATAAAAAAGTACTCTTAAAATTCATCAAAGATAGTAAGAAAGACAGTAAAAAAACAATTTCCTTAAGTAACTCTTCCCAAAAAGCAGCAAAACCAAATTTGTCTGTCACAAGAATTAATTCTCCAGATAAAGAAAAAAAGTCAAATGTAAAACAAGACTTTACCGGATCAATTGATTTCGACGAAGCAGAAAGAAAAAGATTAAATGCTCAAAATGAGTCAGCGGAAGAAGAAAAAAAGAAAGCCGAAGCAAAAACAAAAGTTGTCAGAAAAACAAAGCAGGAACCCAAAAAGAAAATTCCTCAAAACTTAAAAAAAGACAAAAAAACGTTTAAAGATAGCTCCAAAGAGGATCAAAGAGAGCAAGAGGGTGAAAAATTTCTAGAAAAAAACTTTGAAAATGTTCAAAAATTTGAAAAACCTCAAGAATTCATTCAAAAAGAAGTAAAAATTCCTGAAACCATTGTCGTATCGGATCTTGCTAAAGAACTATCTATTAAATCATCGGATTTGATTAAATCGTTAATGAATAGCGGCGTGATGGTCACTTTAAATCAAGCTATTGATCAGGAGACAGCTATTTTAGTTGTCGAAGAGTTAGGACACATTGGTATTCCTCAAGACATTGAATCTGAAGAGGAAAAAATTCTTGAGCATATCGTTTATGAAGGAGATGAAGAGCTGAGGAATCCTGTAGTTTCAGTTTTAGGACACGTTGATCATGGAAAAACTTCAATACTTGATTTTATTAGAAAATCATCTGTAGCTGATCAGGAAGAAGGGGGAATTACTCAAGGAATTGGGGCTTATCAAGTAGATCGAAATAATCAAACCATTACATTTATCGATACGCCTGGACACGCAGCTTTCTCAGAAATGCGAGCAAGAGGAGCCAACTCCACGGATATCGTAGTCTTAGTTGTTGCTGCCGATGACAGCGTTCAACCTCAAACAGAAGAGGCTTTCAATCATGCAAAAGCTGCAAATGTTCAGGTGATAGTCGCAGTAAATAAAATTGATAAACCTGATTCAGATATAGAGAAAGTAAAAGGAGATCTCTCAAAAATGGGTCTTGTCCCAGAAGATTGGGGTGGCGACACTCAAGTAGTACCTGTCTCAGCAAAAACTGGTGACGGAATAGATGATCTTATAGAAAATATCTCTTTGCTTTCCGAAATGTTGGAATTAAAAACCAATCATGATGGTCCAGCGTCCGGAGTGGTTTTAGAATCTGGAGTCAAAAAAGGTGAGGGAGCTGTTGCGACTCTCCTTGTTCAAAGAGGTACTTTAAATAGCGGAGATTTTGTTTTAATTGGTGATCAATTTAGAAAAATAAGGAGTCTCAAAAACTTTATGGGATCTCAAATTAAAACCTCTCCTCCATCATCTCCTGTTGCAATCTCTGGGCTTGAATATCCTCCCAATGCCGGGCAAGAGTTCATGGTTGTTAAAGATGAAAAGGCTGCTAAGAGTTTATCTGAAGAAAGAGCTAGCAAAAGTAGAGATAATAGATTGGCTAAAAAGGGAGTAGTTAGCTTAGATGGTATTTTCGCAGGCACGGGAGATTCCGCAAAACCTTCCGTAAATTTAATCATTAAAACAGACACAAACGGTTCTGCAGAGGCAATCGCAGGTGCTATAAATAATTTAAAAGTAGAAGACGCAAAGATCAAAATAGTCTTGGATGGCGTCGGCCCAGTTTCAGTAAACGATGTTAATTTAGCTGTAGCTTCAGAAGCAGTTATTCTTGGATTTAATGTAAGGTCTGATGCAGCAGCGGAAACGCTTGCAGAAACCGAAGAGATAAAAATTCAATATTTTGGAATAATTTATGACTTACTTGATGCTGTAAAAGAAATTATTGAAGGCTCTCTTGAGCCTGAAATAAAAGAGGTTACAGTTGGAATTGCAGAAGTAAAGGATACCTTCAAATCGCCAAAATTTGGTTTGATAGCTGGTTCAATTGTTATAGAAGGAGCAGTGATAAAAAATCTTCCAATTCGAGTTCTTAGAGATAATATTGTTATTCATGAGGGTAAGCTCGATTCTTTAAGAAGGTTTAAAGATGAGGCGAGTGAAGTAAAAAGCGGAACAGAATGTGGAATTGGTATCGAAAATTACAACGATGTAAAAGTTGGAGATAAAATAGAAGTTTTCGAAAGAACAGAAACTGCTAGAAAAATTTAATTGTTTAGTTCAAAGCCATATAAAAGAGCTCAAAGAGTTTCAGACAGTATAAGAAGAGAAATAGCTAATATCTTTAGTTTTGAGATCAGCGATCCAAGACTAAAGGGCCTTACAGTAACTGAAGTTAAGTTAAGTGATGACTTATCTTCTGCAAAAATATTTCTCTCTAACTATTTAAATCAAGCATTAAATGAAGATCAGAATGGGATTACTAAAGCTTTAGAAAATTCAAAACCATTTGTTAAAAAAAAGTTGGGACAAAACATTAAATTAAAAAAAATGCCTGAACTTTTATTTTTTATCGATCAACAGGATAGCCCAATTTGATATCTGGATTGTTAGTTTTAAATAAACCTTCTGGAATTTCTTCAGGAGAATTCATTAGAAAGTTAAAACCTTCTCTTGATGATTCTAAAATCGGACACTCTGGCACTCTCGATCCTTTAGCTAGTGGTGTAATTCTTGCATGCCTGGGCCAAATGACTCGATTTACGAATTTTTTGGCAAATGAAAAAAAGACGTACATAGCTGAAATGATGTTTGGTGTTAAGACTGATACTGGAGATCTTGATGGAAAAATTGAAAAGGAACTTAAAAAAATTCCAAAAAAAAGTGATTTTGAAAAAACTTTAAAAGAATATGTCGGCATTTCAAACCAAGAAGCTCCTAAATACTCTTCTCTAAAATACAAAGGGAAACCTCTTTATCACTATGCTAGGAAGAATAAGGAAGTTCCAAAAAAAATTAGAGAAATAGAAATTTATAAATTAGATTTAATTTCTATTGACCAAAATAAGTTTAAGTTCTTAGTTGAATGCGGAAAAGGAACTTATATTAGATCTCTTATCAATGATTTAGCCAAGGATTTGGATAGTGTTGCAGTGTTATCTAATTTACAAAGAACCATCTCTGCTGAACATGAGATTAGTGAAGCACATGAAATTGAGTCGATAAATAGGGAAAATATTAAAAGTAAAATAATTCAAATGGGGGATGCACTTAGAAGCTTAGATAAGCTACAATGCGCCTCAGAAATAATAGATAGGATAAAAAAAGGCCAAAAAATATATTTGAAAGAGGCCGAAATAAAAAGCAAATACCTGAGATTGTTTGACAAAAAAAATAAATTCATTGGAATTTTAAAAAACACCAACGGTTTAGTTTCACCCAAAAGGTTAATATCTATAGAAAATTAAATAACTAAGGAGGCAGTTCTTGAGTTTAGAAACAAAAACAAAGGAAGAGATTATTTCAAAGTTTGCTCAATCTAAGGGAGATACAGGTTCGCCAGAAGTTCAAATAGCTTTGTTAACAGCAAATATCGAGTCTTTACAAGCTCATTTCAAAGACCACGCCAAAGATCATCACTCTAGGCAAGGACTTATAAGAATGGTTAATACAAGACGTAAGCTTTTGGATTATTTGAAGAAAAAAGATCCTAAAAGATACACATCTATTCTCTCAGAACTAAACCTCAGAAAGTAACTTAAAGTTACATAATTTAAAGGAAAATAAATGAATGATATGAAAGTTATATCTTGCACTAAAGAAATTGCAGGAAGAAATGTCACGTTAGAGACAGGAAAAGTTGCTAGACAGGCAACTGGATCGGTGATTGCATCATCAGGAGATACTAAAGTTTTGGTCACTGTAGTTGCTGGACAAGATAAATCAGGCATGGGGTTTTTCCCCCTAACCGTAAACTACATAGAAAAATTTTATGCCTCAGGAAAAATTCCCGGCAGCTTTTTTCGAAGAGAAGGAAGGCCTTCTGAAAAAGAAGTTCTTACCTCAAGATTAATAGATAGACCCATTAGACCTCTATTCCCAAAAGGCTTTGGCAGAGAAGTGCAAATTATCTGTACAGTTTTATCAATGGACAAAAATGATGATGCAGATGTCATATCGATTATAGGCGCTTCAGCTGCACTTCAGCTCTCAGGACTTCCGTTTCAAGGTCCGTTATCTGCTGCAAAAGTAGGGTTTATTGATGGCAATTATGTTCTTAATCCTTCTTTGGATGATTTAAAAGAATCTTCTTTGAACATGATGGTTGCAGGATCGCAGGATGCGATATTCATGGTTGAATCAGAGGCAAAAGAACTTTCTGAAGATCAAATGCTTGGAGCTATTCTTTTTGCTCAAGCTGAAATGAAGTCAAGTCTTGAGTTAATAGAAGAATTAGTCTCTCAGGCAAATGTTACTCAAATTGAGTATGAGGCTGAGGAAGAAGATGCAGAATTAAAGGAAAATGTTAAAAGCCTAGTTTCTGAAGAATTGATCGAAGCTTATCAAATAGCTGAAAAAGCTAGTCGACAAGAAAAAATTTCTGAATTGAAAGAAAAAGTTAAGACATCTTTTGAAGATCCTGAAGATGAAAAAATCGATGAAGCTCTTAGTCAATTTAAATCTTTAGAGTCTGAAATTGTTAGGTCTAGATTATTATCTGGCGAGTCTAGAATCGATGGAAGAGATTTAGATACAGTCAGACCGATAGCTATTGAGGTAGGAGTTTTACCTCAAGCTCATGGTTCTGCATTGTTTACAAGGGGTGAGACTCAATCTATTTCTGTAGCGACTATGGATTCATTGAAACTCTCTCAATTAATCGATTCATTGCATGGTGATTTAAAAGATCCTTTTATGCTCCATTATAATTTCCCTCCTTTCTCTGTCGGTGAAGCAGGAATGGTTGGAAGTCCAAAACGAAGAGAAATTGGTCACGGGAAACTTGCTAGAAGAGCTTTAGAAGCAGTCCTTCCTAATCCAGCCGATTTTGAATATGCAATTAGAGTCGTATCAGAAATCACTGAATCTAATGGTTCAAGTTCGATGGCTACAGTTTGTGCTTCAAGTTTAGCAATGATGGATGCTGGGATTCCGTTAAAAAAACCCGTAGCAGGAGTTGCTATGGGATTGGTAAAAACTGATGATCAACACTGTGTCATCACAGATATCTTAGGAGATGAAGATCATCTTGGAGATATGGATTTCAAAGTAGCAGGAACAGATGATGGAGTAACTGCTTTGCAGATGGATATAAAAATTGCTGGGATTAACGAGCAAATTCTTGAAGACGCTTTGAATAAAGCTCATACAGCAAGAAACCACATTTTAGGAGAAATGAATAAAGTTTTATCTGAAAGCAGACCTGAATTGTCTCCTCTCGCCCCTCAAGCAATCGAGCTCAAAATTCCTAAAAATAAAATTGGCGAAGTCATTGGTAAAGGCGGAGCAAACATAAAGAAACTTACCGAGGAAACCAATACAAACATAGATATTTCCGATAATGGCTCTGTGAAAATTTATGGCCGCAGCAAGGAAGAACGAGAAGATGCTTTACAAAAAATCGAGTTTATTACATCTGATCCTGAAGTAGGTTTGGTGACTTTAGGGACCGTAGAAAAAATAGTAGATTTTGGTGCTTTTGTGTCTTTTGATAATGGAAGAGAAGGTTTAGTACACATTTCAGAAATTTCTGAAGAGAGGGTTAAAAACATTGCTGATTACCTCGTTGAAGGAGAAGAGGTTGAAATCAAAGTTATCGGAATAGACGACAGAGGAAAAGTAAAACTCTCAATGAAAGAAGTATCATCTGAATAAAAATTCTGTTTTAATTAATTTAGAAATTTGATAAATTATTGCTCTTGGGAGATAGAATGACCTTTTTAAAAAAAGCTAATCAAAAGTACCTATTTTATGGCTTTATAGTTTTATTTTTAATTGGCTGTGCCAACCCTGTATGGTGGTACAGAAGTCCCACATCTGACTACTCACATTTCGATTTTGATCCAACAGAGCTCAATTGCATTGAGTTAACAGAGCAAGTAATTAGGGTTTCTGCAATCATCTCAGATTTAGCTTCAAAATTAACAGAGCAAGCTGATAGAGATACAGGTTATGCTTCTTTTGGGTTTGAAACAAATAACCCAAGAACAGGTCAAAACTTTTTTGGCTTCAAATCAACAGCTGTAGATCCCAAGGTAG
Source organism: SAR86 cluster bacterium AG-422-E19 (assembly GCA_003213595.1). Lineage (GTDB taxonomy): Bacteria > Pseudomonadota > Gammaproteobacteria > Magnimaribacterales > AG-339-G14 > MEDG-81. The sequence continues at coordinate 241,073 of QCMR01000002.1, read as the reverse complement.
TTGAATACAAAGAAACTCTTGCAGTTTTAGAAGAAATGCAAACTTTGCTTATTGATAACTGCGCCCCAGACCAAGTAAATCCTTAATTTTTTAATTTATTGGTGGCTATGGGTAGACTTGAACTACCGACCTCAGCATTATGAATGCTGCGCTCTAACCAGCTGAGCTACATAGCCAAAAAATGGATTCTCTTAGTAGTTAGAGTAATTGTCAAGATTCTAAACATTAAATCTAAATAAAATTATATCGCCGTCTTTAACTTCGTAATCTGATCCTTCAGATCGCCATTTCCCTTGAGCTTTTGCACCTTGCTCTCCATCAAATTCAATAAAATCTTTGAAAGATACTGTTTCTGCTCGAATGAATCCTTTTTTGAAATCGGTATGGATTACTCCCGCAGCATCTGGAGCTTTTGTTCCATTTTTTATTACCCAAGCTCTAGATTCTGATTCACCCGATGTAAAGAAAGTTTGTAATCCTAAAGTTCTAAAAGCAGTTTTTATTAGTTTATTTAGACCTGGCTCTTCTAAACCTACAAGATCTATAAGTTCCTGCCTGCTTTCATTTTCAAGCTCACTTATTTCAAATTCTATTTGGTTACACATTTCAATTAATTGCGAGCCATTTGAATGAGCTTTTTCTCTTAGTTTTTTAAGCCCATCGGTTTCTTCCATATCTTCATTCAAGTTTGCAACAAAGATGACTGGTTTTGCAGATAGAAGGCCAATTTCACTTACAAAAGTTTTATTTTCGTCATCCTGTAAATATTCAAAAAGAGAGTCTCCTTTTTTGAGAATGGTTAAAATATCTTCTATTCTAGAAAGGTCTTTTAACAAATCCTTATCTCCACTTTTTGCTTTTCTTACAATTCTTTCTTTTGTTTTTTCTAAAGATTCTATATCTGACAAGATTAATTCCATTTCTATGATTTCAACATCTGAAATTGGATCTACTTTTTCATTTACATGAGTGACCTCATTATCTTCAAAGCACCTGACAACATGAATAATTGTTTGAGTCTCTCTTATATGACCTAAAAACTTATTTCCTAAACCTTCACCTTTGGATGCGCCTTCAACTAAACCGGCGATATCAACAAATTCAACAGTGGCGGAAATCACTTTTTCAGATTTAGATATTTTTGAAATTTTATCCAGTCTTTCATCAGGTAATTCAACTATTCCGTGATTAGGCTCAATCGTACAAAAGGGAAAGTTTTCTGCGGCAATTTTCGAGGCAGTAAGGGCATTAAATAGTGTTGATTTGCCGACATTAGGCAAGCCAACTATTCCACATTTTAAAGACATTAGTTATTCAGTTTATTTAAGGCTGTATCCCAATCCTCTTGAAATAAAAATTCTATGACGGAAAGCCCTTTATCTATGCATTGCAAGCGATCTATCTTTTCCTCTTTTTTTCCTTTCTGAATCACGTACTTATTTACTTTTTTCTTATCACCCGGGTGATCGATTCCAATTCTAATTCTTTTAAATTCTTGTGATCCTAGATTTTCAAAAATACTTTTCAAACCATTGTGACCACCATGTCCTCCGCCTGCTTTTAATTTTATTACTCCAGACTTCAAATCAAGATCATCATGAATGACAATAATATTTTCTATATTCGTATTAAATTTATTTTTTAATAACTTTAAAGCTGTTCCGCTATGATTCATAAAAATGGTGGGCGTTGCAAAAATAACTTTTTTATCTTGGATCACTACTTCTGCCAAAAAGGATTTTAAAGTTTTCTTTTCTTTTAAATCAAAAGAGTATTTTTTTTGGGCTTCAAGGATAAAGTCTGTTCCAACATTATGCCTAGTATTGGAATATCTTGAACCTGGGTTACCTAGGCCGACGACTAGAAAAGAACTCATGAAAACTTTGGAAAGTTAGTCTTTAGATTCTTCCTCAGAGTTACTCTGATCTGCAGCATCTTTTGTTTCAGACGCCTCATCGGTAGACTCCTCGGATTCGTCTTGTTCGCCTTCAGAAGGCTCTTCGTCAATATCAAGAGCAGCTCGAGTAACGTTCACACTTGCAACTGGTTGGTCTTGGTTGTTAAGAATGTTAGTACTAAGAGATACTCCTTCGGGAAGAATAATTTGTGACTGCATAACGTTTGTACCTATTTCTAGATCTTGCATATCAATCTCAATGAATTCTGGAAGATTTTGAGCATTACAGGTCAATTCAATTTCATTTTTAAGATGTGAAATCATCCCACCTTGTTGTTTCACTCCGATACAAGTCTCTTCATTGATAAACTTTAGAGGCACATTAATGGTGATGTTAGTTTTTTCACTAACGGCTTGAAAATCGACGTGGATCGGTCTGTCATTAGAAGGGTTTACCTGAACCTCTTTTAAAATAACTTTTACGGCACCATCATTTTGATTCAACTCGATCACTTGAGAAAAAATACTGGGATTTTCAAGAATTTTTACTAAATCTTTTTCTAAAATTTTAACCAGTTTAGGATCATTTTCTTGACCATAAACTATTGCAGGAATCTCTCCTGATTTTCTCAAGATTTTTGCTGAAATATTATTTTCTCTTATTTCTGCAGATATAGATGTTGATTCACTCATTATTATAAAAACATTTGGCTAATGGATTCTTCTTTATTAACCCTATTTATAGCCTCAGCTATAGTTTTATCCATAGAAATGGTTTTGATCTTTTTAGTTGATGAGGCCATTTCTGAAAGCGGAATTGTATCAGTAACTATTAATTCGTCTAGTCTTGAATTACTAATATTTTTTAAAGCATCCCCAGAAAGCACTGCATGAGTAGCATAACTAACGACCTTTTTAGCACCTGACTCCTTTAAAGCTTCAGCAGCATTACAAATTGTTCCAGCCGTATCAATAATATCGTCTACAAGAATACATGTTTTGTCTTTTACATCTCCAATAACGTTCATGACCTGAGATTGATTTTCCTTTTCTCTTCTTTTATCAATAATTGCTAAATCGGCATCATCTAAAAACTTAGCTAATGCTCTTGCTCTTACTACTCCTCCAACATCAGGAGAAACCACCATTTGATTTTCATATTTTGTCTTAACGATATGATCAAATATAACACTTGTTCCATAAACATTATCAACTGGAATATTGAAAAAGCCTTGAATTTGATCTGAGTGAAGTTCGATAGTAAGAACTCTGTTGGCACCAGCACTTTGCAACATATCTGCAACTAATTTTGCACTTATCGGAACTCTTTCGGATCTAACTCTCCGATCTTGTCGAGCATATCCAAAATAAGGTATCACAGCTGTAATTCTTGATGCTGATGCTCGTCTCAAAGCATCAATCATGATGATCAATTCCATTAGATTATCATTTGCTGGAAAACAAGTAGACTGAACTATGAAAACATCCTTTCCCCTAACGTTTTCTTCAATTTTGATATTCATCTCTTGATCGCTAAATCTCCCCACAGTCGCTTTTCCAAGTGGTTTATTGAGTTTTTTAACGATTTTTTTTGCTAAGCCAGGATTAGAATTTCCGGAGAAAATGACTAAGTTGTTTTTAGAATTCATTTTTATTTTTGGCTGGGGTGGATGGATTCGAACCATCGCATGGCGGCATCAAAAGCCGCTGCCTTACCGCTTGGCTACACCCCAGAATTAAGCAGTTCATTTAATAAAGGCGATTTGTTAATAGTATTAGTAATAACATATGCTATTTTTCTTGGTGCATTATCCATTATTTCCTTTCCCTCTTCAAAAGAATTAATTTTTGTGAACATGCTACTTCCTGTTCCTGATATGTTTACTTCGTTATTCTTACTTAAAAAGTCAAATGCTTCTCTGACCTGAGGATAATTTAACAAAACCCACTCTTCAAAAAAGTTTCCCTTTAACCTATGTCTTTTATTTGAAATTTCCTCTGATGTTACAGCGTTATAGGCATCTTTTGTGGATATTGAACATTCAGGAAATAGAATCATGACTAGATTTTCTGGAAATTCCTCAGGCTCAATTATCTCTCCTATTCCAGAGACTTTTCCAGATAGACCTTTTAAAAAAAATGGTATGTCAGATCCTAAAGATTTACCCAGATCTAATAAAACGTCCAAGGATAAATTGAGTTTTGCGAGACTATTAACTGCTAGCATTGCAGTTGCCGCATTGGAACTTCCGCCTCCGAGTCCAGAGCCGAGAGGAATGTTTTTTTCAATTTTTATAGAATAATTAAGTTCGGTATCACAAAAGGACTCAATTTTTTTCAAAGCTTGAGTAACTAGGTTTTCTTGTTGAGATACTTGAAATTTTGTTGTTGAAACTGATAGTTTATTTGAAGAAGAAATTTCGATTATGTCTCCCCAATTTAAAAATTGAAAATCTGAATCTATATCATGGAAGCCATCAGATCTCTTTCTAATTATTTTCAAAGATAAATTAATTTTTGCTGGAGAACTAAATATCATTGAGTTTCAGTGACAATCTAAATTTTTGATAATTTCCTTGAATAATTAGACCTGATTTATTTGATAAATGCTTTTTTAGTTTAAGATTTTGCAAGGTAAAATTTTGACATTCGATATTTGTACATTTGAAAAAGAACCATTTAAGAAATAACTTAAAGTCAGATTCTTTTATGATGTTTTCGTATTTAAAGTTAGTTTTGATTTCTTCATCTTTAAATGAAATTTTAAAATCTTTACTCAAACTATCTAAATTAAATTGAATTCTATTCTCAACGTCACTCACATTTATGATTCCTGAGAAATATTCAGAATTAGAAGCAAGAGAAAACTTTCCTTTTTTTGAAAATATGTCCTCTTTAATTTCGATTGCGGCACAAGAAAAGAGAAAAAAAACTAAAAAAAGATACCAAGCTAAAAATGATTTTTTCATATGAAAGCAGTCTAGATACTATAATAGTTTTTATGCTGGAGTCGGTAAAAAAGAAACTAGAAGAAATTCAAATTAAATTTTCCCAAATGGAATCTGAGTTATCAAAGCCAGAAATAATAGAAAATCAAACTAAGTTTACGTCTATTTCAAAAGAATATTCAAACCTGAAACCTATTGTTGATAGCTTTAGCGAATTTAAATCTGTTGAGGAAAATATTGATGAATCAAATCAACTTTTGAACGATTCGGATAGTGAAATTAGAGCCTTAGCTCAAGAAGAATTAGAAAGTCTCAAAAATAAAAAAGATTCGTTAGAAGAAAATTTAAAAAAAATGCTGTTACCAAAAGATCCAAATGACGAAAAAAATGCATTTATAGAAATTCGCGCCGGTACTGGAGGCGATGAAGCAGGACTATTTACTGGCGATTTGTTTAGGATGTTTTCCAGGCTATCAGAAAGACGCAAATGGCAAATAGAAATTATTAGCTCTAGAGAAAGCGAAAAAGGAGGTTTCAAAGAAATAGTATCTAAAATTACTGGAAGAGGTGCTTATGGTTTTCTCAAATATGAATCAGGAATACACAGGGTTCAAAGAGTTCCAGAAACCGAATCACAGGGCAGAATTCATACCTCAGCATGTTCGGTAGCAGTCCTGCCAGAGGCAGATGAACAAGAAAACATAAACATTGATAAGTCAGAAATTCGAGTTGATACTTTTCGAGCATCTGGAGCAGGAGGACAGCACGTTAATAAAACTGATTCTGCAGTTAGACTGACACATATTCCATCTGGGATCGTTGTCGAGTGTCAGGATGGAAGATCGCAACATAAGAATAAAGAGAAAGCTATGTCTTTACTTCAAAGTAAATTGAATGAGGCAGCCCTTGAAGAACAAGCTAAAGAATTAGACTCTCAAAGAAAGATCATGGTTGGGAGTGGTGACAGGTCAGAAAAAATTAGAACTTATAATTTTCCTCAAAGCAGAGTAACTGATCACAGAATAGAATTTTCTGTACATAATTTGGAAGAATTTTTAGATGGCGACATGGAAATCATGCTATCGGCCCTTACAGAAGAGAATGAAGCAAAAAAACTTATTAATCTTGAAAATGAACCTGCCTGATGCTTCTCAAGGATAAGTTAATAGAAATTAAAAACAAAATTGATAGTCCTGATGCTGAAATTATTTTTCAACATGTTCTAAAAATAGATAAAGCAAAAATTTATTCAGATATTAATAAAGAAATTAATAAAAAAGATTTAAGCTCCATTGACCTAATGGTCGAAGAGAGATTAAGAGGGAAACCGCTAGCCTATTTAATCGGAAAGAAAGGGTTTTGGAAAAACAGTTTTATTGTCACTCCAGATGTCCTTGTTCCGCGCCCAGAAACTGAAACATTGGTAGATGCAATTCTTAATGAAAATCTGCAAGACAAGACTCTTCTTGAGCTTGGAACAGGGTCTGGAGCGATTTCTATATCCATCGCTCAAGAAAATAAAGATTGTTTTATCTTTGCAACAGATATTTCAATTAAAAGTATCTTAGTAGCAAAACAAAATGCAGAGAAGTTTTGCTGTGAAAACATAATTTTTTTAAATCACGACTGGAATAATGAATGGCTTTTTCCACAGGTAGATTATCTGATTTCTAATCCTCCTTATGTAGATAAAGAGGCAACTACTGGAAAAGAGGAAGGAATCTGGCATGAACCAGAAAAAGCTCTATTTTCAAAAGATAAAGGTCTATCTGATTTAAAATTAATTTTATCTAAAGGAAAAAATTTTTTAAATGAAAATGGTAAAGTTTATTTAGAACATGCTCCTGATCAATACGAAGAATTAAACAAATTTGCCGTGGAAAATGGGTATCTTAATTTTTCGAATTTAAATGATTTAAATGGGGATAAAAGAGTTTCGATTTATCAATGTTAAAAGAAGAATTATTAAGATATAGCAGACATATTATGTTGCCTGAAATAGACATTGAAGGGCAGGAAAAAATTAATGATATGTCATTGGCATTTATAGGCATGGGCGGCTTGGGATGCTCTGCCTCTCTTTATTCAGCTCTATCTGGATTCGGTAAAATCAAAATAATAGACTTTGACTTTGTAGAAGCTTCAAATTTACAAAGGCAAATTCTTTTTGATGAAAATGACTTGTCAAAAAATAAAGCCACTACCTCAGTAAAAAAATTATCTCAATTAAATCCTTTTGTTGAGCTAACAGGATTAGAGGAAAAAGTTGATTCAGCAAACATCAAATACCTTCTAAAGGATTCAGAAATAATTCTTGATTGCTCTGACAATTTTGAAACAAGAAAAATTGTAAATAAATATTGCGTAAAACATAATAAAATTCTTATTTCTGGATCCTCTATTGCTTGGAAAGGACAGTTGGGCTGTTTTGATTTAAGAGATGCTTCGAATTCCTGCTATGAATGTTTATTTGAAGATCTTGAGAACGAAGATTTGTCATGCAGAGAGTCTGCAATTGCTTCTCCCTTAGTTGGAGCCATAGGCTCTTTAATGGCAATTGAAGTGATAAAAGCGACTATAGAAAAAAATTTTGAATCATATTTCATGATTTTTGATTCGTTGAAAGGAATTTTTAAAAGGATTGATATTCATAAAAATCCAGAATGTAGGATCTGTAGAATCTAAATCATGTTTAAAGGTTATATAGAAGGTTATTACTCTCGGAGGTTAGCAATTGATGCCTTTAAAGACTTAAAAATACCCATTTCTCATTACTTTTATGGACCAAAAGAAGATATTTATTTGCGTCATCGATGGAAGGAACTTGATAAAAATCTTAAGAGAAGAATTCTTCCAAAAAAAATCAAACAAGTTTATTGCGTTTCTCCTTCTTCAGAATTTTTTGGAGACACCAAAAAGAATTTAAAACTTTTGAAAAGAAAATTATCTCATGCTCTCGAGAAAGCAGGCTTTGATGAAATAGCAATTTTCTTCGATGACATTGATATAACTAATTTTGGTCAGGAAGCGGCAGACAAAGATTTGGGAAAAAAACATGCAGAAGCTTTAAATGAAGTTTCTATGTACTTTCCAAAACAAAAAAATATATGGTTTTGTCCGTCAATTTATAATTTATCTTTATCAAAGGGGATATTTGACGAAGGATATCTAGGAGGGCTAAAAGAAAATTTAAATAAGCGCGTAGTTATTTTTTGGACAGGCGATAATGTTATCAGTGAAAGGATTGACAATTCATCTCTAAAGTCTATTCAAGATTATTTTAAAAATCCTATAGCCATTTGGGATAATTTTTATGCAAATGATTATTGCCCAAGTAGATTGTTTCTAGGCCCCTTAAAAGGTAGATCTTTAAACAAATCAATAGTTGGACACTTTCTCAATGGAACTGGTTTAAAAGAAACAGACAAATTTTTATTAAATTATTTATTTAACCCAAAGCAGAAAGTTCCATATTTACCAAAAGAATTAAAACCAATCTTCTCTGATCCATTTAAGAAGTTAAACGAAAAGGAATTACAACGCGCTTTAAATATTAGTAAAAAATCAATTCGATTTATTTTTGAAAACCCTCTTGATGAAATTTTATTGGAATGGAAACCATTTTTAATGTCCTCTTTAAACGATATAAAACTTTTTCATTTAGAATCAAAAAAAGAGGTTGATGGATTTCTTGAGCGAAGATATTCTCCTTTATTCGTAAAGGGGTTAACAAAAAAAAGGTGAGATTATGTTAGGGAATATGATGAATGAACAACTTCTAATTTCAGGAGTTTTAGAACATGCTATAAAAAATAATGCCAATACAGAAATAGTAAGCAACACTATAGAAGGAGGCATACACAGATATACCATTAAAGACTCTGCAAAAAGATCAAAGAAATTGGCTAATGCTTTGCTTAATTTAAGTATTAAAGAGGGGGATATAATTGCAACGATGGCAGTAAACAGTTATCGCCATTTAGAACTTTATTTTGGCATTTCTGGATTGGGAGCCGTTCTTCACACCCTTAATCCAAGATTGTTTCCAGATGACATTAAATACATTGTTAATCATGCTGAAGATAAATATATCTTCGTCGATGCGCCTTTCTTACCAATCATAGAAAATGTCATTTCTGAACTTAAAACCGTTAAAGGAATTGTGGTACTTACTGATAAAGAGCACATGCCATCTTCATCAATTAAAAATCTCATTTGTTACGAGGATCTTATTGCTGATGAATCTGAAGAAATAGTTTGGCCTGAGTTTGATGAGAATACAGCTTCATCATTATGTTATACGTCAGGCACAACTGGAAATCCTAAGGGAGTTCTTTATTCTCATAGATCTACAGTTTTGCATGCTTGGTATGCTACTGCTGGGAACGCAATGAATTTAACTTCTGAAACCGTGTTGCTTCCTGTAGTGCCTATGTTTCATGTTAATGCGTGGGGAATTCCATATGCCTCATTTATGTACGGTGCCAAAATGGTTTTTCCAGGTCCCTTCACTGATGGTGAATCAATCTGTAATTTAATTACTTCTGAAAAAGTAAATCAGCTTATGGGAGTTCCTACGGTATGGCTTGACCTGCTGAATTACACTGAGAAGAACAATATCAAACTTGAGTCTGTAAATAGTGTTTTGGTTGGTGGTTCTGCTGCACCAAAAGCTATGATTAAAGCCTTTCAAGAGATACATGATTGTTTTTTGCTTCATGGTTGGGGTATGACAGAAATGAGTCCGCTTGGGACACTCAATTCCTACACTCCAGAGATGGATGGTATGGATCTTGAAGAAAGATATGAAATTCAAACAAGCCAAGGTAGAGCAGTTTATGGTTGTTCAATGAAAATTATAAATGATGAAGGCAAGGTTCTTCCTAACGATGGAAAAACGTTTGGAAGACTTATGGTCAAAGGACCTGCAATTATTGAACGTTACTTTAAGTCCAATGAGACTGCTCTGGAAGATGGATGGTTTGATACAGGAGACGTTGCAACGATAGATACTCATGGCTATATGAGAATAGTCGATAGAAGTAAAGACGTTATTAAATCTGGAGGAGAGTGGATTAGTTCTATTGATCTAGAAAATACAGCAGTTGGACATCCGGGAGTAGCAGAGGCATGTGTTGTTGGAGTTGCTCATGCCAAATGGGATGAAAGACCTTTATTGTTTATTGTTAAAAATGGCCAGGAAGAATGTGATAAAGATTCAGTATTGGATTACCTTTCTGATAAAGTAGCCAAGTGGTGGCTTCCTGATGACGTTATCTTTCTAGATGAACTTCCTCACGGAGCAACAGGAAAACTTCTCAAGACAGGTTTGCGAGAAGACTACAAAAATCATTTAATGAAATAAAAAAATAAGGAGAAAACAATGGCTGGATTAGTACCTGCAGACACTTTAAAAGATTACATTGGGAAAGATATGGGGGCTTCAGATTGGTTAAAAGTCGATCAAGATAGAATAAATCAATTTGCTAATGCAACGAATGACCATCAATTCATTCATATCGATTCAGAAAAAGCTACGCCACTTTTTGGCTCAACAATAGCTCATGGATTCTTATCCCTCTCATTGATGGCTGGGTTGCCAGCTCCTCAAGTTGCTCCCGAGGGTATGACCATGGTTTTTAATTATGGACTTGATAAAGTTCGATTTTTAACTCCTGTTAATGTGGGTTCAAAAGTAAGGACTAAATCAACTCTTTTATCTGTTGATGATAAAGGTGACGGAAGATATCTTTTGAAATATGAAGTTGTAATGGAGATAGAAGGTCAAGAAAAACCTGCTTATGTAGCCGAGTCTTTATCTATGTTCATTACTTAGATAATTTATCCTTTAAAAGTTTATTTACAACTTGTGGGCTTGCACTTCCCGAAGTTTTTTTCATAACTTGACCAACGAAAAAGCCTTGCAACCTATCTTTGCCTGATTTTAGCTGTTCAAATTGTTTTTGATTTTCAGAAATCACCTCATCAAGGATTTTTTCTATTTCATCATCATTAGAAATTTGTTCTAAGCCTTCTTTCTGAATGAGCTCTTGTATTTTTCCTCCTTCACTCCATACAATCTCAAGAAGTTTTTTTGCAGAAGGGCCAGAAATTTTTTGGTCTTCAATATTTTGAATTATCTCTGCAATATGCTTTGGATTTACTTTAGATTCAGAAATGTTTGTATCATTTTTATTAAGCAGGGCAAATAAGTCTCCAGTAATCCAATTTACGGCATTTTTAGGAGAAACTTTATAAGACAATACTTCTTCAAAAAAGGATGCAGTTTCTTTATTTATTGTCACAAGTTCAGCATTGTCATCTGATAGTTCGTAAGAGTTCATGAACCTTTCTTTCATAATTTCTGGCAATTCAGGAAGATTTCTTCTCACATCATTAATTTGATCCTTTGAAATTTTTATAGGAATCAAATCTGGTTCTGGAAAGTAGCGGTAGTCATTAGCTTCCTCTTTTGAACGCATGGATCGCGTAAGATTTTTTTTAGAATCATACAATCTTGTTTCTTGAATAATTTTTTCTCCATTTTCAAGCTCTTTTATTTGTCTATCTATTTCAAAAATAATTGCTTTTTCAACAAATTTGAAAGAATTGATATTTTTTAATTCAGTTCTTGTGCCTAGTTCTTGATCATTGGGCCTTTTAAGAGATACGTTGGCGTCACACCTCATAGATCCTTGTGACATATCGCCATCTGAGATTCCCAAAAAGGTAACAATACTGTGTATTTTTTTTAAATACTCAACTGCTTCCTCAGCAGAGCTAAGATCAGGCTCAGAGACAATTTCTAATAAGCAAGTTCCAGCTCTATTTAAATCTATTGCAGAGTTATTACTGTACAAGTCATGGATCGATTTCCCCGCATCTTCTTCAAGATGAGCCCTAGTAACACCAATAATTTTTGATTTTTCACCAAGTTTTATTTCAACACTTCCTTTGCCGACAATAGGATCATCTAGTTGACTTATTTGGTAACCCTTAGGCAGGTCAGGATAAAAGTAATTCTTTCTTGCAAAAATTACTTTTTCAGATATTTCTGCGTTTATTGCACAACCAAACTTTAAAGCATGAGAAATTGCTTCCTTGTTCAATACCGGCAATACACCAGGAAGCCCTAAGTCAATTTCACTAGCTTGAGTATTTGGTTCAGCACCAAAAGCTATTGGTGAAGAGGAAAAAAGTTTAGTTTTGGTTGCAAGTTGCACATGAACTTCCAATCCAATGACAGGCTGCCAATTATTTAAACTCATGGAAATCCGTTAATTTTTGAAATTTATTTGCAAGGTTTAGAATTCTTCCTTCTTCAAGATAGTTTCCAATGAGTTGAAGACCAATTGGCATTTCGTCAGCCGTGCCTGATGGAATTGATAATGCTGGTAAACCTGCCAAGTTTGCAGGAATTGTATAAATGTCTTGTTCATACATTTCCACAGGATCGCTTATTGAGCCCAGCTCAAAAGAAGAGTTAGAGCAAGTAGGCATTGCTATCGATGAAACTTTTTTAAAAGCTTCATCAAAATCACTCTTTATTAAATTTCTAATTTTCAAAGCCTTATTGTAAAAGGCGTCGTAGTAACCTGCAGAAAGACAAAACGTTCCAATAAAAATTCTATTTTTTACTTCTTTGCCAAATCCTTCTGTTCTTGAATTCACATAAAGATCCTCTAAAGAAGATACGCTCTCGCTTCTATGGCCAAATCTAATTCCATCATATCTCGCCAAATTTGCTGAACACTCTGCAGGGGCTATTACATAGTAAGCAGGTAAGGAGTATTCAATATGAGGCAGATTAATTTCTTCAATTTTTGCTCCATCTTTTTCAAGAATGGAAATGGCATTCTTGAAAGAATCCCGCACCTGATCATTTTTAATATTTTCAATTAGTCCTTTAGGAATTCCAATTACATGCTCTTGATCTGCATCGACTTCCTTTTGTAAATCTTTAACTTCTTCATTCAAAGATGTCGAGTCTTTTTGATCAAATCCAGACATATATTTGAGAGCGATAGCGGCATCCTTAGCATTTTTTGCGATTATTCCTGCCTGATCAAGGCTGGATGCAAAAGCAATCATTCCCCATCTGGAAACTCTTCCATAAGTAGGTTTTATACCAGTAACTCCACAAAAAGAAGCTGGCTGTCTTATAGAGCCTCCTGTATCAGTTGCAGTTGCAAATGAGCAAAGATTGGCTCTAACAGCTGCTGCTGATCCTCCAGAAGAACCTCCTGGAGAAAGTTTTTCATTAATAGGGTTTAACACATTTCCATAAAAACTTGTTTCGTTAGAAGATCCCATAGCAAATTCATCCATATTTGTTTTTCCTAAGGTAATTGCTCCGGCAGTATCTAATTTAGAGAAAACCTCGGAAGAATAAGGAGAAATAAAGTTGGATAACATTTTAGAACCACAAGTTGTTTTTTTATCTTTAATACAAAAAATATCTTTGTGGGCAATTGGAATCCCTTCTAGAGGCCTAGCTTTGTTTTTTGCAATATTTTCATCTGCTATTAGGGCTTTTTCTTCCGATTCTTCTTCAAAGACTGAAATGAAACAATTTAGAGATTCTTTTTTCTTAATTTCATTTAAATATGCTCCTGTAATTTCTTTAGAGGAGAAAGCTTTATCACCAAGCCCAAGTATTTGATCTGTCAAAGAAAGATTTATTAATTCACTCATAATTATTCAATTACTTTAGGAGTAAGATAAAAACCAGAGTCTTTTTCTTTAGAAAGTTCTTGAAGTTTTTCTCTTTCAATGTCTTTTTTTTCGATGTCTTCTCTCAAATTCTGAGTATTGTCTATGGGATGAGTTAATGGATTTATTTTTGAAGTATCTAACTCATCCATTTTATTAACCATTGTCAAAATTGATTCTAGGTCTTTTACCAAAGAGTCAGATGTCTCTTCATCAATCTTGATTTTACTTAATAAAGAGATGTTTTTAAGGTCTTGTTCAGTAATTTTCATTATAATGTTTCAAAGAGAGGAAGATTTTATATCAACTTAAAATCAACTACTATTCGAATTATTTAAAAAGTTACAAAATTATGGTTCTAAAAGCTCTAAAAGGCATCTACTCAACAGATTTATCAATTGACCTTGGCACTGCTAATACACTCATTTTTGCCAAAGGAAAGGGAATTGTTCTAAATGAACCATCCGTTGTAGCTATAAAAAAATCTGAGGGTCATAGATCAGTGGTTGCAGTAGGCTCTGAAGCAAAAAGAATGCTTGGAAGAGTTCCTGGAAACATTGAAGCAATTCGACCACTTAAAGATGGAGTCATTGCAGATTTTCAAGTAACAGAAAAAATGCTTCAACATTTTATCCAAGTTGTTCATGGAGAAAATTTCTTTAAACCAAGTCCAAGAATATTGATTTGTGTCCCTTGTCAATCAACACAAGTAGAAAGAAGAGCAATAAGAGAATCAGCCCTTCAAGCAGGCGCTAGAGAAGTAAGGCTTATAGAAGAGCCTATGGCAGCAGCTATCGGTGCTGGATTGCCGGTTGAAGAGGCATCAGGTTCAATGGTGGTGGATATTGGCGGAGGTACAACTGAAATAGCAATTCTTGCTCTTAACGGTGTCGTTTTTTCCAGTTCTTTGAAAACGGGAGGTGATAGATTCAATGAAGCTATTGTTTCTTATATTAGAAGAAAATATGGAGTTTTGGTTGGTGAATCAACTGCCGAAAGAATAAAAGAAACTGTGGGTTGCGCAACTCCTGAAAGTGAAGATAAATCAATGGAAATCAGAGGAAGAAATTTAGCTGAAGGTGTTCCAAACACAATCAATTTTTCAAGTTTAGAAGCCTATGAAGCCATATCGGGACCTCTATCTTCAATTCTTCAATCTATAAGAAATGCCTTAGAACAATCTCCTCCGGAACTTAGTGCAGACATTTCTGAAAGAGGAATAGTTTTAACAGGGGGAGGCGCCTTGCTGACAGACTTAGACATAATGATATCTGAGCAGACCGGAATTCCGGTAATTGTCGCTGATGATCCTTTAACCTGTGTAGTAAAAGGCGGAGGAATTGCCCTTGATATTATTGATAAATTTGATGTAGATCTTTTATCTACAGAGTAATTTTATGTTCGGCGGTGAACACAAACAAACCGATATAGCGCAATCAGCAATATTCACTACGGGGTCAATGCGCGCAAGCCGATTCTATCCCGCAATACTCTTTAGTTTTCTTATTATGTATGGAGATTATTCGTTTGATTTAAGCAGTAAAATTAGATTCATTTCGTCATATATTTTTTCTCCTTTCACACAAATTGAATACCTAGCCAAAGATAGCTTTAATTCCTTTGATTCTTATTTTTCTTCTCAAAAAAAACTTTCTGAAGAAATAGATTTATTAAGAAACCAGATAAGAGATTTAGAAAATCAAAATCTTGCTCTTCAAAATACAAAAACTTCTCTAAATGAGCTTGAAGAGCTTTTTGATCTAAGTAAGAGTTTTCAGGAAAGAAAAATATTCTTAGGCAAGATTACAGATTTTAAGAAATTTCCTAAAGAAATTGTTTCAGTTGAAATCAGATCAAATAATATTACAAAAGATATGATTGCCTTTAATGCTTTTGGTTTAATCGGAGTGATAGATGAACTACTTAATAACTCAATAAAAATAATACCTCTTCATAATGCGTCAATAAAAATTCCCGCAAAGAACACTAGAACCTTAGAAAATATAATTATAATTGGATCAGGTAAGCCTAAAACGTTTCAAATTGAAGAATTCAAAAAAAATGGAGATATTAAAAAGGGGGATGAAATCATTTCGTCTGGATTGGGAGGTAGGTTCCCTGAAGGTTTTTTGCTTGGAAGGGTAACTGAAATAAAAGAAAATGATCAATCAAACTTTTTGCAAATTACAGTTGAAAATACTTTTGACTTTAGTTTCGGCTCTACGATTTTATTTACTAAGCCATGAATAGTCTTGATGATAAAAAACCTTCAATTTTTAATTTTTATTTTTTTGTAGGACTTACTTTAATTGTCGCTTCAATGGTTGAAGTCTTATTAAATGACTTCCTGCTATCTAGGCTAACTTTGCCTCTAACCTTGATGACATTAATTTATTGGAATGTAGCAACGCCAAGAAATATAGGTTTTTTTTGGACTATGCTTTCAGGTTTCATTTTAGATGTTTTTTTGGGATACCTTTTAGGAATTCATGTTGTTATCTTTCTTTTGACATCTTACTTTTCGCAAAGATACTTCCATAGGTTTAGAGCTTTATTTAGGTTGCAACAATCTTTGATTGTGGCAATTATTGTTTTTATATATCAAATTTATTTTATTTTGATTTCCAATAATTTCGCCTTATCAATTATTTTTGAATTATTAATCTTAACAATCATCTCTAGCTTATTTTGGCCAATCATTTACGGAGTTTTGAGATATTTGAGGATAAAACTTACTTACGGACAATAAAAATTTTGCTTAAGTCACTTCCCCAAGATAAACCTTTCTGACGATTTCATTTTGCACAATTTCACTTGGAATCCCTTGAGCGATAACTTTTCCTGCGTTTAAGACATAAATGTAATCACAAATATCCAAAGTAGCATTTACATTGTGATCACTTATTAGAACACCTATACCTTTTTCTTTTAGATTTTTAATCAAAGTCTTAATCTCATTTATTATCAAAGGATCAATTCCTGCAAAAGGCTCATCAAGCAATATAAGTTTGGGGTTCAACGCAATTGCTCTAGCAATTTCAACTCTTCTTCTTTGACCTCCAGATAAAGAATTACATTTTTGAGTTTTGATGCTCATGAGATCAAATTCTTCAGAGATTCTAGTAAATTTGTTGTCAATTTCTTTCATCTCAATTTTTTTTGCTTCAAGCGCAGCCTTTATATTTTCTTCAACGGTGAGTTCTCTGAATACTGAAGGCTCTTGAGGCAGGTAAATAACGCCTAATTCAGATCTTTTTTCAAAACTTAGGTTGTCAACTATTTTTGAATCATAGAGCACTTCGCCTTCAGAAGGTTTGCTTAAACCAGCCAGAATAGAGAACAAAGATGTCTTACCTGCTCCATTTGGACCTAGTAAGCCATAAATATTTTCTGAGGTAATAGAGATATCTATGCTCTCGAGAATATTTATTTTGTTCGAAACTTTTTTAAGTTTTTTCCCCTCAATACGCATTTTAATTAATAATTTTTAATATTAAGTTTTGATGGAAAAATTAATTCTCCATTTGATTTTAACTTCACCATAGACGTTTCTGTCTCTAAACCTTTGTTATCTTTGAGGTATACAGGGCTACCTTTAAAAACTATCTCATCTTCATTCAGAATAATTTCTTTCACAGAAATTTCATATTCATCGATAAAAATGATTAATTCATCAGATGATAAGTTTCTTTTGTTAAGATTAATATCTACTTTACTAGCTTTTCCTAATATATCTTTTTCATTTACCTTTCCAGAAATTTCAGTCTTATTATCAAGTTGCACTATGTTTTTGTCGTAAGCAATTGTTCCCTTATTTGAAATTATATTTAAAAAAATATTTTTTCCGGAAATATCTATTTTTGGCTGGTAAACATAAAGATTTTTTTCATCTTTCAAAGAATTTACCATTGAAGAATTTACTTCTAAAATAAAATCACTTTCTTTAAAGCCTAAATTAATAGAAATATTTTTTGCTTCAAAAATAATTTCATTATTTTGTTTTATTAACTCAGAAGATGATGAGTTTAAAAAAAATGAAGACAAGAACAAGACAGAACCAATAAGAAAAAATAAAGCAACTAAATATACAAAAATGCTTTTTGGCATCAAATTATTTTTGCTGAAAGAATTTCATGCATTCTGATTAAACCTGTTATTTTTTTATTTGAATTCTTTACTATCAATGAATAGATTTTTTGATCTTCCATTATCCTTGAAACATCAAGGACAAGATCAACATCTTTAACAAATTTAAAATTTTTAGTCATGACTTCTTTTATAGGCGTTGATGTAAGATCTATACGATTGTTTATCATTCTTCTTAAATCTCCATCTGTAAAAATACCTTTCACGATACCTTGAATTTTTATTAAACCTAATCCAAACCCTTTTTTTGATATTTTTTCCATTGCATCAATTATAGAAATATTTCCATCTATAAAAGGTAAGTCTTTTTCTTTGATCATAATTTCTCTTACCTTAATAAAGCTTTTACCCAGACTACCTCCTGGATGATTTGCACCAAAGTCAGATCTTTTTAAACCTTCGAAGTTTGTTATAGCTACAGAAATAGCATCTCCAATCATCATCATGGCAGTAGTGCTGGATGTTGGGGCAAGATTTAGCATATCCGCCTCTTTTTTTAAATTCAAAGATATGTGCGCTTTAGATGAAAGTGCAATTGAGGACTTTTTGTTTCCTGTAACAGAGCAAATATTCACTTTTTTTTGCTTAAGGTTTGGCAGAAGATCTACCAATTCTTCCGTCTCACCCGAGTAAGAGAAAATAATTAATGAATCTTTTTTTGTTATGGCACCAAGATCTCCATGACTAGCCTCGGCGGCATTTATATAAAAAGACGGTTTTCCAAGGCTAGAAAGAGTAGCTGATATTTTTTCAGATACCTTTCCTGACTTACCTATGCCTAAAAAAATTAAATTTCCTTTTGTTTCTAATAAAAAGTTACAAACGTTATTGAATTCATTTTTGGAAATACCCGAAGAAACCTCTTGAAGAGCATCAATTTCGTTTGAAATTACTTTTTTACCAATTGCAAAAAAATTAATTTTTTTTGGTTTTTTCATCTGTGATTAATTATCCTGTAGTAGACTAGGCTATTTAAATCCGATTATAAATGAAAAAGTACTTTTTCTTATTTTTTATCATTATTTTTTCTTCAAACTCTTTCTTAGATTCAGAGGTAGAGGAGTTTGTGAACTCACAACATAATGAAATTTTTAATTTTCTTAATAACAATCAGGATTTGTTTGATTCAGACAAGGATAAGTTTCTAAATGAGTTTGAAGTTAGGTTTTCAAGACTGATTCCCCCCGAAGAAATTTCAAAAAGAGTAATGGGTAAGAGGCTATTTACAGCAGCAACAAAAAAACAAATTTTAAAATTTAATGAGAAGTTTAAAAGTACTCTTTTAGACTCTTATTCAGGTGTACTAAGCAGTGTAGAAGCAGCAAATATATCAATAGAATCTCACTTTCACCCCAATGAACGAATGGATTTAGCGGTTGTCCAATTAAATACTGACTTTTCAGGAAGAAAATTTAAATTAATTTACAAGATGAAAAAAATTCAAGTTGAAGATAGGAAGGATTGGCGAGTAGTTGGTATAGTTTTGGACGGTATAGACATAGTTTCACTTTACCGAAAACAATTTGCATCTCTTGTTAAAGAAAATGATGATAATTTGGATCTAGCAATAGATTCTTGGAGTATCGAAGAAGATTCCTTAAACCTAGAAAATTAATGGATAAACTTATTATTGAGGGAGGCCATTCTCTTAATGGAAGCTTAAAAGCCTCAGGCGCAAAAAACTCTGCTCTTCCAATACTAGCTTCTTCTCTTCTATTAGAAGGCAAATTAACCTTAAGTAATATCCCGCACCTAAAAGACGTCACTACTATGATTGAAGTTTTAGGATCAATGGGAGCAAATATAACACTTGATGAGGATATGAATCTTGAGATAGATACTTCAAATCTTAAAAATCAAATAGCAAGATATGAGCTTGTAAAAACAATGAGAGCTTCTGTTTTAGTGCTTGGACCTCTTTTGGCAAAATTTGGACAGGCTGAAGTAGCCTTACCTGGAGGATGCGCAATAGGAAGTAGACCTGTAAATCTTCACCTTGATTGCATGAAAAAGTTAGGTGCGGAAGTTATTACTGAAGGAGGATATATAAAAGCGAAAGCAGAAAATGGCTTAAAAGGGGCCGAAATTCTGTTTGACACCATTAGCGTAACAGGAACAGAAAATGCCATTATGGCTGCTGTCCTAGCAGAAGGAGAGACCATAATTAAAAATGCTGCAAGAGAACCTGAAGTTGGAGATCTGATTGACTGTTTGATTAGTATGGGAGCTAAGATTCAAGGAAAAGGAACAAAAGAACTAATTGTATTTGGCGTGAAAGAACTGAAACAAACTTCTTATGAAGTTATGCCAGATAGAATAGAAACTGCTACTTATTTAACAGCGGTTGCCATGACTGGAGGCGAGGTGACAATAAAAAATTCTATGCCGGAAACTCTGGATAGTGTTCTTAAAAAGTTAACTGAAGCAGGCGCAAAAATAGATATCAATGCAGATACCATTCATTTAAAAATGAATAAAAATCTTAAACCTGTGGATATATCAACTGCTCCTTATCCTCTTTTTCCGACAGATATGCAGGCACAATTTATTTCATTGAACACCATTGCAGAAGGACAATCGTCTGTTGTAGAAACTATTTTTGAGAATAGATTTATGCATGTTCAAGAACTTATTAGAATGGGAGGAGATATCTCCTTGGCGGGAAACACAGCAACAATAAATGGCAAAAAAAATTCCTTACACTCAGCACCTGTTATGGCAACAGACCTTCGAGCCTCAGCAAGTTTAGTTTTAGCTGGCTTAGTTGCGAAAGGAGAAACGAAAATTGATCGTATTTACCATATTGATAGGGGTTATGAAAGAATTGAAGAAAAATTGAACTCCTTAGGAGCAAATATAGAGCGGGTGACAGGGTAATGTTAATTGTTTTACCAAAAGGAAGATTACTTAAAGAAATTAGAAATCTATTGGAGTTGATAGGCATATCTTTTGAAGACTCATCAAGAAAACTGGTTATGGATACTTCTGTAAAAGATATCAAGGTTGCAATCCTTAGGTCTTGGGACATTCCAAAGTTTGTCAATAAAGGCATTGCAGACATGGGGTTTGTTGGGAAAGATGTTCTAAACGAGATTGAAGATGAAGAAAATTTTTATGAATCTTTAGATATAGGATTAGGCAAGTGTCGTCTTTCTTTAGCCTCATATAAGCAAGTAACTAATTCAAACAAACCGATTGTAGCTACTAAATATCCAGTATCTGCAAAAGCTTTTTTTGCTTCAAAAATGCAAAATGTAGAAATAATAAAATTAAAAGGCGCAATAGAAATAGCACCAATTCTAGGGCTTTCAGATTATATTGTTGATCTTGTTCAAACAGGTAACACCCTGAAGGATAATGGATTGTCTGAATTGGAGGTGATCCAAGACATTTCAACTAGATTAATCATTAACAAATCCTCTTTCAAAACAAATAATCAAAAGATAGAAAAATTAATTATTTCCATGAAAAATGCTCTAAATGAAAACTTTAAAAATTAAGAAAGTATCTTTTCCTGTCGCCAAAAAATACTTATTGCAGAGTAAATTTAGAAATCAGGCTGTTAATGTCAAAGAAACTGTTCGAAAAATAATACTTAATGTAAAAAAAAATGGTGATAAAGCATTATTAAAGATTTCTAACAAAATTGATAAGACAGAATTTAAAACAGTTACAGAAGCCTCTTTCAATAAGTCTGATTTAAAAAAAAATTACGAAAAGTTAGACAATGCAATCAAGAAAAACTTAAATTTCATTAAGAAAAGAATAATAAATTTTCATAAAGCAATAAAGACAAGTGATTTAAAAACAAAGGATGGGATATTTAATTTATTAGGTCAAATCCATAAACCAATAGATAAAATTGGTCTTTATGCTCCTGGAGGCAAAGCTGTTTATCCATCCTCTATTCTTATGACTGCATTAGTTGCAAGAGTGGCAGGCTCAAAAGAGATTGACCTTTTTTTTCCTAGTTCTTCCGAGAAAGCAAAAACATTAATGTTAGGGACTGCTCATCTAGCAGGAATAACTAATGCTTATAATTTCGGTGGAGCACATGCAATAGCCGCTATGGCCTATGGGACAGAGTCGATATCAAAGTCAGATAAAATCTTTGGCCCTGGGAATAACTATGTTGCAGAAGCAAAAAGACAGGTATTTGGAGATGTAGGCATAGATTCATTTGCCGGCCCATCTGAGGTATTAATTATTTCTGATAAGAAAAAAGGATTTAAACAATTAGCTGCTGATCTAATTGCACAAGCCGAGCATGGAGAAGACTCCAAATGTATTTTTATCCAAATTGGAAAAGGAGGATTAGGGGATTTGTTTAAAGAACTTGAACGACAAGTTACTGAGGCTCCAAGAGGAAAAACAATAAAAACCGCTTTAGAAAAAAATTCAATGTTTATAGAGGTTAAAAATTTAGAAGAAGCAATTGAAATCAATAATCTTGTAGGTCCAGAACATTTACAAATTATTTACAAAAATTTTAAAGAGTCATTATTAAAAAGATTCATTGCTGGAGCCATTTTTGTTGGAGAAAACAATACAGCTGTCCTAGGAGATTATGCTGCAGGACCCAGTCACGTAATTCCAACAAATTCTGCTGCCAGATTTAGTTCGCCTGTTAGTATTGAAGACTTTTTAGTGAGAACCTCGGTAACAGAAATTAAATCCATTAAGAATAAGGCAAAATATAATGAACTACTTGATCATTCAATATTTTTAGCAGAACTTGAAGGTTTGCATGGGCATGCATATGCCTTGAAGCTCAGGCGCAAATAGAAATTATTTATCTACAATTGAATTGAAGACTTCAATTACTGTATCGACAGGAATAGCAAAATTTAACCCCTGATTTCCTCCTGAAGTAGACCTTATAACATTTACCACGCCTAGTAATCTTCCTTTATCGTCAATTAATGCTCCGCCAGAGTTTCCTGGATTTATTGATGCATCAGTTTGGATAAAATTTCCTTTTTTATCTTGGAAAGTTCTGTTTATGGCGCTTACAATACCCTTACTGAATGATTGCCCTAATCCTTGAGGATTACCAATTGCAATTACAGACTCTCCAACTTTGACCTGATCTATGTTTTTTCTTATTTTAAAGGGCTTTAGATCAATCGAATCTATAATTCCTAAAACTGCAATATCTGCTTCTAAATCAAATCCTAAAATTTGGGTTTTAACTGTTTTCCCTAAATGATTCTCTACTATTAATTCTTGATTTT
This sequence comes from SAR86 cluster bacterium AG-422-E19, assembly GCA_003213595.1. Lineage (GTDB taxonomy): Bacteria > Pseudomonadota > Gammaproteobacteria > Magnimaribacterales > AG-339-G14 > MEDG-81. The sequence continues at coordinate 218,136 of QCMR01000002.1, read as the reverse complement.
GATTAAAAGCATCACTAATAACGTGAAAGTTTGTAACTATTAGACCTTTTTCAATAACAACTCCCGATCCATTAGGAAAAAGTCCGGTTTTTACAACTCGTCTGTTGAACTTAAAACCAAATTCATTAGATTGTTCTTGCCATGCCTTCCATTTTTTTATTGTCCAAATATTTACAACCGAAGGGGAAGTTCTTTCGAGTACATTCGAAATATCATGATAGATAGGGATATAGATATCAGTTTTGCCAAAAAAACTAGAAAAAACTAAAGCAGAAAGGGTGCCTAAAACTATCCATAAAGATATGACAAAATAACTTTTTTTAACCATTGGTAATAGCAATTATAACCTCTCTGAGTTATCATTCTCGCCTTTCAAAACTTATTTATGGAAACTAAGAGTTATAAGAGCGGAAATGTCGAAAAAAATTGGCATCTTGTTGATGCTGAGGACAAAGTTTTAGGCAGATTGGCTGTAAAAATTGCAACAATTCTCTCGGGTAAAAACAAAGCCCAGTATTCCCCAAATGCTGACTTAGGTGACTTTGTAGTTGTTGTTAATGCTGAAAAAGTTAAGGTAACTGGTAATAAATTTTCTCAAAAAAACTATTATCATCACACCGGCTATCCTGGAGGACTAAAGACAAAATCTTTTGAAAAGATGCAAGAAGATTCTCCTGAAAAAATAATTGAAAAAGCTGTTAAAGGAATGCTTCCTAAAAACAAACTTGCTAATCAGATCATTAAAAAGTTAAAGGTTTATTCTGGTTCAGTTCATCCTCACATTGGACAGCAACCTAAGGAATTATCTATTTAGTAATATGTCAGAAGCAATATATGCAACAGGAAGACGAAAAAGCGCAACTGCTAGAGTTTACCTATATGAAGGCTCTGGAAACATATTAATAAATGATCTACCTTTAGAAGAATACTTCGGAAGAGAAGTAGCTAAAATATTGGTCAAACAGCCATTGAAGCTTTTAGATTGTGATCAGAAATTTGATCTCAAAATTAAAGTTTCTGGTGGAGGTTCCTTTGGCCAAGCTGGCGCCATAAGACATGGTATTTCAAGAGCGCTGGAAAAAAAGAATAGTGAATTCAGAGGAGCATTAAAATCCGCAGGCTATTTAACAAGAGATTCAAGAAAAGTGGAAAGAAAAAAAGTTGGATTAAGAAAAGCAAGAAAAGCGCCTCAATTCAGCAAAAGATAAAATATGCAACCCAAAAGTCCTCCTAATCCTGGTAGAAGGAAATTTCTCACATATACAACTTCATTCCTGGGAATTATAGGGGCATTTTTTACGGCGATACCATTTGTTAGTGCCTTTAAACCTAGTGCTAAAGCTGAGGCAGCAGGTGCGCCTGTTAAAGTTGATGTTTCAAAGTTACTTCCTGGAGAAATGATGACTGTTGAATGGAGAGGAAGGCCTGTTTTCGTGGTAAATATTCCAGAAGAAAATACAAATTTCATAACGAAAAATCTTGAAAGACTAGCTGACCCTGATATGGATGATCCTTCTCAACCGGAATATGCAAAAAATGAGATAAGGTCTAGAAAAAAAGGAATTGCAGTTTTGACCGGAGTTTGTACCCATTTGGGCTGCGCTCCAAAGTATTACCCAGAAGCAAAGCCAGAGGATTTTGATTCAAATTGGCAGGGAGGATTTTTTTGTCCTTGTCATGGTTCGAAATTTGATTTGGTCGGAAGAGTTTATGCAAACGTTCCAGCTCCTACGAATTTAGTTGTGCCTCCACATTTTTTTGAAAAAGATAATTTATTGGTTATCGGTTCAGACGGAGTAAGTTAATGAGCGAAAACACTATTGGAAAAAAAAGCCTAGATTGGGTAGATAAAAGGTTTCCCGTAATCGACCTTTTCGAAAGGCATCTTTCTAAATATTATTCTCCTTCCAACATAAATATTTGGTATTTATTCGGCTTTCTTTTATTGATTGTTTTGGTAATGCAGATTCTAACCGGTTTGTGGTTGATGATGAATTATACCAATACAGCAGAAGGTGCATTTTCTTCAATTGAATACATTATGCGGGATGTAGATTATGGCTGGCTTATCAGATACATGCATGCCGGCGGCGCATCAGCATTTTTTGCATTGATTTATCTGCATATGTTTAGAGGCATGATGTATGGTTCATATCAAAAGCCACGAGAATTAATTTGGGTTGGTGGATGGTTTGTCTATGTCCTTCTATGCGCAGAAGGTTTTACAGGCTATGTCCTTCCCTGGGGACAAATGTCATTTTGGGCGGCACAAGTAATTATTTCTCTAGTGGGTTCTATTCCTTACTTTGGAGAAGATCTTGCTATTTGGATCAGAGGTGATTACATAGTCTCAGGGATAACTTTATCGAGACTTTTTGCATTTCATGTAGTTTTATTACCTATTTTAATTATTGCGGTTGTTTTCTTTCACATTTTAGCTCTTCATGAAATTGGCTCTAATAATCCAGACGGCATAGATGTTAAAAAACATACAGATCAGGATGGAGTTCCATTGGATGCCAAACCTTTCTTTCCATATGATATAACTCACGATTTTTATGCATTGGGAGTGTTTTTATTAATTTTTTGCACAGTGATATTCTTCTTTCCAGAAGGGGGAGGATATATCATCGAGTACGTTAACTATGAGCCAGCTAATCCACTATCTACTCCAGCTCATATTGTTCCATCTTGGTACTACACTCCGTTTTACGCAATGCTTAGAGCAATAGATTTCCCTCTATTTGGATTAACCGCTAAATTTCTGGGATTTGTAGTCATGGCTGCAGGAATTGCAATTTTTGCAGCTTTACCTTGGCTAGATAGAAGCCCAGTCAAATCAATTAAGTATAAAGGTATCTTCAGTAAAGTTTTTCTAGCTGGTTTTGTGATTAGTTTCTTCGTTTTAGCATATCTCGGATCTGTCCCTCCTACAGAGACTAAGAATATGCTTGCTAAAGTTTTTACTTTTCTTTATTTCGCCTATTTTCTCTTGATGCCTTTTTATACGAGATTTGAGAAATGCAAACCTGTCCCAGAGCGTGTTGGAGATACAGCTTGAAAATCCTTTTTTATCTCACAATCATAACCTCGTCTTTGTTTATCTTTTCTGCAGGAGAATACCGATGCGGTTCTATGGAGTGTGATTACTTCGAAGCAGATGTTTCAGATAAAGCTTCTTTGCAAAGAGGATTATCTACTTACATGAATTATTGCTACGGCTGTCACTCCCTTAAGTATTCTAGATACAAAAGGGTTGCCGAAGATTTACTTATTCCTTTGGAAATGTATGAGAATAATTTAATTTTTGATGGTTCAAAAATAGGGGAACTTATGGAGATAAGTTTGACTAAAGAAGATGCAATAAATTGGCTTGGGGCTTATCCTCCTGATCTCACTTTAGAGGCCAGATTGAGAAGGCCTGATTGGATATATACTTACTTAAGAAATTATTATCCTGACTCATCTAGACCTTACGGAGTAAACAACAGGGTTTATCAAAATGTAAATATGCCGCACGTTTTAGAAGACATGCAAAATAATCTTTCCGAAAGCCAATATGATCAAGTTATATATGATTTAACCAACTTCATGACATATGTGGCAGATCCCTCTGCAGAGCAACGCAAAAGAATTGGGACTTATGTGCTACTTTTTTTGATAATTTTCACTGCTTTTGCTTATATGACATATAGAGAATTTAAAAAAGATTTAAAATAGTTTTATGAGTCTTCTAAGCAACAGGTCTGCTATGGTTTTGTTCCATGATGATATTGGACATAGATCTCAGAAAGTTAGGATTGTAATTGCTGAGAAAGGAATAACATGCAATTTGGAGGTGCTCAGTAAAGATGATCTTCCAAAAGAAATTTTAGAGATAAACCCTGATGGTCATTTGCCTCTTTTAGTTGACAGAGAACTCTCTTTGTATCACTCTGGTTTGATTGTTGAATATCTTGATGAAAGATTTCCTCATCCACCTCTTTTACCTGTTTACCCAGTTTCTAGAGCTCAATTTAGATTAATCCTTCAAAGAATTGAAAAGGACTGGGCTGAAAATTTAGATATCCTTGAAAATTCAAATTCTTCAAAACCACAAATTACAAAGGCAAGAAACGACTTACAAAAAAATATTTCAAACTCTTTGGCGATGTTTGACAATAAAAAATTCTTCAGAAACGATGAGTTTTCAGTCTTAGATGCTGTAATCATTCCAATTCTTTTGAGACTTGACCATCATCAAATTAAAATTCCTAACAATAAAGCATCAAAACCTCTTTTTGATTATGTTGAAAGGATGCAAGACTTACCCAGCGTCAAAGAAAGTTTTACTTCATTAGAAATAGAATTACTTTAGCTTTATTGAAAGCCAATTTTTTCTGGCGTGATAAAAATTCTATTTTCATCTTTTGTATATTCGCCTAACAGCCCCTTAAACCTAGTGGTGATACCTCTGCCTAAAAACAATAGCGAATCAAATCCTAAAGCGTAAAAAAGCTTTTCTTGAATTTGTTTCTTTGAAAACTCATTATCAAATAAAAAGTTATTGTTCAAAAAGATAGGGTGTTCTAAGCCTTTTAAATTAGAATTAAATTCCTTTTTTGAAAATCTCCATAAATCAAGTTGCCCGGGTAGGATATAAATTTCAGGTTCAAAAATTAGGTTGAAATTAATTGCAGGGATGATTCTTTCAGCCGTAACTTCTTTTGTATTAATGATAATTTTTTTTACATCTTTCCTGAATCTTGGCGTTTGATAAATTCTGTTTTGAGTTATTCTTTCTAACTCCCTTTTTCTGTTTGAACTTTTATTAATCTCGAAAAGGTTTGAAATTCTATTTTCAATGTTTGATTGCTTTTCGATTAAAAAATAATTTTCTGCTTTTAATTCTCTGTCAGTCAAAACCACTGATTCTTCTCGAAGAATCTCAGGATCCGAACTGTAAAGATAGTCAACATAGTCATAGAAAGGATCAATGAAATTGAGATTTAATTTAACTTTTTCTTTTAATCCGACGATAACCAAAATATTGTTGTTATTTTTTAAATTACAATTATTCAAAACATCTACCAAGTTACTGTTGAGGAAAATTATTTTTTTTGTCTTGGTTAATATTTTTGAGCAATCAAGAGATTTTTCTTTGGAAAAATCTATAAAGTTGATTTGAGAATTTCTTTTCTGACCTTCCCTTAAAATAAAGAAACCATTCTTTATTCCTTCTAAAAAGGATTTCTGAAAAGCGGTTTTGTCTTCAAAAAAAACAATGTCTATGTTTGAGTTTAATCGAGAAGAACTCAAAACGAGATCTTTACTTTTAAACTCATCAATTTCATCTTCTTTTTTTGAGTATTCATTGCTAGATAAAGTACAGCAAGTTAGGATGAAAACTAAGACAACATAAGAGATTATTTTTTTAAACATGACAGGAACATTATATTTAGTTGCTACACCAATTGGTAACTTAGAGGATATAACTTTAAGAGCAATTCGAATTCTTAATGAGTCGAGCATTGTTCTTGCAGAGGATACAAGAAATTCAAAAAAACTTTTTGTAGCGCACAAAATTGCTAGCAAGTTGGTTTCTTATAATGACTTTTCATCTCAGAAAAAAATTTCCTCGATAATAAAACATCTAAAAGACGGTAAAACCATTTCTTTGATCTCAGATGCTGGAACACCTCTAGTCTCAGATCCGGGTCATGAATTAGTTTCACAAGTCATCAGCGAGAAAATTAAAGTTGAAAGTATTCCAGGTCCTTCTTCAGTAATTTCGGGATTAATTACTTCAGGATTTAAAAATAATAAGTTTATTTTCGAAGGCTTTTTACCAAAAAAATTTAGCGAGTTAAAATCACTGCTTTCAAAATGCAATTATGAAACAAAGACAATTGTTTTCTTTGAATCCCCTTACAGAATCAAAAAAACTTTAAAAGTCATGAGAGATGTTCTTGGTGAAAATAGAAGAATAAGTATTGCTCGTGAAATGACTAAAATGCATGAGACAATTTTAAGAGGCACAATTGAGGAGTTGAACCACATTGCAGATGTAGATTTGAATCTTAATAGAGGAGAAATTGTTATTGTTTTAGAAGGATCTGATAAGAGAGATGATGAATTTGACAAAAAATTGGATTATTTGTATTCAGCATTATCAAATGATCTTTCCTTGAAACAATTTTCAAAGGTTTTTTCTAAAATTTCAAAACAAAGCTCAAAAGAAATTTACAATAAATATAAAGAATAAGTATAATTCTTGCGAGCTGACCGAGTAATCGCTGCATTGCAGAGGAAAGTCCGGGCTCCATAGGAAAAAGTGCCAGGTAACTCCTGGAGGTAAGTTTTTAAAGCTTACTATGGAAAGTGCAACAGAAAATAAACCGCCATAGGGTAAGGTTGAAAAGGTGAGGTAAGAGCTCACCGTGTTTTTTGGTAACAAAGAACAGCTAGGTAAACCCCACTTGGAGCAAGGCCAAATAGAGATTTTATAATGTTTTCCGCATTGAATCTGGGTAGGCCGCTAGAAATTCATGGCGACATGAGTTCGAGATGAATGATTACTTCAAACAGAACCCGGCTTATGAGTCAGCTCAATCCAATTTAGCAGCCTATATTACATCGTAAAAATCTGTTTTTTTAGAGTTTTAATATATTTACAATCCCTAAAAAGTGTGTAAAAGTGTGCAAAAGTATACATTAGTGTAACTTTTTGGGACTACTCTATGGCTGGACTTTATGGGTTTAGCAGTCTTTCCTTGGATACAAAGGGAAGAATTGTTATACCTGCAAGATACAAAGACTTGTTGAAGGAAATGGCTTCAGGGTCGATTATTATCACTCGAGATCCTCAATATCCTTCACTCTTGATTTATCCAGGAGCATTGTGGAAGAAAATTTCTGATGCCTTTGAAAATCTATCTGGCCTAAATCCAAAAATTAGATCTTTACAGTGGAATTTCCTTGGAAATGCTCATGCTATTGATTTTGAAGTCTCTGAAAGAATGACCCTTCTTATTCCTCAGTCCCTAAGAAATTACAGTCAAATTAAAGAAAAAACTAAAGTTGTACTCATTGGTATGGGTCAAAAATTAGAACTATGGAGTGAAAAAAACTGGAAACTCAAAGAAGAAGGGAAAAACGTAAAAGGCGAAAGACTGGAAATTGAACTTCCAAGTGAAGTTCAGGAGATCCCGTTTTGAATTATTCTCATGAACCAGTTTTATTGAAAGAGACATTAAACAATCTCATTTATGATAAAAGCGGTTCATACCTTGACTGCACCTTTGGTTTAGGAGGGCACTCAAAAAAAATTCTAGAAAATCTTAATTCGGATGGCAGTCTTTATTCAATTGATAAAGATAAAGAGGTCAAACATTATGCGAATCTAATCAAGGATGAGAGATTTAATTTCCAAATATCAACTTTTTCAAATATCTCGAGCTTATTTTCAAAAAATACTATGAATGGTGTTCTTTTTGACTTAGGAGTCTCGTCCCTTCAATTAGATAAGCCTGAAAGGGGCTTTAGCTTTATGCGTGAGGGAGAACTGGATATGAGATTTGATAATAGTTCTGGAATGTCTGCTAAAGAATGGATAAATAGCGCATCAGAAAAAGAACTTGCAGAAGTTTTTTACTTTCTTGGAGAGGAAAGAAAATCTAGACAGTTTGCAAAAAAAATCATCCAAGCAAGGAAAGATACAAATATTTCTTCAACTAAAAATCTGGCAGAGCTTTTCAAACCAAAAGGTTTCCAAAAAAAACATCCAGCCACAAATATTTTTAGAGGCATAAGAATCTTAATTAATAATGAATTTGAGGAATTAAAGGAAGGCCTAATTTCAGCAATAAAAGTTTTAAAAGACAGGGGCATTTTAGCTGTCATAAGCTTCCATTCAGCCGAAGACAGAATAGTTAAAAACTTTTTTAAAAAAGATTACAAGAATTTTTTTGAGGGTATTAACTTGAAAAACGTTAATAAAATTAAACCATCCGAGGAGGAGAAATCAACTAATCCTCGATCTAGAAGTGCAATTTTAAGAATTGGGGAAATAGAGTATGTCTCTTAAATATATATCATTTCTTTCTCTTTTGTTTATCTTAACTTTTGTTTTGTTAATTTACTTACAGCTGGACTTTAATATAAAAAAAACAAATTCAGATGTTTATAAACTAACAAAAGCATTTAATTATGAATTGGATGAGAATCTCTCCTTAAATAGCAGAATACAATTAAAAAAATCTCTAAAAGAAGCTTATGAGAATTCTTCGCAAAGCCTTTCTATGATCAGACCAGATGAGATATTGAAGATTGAGGTTGCAAATTGAATATAAAGCTTAATCCAAAGATATTTTTTCTTTTTTCATTTGTCTTACTCAGTGGTTTTGCAATAGCTTCTTCCATTGACAGTTTAAATTTAAAAGATAGAGAGTTAACAAAAATACCTTATTTTTATTTAAATGATGATGAAGTCATTTCTCAAAACGGCAAATCAACCCTTCTAAATGATAATGATTCTTTATCTTTGGTTAATTTATCAACTGCTGGCAGAGAACCTTTAGGGCTGATTAGAAATTATTACGCAATTCAAGAGGTCCTACTCTTGAAAGATCTTCAAATTGAAGAAATGGAACATAAAAAATTTGGGCAAATAAAAATTCAAACGACCAATAAGAAATTTATTAAATTTCAAGATTTTAAACTCCCTGATCAACTTAGAACCCTGAAATTATTCTTCCAGAGCAAAGATTCACAAAATTTATTAAAAAACTTTAAAACCATAGACCTGAGACATAAAGATAAATTAGCAATTGGATATTATTAATGGCGAACAATAACAAAAATAATTTAAGAGTCGGAATAGATATAGGAACCTCTAAAGTTGTTTGCATAATTGCAGAGAATACCTCGGAGGGCATAAACGTATTGGGCTTGGGTATTCAAAATTCAATAGGTCTTCGAGATGGAGTTATTGTGGATATTGAATCTACGGTAGCAGCCGTCAAAGAGGCGGTTTCGAAAGCTGAGCTTATGTCAGGAAGGCAGGTTACAAAAGCTTTCGTAGGAATTTCTGGCGGGAGTGTTAATGGTTTGAATTCTTCAGGAGCCGTGCCAATAAAAGATAAAAAAGTAAAAATGAGCGAGGTTGAAAAGGTTATGTCTACAGCTCAAGCTCAAAGAATTCCAGAGGGCTACGAGCTTTTGCATGCTTTGCCAAGGGAATTCATCATTGATAATCAACCTGGAGTAAAGGCGCCATTAGGTATGGCAGGAGTAAGGCTCGAAGCCCATGTTCATTTGGTTTCTTGTCTTAAGAATTCAGCAACAAATATTGGATCTTGCATGAAAATATGTGGAATTGATGTTCAAAAATATGTCTTGGAACAACTTGCATCTAGCCATTCAGTTCTTACGGATGATCAGAAGAAATTAGGTGTTTGTCTTATTGATATTGGCGGTGGAACTTCTGACGTAGCAATTTTTTCAGATGGAGCAATTAGTCATACAGTAAATGTACCTATTGCAGGAACACATGTTACTAATGATATTGCTAGGGCAATTCAAACTTCAATTCAAAATGCGGAAGAGATTAAAAAGAAACATGGTTGTGCTTGGAGTGAATTAGCAGATTCCGATGAAATGATAACTACTCAATCAATAAATGGTAGAGAAAACCAATCATTCTCAAGGCATGGCCTATCGACTGTTATCGAAGAACGATATCAAGAAATTTTTCAAATTATTAAGCAAAGAATGGGAAATATAAATCTTGCTCAAGCAATACCCGCAGGAATAGTGTTGACCGGGGGCGCATCAAGAATAGAGGGTATTTCTCAATTAGCGGAGGCAATATTTCAAGCTCCTGTCAGAGTCGGAAAACCTCAGGGATTGATTGGTTTAAGCGATATTTTATCGAATCCCATATATTCCACAGCAGTTGGATTAATTTTGTTTGCTCAAAAGGAACAGGAAGAAGATTACATGGACTTTGCGATATTAAACGAAAAAGGCTTATTAAATAAAGCCTTTAGATGGATACAGAATACTTTTTAACTTTATTTTAGGAGGAGTTATGAAATATAAACTAGTAGATAATGGCAAGAGAAATCAAACCATAATAAAAGTAGTTGGCGTTGGTGGGTGTGGAGGCAATGCCATAGATCACATGGTAGCTAACGGAGTTGAAGGTGTAGAAACAATTTCCGCAAATACTGATTCGCAAGCATTAACTAAAAATAAAGCAGCTGAAAAAATAATCTTAGGAGAAATAAATAATCACGGGCAAGGAGCTGGAGGAAAGCCAGATGTAGGCAGAGACACTGCTCTAGATGATTATGAAAGATTAACGACTATGTTTGATGGTGCCGATATGGTCTTCATAGCAGCAGGAATGGGGGGAGGAACTGGAACTGGTGCAGCTCCTATAGTTGCAAGAGCTGCGAAAGAGGTTGGCGCTTTAGCAGTTGCAATTGTTACAAAACCAATGTCTTTAGAGTTTAAAGATGATTTGGCAGAAGCAGGAATTAAAGAGCTGAGGTCGGAAGTTGATTCTTTAATAACCATTCCAAATCAAAAACTAAGTGAAGTTTTTGGAGGCGACTGCACCATGTTAGAAGCTTTTGGCCATGCAAATGATGTTTTGTTAGGAGCTGTGAGAGGTATCGCTGATATCATCACTCAGACTGGTTACATAAATGTGGACTTTAACGATGTTAGAACTGTCATGGCTGAGCAAGGAGTTGCCATGATGGGAACAGGAGTTGCTAGTGGTCCTAGCAGAGCAAAAGATGCAGCAGCTCAAGCAGTAGGGAGTCCGCTTTTGGAAGATATAAATTTACAAAATGCAAAAGGAGTTCTAGTAAATATAACTGGAAAAGGCATTAAGGTTGGTGAGATAGAGGACGTTCTTCGACAAGTATCAGAATTTGCGAGCGATGGAGCTCAAATAATCCATGGTGCAGTAGAAGATAATGACATGGAAGGAGATATAAAAGTCACAATCATAGCGACTGGCTTATCAGACAGCTCTCAACAAAATGATAGATCTTCAGGATTTAAGGTTGCTAATGATCCATACGGTAGATTTCAAGAAGTACCAACTTTAGGAAAAGTTGAAAATGAAATTGCTAAGAATGAATCAACCAAAAAAAGTGATTATTTAGACATACCGTCATTTGTGAGAAAACAGATAGATTGATTTGAATGCAAGCGAGAATAATAAATACAGAGAACTTACTCTCTGGATTGTAATATTCTTTATCCTATTAGCTTTACCAACCAAGTTAGTCTTTTTTCAAAAAAACGATTTTAGTTTAGGAAAAGAATTTTCACAAAAAGCTTCAATCAGGCAATCTTCTATTGCTTCAAAAAGAGGAGTAATTTTAGATAGAAATAACAACGTTTTGGCTGAAGATATACCATCTTATGAGATCGGCATCTCCCTAAAGGATTTTTCATTTGACCCAATTCATATCAATCTCATATCGACTAATTTAGATTTAGATATTGATAGGTTAAAAAAGCGGTTAGCAAGAAAAAAAACCAAATATTTGGTTCTCAATCAAAAAGTAGCAAAACAAAAAAAAGAACTCATTCAGTCTTTAGAGATTCCTGGAATAGTCATAAGCAAGAGAACATTTAAAAGAAACTATCCTCAAGGAGAGATATTTTCTCAATTGATTGGACTTACTAATTATAAAAACGAAGGTGTTAATGGAATTGAGTTTGCTCTTGAGGAAACTTTAAAGGCAGAAGACGGTTATCAAGAAAAAATTCTTTCTAGAAAATCAGGCGTTATTCAAAATAAAATAATTAAAGAGCCAATTAATGGCTCATCAGTAAACTTAACGGTTGACTCTAAAATGCAATTTGTCTTATTTGATAAGCTTAAAAAAGCTGTTGAATTTCATAATGCAGAATCTGCGTCAGGCATAATGATTGATTTGGATTCAAATGAAATTCTAGCAATGACAAATTTTCCATCATTTGACCCCAACAATAGAAAAAAACTAAATAACATGGAATTATTGAAAAATAATTCAGCGATAGAGCTCTTCGAGCCAGGCTCTACTGTAAAACCCTTAGCTTTATCTGCCTTATTAAAAAACAATCCAGAGTTAATTGAGTCAGCAGTAAATACTTCCCCAGGGTGGATAGAGTTTGAAGGTTATAAAACTGAAGATGCCAGAAACTATGGGACATTATCTACAGAAGAAATAATTTCTAAATCCAGTAATGTCGGCATGGTAAAGCTATGCGCTGATTTTGATCCCAGTCAAATTCTTAGAACTTATTACTCTCTTGGTTTGGGGAAGTATATGAATGAAATTTTTATCTCAACCCGAGAAGGCTATCTCCCAGAATATAAAAATTTATCGCCTAGAGAAAAAGTTTCACTTTGTTATGGATATGGTCTTCAGACAACCCTGGTTCAATTAACCTCTGCTTACAGCACAATTTTTTCAGAAGGAGTTTATCGCCCACTTAAATTAATAAGAAACTCATCTCAATTTGAAGAAGAAAGAATCCTTAGCAAAGAAAATGCTAAACAAATAAAGAAAATATTGTACCAAGCAATAAAAAATGGCACCGGATTTCGGGCCAAAGTTAATGATCATGATGTTTTTGGCAAAACAGGAACGGCAAGAATTTTTAAGAATCAAAAGTATAATGAGGATTTGCATAATGCCTTATTCATAGGAATGACGAAAATAGAAGATAAACAGTACTTGGTCGGACTATTTGTAAAAAATCCAAAGATTAACGGTGATGGAGGAGGCGATGTTGCTGCTCCAATATTTTCAGAGATTATTGAAACCATTCAAAAACTTTAATAATGCTTTCCTTAATAGAAAATCTTTCGAAATTAGAGGGTATAAAAATCACTGGATTTACCGATAATTCAAATTTTGTTGAGCGAGACTATGCTTTCATATCTCTTTCAAAAAATCCAAAGGAAGCACTTAAATATTCCAAAGATGCTATTGATAAAGGCGCAAAAATTGTCATTAGTCAGGTAAACCTCCATGAACACTTAAAAGATAAAAACTTATTTGATTCGAATTTAGTTAATCATAAAGATAAATATCTAGAGATTCTTTTTGCAAGATCAAAAAAAAGTATCAAGATTGTTGGAATTACCGGTACAAATGGAAAATCTTCAACTGCATTTTTTCTTCACCAACTTTTATCTTTCAAGGATTCCAATGCAACTCTATTAACGAATACACCAGAAGTTTCAAATCTTAAAAATACACAATTCACTCCCTTAACTACACCAGATAATTTTTTACTTCATCATTTTTTAAAAAAGTCTATCGATTTGAAGAGAAAATACTTCCTTATGGAAGTTTCCTCACACGGTATAGATCAAAGCAGAATTTCTGGTTTAGATTTTTTTGCTAAGTCCCTCACAAGCTTTTCAAAAGACCATCTTGATTATCATAAAAATTTTAGAAGTTATAGAAATGCTAAAAAAAGCTTTTTCTCAACATCCGATGAAAATAACATCGTATCCATTGATAATGATTTAGGAAGGGAAATTCATTCTGAAAATAAGTCAACTTTGACTGTTTCAGTGAATGACAAAACTGCAAATTTACACTTAGAAAATAACTTAATAAAAACTCCTTGGGGAGATTTAACAAATTATCTTCCTTTTAAAAGTAAATTTATGATTTCAAATTTTTTATGTGCTTTGGGTCTCTACGGAAAGATATTCAATGAAATAGATTTTGAGGCAGAAATGCTTAAAAATTTGAAAAACCTTCCTGGCAGATTACAAAAAATTTCTTTATTTCAGGACAAAATTTGCTATGTAGACTATGCACACACCCCAGATGCATTGAAATCTGTTTTGGATTATTTGAGAAGTAGCTATAAAGGAAAAATCATAACTTTATTTGGATGTGGCGGGGAAAGAGATTCATCTAAAAGAGGGGATATGGGAAAAATCGCCCAAGAGAAATCGGATTTTCAAATTATTACAAACGACAATCCAAGAAATGAAGATCCAAAAAAAATAGTGGCTCAAATTGTCAAAGATATGCATTTAAAAAACTTTGACATTATTTTTGACAGAAAAGAAGCTATCTCTGAGGGCTTAAAAAAACTTAAGAAATTGGAACAAGAATCAGTTTTGCTTATTGCTGGAAAGGGCCATGAGAACTTTCAAATTTTAAAAGGCAAGGAAATAGAATTTAACGATTTAACAATTTTAAATGAATTAAAGGATGTTATTTAAAAAAAATATAGAAAATCTTGCGGCCTTTGGAGGAGGAAGAATTTATTGTCAAAATAATGATTTCAAAAAAATAGTTTTTAATTCAAAAGAAATCAAAGGAGGCGATGTATTTATACCCCTTAAAGGGCAAAATCATGATGCTCATAAATTTATTTCTGAAGCATATGATCTTGGGGCAGCATGTGTTGTTTCTGAAAAAAAGATTGATAATAAAAATCATATTCTTGTTAAGGATACGAACACTTTTTTAGAAAATATTGCAAAAAAACAAAGAGAACTATTTGAGGGGCTGGTGGTTGGAATTACAGGGAGTAATGGCAAAACCACAACAAAAGAAACTCTAAGCAAATACTTCAAGGAGAAATTTAAGCAAAATGATGTCTATAAAAGTCATGGAAATTTTAATAATTTTTATGGCCTTTGTTTTTCTCTTTTGGAATTAAGCCCGCATCATAAAGTGGGTTTTTTTGAAATTGGAACAAATAATCCTGGAGAAATTTCAAAATTGGCAAATATTTTGAAAATGAATTTAAGCATAATTACGAATATTGGAAATGCTCATTTAGAAGGCCTAAAAAATATCGATGGCGTAGCAAATGAAAAAAGTGATATTTTTGTTTTTACAAAGGATGAAGGATATTGTTTAGGGGATATTCCAAAAAAATATCTAAATCTAGTTAGAGATAAATCGTCTGGAAAAAAAAGAATTTTCTCAAGCGACAATGATCCAAAAAAATTAATGAAAACTGCCATTATAAAAATTAATGATCTGCTAGAAGTTGAGTATCTTCATCAAGAAATAGATAGCTTCTTAGATAAAAAAATTGATGTTCCTGGCAGGTTTGAAATAAGAAAATCAAAGTCGAAAGCTTTGATCATTGATGATTCTTATAATGCAAATCCAGATTCCTTTTTATATGCTTTTAAAAAAATAAAAAATCTAGATCTTTCAAAAATTTCTTTTATTGAAAAAGGTTCAAAATATAAAAAAAAAATATGCGTTATGGGGCAAATGGGAGAACTTGGAGAAAAATCCGAAGACTTACATAAATATATCCTCAAAGAGGCATCTTTAATATTTGATATTGTTTTAGCAATAGATTTCAAGGTGAATTTGAAAGAATCAAATATATCTTTCTTTAAAAGAAAAGAAATTGATTCTTATTTGAAGGAATATCTTGAAGAAGATGCTTTAATTTTCTTCAAAGGTTCACGTTCGGTTAAAATGGAAAACATCATCAAGAATCTTACTTAAAATGTTTTTACCAATACTTGAATATTTAGCGGAAAGCTTTGGGCCTTTAAGGATCTTCAACTATTTCACTTTTAGAGCAATCCTTGCAACTTTAACCTCATTGGTTTTTATTCTTTTTTTTGGCAAGACTTTTATAAGATTCATAGCAAAACAAAAGTATGGTCAGATCATCAGAGACGAAGGCCCTCAAAGTCATTTAGAAAAAAAAGGAACTCCCACGATGGGAGGGTTATTAATTTTATTTTCTATTGTATTTTCATGCCTTTGTTGGGGAGATTTAAGTAATAAATATCTTTTAGTTTCAATGGCAGTAACTTTTTTATTTGGCGTTATTGGGTTAATTGATGACTATTTAAAACTGCGTTATTCAAATAGCAAAGGTCTAAGTGGCAGAAGTAGGCTTCTATGGGAAATTTTAGTAGCTTTATCTGCAAGTTCATTGATTTACTATTTTGCTACCAGCGCAGAAGAAACTACTTTGTTTCTTCCTTTTTTCAAAGACTTTGCTCTGCAACTCGGGATTTGGTTCATTTTATTCAGCGCCTTGGTTCTTGTTGCAACTGCAAATGCTGTTAATTTAACAGATGGGCTAGATGGACTAGCAATAATGCCTTCTGTAATGGTGGCTGCAGGAATGGGAATAATTGCATACATTTCGGGTAACGCAATTCTCTCGGATTATCTTAATGTTCCCTATCTTTTTTATTCAACTGAAATAGTAATTTTTTGTGGGGCGCTAGTTGGAGCTGGGATAGGGTTTCTTTGGTTTAATACTTATCCAGCACAAATATTCATGGGCGATGTTGGATCTCTGTCTTTGGGTGCGGCATTAGGAATTATCGCAGTAAGTATTAGACAAGAGTTTATATTGGTGTTGATGGGGGGAGTTTTTGTAATAGAAACTCTGTCTGTAATTCTTCAGGTTGCTTCTTTCAAACTAACTGGCAAAAGAATATTTAAAATGGCTCCCTTACATCATCATTATGAACTTTCAGGGCTAGCTGAACCAAAAATAATTGTCAGATTTTGGATCGTTACCTTAATTCTTGTTCTTTTTGCTTTGGCTACTTTTAGACTAAGATAAAAATGAACTCATCCAAACCTGTTCTAATCCTTGGCAAAGGAATTACAGGAGAGTCATTTAGAGAATATTTTTCTAAAAAAAAACAACCATTCATGACCTACGATACGAGAGTAAAAAAAGAGTCATTCAATTTAAAAAAAAATTTAAATTTTAATTTTATTGCCGAAGAAGAAATCAATTTTAACAACTTAAAATTTATAGCCTGCAGTCCAGGATTTGACTTAAATCACAGCATAATCAAAACAGCAAAAGAGAAAAACATTGAAATTAAAAGTGATATAAATATCTTTTTAGAAGAAAACTCGTCAAAAAAAATATTAATTTCTGGCACCAATGGAAAATCAACAGTTTGTTCATGGTTAGAAAAATTATTTAATTACCAAAATTTAGATACTCTTGCCATTGGAAACATCGGAAGACCAGTTTTGGAATTCGTAGAGGAAAAAAAAGACTTTTTTGTTATAGAGGTTTCAAGCTTTCATTTGGACATAGCTCCATTACCCAAATTCAAATTATCAGTTTTGTTAAATATTACACCTGATCATATTGATCGACATGGAAGCTTTAATGAATATGCGAAAATAAAAAAGAAGATAAGTGACAGTAGTGAAATTTCAATTGTTAATGAAAATCTCAAAGAATTTATTCCTCAAGCTGATTATTTTTTTAGTAATAAAGGGTCTGTAAAAGATCAAAACTTCAATGCAATCAAAGTAATTTGTTCCTGCTTAAATCTTATTTTTTTAGAAAAAGATATTTTGAATTGTTTTGCTCAGCTTCCTCACAGAATGGAACTTTTTCATCAGTTAGATGGAAACATAACCTTCATAGATGATTCAAAAGCAACTAATGTAGCTTCATCATTAGAAGGTCTGAAAAGTGTCGATGAATCCAAGTCATTGATAGTCTTTTGCGGAGGAAGATCAAAAGATCAGGATTTTAAAAGTTTCACTGATTATCTAAATAAACGTGCAAAGAAAATTTATTATTTTGGCGAGAGTACAAAAATTTTAAAAAAGCTTCTTGATTCATCAAAATCTCAAGAAGTTTCAAACCTTGAAGAGGCAGTTCATTCTGCATTAAAAATTATTGAAAGTGATACCGTAATGATTCTTTCGCCAGCATGTTCTAGCTTAGATATGTTTGAGAGCTTTGAGGAAAGAGGAAAAAAATTTAAAGATTTAGTTTTGAATGCCAAAATTTAAAAACCAATCAACATTGCAAAGGATTTTTCTTGGTAAGCATGATCGCTCTCTTGGCTTTGCTGATATTGATATACCTATGTTGTTCATTTCAACGTTCTTATTATTTTTTGGTATTGTTATGGTTACTTCCGTATCTCTCCCTCTCACTTCAGGGTCGCTCAACATGACTTTGAGTCATATTCAAAAAATTTTCATTGCGTTTGTTATTGCATTATTTGCTTTCAGAATGCCAATGAGCTTTTGGCAAAAAAATTCAATTTATTTCTTATTGTTCTCTTTACTCTTATTGATATTGGTATTTGTCCCCTTCATAGGAAAAGAAGTTAATGGCGCATTTAGATGGATTCGAGTTTTGGGCTTTTCTTTTCAACCTTCTGAATTGATGAAGTTTTCGCTTATCATTTATATATCCTCATATTGCATTAGAAAATACGATGAATTTAGAGAAGAATGGTTAGGCTTCTTTAAACCTGTTTTTTTGATTTCGCTTTCCATATTGCTTATTTTGCTTGAGCCAGATTTAGGTTCATCGGCAGTAATATTTATTGTATCTTTTTCTATACTTTTTATTGCTGGAGCCCCTCTAAAGCATCTTATATCAATTTTTATAGTTGGATTATTTACATTTATTGGCTTGATATTTACAGCGAGCTATAGAATCAAAAGAATTATGGGATATTTAGATCCTTGGAATAACGAATTTGCAGAGCAGTTAAGAGCTTCTTTAAGCGCAATAAGTAATGGTCAATGGTTTGGAGTAGGCATTGGAAATAGCCAAATGAAAGAGGGATTTTTGTCGGATGCGCAAACCGACTTTATTTTTGCGATTATCACAGAAGAATTAGGCATTGTTTTTAGTTTAGTTTTAATTTTAGCTTTCTCATACTTAGTCTTCAGATGTTTTATGATAGGAAGATATGCTCGTCAAAATGATTATACTTTCGGTTGTTTAGTATCTTATGGAGTGGGAGTTTTAATAGCTCTGCATGTTTTTATAAATATCGGCGTTTCAACAGGATTGCTTCCTACAAAAGGTATTACGTTACCATTAATAAGCTTTGGAGGCTCTAACTTGATGCTCATGTTTGTTTTGATTGCCTTAGTTCAGAAAATAAAGATTGAAGCAAACTTTTCAAATAAAGTTTCTGTCTAAAAAATATGTCAGATAAAAATAAAAAAATTATTATCTGTGCTGGGGGGACAGGGGGACATGTATTTCCTGCGAAAAAATTAAGCGAAATGCTTCTAAAAGAGTCTGTTGAAATAAGTTGGATTGGCTCCTCTAGAGGACCGGAAGAACAGATATGCAAAGATTTAGGTATAAAATTTTATCGGTATCCATTAACTGGCTTCAGAGGCAAATCTTTATTTTTTAAAATCTTAAGTCTTATTTTTTTGATTTTCTCATTCTTGAGATTTTTTCTGGAATTTCAAATTGGGAATATTTTTTCCAAAAGAAATATCCTAGTTTGTTTTGGAGGGTATGTCTCTTTAGTAGGTTTGGCACACTTTTCTGGACCAATATATATTCAAGAACAAAATTCTATACCTGGTTCTACAAATAGACTTTTAGCTAGATATAAAAAAATAGATAAGATTTTTTGCGGTTTTCCAAAAACTCAAGATTTTTTCGAAGAAAAAAAAGCAATATTCTCTGGCAATTTAATAAATCTTGATGCACAAAAAGTAGAGACAAAGAAACCTTGCTCTGGTGAGTTATATATCAAGATCATGGGAGGAAGTCTTGGCGCTAGATTGATTAACAAAACTGCACCTAAAGTTTTCAGCCAGCTATCACAAGATTTTCCTGATTTTAAATTTATCTTGTCGCACCAATGTGGCAAAGGAAACCTAGAAGAAACAAAATCGTACTACGATTCTTGTAAAAAAAATTTTGATTTAAAGCTCTATGAATTTGTAGAAAGTATGGAAAGCTTTTATTCAAATGCGGATCTAATAATTTCAAGAGCAGGAGCTCTATCCGTATCTGAAATTTGTGAAACTCAAAATATTGCAATTTTCATTCCTTTGAAAAATTCAATTGATAATCATCAACATGAAAATGCTAAATTCCTGGCAGAGAAAAACTCTGCATTTATTTGTAAAGAGGATCTTTTGGAAGAAAATTTAAAAAAAATATTATTTGAAATAGTTAAAAATCCTGAGATTCTTGAAAAGATGAAAATAAACATATCCAGGATTTCTTTAACTGACAAAAAAAATATTATTGTCAAAAAAATTCTTTCAAATGAATGACATAAAAAAAATACATTTAATTGGAATAGGTGGTGCCGGAATGAGTGGCATCGCTGAAATACTAATCAATTTAGATTATGAAATTTCTGGTTCCGATTTAGTTGATACTCCAATAACGCAGAGACTTGAGTCTCTTGGAGCCGAGATTTTTTATGCCCATGATGCCTCAAATGTAGCAGAAAAGGATTTGGTTGTTATTTCATCGGCTATTTCACATGAAAATTTGGAAGTATCTGAGGCTGAAAAATTAAAAATTCCAGTTATCAAAAGAGCTGAAATGCTGGCAAATTTAATGATGCTTAAAGAAAGTGTTGCAATAGCCGGCAGTCATGGCAAAACCACTATAACTTGTATTCTTGCTCATATTTTTAGCAGTAATGAACTTGATCCTACATACATCATTGGCGGGAAAGTAGAATCTTTTGCATCAAATGCAAAGCTTGGCAAAGGCAAACATATTTTTACCGAAGCTGATGAAAGTGACGGCTCATTTTTATTATTAAGACCCCATAAAGCAGTAATTGCGAATATAGATAACGATCATTTGGAGGCTTATGATGATAGTCTTGAAAAATTAAAACAATCCTTTAAGGACTTTTGTCTGAAAACTCCCTTTCAAGGTCGAATATTTGCCAATGGTGATTCTCCTGAAGTAGTAGAAGTCATTGAAAATCTTCCTCGCAATGTATCTTTGTTTGGTTTTTCTGCAAACAACGATTTTCAAATATTAAATTTCATGCAAGACAAAGATGGTTCTAATTTTGTTTTATTTGATAAAGAAAAAAACAATAAAATGAGCTTTAAGACAAATATGCTGGGAAAGCATAATATTTTAAACGCAGCAGCAGCTATCACTGTAGCTCTTGATGAAGGAATATCTTACGAAGGAATAAAGCAGGCTTTAGAAAAGTTCATTGTTATTGAAAGAAGGTTTCAACTAATATCAGAAAAAGTCTTTGAAAAAGATATAATTCTTATAGACGATTATGGACATCATCCAGAAGAGTTAAGCGTTTCAATTAATACAGTCAAAGAAGTTTGGCCCAATAGAAAACTATTGGTAGTTTTTCAGCCCCACAGGTATTCACGTACAAAAGCTTTGTTTGACGATTTTGTAAGGCTTTTGTCTTCTTGCGAAAACTTAATTCTTTTAGAGATCTATCCAGCAAGTGAAAAACCGATTCCAAACTATGAAAGTGATGACCTTATTAGAGAGATACATAAGTTAAATCCATCGGCAAAATTGGTAAGAGGCATAGAGGAGGCATATGATGCAATGAAAGAAATTGCTGAGGATAATTTCATTTTTCTAACGCAAGGAGCTGGAAATACTTCGTTGCTAGCAAAAAAATTTAAAAATTAATGAAGATAGAAAATTTAAGCATTGGTATTGTCTGTGGAGGCTTTTCAAATGAAAGAGAAATTTCTTTGAGAGGAGCTCAGTCAATTCATCAAACCTTGATTGCGAAAAACATAAATTCCAGACTCATTGATATCAGAGATAAAAACGAAATGCATGACAAAAAAATGTATGACGGTATTGATTTTGCTCTTGTAATGATTCATGGAAAAGGTGGAGAAGATGGAGAAGTCCAAGAGTTTTTATCGTCATTGAATATTAAGTTTTCAGGAAGTGACATTTCAGGCCTGAAAAATTCATATGATAAAGTTCTGACAAAACAAATTTGGCGTGAAAACAAAATAAATACTCCCCAATATGTGTCGGACATTTTTGACTGGTCTGATCTTCCTGACTTTTTAAAAAAAACTTCAAAGTTGGTTATAAAACCAAGCAAGGAAGGTTCAAGTCTTGGAGTATCTATAATAAAAAATAATTCTGAAAATTTTTCAAAGGCCATTAAACATGCAAAAAAGTTTGAAGGCACTCCAATTATTGAAGAATTTATTCCTGGAAGAGAACTTACTATCTCAGTTTTAGGAAATTTAATATGTGATCCAATAGAAATTGAAGCTCAAGAAGAGTTTTATAATTTTGAAGCAAAATATAATAGAACTGATACATCTTACAGCTTTCCTTTTTTTGCAGAAGACAAACTAGCTAAGCTTAAAAAGCTTTCAAAGAATGCTTTTAATCTTTTAGGGTGTGATAAATGGGGGAGAGTAGATTTAATTGAATACGAAGATAAATTCTACTTCATTGAGGTGAATACCGTTCCAGGAATGACAGAGACCAGTTTAGTGCCTAAATCAGCAGAAAAAGAAGGTTTAAATTTTTTTGAACTCATAAAAAAAATAATAATAGACTCTATTGATAATTGAGTTCTTTTGACTTAGACTTCGCGTGTTTTCTTGAGTCTTACTTTAAAAGATTCATACCCATAAGGAGGCAAATTGAATCATTACGAAATTATTTATATATTTAATCCTGATGAAAAAGAGCTGGGTAAATCTCTATTCGATAAAATATTAGAGACAACCAAATCCATTAAAGGTCAGATACATAGATCCGAAGAAATTGGCTCAAGAAGATTGGCATATCCAATAAAAGATTTCTATCGAGGCGAGTACTTTTTAATCAACTTAGAGTGTAATTCCTCTGAGCTTGCATCAATAACCGACCTTTTTAAATTTAATGAAAATATTTTAAGGACATCCGTTTTAAAGAAAAAACAAGCTGAAACTGGCAAATCAGCTCTCATGGAACAAACCAAAGACTCTTCGTATGAAAAAGATTCAAAAGACGAAGGCCTTGTAAAAAAAGTTTCAAATGAAGCAAAAGAAGTTTTATCAAAAGCAGAAGAAGTAGTTGAAGACGCCATTGAAGAAGTCAAAGAAGCTGCTGAAAAAGTCGAAGAAGTTGTAGAAGATGTCGTTGAGGATGTTGTTGAGAAAGCTGAGGAGATTGTCGAAGCTGCTGAGGAAGTCGTAGAGGATGTTGTTGAAAAAGCAGAAGAAGTAGTTGAAGACGCCATTGAAGAAGTCAAAGAAGCTGCTGAAAAAGTCGAAGAAGTTGTAGAAGATGTCGTTGAGGATGTTGTTGAGAAAGCTGAGGAGATTGTCGAAGCTGCTGAGGAAGTCGTAGAGGATGTTGTTGAAAAAGCAGAAGAAGTAGTTGAAGACGCCATTGAAGAAGTCAAAGAAGCTGCTGAAAAAGTCGAAGGAGTTGTAGAAGAAGTAGTTGAAGAGGCAAAAGAAAAAGCAAAAGGAGTTTTTGCGAAAGTTAAGAATGTTTTTAAATCAGATAAGAAAAAGTAAGATATATGAGAAGACAAAAAGATAGCAAAAGAAGAAATCAGAATCAGGATAACTTTTTAAAGCCTAAAAGAGCTTGTCAATTTACTGCAGCAGGCGTTGAAGAAATTGATTATAAAGATGTTGAGCTTTTAAAAAAATTCATAACAGAATCAGGAAAGATTATTCCAGCACGTATGACCGGTACAACTGCAAAGTATCAACGCCAACTTACTAGAGCCATAAAAAGAGCAAGGCTTTTGGCATTATTACCTTTTACAGATAGTCATTAAAAGCATGAAGTTAATTCTACAAGAAAGCATTACTGGATTAGGAAATCCTGGAGACTTGGTCCAAGTTAAATCAGGTTATGGTAGAAATTATCTTTTGCCTTCAGGCAAAGCGATTATTGCTAATGAAGAAAATATGAAGGTTTATGAAGCTAAACAAGAAGAATTGAAACTTCAGGAAGAAAAAAGGCTAGAAAGTGCGAAAGAGATTTTTGAAAAAATAAATGAACTTTCCGTCTCCCAAAATGTAGCGATTTCCGAGGAAGGCACAATGTATGGCTCAGTAGGAACAAAAGAGATTTCAGAACTTTTAGAAGCAAATGATTTCCAAATTGAAAGAAGTGCAGTCAGACTCCCTGAAGGTTCGCTCAAAGAACTCGGAAATTATGTGATTGATATCGAATTGCATCCTGAAGTTATAGCTAAAATTAATCTCGAACTAAAACCCGAAGAGTCTTAAAATCTAATTGTCTTCATTCTTCAGTAGTGGGAGAATATCAGCCCTGCTATGAGAAAAGAAAACGACTTACCATCATCTCTTGAAGCCGAAAAAGCTGTTCTTGGAAGCATTATTTTAGAACCAACGCTTTGGGATTCATTGTCTGTAGAAGTTGATGAAAGTGATTTTATTGCCAACGAACATAAATTAATTTATCGAGGCATCAAAAAGCTTATTGATCTTGGATCGGAAATTGACACCGTTACTTTGATTGAATCTCTTTCAAACGATAGCGATCTTTCATCTCTTTCTAATTTTGATCGAGTGAGTTATGTAAAAAATTTGGTATCTGAAACACCAGGCACAGCTAACTTTGTTAATTATACAAACATCATTAAACAGTCTTCTTCGCTTAGGAAATTGATATCAACTGCAGCTGATATCTCCTCTTTGGCAAAGGAAGCAGATACTTTTGAAAGCGAAAGCGCTCTAAGCGAGGCTGAAGATAAATTAATAAAACTCAGAGACTCAATTCAAAGAAGTTCTGGTCCAATGTTAGCTAAAGATTTGATAAAACCGGTTTACGACAAGATAGATGAGACCATAAGATCTGATGGAGATTTGGTAGGGATAAGCACAGGCTTTAGAGATTTAGATAAGCTCACAATGGGCTTACAACAAGGAGATTTATTCATTATTGCAGGTCGACCCAGTATGGGAAAAACTGCTTTTGCTCTAAGCATTGCCGGACAATTGATAAACGATGGCATACCATCAGTTCTTTTTAGTTTGGAAATGTCTGCAAGATCTATTATGTACAGGCTGATATCTCTGCTAGGAAAAATAGAATTAAAAAAACTATTCGAAGCAAAAAATCTTTCTGATAATGATTTTAATGAGATAGAGAACTCTCTTTCTTTACTTAGTAGATCCAAATTTTTTATTGATGATACATCTTCATTATCTCCATCAGAAATTCTCTCTCGATCAAGAAAGCTTAAAAGAGAAAATCCCGATTTAGGCCTGATTATCATCGATTACATGCAGTTGATGAATGCTGATAATAAAAACGATAATCGTGTTTCAGAAATGAGTGAAATTTCAAGATCTTTAAAAGCTCTGGCAAAAGAAATTGATGTCCCGGTAATAGCTTTATCTCAATTGAATAGAGCACCTGAAACAAGGAC
The DNA here is from genome assembly GCA_003213595.1 of SAR86 cluster bacterium AG-422-E19. Taxonomy (GTDB): domain Bacteria; phylum Pseudomonadota; class Gammaproteobacteria; order Magnimaribacterales; family AG-339-G14; genus MEDG-81. The sequence continues at coordinate 192,989 of QCMR01000002.1, read as the reverse complement.
AGGAAAAAGACCTGTTCTTGCTGACCTAAAGGATTCTGGAGCGATTGAGCAAGATGCTGATATTGTGACTTTTGTTTTTCGTGCAGAAAAATACGAACAAGATCTTGAAAATAAAGGGCTTGCAATAATTGATGTAGCAAAACATAGAAATGGGCCTACAGGTTCTGTGAAATTGCATTTTTCAGATAAATATACAAAGTTCCAAGATCTTGCCCCAGACGATCCAGCTTTAAGAAATCCAGATTTTTCAGAAGAAGATTGAATTGAATCGTCCAACATTTCTAGAGATCGATCTAAAGGCTTTGGACTTTAATCTTAAAAGTCTTAAGAGCTCTGTACACTCTGCTAAATTTTTTCCAGTCGTAAAAGCTGATGCATATGGCCACGGCATAGATAAAATTACGAAACACATCCAAAGCAAAGTTGATGGATTTTGTGTTGCAACGTCTGAAGAGGCCATAAATCTTCGTTCAAAATCAAAAAAACCTATTTTAGATTTGGAAGGGCCTTACGATTTAGCCGATATGAAGGCTCTTCTCAAAAACGACATAGAGTTTGTTATCCACTCCAGCAGGCAGCTTAATTTTTTAAAGCAAATTAAGAAATTCAAAGAAAGTCATCCGATATGGCTTAAATTTGACTCAGGAATGAATAGACTCGGCTTTTCAATTGAAGATTCTTCAATAATTTTTGAAGAAGTTTCAAAAAAAACAAACCAAATAGTTTTAATGAGTCATTTTTATTCTTTTAAAGGTAATGCAATACAACTAAAGAGATTTAAGGATCTTGAGAAAAGATGCTCATCTGATGAAATTTCTGTAAAGAAAAGCCTATGCAATTCCGGCGGCATGATTAATATTCCTGCTTCGCAGAAAGATATTGTAAGACCTGGGATAAGCATGTTTGGCAGTAGATCTAACTTAAAAGATAAAAACATTAAGCTTGAATCTGTAATGACTTTGAAATCAAAGTTCATTTCTTTAAAAGAAATTAAAAAAGGAGAAAAGGTTGGTTACGAAGGGACTTGGCAGGCCAAAAAGCGAACTAAAATAGGTATTTTGCCAGTAGGGTACGGTGATGGGTATCCAATAAACTTGAGCAATTGCGGGAAAGTATTGATTAAAGGAAAATTAGCACCGGTAATCGGTAAAGTCTCAATGGATATGGTTGCAATTGATTTATCAAATATAAGTAAAATTAGTTATAAGGATGAAGTTATTTTATGGGGTAAAGGCCATGAAGTAGACACAGTGGCTAAATATGCTAATAATAGTTCTTATACGTTAATGACCGGAATAACAAATCGCGTAAAAAAGGTATATAAGTTATGAAAATTAAAGTTTTAAAAGAAACCCCAAGAAACATAAAAGAGTTTCCTGTTGAAAACGAATACAACCTTTCTAAGGAAGAAGTCACTGATATAGCTGAGATTTTTAGTACTCCCTTAACAGGTTCTTACAATTGGGACTATACGGTTCAAGATAATAGAATCAAAAGACTTTACGAACTTGGAAAAGATCTCAATTGGAATGCAGAAAAAGACATTGATTGGGACAGACCTTTACCTGAAAGAGGAGATACACCTCCTCCTATATTCTGGGACGATTACGAACCTTATCAAAAGCTCTCCACAGAAGATAAATTCACTTTCATGAGTCATAGAGGAGCTTGGTCTTTAAGCCAATTTTTGCATGGCGAACAAGGAGCTTTGTTAGTAGCATCGCAACTCGTATCTTGTGCTCCAACTTTCAATGCAAAGCTTTATGCTGCTTCTCAAACCTTTGATGAAGCAAGACATGTTGAAGCATTCAATAAATACATTCAATCTAGAGTTGGAATTATGTATCCTGTAGGAACAGGTCTTAAGTCTTTACTTGATAAAATTTTGACTGACCCAAGATGGGACCTCAAATTCATCGGAATGCAAATAATCATAGAAGGGCTTGCTCTTGCTGCTTTTAATCTTGCGAGACAAGGTACTTTTGATCCTGTTTTTAAAGATATGCTTTACTTAATCATTAGGGATGAAGCAAGACACGTGACGTTTGGTGTAAATTATTTAGAGGAGTTTGTAAAAACCCTTTCTGATGAAGAAAGAGAGGAAAGAGCTCAGTTTGCTTATGAGGCTTGTGTTGTGATGAGAGGTAGATTGATGTCTTCAGAAGTATATGAACATTTTGGATGGGATGTGGAAGATGCCATTGCTTTTCAAAGTAAGTCCGATGTTACCAACAACTTCCAACACTTGTTGTTTACAAGAGTCGTACCTAACTTAGCAAGAATTGGCTTATTAACTGATAAAGTCAAACCTTTATATGATGAACTAGGTGTTCTGGATTACCAAGACTGGCCAACAGATGGAGAAATTGATTGGGCTTCTCTTTCAAGGCCGCTGGATCAATCGGAAGAAGTAGAAGAAGGTCAGTTTATATCCATCTAACTTATCCCTGATAAAGTTTTCTAAATAGCTTTAGACTATTCTGATATACTAATGAACCATCTTGTATGAAAAAGATGGCTTCAAAAAATCCTAAATTCTTATTTGTAACTGGTGGAGTCGTCTCTTCTATCGGTAAAGGTATTCTTTCAGCTTCACTAGGCTCTCTTTTAGAGAGTAGAGGGTTAAAAGTTACAGTGATGAAGCTAGATCCATACATAAACCTTGATCCTGGCACAATGAGTCCTTTTCAACATGGCGAGGTTTTTGTTACAGAAGATGGTTCTGAAACCGATCTCGATCTTGGGCATTATGAAAGATATTTGAACTCTAAAATGTCGCATAAAAATAATTTTACTGCAGGTCAAGTGTATGAAGATGTTCTTAAAAGAGAAAGAAAGGGAGAATTTTTAGGTTCAACCGTACAAGTGATTCCTCATATCACCGATGAGATTAAAAAAAGAATTGCCTATGGCGCAGGCGATAATGACATCGCAATTATAGAAATTGGTGGAACCGTTGGCGATATTGAGTCACAACCTTTTTTAGAAGCAATTAGGCAAATGAAACTTGAATTGGGATCTGAAAGGACACTATTTACACACTTAACTTTCGTTCCTTATTTAGCATCATCAGGAGAAACTAAAACAAAACCAACTCAACATTCAGTGAAAAGTCTGTTATCTCATGGTCTGCAAGCAGATATTTTAATTTGTCGATCTGAACAAAATCTTTCAAAAGCAGATTGTAGAAAAATTGCTTTGTTTACCAACGTAAATGAAGATTGTGTTTTTACATTACCTGATGTGCCATCAATATACGCAATCCCTGTAATGATGAATAAACAAGGCTTAGATCAGCAAATAGTAGAAAAACTAAAATTAAAGTGTTCTAAGCCAAAACTTAATGACTGGAAAAGGGTTACTAAACTTGAATCAGAGCAAAAAGGAGAGACTAAAATCGCGATGGTAGGTAAATATACTGAATTGGTAGATTCATATAAATCAGTAAATGAAGCTTTAATTCATGCGGGCATCCACAATAAGACAAACGTAAAAATTGAGCATATAGATTCTGAAAGATTCAATAAGGGAGTAGAAAATTTAGAAGCTGATGGCATTTTAATTCCAGGAGGATTCGGAAATAGAGGCGTCAAAGGAATGCTTAACGTAGCAAAGTTTGCTAGAGAAAATAACATCCCTTATTTTGGGATATGCTTAGGGATGCAAGTTGCGGTCATAGAATTCGCAAGAAATGTATTGAAATTGGATGCTGACAGTACTGAGTTTAAGAAGAACACTCAGCATCCAGTAATAGGATTGATTACAGAATGGCTTGATGAAGATGGACTTATTCAGTACAGGTCGGAAGACTCTGACAAGGGGGGTACTATGCGTTTAGGAAGTCAGGTATGCCATTTAAAGAAAAATAGCAAGATGGCGAAGCTTTACAAAAAACTCAAAATTTTTGAACGCCACAGACATAGATATGAATTTAATGGCAATTACGAGTCAGCATTTAATAAAAATGGTATGACTGTAGTTGGAAAATCTGAAGACGAAACCTTGGTCGAAGCAATTGAAATAAAGAACCACAAATGGTTCATTGGTTGTCAATTTCATCCTGAATTCACATCCGATCCAATAAATGCACATCCGCTTTTCAAAGGATTTATTAAAGCTGCTAAGTTAAACTCTAAGTAAATAATGAGCGATTTAGTAAAAATAGCAAAAATAGAGATTTCAAATTCCAACAAACTTTGCGTCATTGCTGGTTTAAATGTTTTAGAAGACGATCAGCTTACTTTCGAGGTTGCTGAAAGATTAAAAAAAATTACTGAGGCTCAGGGGAATTCATTTATCTTTAAAGCTTCATTTGATAAAGCCAATCGCTCGTCTGTAGATTCATATCGAGGACCGGGTCTTGAAAAAGGCTTAGAAATCTTTAGAGAATTAAAAAAAAGCGACTATCAACTTATTACCGACATTCATGAAATAAGCCAAGTCGAACAAATATCAGAAGTTGTTGATATTATCCAAATACCTGCTTTTTTATGCAGACAAACAGATCTAATCAAAGAAGCTTGTCAGTCTGGAAAGCCGTTAAACATAAAAAAAGGGCAATTTTTATCTCCTGATCAAATGAAAAATATCATTGAAAAATGCAGCAATTTTGGCAACGATCAAATCATGCTTTGTGAAAGGGGTACTTCTTTTGGCTATGACAACTTAGTCGTAGACATGTTGGGCATGTCTAAATTAAAAACTTTTAATTGCCCAATTATTTTTGATGTTACTCACTCTCTTCAACTTCCCGGTCAAGGAAAAACTGCTGCAGGCGGTAGAGGAGATCAAGCTGAAGACTTAGCCAAAGCCGGAGTATCTTTGGGCATAGCTGGCCTATTCATAGAAGTCCATCCCGATCCTAAAGAAGCTCTTTGTGATGGTCCGTCGGCGACGCCTTTAGATCAATTTGAAGCTCTTTTAACTAAAGTCAATGCTGTTGATCAGGCTGTGAAAGGTTTTTAGGAAAATGAAAATCAAAGCAATTAAAGCTTTTGAAATCCTTGATTCCAGAGGAACTCCAACAATTGCGGCTTTGATAGAGACAGATGATGATTTTAAAGAAATTGGTTTCGTACCATCTGGCGCTTCTACCGGTTCCAGAGAAGCCATAGAAAAAAGAGATGGCGGTAATAATTTTAATGGTAAAGGAGTTGCGCAGGTTATTAAAAATGCAGAAGAGAATTTATTTCCAGAACTTGTTGGTATGAAAATAGGTTCTCAAGTTGAATTCGATTCAAAACTAATAGAACTGGACGGGACGAAAAATAAAAAAAATTTTGGTGCAAATATTATCCTTTCTCTATCATTGGCTCACTGCAAGTTATCAGCAAGTGCAGAAAAAAAGCCTTTATACGAATATATTCATGATTACTTTAGGGAAAATTTTTTTTCAGAAGTAAAAATGAAGATGCCTCTTCCTATGATGAACATTCTAAACGGGGGAGCACATGCTAATAATCAGTTAGACTTTCAGGAGTTTATGATTCAGCCAGTTGGGTTCTCTTCCTTTAAAGAAGGTCTCATTTGCGGCGTGGAAGTATTTAATTTTTTAAAAAAAACATTGAATAAAAAAGGCTTTTCCACTGCAGTTGGGGATGAAGGTGGATTTGCTCCTGGAATTGATTCAGCTGAAGAAGCGCTTGATTTAATATCCAGCTCCATCCAAGAAGCAGGATATGAAGTTGATAAAGATGTAACCTTTGCACTGGATTGCGCCGCAACAGAATTGTTAAAAAATAAGAAGTATGTTTTTTCAAATAAGGAAAAGTTATCGTCAGATGAATTAATTGAGTATCTTTCCAATTTAGCTGATAAATATCCTATTACTTCAGTTGAAGACGGACTCGATGAAAACGATTGGGTTGGATGGGAGAGTCTCACTAAAAAACTAGGTAAGAAGACTCAATTGGTTGGCGATGATTTATTTGTAACCAATAAAGATATTCTTAAAGAGGGCATTGACAGAAATATTGCCAACTCAGTCTTGGTAAAAATTAACCAAATTGGAACAATTTCTGAGACTTTTGAAACTATATGTTTGGCTTATCGACACAACTATAAGTGCGTAATTTCCCATCGTTCTGGTGAAACAGAAGATAATTTTATTGCCGATTTAGCTGTTGGTACTGGAGCTGGGCAAATAAAAACTGGTGCACCATCAAGGTCAGATAGAACTTCAAAATATAATAGATTGTTAATGATTGATGCTATGGAAGGTTTAGAATTTCTCGGCAGGCAGGAGTTAATTAATTGATAGACAAAATTAAAAATTATTTGTTTCCCAGTGTATTAGTGATACTTATTTTTTTGATTTTATTTTATATTATAGGAATCTTCTACGGGGAAAATAGCATTGGTCGGTTAGACAAAATGACACAAGAAAAAATTATTTTAGAAAATAAAATCGTTAAATTGAAGGAAGACAATAAAATTGCCAGAATGGAACTAGATAGTTTCACAAATGATCCTGAAGCTTTGGAAGGTTATGCCCGAAGTAAATTAAATTTGATCAAAAAAGGGGAAGTTCTCATTGAACTAGTACCAAATGAGTGAATACGTCGCTTTAATTCCTGCTGCTGGGGTTGGTGCAAGAGCCCAACTCAAACTTGCTAAACAATTCAATATAGTAGGAAAAAAAACCATTATTGAATTTGCCATAGATCCTTTTTTGAAAGATGAAAATTGCAAAACTATTTATGTTGTTGTCGCAGAAGATACCGAAGCTTGGGAAGCTTTATCTATTTCGCAACACAACAAAGTTAAGACTTGCATTGGTGCTTCTACTAGGATGCTATCTGTTTTGAATGGGCTGAAAGAGATTAAAGAGGATGAAGATAAATCAATATTAGTTGCCGTGCATGATGCTGCAAGACCTTGCTTGGACCTTAAAGATCTTTTGGGTCTAATGAGCAAAGCTCAGGATGAAATCAAAGAAGATGGGGAAGGGTGCTATCTTTCTTACCAGCCAACAGAAAGCGTTAACTTGGTAAAAAATGAAAAAGTACAAAAATCCTTAGATCGAAATAACGTTTGGTTGTCAGCAACACCTCAAGTTTTTTGTTTGGAAGACCTATTGTCCGCTTTAACCAAAGCAAATGATGATGAAAAAGTATTCACTGATGAAGTAAGCGCTATGCTGCATTATTTTAAAAAAGACATATCCATTTACCCCTGTAATAAAACAAATATTAAGGTGACTAAAAAAGAGGATTTGGAAACAGTAGAACAATATTTAAAGCTTGCTGGCAGAATTTAGTGAGTAATCTGAGAATTGGGCAAGGATTTGACGCTCATAAAATCATCAAAGGTTCTAAAGATTTCATCTTAGGCGGTATCGCAATCGACTCTGAGTATGAGGTCGTTGCTCATTCCGATGGGGATATCATCAGTCATGCAATCATCGATGCCCTTTTAGGTGCTTGTAAGATGGGTGACATCGGCAAATTGGCACCCTCCAATGAGGAAAACAGGGGCATCTCTAGTATTCATCTCTTGAAAAAAGTTGCCACATTGCTTTTAGAGGCAGGATATCAAATTGTAAATATTGACCTTACTTATGTTGGAGAAGAGCCTAGACTTGAGAAATTCAAAAAAAAAATTGAAGAGAATTTAGCAAAAGAATTAAAAATGAATCCAAATGATATTTCTTGCAAAGCAACTACAACAGACGGTTTAGGTTATGAAGGCGCTCGAGAGGGCATCAGTACTCAAGCGATTGCTCTCGTTACGAAGAATTAATTAATATGAAAATAATACTCACCAATGATGACGGATTTGACCATCCTGGTATCAAAGCTCTTTTTAAAGAATTGCATGACAAACATGAAGTGTTTCTTATAGGTCCAGATCAAAATCGTAGTGGATTTAGTAGCGCAATAACTTTTTTGACTCCCTTAAGACACAAAAAATATGCAGATAATATATTCAGTCTAAACGGTACTCCCGTTGATTGTGTAAAAGTGGCTAGAAACATGCTGTGTCCTTTCGAACCAGAAATAGTCGTTTCTGGAATAAACCCAGGTCCAAATTTAGGCTCCGATGCCATTTTATCCGGTACCGTTGGAGCTGCTTTAGATGGAAGGAATTTGAAGTATCCTTCAATTGCAGTGTCTGTAGCATCTTTTGAAATTGATGATTTTTCTTTCGCTGCAAAGTTTGTTGCCAAAGTCTTGGATAATCTAGACAACTTGGAAATGGAAGACTTTCAAATTTTAAACATCAATGTACCGGATCATAATGAATTTCCCGATCCTGAAATTAAAATCACTAAAACTTTCCTCAATGAGGAAGAAGGTGAGAAGAATTTTGATGTATCCGATCGAAAGAATTTGGAAGATGGATTCATTTCAATTTCCCCAATTAAGGTAGACATGCATTCCAACTCTCAACAACAGGTAGTTGAAGACTGGGCAAAAAATTTATAGATCAATTGAATTTTGAATTTGCCAGAAAAGAATTAACCAGAGAGCTATCTCAAAAGGGCATTAAAGATCCGAGAGTGCTAGAAGCCGTGTACCAAATACCGCGACATGAATTTGTCGATGCAACATTTACTTCTAGAGCTTACCAAGACATGTCCTTACCAATTGGTCATCAACAAACCATTTCACAACCTTTTGTTGTAGCAAAAATGACAGAACTTTTGATTCAAGGAAATATCTTAGACCAAAAACCTTTAGGAGCAGTTTTAGAGATCGGCACTGGCTGTGGGTATCAAACAGCAATACTTGCTAGATTTTGCAGAAAAGTATTTTCTTTAGAAAGAATCGAAGCCCTATCACTTAGGGCAGACAACAATTTAAAGAAAGTTGGTATAGACAATTACCAATTACGTTGGTCTGACGGTACTTTAGGCTGGCCAACCCCAAAAAAATTTGATGCCATCATTTGTACAGCAGCAATTTCACAAATTCCAAAAAAATTAAAAACTCAACTTGAGGTGCATGGCAAGCTCATTTGCCCCGTCGGCGATGGGAAGAAACAACATTTATTACTCTTAGAAAAAAAATTAAAAGACGAATTTCATGAAACAATTTTAGATTCTGTGTTATTTGTTCCTATGCTTGAGGGAAAGGTTTCTGAATAGCTTTATTCAAGGATTAATACATTAATTTTATTTGTTTTTTCCTTCCACTCCTCGTGATCTGGCATGGGATCTTTTGCCTCAGTAATGTTCGGCCAAATCTTTGAATATTTTTCATTTATTTCAATAAATTCTATTTGATCAGCTGGAACTTCGTCTTCTGCATAAATGGCTTCAATGGGGCACTCAGGCTCACACAAACCGCAATCTATACATTCGTCTGGATTGATGACTAAAGTATTTTCTCCTTCATAGAAACAATCTACAGGACATACTTCGACACAATCGGTGTGCTTACAATTGATGCATCCTTGGCCAACAATAAAAGTCATTAATCAATTATAATTTAAATTGATGATTTCCAATGACGAACTACAAGATTTAGCTATAAAGATAGGTCAGGTATTAACAGAGACAAAGAAAAGTGTTTCTACAGCAGAATCTTGTACAGGAGGCTGGATTGGTAAGGAATTTACAGGCATACCAGGTAGTTCAAGATGGTATGGTTTTGGGTTTATCACATACTCTAATAAGGCAAAGCTTAAAACTCTTGGCGTTAGCAAAGATACTCTTTTAGAGGAGGGAGCTGTAAGTGAAAATGTTGTGAAGGAAATGGCAGAAGGAGCTATAAAAAATAGTGGCTCAGATTTTTCAATTTCAATAAGCGGTATAGCAGGACCTACTGGAGGAACACATGACAAGCCGGTTGGAACGGTATGTTTTGGAATTGGCAATAAAAGTGAAATAACTTGCTTCACCAAACTTTTTGAAGGAAATCGTGACGAAGTCAGAAAACAGAGTGTAGCTTTTGCTTTAAAAGAATTATTAAAATGTTTGCAATAATTTTTAATATATTGTTAAATACTGTATAAATATACAGTTTTATTATGCCTACAAGAAAAACAAAAAAAGACGATACAGCGTTACCAGAAAAAGGAAAATCCCTAGAAACAGCCATCTCTCAGATTGAGACCCAATTTGGTCCTGGAACCATCATGAGGATGGGAGAAAGGGAGGTTCAGAGTATTCCAAGTATTTCTACAGGCTCATTAGGATTGGATTTGGCACTTGGCATAATGGGCTTGCCTAAGGGCAGAGTAGTTGAGATTTTTGGTCCCGAATCTTCAGGAAAAACAACTTTGACTTTGCAAGTTATAGCCGAGTGCCAGAAACAAGGAGGAACCGCGGCATTTATAGATGCAGAGCATGCTTTAGATCCAATCTATGCAGAAAAAATTGGAGTAAAAATAGATGACTTGCTCCTTTCTCAGCCTGATACAGGCGAACAAGCCCTGGAAGTTGCCGACATAATGGTTAAATCTGGTGGAATAGATGTTTTAGTTATTGATTCTGTAGCCGCATTAGTACCCCGAGCCGAAATTGAGGGCGAAATGGGGGATCATCATGTTGGCCTTCAAGCTAGACTTATGTCACAGGCACTAAGAAAAATAACCGGCAGTATAAAAAAATCAAATACTCTTGTTATATTTATTAATCAAATTCGAATGAAAATCGGTGTAATGTTTGGCAGTCCTGAGACTACCTCTGGTGGTAATGCTTTAAAGTTTTATTCTTCTGTGAGATTGGATATTAGAAGAATTGGTACAGTTAAAGACGGCGACGAAGTCGCAGGAAATGAAACTAGAGTTAAGGTTGTTAAAAATAAAGTTTCACCTCCATTCAGACAAGCTGAATTTCAAATTCTTTACAACAAAGGGATTAACCGTGCTGGAGAAATTCTCGATATTGGAGTTGAGAGAAAAATCGTTGAGAAGGCAGGTGCTTGGTACGCTTACGATGGTGAAAAAATTGGCCAAGGTAAAATTAATGCTAGTCAGTGGCTAAAAGACAACCCAAATATAGCTAAGAAAATAGAAAAACAGATTACAGACTCAATCAAAGAGACCCAATAAGTCTTTTTCAGTTATTTCAGATTTTGTCTGATCTTTTCTATTAATTATTTCGATTAAGCCTTTTTCAACGTTCTTTTCGCTAATAACTATCTGATAAGGATTCCCCATTAAATTGGAATCAGAAAATTTATTACCTGGAGATGCATCTCTATCATCATAGAAGACATCTACATTGTTACTCATTAAATATGAGTATATTTCCTTAGCTTTGTTTTTAACTATCTCTGATTTCTTTTCATTGATTGAAATTAAAGAACAATCAAAAGCAGAAATATTTTTTGGAAAAACAATACCTTCATTATCATGATTTTGCTCTATAGCAGCTGCAACAATTCTAGAAACTCCAATTCCATAACAGCCCATTTCTAAAATCTTTTGACTATTATCATGTTGGACACTTAAACCCATAGATTTGCTGTATTTATTACCTAGTTCAAATATATGGCCTACCTCAATTCCTTTTTTAATTGAAAGTTTGCCATGCTCACTATCAATATCAGATAGATCATTATTTTCAATTTTTTTCTCAATTTCCTTTTTCAAGGAATCTTCCAATAATTCAATATTTGATGAAAAATCTTTATCATTAAATACCAATGTATCTTCACCAGAATCAGCTAAGACATGAAATTCTTCAGACATATTCCCACCAATTGCTCCTGAATCAGCTTTTACAATCTTATAATCAAAGCCAATCTCGTCAAATATCTTTTGGTAACACTCTTTCATAGCTTGATAGCTTTTGCTCATCCCTTCTTCATCAAGATCAAATGAATAGGCATCTTTCATTAAAAACTCTCTGCCTCGCATGACTCCGAATCTAGGTCTAATTTCATCTCTGAATTTCGTTTGTATTTGATAAAAAGTTTTAGGCAGATCTTTATGACTTTGCAGTTCATGACGACATATATCGGTAATGACTTCTTCATGAGTAGGTCCGAGATAAAATTCCCTTTCATTACGATCCAAAAAACCCAAAAGTTCTGGACCCATTTGCTCAGACCGTTTTGTTTCGTCCCACAGTGTTTTTGGTTGAACCATCGGCATTAAAACTTCTAAACAACCATATTCATTCATATTTCTTCTAATGATAGATTCGACTTTATTAAGAATCTTTAATCCCAGGGGCATCCACGAATAAATACCAGAAGCCAACGGTTTTATCATATTTGTTCTGATCATAAGTTTATGGCTTATGAGTTCTGCGTCTTTTGGGGCTTCTTTTTGAGTTTTATAGTGAAATGAGGAAGCTTTCATTTAAAATATAAATTAATATTCGGCTTTAAAAATTAATAATACTAAAAAAAGATGCTTACAGTGAGGAATAATGCCTATTTATGAGTACCAATGCAGTAAATGCGACAAAATATTTGAAAGAATTGTTTCTGTAGCAGATTCTACAAAAACTGTATTTTGTGATTGCTCGCCAAAAGCAAAGGCTAAAAAAATTATCTCAGCCACATCCTTTCGTTTAGAAGGATCAGGTTGGTACGAAACAGACTTTAAGACAGGCAATAAAAAAAATCTTGTACAATCAGATATAAAAAGTAAAAAACTTTCTAAGGAACCAAAAAAAACAGAAAACTCAAAACCTGCTAAAAAAGATTAAACAATCTTTCGAAATATGGAACGTACTCAAATAAAAAATATTTCTAATAAAGAAATCGATTTATCCTTTCTTATTTCTGGATGGGTTGAAAAGGTCAGGGATCATGGAGGTGTCATATTTTTAGATATCAGAGACGCATCAGGATTAATGCAAGTTGTTGTTGAGCCAGACGATAAAGAGTTATTCAAAAAGTCGGAATCGATAAGAATGTCTTATGTTCTTGAAGTTACAGGAATTCTTAGAAAAAGGCCTAAAGGCACAATTAATGAGTCATTGGCGTCTGGAGAACTGGAACTTGTTTCAAAAGAAATTGATATTCTTTCCAAGAGTAAACCTTTGCCTTTTCAGTTAGATGAACATGCAAAAGTCGGTGAAGAGGTTAGACTCAAATACCGTTACTTGGATTTGCGAAGACCGGAAATGCAATCAAATCTGAAAATCAGATCGCAAGTAAATCACATCGTCAGAAGTCATCTCATTGAAGATGAGTTTATTGAAATTGAAACTCCAATGATGGCTAGGGCTACTCCGGAAGGAGCTAGAGATTTTCTTGTCCCAAGCAGACTTTACAATCAAAAGTTTTATGCCCTGACTCAGTCACCACAGCTTTTCAAACAAATGTTGATGATTGGAGGTTTTGAAAAATATTTTCAAATTGTCAGATGCTTTCGGGATGAGGATACACGAAAAGATAGGCAGCCAGAATTTACTCAATTGGATATCGAATTGTCTTTTATTTCAGAAGAAGAAATTCTTAAGATCTCTGAAAGCCTTATTAAAAGAATTTTTTTTGAAACTTTAAATATTGAGTTTGATGATTTCCAAAGAATTAAATATCAAGAAGCAATAAAGGATTACGGCTCAGATAAACCTGACTTAAGAAACCCTTTAAAGCTTGTTGATGTAAAAGATATTTTTGAAAACTCTTCATTTAAGGTTTTTGCCGATCCTGCCAAGAATGAAAAAGCAAGAATTGTTGCGCTTAAAATTGAACAAGAAATAAGCAGAAATAAAATAGATGAGTACACTAAATTTGTCGGTAATTTTGGAGCAAAAGGACTAGCTTATATAAAAGTCAATGATTCTAGTGATCTAGATAATGGGCTTCAGTCTCCAATTCTTAAGTTCCTTTCTAAAGAAGAGATTTCTAGTTTAGTTGAAAGGCTTGAACTAAGTTCTGGAGACACTGTTTTTTTTGGTGCCGATCACAGAAATGTTGTGAATGATTCAATGGGCTCATTGAGAGAAAAATTAGGTGAAGATCTTAACTTAATTGATAAAGAGGCTTTTAAATTCGGATGGATAACAGACTTTCCTTTATTTGAAGAGGATATTCAAGGGAACTTATCTCCATCACACCATCCTTTTACTGCTACTAAAGGAGGGCTCAAAGAACTAAAGAAAGATCCAGTAAATGCTGTTGCAAAAGCATATGACCTTATTTTGAATGGCAGTGAAATTGGAGGCGGTTCTTTGAGAATTAACAATTTAGATGAACAATTGGAAGTATTATCAATTTTAGGAATAGATAAAAAAGAAGCGGATGAAAAATTTGGTTTCTTTTTAGAAGCTTTGTCCTATGGATGTCCTCCTCATGGCGGAATTGCTTTTGGATTAGATCGTTTGATCATGTTGGTTTGTAAACAAGAATCTATCAGAGATGTAATTGCTTTTCCAAAGACCCAATCAGCAACTTGCTTGCTTTCTGATGCTCCAAGTTTAATTGATCAAGATCAATTAGATATGCTTTCCATAAAAGTTCTTGAAGAGGATAAATAGTGGCGGGACATTCTAAGTGGGCCAACATAAAACATCGCAAAGGTCGTCAAGATGAAAAAAGACAAAAAGTTTTCTCGAAACTTATAAGAGAGCTTACCGTTGCTGCAAAATTAGGAGGACCTGAACCTGGAGATAATCCAAGATTAAGACTAGCTCTAGATAAAGCCCTTGGGGCCAATATGCCAAAAGATACAATTGAAAGAGCAATAGCAAGAGGTTCTGGAGATCAGGAAGCAGAAAATTTAGAAGAAACAATTTATGAAGGCTATGGCCCTAATGGGGTTGCCATTATAGTTGAAACTTTGACTGACAATAAAAACAGAACAGTTGCTGAAGTTAGACATGCTTTTTCCAAATACGGAGGAAGTTTAGGTACTGATGGATCTGTAGCATATTTATTTACCAAAGTTGGCCAGATAGTCGTTGAAAATACTGATGAGGAAAAAATATTTGATGTTTCTGTATCCAATGGTGCAGATGAAGTAGAACAGGGTGACGAAGATAATCTCATCATCTCTGTTGAAGCCGAAGAATTTCATAATCTTAAAAATGTTCTAGAAGAGAATGAAATCAAAATCAACCAATACGAGTTGATTATGAAAGCATCAAATAGCGTTGAGCTTGATGATGAGGCTTCTGAAAAAGTCATCAATCTTTTGGAAAGTCTTGAAGATCTGGATGATGTGCAAAATGTTCATTCCAATGCTGAATTTTCTGAAGGGAGCTTTGCTTAATGACGAATTCTAGAAATAAGGGAGCATCATTTGAAAGAGAAATTGCAAATGCTTTGAACGATTCTCTGGAATTAAAAAAACCTTTAAAAAGAATATTAGAACAAACTCGAGAAAAACATCTTCCGGATCTTATCCTTGGTAATTGGTACATAGAATGCAAACGATATGGGCAAGGCGCAGAACCTCTTGAAGGCTGGTGGGATCAAGTGATTGCTGCAACTCCAGAAGGCAGTAATCCAGCTTTGATCTATAAATTCAATCACAGACCTATCAAGGTGAGAGTTCCACTCCATACTGTGAACGATAATCTTCCTAAAAATTTTAATAATACGTGTGATTTTTCTTTAGAGAGCTTCATAGTTTTACTTAAATCTCTCTTTGAAGAAGATATAAAAAGCCATCTTTAATGTCAGATACCTTAGAGCTAAGAATTTACTATGAAGATACAGATGCACAAGGTGTAGTTTTTTACGCTAATTATCTTAAATATTTTGAAAGGGCTAGAACTGAATTTCTAAGAAAGTGTGGTTACCTGCAAAAGGAACTATTAGCCAAAAATACTATTTTCATAGTCAATAAATTAGACATTCATTACAAAAAACCTGTCCTGTTAGATCAATTAATAAAAATAGAATCTTCTCTTTCGGAATTAAAGAAAGCTAGTTTTAGTTTTAAACAAAGAGTTGTTATAAATTCAGAAATAATGTGTGAAGCTAATGTATTATGCGGCTGTGTTGATCTTAAAACCAAAAAACCCACTGCTCTCCCAGAGGATCTAAGAAAAAGGATGTTGGATAAAAAAAATGCAAGCTGAATTAAGTTTTATAGATTTATTTTTAGGAGCAAGTTTAGTTGTTCAACTGGTGATGATTATTTTGTTTATTTTAGCTGGAACTTCCTGGTGGTTTATTTTTGATAAATGGCTCACCTTAAGCAGAGCAAGAAAGGATATTTATGAATTTGAAACCGATTTCTGGGATTCTAAAAATATTGAAAAAATTTTTAATGAACTCAATCGTAAAGAAGATAATTTTGGGCTATCTCAAATTTTTGTTATTTCTCATGAAGAATTTTTAAAGGCAGAAAAGTTTGAAAAAGCTGAAGACCGCATCAATAAGTCAACGGAAATAATAATAAACAGGCAAGAAGAACGATTGGAAGAAGGTTTATCTCTCCTGTCTACTGTAGCGTCTGTAAGCCCATTTATAGGCCTATTTGGAACTGTCTGGGGAGTTATGAATGCTTTTAGCGGTTTGGCACAACTTTCTCAAGTATCAATAAATGCTGTTGCTCCAGGAATATCTGAAGCTCTGGTAGCTACTGCCTTGGGTCTCTTTGCAGCTATTCCTGCTCTTATTTCTTATAATTGGAGTGTTAAGACAATTGATATTATTATTAAAAGTTACGAAAACTTTACATCTGAACTTTTAATAACTTACCAAGAACTCAATGTCCAAAAGACGACTAAAAAATAGAAAACTTTTAACAGAAATTAACGTTATTCCATATGTGGATATCTCATTAGTTTTGCTGGTTATCTTTATGGTTGCAACACCATTTATGATTCAAGGAATTGATCTAGATTTGCCAAAAACCGAAGCACAAGCTCTAAATAAATCCAAAGAAGAAAATCTAACTATTTCAATCAGCAAAGAGGGTTTTTACTCTTTTGATTTAGGTGAAAAAAATGAAATTTACAAAAGTTTTCAGTCATTTGCTGAACAGTTTGAAAAAATTTTAAAAAATAATCCAAAAGTTGAGATATTTCTGAGAGCAGATAAGGAAACGCTTTATGACAACGTTGTAAGAACAATGTCTTTGATCAAAAAATTTAAAACAGATTCAATCAATCTCATAACTGAACCCATTGAGAATGAATAAGGTTTTAACAAGTTTAAATACTTTTTTTTTGATTCTTTTATTTTTATCTTTGATTTTTTCTATGTTTTCTTTCCCAAAACTCAATATTGATGAGACACAATCAATCAAAGTAAATTTTTATGAATTAATTCAACAAAATGACATATTATTCGATCCTCCTGCGGCAAATACCTTAATTAAAAAAGAAGCAAAAAAAACCTCTGCTATTAATGAAAAAACAAACGCTGATGAAACTTCAATTATTTCAAAATTCAAAATAAATAAATTAGATATAAAAAATGAAATTACTAAAATTAAACTTTCGAAGGAGAGGGAAGATATCTTAAGAGTTTCGGCAATTATCCAACAAAGAATTTCCTCAATTTGGATAAAGCCAAATTCTTTAAGCGAATCATTGATTGCAAAGGTTTTAATTAACCTTGCCCCTTCTGGTGAGATATTAAATTTTAGCTTAATAGAGCCAAGTTCAAATACTTCTTTCAATGAATCAATTTTGACTGCTATGAATAAAATGACTTTTTTTGAAGAAGTTTTATCCCTTGAGAGAAAACTTTTTGAAAAAAATTTTAGAAATTTTAATTTAGTTTTTAAATCATCTGGTGAGATAGAGTGATTAGGTTTTTGTCTATATTATTTATTTTAGTTTCAAACACTATTTTTTCTATTTTAGAAATAGAGATCTTAAAGGGCAGTGATAATTTATCAAAAGTTGCGTTTGTTCCCTTTGGCAATGAGAGCGGTATTGAAGAAAATTATGGCAGTCAGATATCTAAAAATATTGAAAAGAATATGCTTTTATTTGGCGAATTTGAAAATCTAGCTGTGAATGAAATGCTTTCTTATCCATCCTCGGAAAATGATTTTTATTATAGGGATTGGAAAGTGCTCGGAGTGGATTATTCTGTAATTGGAAAAGTAAATTCTGTTAACGCTTTAGGAAATCTTAATATTTCGTATTCTTTATTCAATATAAATAGAAGAATTAAGATTTTAGAAGGCGAAATCGTTGGCAGTGAAGATAATATCGAGGATATCTCAAAAATTATCAGTAATAGAATCTATGAACAAATCACAGGTTTGAGAGGAATATTTGATACGAAACTGGCATATGTTATTAATTCAGACGCCGATACTTATCAAATGTGCATTTCAGATATCGATGGCAAAAATGAACAAATTCTTTTTACCTCTAAAGCGCCAATAATGTCTCCTGATTGGTCTCCTGATAGAAAAAAAATTGCTTACGTATCATTTGAAAATGGTTTGGCTGAAATTTTTATTCAGGACTTACAATCTGGAGAACGAGATTCTATTCAGGCTCTAGGAATGACAAATAGTGCTCCAGTATGGTCTCCAGACGGAAAAAGCCTAGCTTTGGTTGTTTCTTTTTCAGGGAATCCAGACATTTTCTTATATTCCATCAGAAACAAAAGATTGGTAAGGCTTACAAATCATTATGGTATTGATACTGAGCCTTCCTGGTCCCCAGATTCAAAAAAAATTATTTTTACGTCTGATAGATCTGGTTCTCCGCAGCTTTACGAAATCAGTACAAAATCTAAAAGAAAAAAAAGACTTACTAGAGATGGAAATTACAATGCTAGAGGAAGATATTTTCCCGACGGAAAATCTATATTCTTTGTTCATGGAAATAATGGAAATTTTCAAATTGCAATAAAAAAACTCTCTAGTAGATACATTGAGACTTTAACTTCAACTTCATTAGATGAATCACCAACTATTTCTCCAAATGGAAATATCATCATCTATGCAACAAAAGATGGATCAAATGGTTATTTAGGAGGTATTACCTTAGATGGAAAAGCTAGATTCTCATTACCAGTTAAAAATGGATCTGTAAGGGAACCAGCTTGGTCACCATTATTAAATTAAACAAACTTAATATAAAATTTCTTGTCTAAGAGAAAAGTATTATAATTGCAGCCCTCTAAGGAGCTTTTTATGAGGAGACTATTTATGGAACCAATTGGAATTTTTATTTTAGCTATGCTTTGCCAAGTTTATTCTTGTGCAGCGAATGTGTCTGATTCAGTTGAGCGAATGCAATATGCCTCTGTAGCTGGAGAAGAGTATCTTCAAGGAGATAAGCTTGAAACCAATCTAGATGACAAAGTTTATTTTGACTTTGATAAATCTGCTTTGGATGCGGAAGACAAAAACTTACTTGAGCAGTATTTACCTGAGATCAAAAAGGCAAAAATAGTTCGATTAGAAGGCCATTGTGACGAAAGAGGAACTAGAGAATATAACTTAGCACTTGGGGAAAGAAGAGCGCTTGAGGTGAGAGACTTTCTTGTAGTAAAAGGAGTGTCTGGTAAAAAAATTAGGGTAGTTAGTTTTGGTGAAGAAAAACCCCTTAAAAGCGCATCTAACGAAAAAGCTTGGGCTGAAAATAGAAGGGTAGAAATCTCTCTTTACTAGATTGAAAATTCTAAAAAGCTTTCTCTTTTTTGTTTTTTTGGGTTTTTCTAGTTTTGCAGTTTTGCAAAATAATGAATCCATAGAACTTCTTCTTGAAAAAATAAATCTTTTAAAAAAAGAAATAGAATCTCTTACGGCCTCAATAGAAACAAATAACTTAACCATTTCCAGGTTGGAAGAAGCAAACCAAATTAGATACGTTGATCTAGATAAAAGAATTCATCTTTTAGAGACAAAGTTATTATTTGAAGAAACACAAGCCGAAGAATCTTCAGAACAGTCTATAAATCCTTTGTCGGGTCTTGTAGAAGAAGATATCGACACAGGAGAATTTGGCCTTTGGTCAAATTCTATGAAGCTGCTTGATAATTCTAGATATTCAGAAGCAGCAGAAAACTTGAGACTCTTGATTCTATCTTATCCAAACGGAACCTATACAGGCGATGCTTATTTTTGGCTTGGTGAAATATATTTAGTCCAAGAAATGTTTGAAGATTCCTCTGAAGTTTTGAATGCCTTCGTAGCAAAGTTTGATGATCATCCTAGATCAGCAGACGGCCTGTACAAACTTGCTCTTGCCAAAGTTAATTTAGAAGAATTGGAATCAGCTGAGACACTCTTACAAGAAGTTATAAGTAATTATCCAAACTCTGGAGCTGCTTTACTTGCAGAACAAGATTTAATTAAATTAAATTCTCAATGAGGGTATAATCCATTCTTTTTGGGTCGTTAGCTCAGTTGGTAGAGCAGTTGGCTTTTAATCAATTGGTCATAGGTTCGAATCCTATACGACCCACCAAGAGTTATGATTTATCTTTTAATTGGAGTTGGAGCTTTTTTTGGGGCAATTTCAAGATTCCTTTTAAGCTCACTTCTTTCAAAATTAGTTTTCTTAGGGTTCCCTTTAGGAACGTTTACCGTAAACTTAATAGGCTGTTTCTTTATTGGAATTTTTTTAGCTATAAACCTTTCAAATAAAGAGCTCTTCAGCCCATTATTAATTATTGGTTTTTTAGGTTCTTTCACAACTTTTTCAGCCTTTACTAAAGAAGTATTATTATTTTCAACCACAAGTGGAATTTTTATGGCATATCTTATAGCTCTAATAATTACATCTTTCTGTTTACTCTCAACTTTTATCGGATATAAGATGTTTGCTTAAGATGACTAAAACAATTTTTGAAAAAATTATTGATAGAGAGCTTCCTTCGAATATTGTTTACGAGGACGATAAATGTATTGCAATTGAAGATATTGCTCCAAAGGCCCCAATTCATATTCTGATAATTCCAAAAAAATCAATTCCAAAGCTTTCAGAAGCTAAAAAAGCCGATGAAGTTTTATTAGGGCACTTAATGATGGTAGTTAAAAAAGTTGCTGAACAATTGGGTGTACAAGATGCATTCAATATAGTCATAAACAATGGTGAAAAAGCTGGGCAAACAGTTTTTCATCTCCACATACATCTTTTAGCTGGAAAAAATTTTACTGATCTATTTCCAGGTTAAGATAATTCTGTCAAAGCTTTTTTTGCAGCAAAAATCTCTTCTAAGCGTCTAATTATACTCTCTCTTACTTCAAAAAGATTTTGTGATAAAGACAATGCTTCTTTTAGTTGGAAAACTGCTGCATCATGCTTACCTGTTAGGATGAAATATTCAGCCCTTGATCTATGCAATTCAAGAATATTGCCTGATAAACCCTGTGCCTCAGCAAGCCTGAACCATACATTAGGATCCGTTTCTCTATTTTTTGCTAACTCTTTAAGAATTTTTTCAGCTACATCCGATTGATTATTTTCAATATAGGCATCAGCTAGTAGAATGGATGCAGCATAATTGTTATTATGAATTTCTAAAATATTTTTTCCAAGTGAAATAGCTTCATAGTAGTTTTTTGCCGATAAATGAATCTCCATGAGGCTAGATTCTAATACAAGGTTATTTGGGCTTTCTTTAATGAGTTCTCTTAAAATTTTAAAGCTTTCTTCATAATTTTTTTCTTTTTTCAATGCTAAAGCCAAGCCATATTTGCTTGAAAGAGAAACATTTCTTTGATCAGATTCTAAATCCTTTTTGTATTTTTTTATCAGTTCTTTTGTATCTTTCTCTGCCCATATTTCAGATCTTTTTTGCATAAAATAAAAATCAAGATTATCTCTAAATGATCCTTCAGATGGCTTCGATATATTATCAGCTCTAATTCTCATATCTGTTAATCTTTCACTAGGTAAAGGATGGGTCATAAGATAAGAGAATTGTTCAGAGTCTTCTCTCTGATATTTATCTTGCATTCTTTGAAACATCATTGTCATATCGTTTGGATCAAATCCCGCTTTTACCAAATTATTAAAACCTATTCTGTCTGCTTCTTTTTCATTACTTCTCGTATAGTTAATTGACATCTGTTGCATTGCTGCTGGAGCAATCATTATTGCTTCTGGATTCCTAGATGCAGCTGCAACTGCAATGCTTCCTAAAATCATTAGCGCATTTGCCAAAGGAGAACTTCTATTTTGAGACCTTGCATAGTGCCTTTGACTTAAATGAGCCAACTCATGACACATCACTGATGCAAGCTCACCTTCTCGTTTGGTGTTTAGAAACATACCTAGATTTATACCAATTATTCCTCCAGGAGCTGCAAAAGCATTAATAGATTTATCTTCCAGTATGATAAATTCAAATCTCCTATCCCTTACTTCGCTTGTTTCAGAAAGACGATATATTAAATCTTCCAAATAGGTCCTCATTAATGGATCTGAATGTTCTTTTGTAGATCCTCTATACATTGCAAGCCACAGCCTTCCCAATTGATATTCTCCTGATAAAGATATTGAAGCAGATGAGTAATCACCTAGAGTAGGGAGAGGATCTTCTTCAACAATTGAATAAAAATATGAAGAAAGTAACAATGTAATAAGTAATAAATATAATTTATTTATCATTTAGAAAGTATAATTGATTAAAAGTAAAGGAAACAAATGTTAAATTTTTTAAAAAGTTTTTTTGATAGGTATTTTTATGACGATGAGCATTATGCTGCTTTATTTATCCTATCAATTGGAATAGTTATTCTTTATTTCATTGGAGGCATAATTGCCCCCGTACTGGTAAGTATTTTAATTGCTTATATTTTAAATGGATTAATGAGTTTTTTAGAAGAAAAGGGCAATAGTAGATTATTGGCTTTAACAGTAACACTCATCGTTTTTAGTTTATTTTATTTATCAATATTTATATTTTTACCTTTTTTATCCAGACAGATTTTGCTTTTGGTATCCGACATTCCGCAAATCTACGATTCAGTAAACATTTTTATTTCAAACCAATTAGCAAATTATACAATCCAATCAAATCAACTGGAGGAGATTGTAATTAATGCGTTTTCATACATACCTAGTTTATTTCAAAATGCTTTGCTGCAGCTAAATTCAGGTTTTGCGGCCGTAATGAATGCGTTACTTTATTTAATCATTGTTCCTTTTTTAGTTTTTTTTCTTCTGAAGGATAGGGATGTATTTTTGAGCTACGTGAAGGTTTTGCTTCCAAAAAAAAGGGATTTGTTGTCTAAAATCTGGAAGGATGTGAATATCCAATTATATGGATACTTAAGAGGCAAAGGCCTAGAAATGATAATTGTCTCTCTAGTCACAGGAGTTGTGTTTTCTTTACAAGATGTAAATTATTCAATTATTCTGGCTATCTTAGTAGGGCTATCTGTTTTGATACCTTACGTTGGGGCAATATTAGTAACTATTCCAGTTATCTTAATTGGCCTTTTTCAGTGGGGATTAGATTCAAATTTTTATATTTTTTTAATCAGTTATTTAGTTATTCAAGCTTTAGATGGCAATGTTCTCATGCCTTTGTTATTAGGAAGAGAAGTCAAGTTACATCCGGTCTTAATCATCACCGCTGTACTGATTTTTGGGGGTATTTGGGGGTTTTGGGGGCTACTTTTAGCAATTCCTATTGCAACTTTTCTAAGAGCAATTTTGGTTGCATGGCCCACAAAAAAAGATTTAGTAAATTAGTCTATACTTGATAGGACATCTTCAGCATGTCCTTTTACTTTTACTTTTCTCCATTCTTTTAAAAGCTTTCCATCTGAATCTATCAAAAATGTACTTCTTTCAATGCCCATATATTTTTTACCGTACATACTCTTTTCTTTGATGACATCAAAAATTTTACAAACTTTTTCATCAGGATCAGAAATTAATTCAAAAGGAAAATTGAACTTATTTTTAAAGCTTTCATGAGATTTTAAGGAGTCTTTGGAAACTCCAAAAATTTTTGTATTCTTTTTTTTAAATAACTTGAAATTATCCCTAAAATCTTCGCCTTCAGAAGTACACCCTGGCGTGTTATCTCTGGGGTAAAAATATATTACGATTTTTTGACCCTTATAATCAGCCAAATTGAAATCATTTTTTCCGGACATTTCAGCCTTAAAATTCTTTATTTTTGTTCCTATTTTCATATTTTTAATTAAGATTTGTTAAGGTATGAAATAATACCATTTATTAAGATTTCATAAATACTCCAATGTTAATCAAAGGATCAATAACAGCTTTAGTTACTCCAATGAATGAGAAAGGAGATCTAGATTATGATTCCCTTGAAAAGCTTATTAACTATCAAATAGATTCAGGAATTTCTGGATTGGTTGCAGTTGGAACAACAGGAGAGTCTGCAACAATAGATTTTAAAGATCATATCAAGCTGATTGAATTTTTTGTAAAAATTAATAAAGGTAGAGTTCATATCATTGCAGGTACTGGAGCGAATTCAACTGAAGAGGCACTTCATCTGACCAAAGAAGCAAAAAGTGCTGGTGCTGATGCAGCTTTATTGGTCTCTCCCTACTACAACAAACCTCCTCAAGATGGTATCTATTATCATCATATGAAAATTGCAGATGAAGTAGATATACCCCAAATTCTTTATAACGTCCCTTCGAGAACTGCTAGCTTTATTGAGCCTGAAACTGTTCTTAGGCTTTCATCACATAAAAATATCATCGGTATAAAAGATGCTACTGGAGATATGAAAAATCATTCAGAGGTTTTAAAACTATGTAAAGAGGAAATTGAAAACAACAATTTTTTATTATATTCAGGAGATGATTTTTCTTCGTTAGAATTCTTGAAAAATGGAGGTCATGGAACCATTTCAGTTACCTCAAACGTTGTTCCTGATATTGTTTCGGAAATATGTAAAGCCGTTGATACTAATTATTCTAAAGCTAAAGAACTTGATGATAGTTTAGAGGTTCTTAATAAGAACTTATTCTGCGAATCTAACCCAATTCCTGTAAAATGGGCTCTTTACAAAATGGGATTAATTAATATGGGAATTAGATTGCCTTTGATAGAACTTAATGATTCCTTTAAAAAGCCTTTAGAGAACTCTCTCAAAAAGCTTAATTTGATTTAGTTTATTTAATGAGAATATTAATTAGTTTGTTGCTTTCTTTTTTGACATTTTCATGCGCAATTGAAAAATCAGAAAATATTCTGGACAAGAAAAGCTTTGTTGATCCTTCAAAGACAGAAAATATTTTGCTCAATAATGATGTTTTAAAGGACTCTTCCTTTGTTATCGACAAGTATCCTATTATTGGAGAAGTTGAAGTCTTTGATAGTCAAGAAAGAATAACAACACCAAGACCGAAACAACTCTTTTCCGCTGCCTCTCCAAATGAAATTAGACTTCACAAGCTCGGCGAAATTAGATGGGTTTACTTAGGGCAAGAACCTAGTGCCGCCTGGCCGATGACAATAGGGTTTTTGGAAAATAATAATGATTTGGGCATAGATTCTTTTGACGCTAACTCAGGAACCATAAATTCAAAAATTTTTAAACATGAAAATGTAGATTCAAAATTTGTCTTCAAAATTGAAAGAGGATTGCAACAATCAAGTTCTGAAATTTTTGTTTCTCAATTAAAAAAAATAAATAATTCGTGGCAAATTATTCCATCAGAGGAGAGTAAGTTAGATGAATTGACTGACGAATTCTACGAGTATTTGTCATCTTCTGGCCCATCTACAGGGACTTCGTTAGTTGCTTTAAATTTGAATGCAACTAATAAAACGGAAGTAATCATAGACGACATAACCGGTTTGTCAAAAATAAAATTAAAAATAAATTTTCCTCGAGCTTGGGCTGCTCTAAGAAGATCTTTACTGTTTGCCGGTTACAAAATAATTGATGAAGATAGAAATCAAGGTAAATTTTATTTAGAATATTCTTTAAAGAGATCTCTGCTTGACCGTAGGGCAGATATTACAAATGTAGAGATCATTGTAAAAGAACTGAGCTCTAAAGAGTGTCTAATTTCTACCAGTTTGGACAAAGAAAACCTGGACCTATCAGAAGAGATTATTTCTCAAATTAACCAATCATTGTCATAAATTTGAAATGGAAAAGAAAGAATTACTAACAAAAGGAAAAGCTAAAGAGCTTTATAAGACAGCAGATGAATCTAAGCTTGTAATGGATTTTACTGACGACACCTCTGCATTTGATGGAAAAAAAATAGAACAACTAGCCGGAAAGGGTACAGTCAATAACAGATTCAATAACTTTATTATGAATCATTTAGACTCCAAAGGCGTAGCTTGTCATCTTCTAGAAGAACTAAATGACCGCGAGAGTTTGGTTTTATCTTTAGATATGTTTCCAATTGAATGTGTCGTGAGGAATTATGCCGCAGGAAGTATTTGCAAGCGCCTTGGTCTTGAGGAGGGGATGAAATTTGAAAATCCAATTTTCGAATTCTTTTATAAAGATGACGACTTAGGCGATCCAATGATAAATGATAATCACATAATATCTTTTGGCTGGGCAGAAGCAGATGATATAGATGCTTTAAAAAATCTCACATTAGAAATTAACGATCATTTAGTAGATTTATTTCTTAAAGCGGATTTAATCCTTGTTGACTTCAAATTAGAGTTTGGAAAAAACTCAGGAAAAATATATCTTGGAGATGAATTTACTCCTGATGGTTGTAGAGTATGGGACAAGGAAACTAAAAAGAAATTAGATAAAGATAGATTTAGACTGGGTCTTGGAGACGTGGTTGAATCTTACCAAGAAATTGCACACAGACTTGGTGTAAATTTAACTTAAACCTTTATTAATTTCTTCCAATATCTCGCTGCCAGGACAAAGTTCATCCTGTTCTAAAGTGTTAAGTGGTTTATCAGGCAAGTCCATTATTTCAGTTAAAGGCTTGCATTTATTGTCTACATAAAGCAATCCGGTGATAATTTTTCCTTCTTTATTTTTTTCCCTAATTAACTCCAAAGATTTCCCAGCATCCGTGGGATCAAAATTATGATCTGTTTTTTCTAATGAAAGTCTTGAACCATCATGAAGCTTTACTTCTACACTCGAACCGTCATCATAATTAGTCTTAATTTCCTCTCCTAGGGGAACAAAATCTGTTTTGCCCATAGCTTCATTGTGATTTCGAATGTAATCGTAACTTTTAGTTGAAGAATCATGATTATTAAAGGTCACACAAGGACTAATAATATCCAAGAGCGCAAAACCTTTGTGTTGAATTGCCCCCATAATTAAAGGAACTAACTGATCCCTATCTCCTGAAAAGCTTCTAGCTACATATGATGCTCCCATCTGAATTGCCATTGAAGTAAGATCAATTGGCGGGAATAAATTATCTTCTCCATATTTATTTTTAGATTCAAGGTCATTTGTTGCGGAAAATTGTCCTTTCGTTAAACCATATGTTCCATTATTTTCAACGAAATATACCATGTTCACTTGCCTCCTTATTGCATGAATAAATTGACCTATACCAATTGAAGCACTATCTCCATCTCCTGATACGCCTAAATATAGTAAATCCTCATTAGCGCAATTTGCTCCTGTTGCTATAGAAGGCATCCTTCCATGAACAGAATTAAATCCATGAGAGGCGTTTAAAAAGTATGCAGGAGCTTTTGAAGAACATCCAATTCCAGACAATTTAGCTACTTTGTATGCTTCTATATTTAACCTAAAACAGGCTTCAATGATGCAAGCGCTTATTGAATCATGGCCACATCCAGCACATAGCGTAGAAACGCCACCTTCATAATCTCTTCTAGTGAGACCTAACTTATTTTTTTCTAAATTGGGGTGTTTATTTATTGGTTTAAAGTAACTCATGAGATTAATGCCTGTTGTGATTCTCTTTCATATATTTTCTTAGCAATAAATTTAGCCTGAATTGGATCCCCATTGAACCACACTAGTGATCTAAGTTTTTCTGCTGAAATTCCTCCTTCAGCCATTATCAAGGTTCTCATTTGACTATCTCTGTTTTGTTCAATCACATAGATAAGGTCATGGTTTTCAATAAATTCCCATACATCTAAATTAAAAGGGAAAGATCTAATTCTCATGAGATCTACCTCAATGTTATTTTCATTGAGAATATCTTTAGCCTCATACATTGCTGCAGATGTACTTCCATAGAAAATTACCCCAGAACTTCCTTGTTTTTCGGAAAGATTAATAATTGGATCAGGAACTAATTCAGACGCAGTCCTAAACTTTTTAACCAATCTCGTTAAAGTTTGCTCGTTGATATCTCCATTTTCAGTGTACCTAGCATATTCATCATGAGATGTTCCTCTTGTAAAGAATGCTCCCTTTTCAGGGTGGGTTCCAGGATAGGTTCTATAGCAAATACCATCGTCATCAACATCTAAATATCTTCCAAAATTATCCATCTTGTCTAAATCTTCAGCCTTAAGAACTTTTCCTCTGTCATATTTCTGTTCATCATCCCAATCAAATTTATCTGTAACCCAATCATTCATTCCAATATCTAAATCACTAATTACAAATACAGGAGTTTGTAATCTTTCTGCTAAATTAAAAGCTTCTGCAGAAAACTCAAAACACTCCTGAGGATCTTCTGGAAATAAAAGTACATGTTTAGTGTCACCATGTGAAGCATAAGCACATGTAAGGATATCGGATTGTTGAGTTCTGGTTGGCATTCCAGTTGAAGGTCCACCTCTTTGAATGTTGAAAATAACCAGAGGTACTTCAGCAAAATAAGCTAAACCTAAAAATTCACTCATTAAGGAGATGCCCGGGCCGCTTGTTGCAGTGAAGCCTCTAGCGCCATTCCAATTTGCACCTATCGCCATTCCAACTGCAGCTAATTCATCTTCTGCTTGAACACTTATATAGTTATTTTTACCCGTCTGAGGATCAACCCTATATTTTGAGGCGTATTTTTCAAAGCCTTCAGCAACAGAGGTAGATGGTGTTATTGGATACCAAGAGCAAAATGTAGCTCCTCCATAGACCGCTCCTAATCCACATGCATCATTTCCAGAAACAAGTATTTTATCTTTAAGCTTATCTTCTCTTTTAACGTTAATTCCCAGTGGATAAGGTAAATTCTTTAAAACGTAATCTCTTCCTATGTTTAAAGCTTTTATATTTGGTTCGATAAGCGCAGGCTTGTTTACAAACTGTTCTGAAATTAATTTCTCAAGAACTTCATATTCAATTTCCAAAAGAGGTGATAATGCTCCTACATAGGCAATATTTTTAAATAATGCCCTTTGTTTGGCGTTAGTAAAAGAATCTACACAAAGTTGCGTTAAAGGTATTTCGATAATAGTGATATCGTCCCTATTGAAATTTCTTTTCCAAGTAGAATCATATAAAAGGTAACCACCCTCTAAAATTTCCTCAACGTCTTGAGAATAAGTTTGGGGATTCATAGCAACAGCAATATCTACACCGCCTCTACTTCCTAAGTATCCCTTATTATTTACTCTGACTTCAAACCAAGTAGGCAAACCTTGGATATTTGAAGGAAAAATATTTTTTGGACTAATAGGTATTCCCATCCTAAAGATAGATTTAGCAAACATTTGGTTAGCACTTGCAGAACCTGTTCCATTTACATTTGCAAATTTAATGACAAAGTCATTAAGAGAATTAATCGGATCTACTTTTACAGGATTTTCCACTAAGCCACTTCCTTGGCTTTAACTCTATCTTTGTTCAAGTTATGCGCTTCAATATAATTATTTTTTTGAATGTCCCAAGCTCCAGTTGGACACCTTTCTGCACACAGTCCACAATGAACGCACATATCTTCATCTTTAACCATTATTCTTCCAGTAGCTAGTTTTTCTGAGACATAAAGATCTTGATCCAAATTCAAAGCAGGCACTCTAAGTTTTTCTCTGACCTTTTCTTCAGTATCATTTGTAGTGAATGTAATACAGTCTGTCGGACAAATATCAACACAAGCATCACACTCTATACAAAGCTTTTCTTGAAAAACTGTCTGCATATCGCAATTAAGACATCTTTGCGCTTCATCGAGCGCGAGTTTCTCATCAAAGCCAAGCTCAACTTCCATTTTAAGATCACTTAGAGCTTGTTTTAAATCTGCATGAGGAACTTCTAAACGAGCTTCTTGAGAAATGCCATTGTCATAAGACCATTCATGAATTCCCATTTTTTGACTTACTAAATTTGTAAGCGGTGGAGGCCTATCAAATAAGTCAACCTCACTACAAAAATTATCAATGGAAATTGCAGCTTGATGACCATGCGCTACAGCCCATATGATGTTTTCAGGACCCCAGGCAGCATCACCACCGAAAAAGACTTTTGGGTGAGAAGACTGCATTGTGGTTTTATCAACAATAGGGCAGTCCCATTCATTAAATTCAATTCCGATATTTTTTTCTATCCATGGAAAGGCATTATCTTGACCAATTGCTAAAAGCACGTCATCGCATTCAATAATTATTTCTTCGCCCGTAGGAATTAACTTTCTTTTACCATCGGTATATTGAGCTTCCATTTTTTCAAACTTCATACCCTTAAGTTTGCCCTCATCATCCAATAAAAATTCTTTTGGAGAAGTGTTATCTAGAATAGGAATTCCCTCGTCAATTGCTTCTTCTAACTCCCAATCAGATGCCTTCATGTCTGACTTTGGACTTCTGACAGTCACTTTAACGTCGTCTGCTCCCAACCTAATGGCTGTCCTACAGCAATCCATAGCTGTATTTCCACCGCCAATGACAATAACTTTCTTACCTATTGATTTGGTATGCTCAAAAGCAATACTAGTTAACCAATCGATACCAATATGAATATTTTCACTTGCTTCTTTTCTACCAGGTATTTCAAGATCTTTACCTTTTGGTGCCCCAGTGCCAACAAATACAGCATCAAAAGAATCAATAACATTTTCTAGGCTATCGATATATGAATTGGTTTTCAGTTCAGCTCCCATTTTGATAATTCTATAAACCTCTTCGTCCAAAACTTCCGCTGGAAGCCTAAAAGAAGGAATATTAGTTCTCATTAATCCACCAGGCTTATTATCTTTCTCAAAAATAGTAACTTCATAACCTAAGGGTAATAAGTCTCTTGCCACTGTCAAAGACGCAGGGCCTGCTCCAATCAGGCCAATTTTTTTACCATTTTTAACTTTTGGAATTTCAGGAAGATAAGGATCAATATCATTCTTATAATCATAAGTGACTCTTTTTAATCTACAGATAGCTACTGGCTTGTCGTGAGTTCTCCCTCTCCGACATGCAGGTTCACAAGGCCTATCACAGGTCCTTCCAAGTATTCCTGGAAATACGTTAGATTCCCAGTTAAGCATATATGCGTCGTCATATTTTTTCTGAGCAATTAGACGAATATATTCGGGAACATTGGTATGAGCAGGGCATGCATATTGGCAATCAACTACCTTATGAAAATATTGTGGATCAGAAATATCAGTTTTTTGCATGTGCTCAGTCCCTCGAAGCACGATACCTTTATCATCTGCATTAACTTTCCTTATTTGAAATTCAGTTTTAAAATCTTCAATGATTTTATCTCTGATAGGAATTGCTTTATCTAAGTCTGTTTCGCCAGTAGTTCTTCTTAAATCATAGCCTAATTCACTTCTTAAAGATAAAGGTACAGCAAGTTTTACCCACCATACGTTATTTCTTTTAAACAAATATTTTTTATCTAACATTTAATGTGTACCTTATTTTCATCTCACAACTCTATAAGTAGTAAATTATAGTATTTTTAATAAAAAGGTACAATACTTTGTAATAAGTTTATGAAATGTTTGCTTTCAATTAAATGTACCTTTTTAGATTATTGTTTTCGTGATATTATTCACGCGAATTTTAGATGAAATGAATACTTACTATTTTGATTACGCTTCTACTACTCCAGTTGATTCATTGGTGGTAGATAAAATGAAAGAATGTTTATCAGTCGATGGAGCATTTGGTAATTCTGGATCAAGATCTCATGTTTTTGGCTGGAAGGCTGAAGAATTAGTTGAGGAAGCTCGAGTAAATGTTGCTAACTTATTAAATTGTGATTCCAGAGAAATTATTTGGACCTCTGGAGCTACTGAATCAGACAACCTAGCTATCAAAGGTGCAGCATACTTTTACTCCGATAAAGGTAAACACATAATCACTTCCAAAATTGAACACAAAGCTGTTTTAGATGTATGCAGACAACTTGAAAGCGAATCTTACGAAGTAACTTATCTAGAGCCAAACAGTGATGGAATTATTACGCCTGAGTCTGTCAAAGCAGCCCTCAGAGAGGATACTGTTTTAGTTTCTTTGATGCATATCAATAATGAAATAGGCGTTATAAACGATATTGAGGCTATCGGAAGAATTGTAAAACAAAATGGAAGTATCTTTCACGTTGATGCAGCACAAAGCGCAGGGAAAATTCCAATTGATATTGAGAATTTAGAAGTCGATTTAATGTCATTTTCTGCTCATAAAATTTATGGTCCTAAAGGGATTGGAGCGTTGTATATTAGAAGAAAGCCTAGAGTGCGTCTTCAACCTTTATTTCATGGCGGGGGCCAAGAAAGAGGTATAAGGGCAGGTACTCTTCCAACACATCAGATCGTTGGGATGGGTGAAGCCTTTAAGCTTGCCAAAGAAAAGATGTCAGAAGATTTTAAAAATCTTTATAAATACAGAGACATTTTGTGGAACGGATTAAAAGATATGGAAGAAGTTTATATAAACGGAGCAATTGATAACACATTTCCAGGAATCTTTAACATGTCATTCAACTTTGTTGAAGGCGAGTCTTTAATAATGGCATTGAAAAATATTGCAGTTTCATCTGGCTCTGCTTGTACCTCTGCTAGCCTTGAACCTTCTTATGTTTTAAGGGCATTAGGAAGAAAAGATGAACTTGCTCATAGCTCGATACGATTCTCTTTTGGAAGGTTCACAAAGGAACAAGAGGTTAAAGAGACTGTAGAGCTTGTAAAAGACTCTGTTGACAAACTTAGAGAAATCTCTCCACTCTGGGAAATGTATCAAGATGGCGTAGATTTAGATAAAATAGAGTGGGCATAAATTGAAAATTTTAACTGCGAGGAACTAATGGCTTATTCACAGAAAGTAGTAGATAAATTTGAACAAACATTAAAAAATCCTAAAGAAGCAAGCGTAGGAAGATGGAAGCCTGGAGACAAAGACTTTCATAGAGTTGGTACAGGCATAGTTGGCGCCCCTGCTTGTGGAGACGTCATGAAGCTTCAAATTAAATGTGAAAACATAGATGGCACTAATAAAATTGTAGATGCAAAGTTTAAGACCTATGGTTGTGGTTCAGCAATTGCTTCTAGCGGAGAGCTTATTGATATGCTCAAAGGAAAAACTTTAGAAGAAGCTCAAAATATCTCAAATCAAGAAATCGTCGATATTCTTGAATTACCAGCAATAAAAATTCACTGTAGCGTTCTTGCTGAAGAAGCTATCCATAGGGCGATTGATGACTTCAAAAGCAGAAGAAATAATGACTAATGCCGAAAATCAAAGTATTGCCGCATGCTGAAATATGTCCTCAAGGAGCAGAATTTGAAGCAGAGTCAGGAGTTTCTGTCTGTGAAAACCTTCTCAATCAGGATATAGACCTAGAACACGCCTGTGAGCTATCATGCGCCTGTACTACTTGTCATGTTATCTTTACAGAAGGTTTTAATTCCTTAAATGATTCTTCAGATGATGAGGAAGATTTATTAGATAAAGCTTGGGGTTTGGAACCAAAATCTAGATTAAGTTGTCAAACAATAGTTGAAGATACAGATTTGGAAATACAAATTCCTAAATACACAATAAATATGGTTTCAGAAAATCACCCCAAACCCTCCAATGACTCAAATAAAGAAATTTCTTCAAAAGATTTTGATATTTCCAATACTGCGGCTAGCCATTTAACTGAAATGATAAATGCTAATAATTCTCTAGGAATTCGAATATCTTTGAAAGACTCAGGCTGTTCAGGCTTTGCGTATCAGCTTGATTTGATTGATGAAAAAGACAAAAACGATCTCGCTGGCTTAGTAAATGGAGTAAATTTATTTATTCACGATAAGAGTTTTGTATTCCTTAAAGGCACTAAACTCGATTTTGTTAAAAAAAATTTAAATCAAGAACTTGTTTTTTTGAATCCAAATGTTTCTGCTGAATGTGGTTGTGGTGAAAGTTTTAATTTCGACAACGAGCTTGTAAAAGAACTATCTAACAACTAAATACAATGGATTGGTCTGATACCTATGACATCGTAGATAGTCTCTGTGAAAAATATCCAAATGAAGAGCCTGAAAAGTTGCTTTTTTTAGATCTTATGAATATGGTTACGTCTCTCGAAGGGTTCTCAGGAAAGAAAGAGAACTGTAATGAGAGAATTTTAGAAGCTATTCAGGCTATCTGGATAGAGGAGAAGGATTAATGTCAGAAAAAACCTTGTGCATAATAAAACCAGATGCGGTAGAAAATAATTTTGTCGATCAAATAAATGAAATGATTGAGTCAAAAGGATTGTCTATTTTAAAAAGCAAAAAAACTAATATTTCTCCTGAAATTGCCAAACAATTTTATGCAGAGCATTCAGAAAAACCTTTTTTCAATGAACTTGTGGATTTTATAACCTCAGGACCAGCAGTTGTCCAAATTCTTGAAGGTGATTCTTGTATAACAAGTTACAGAAGTTTAATGGGTGCAACAAACCCAGAAGAAGCTGAAGAAGGTACCATCAGAAAGAAATTTGCTGAGTCAATTTCTAAAAATGCAGTACATGGTTCAGACTCTCCAGAATCTGCAGACAGAGAAATTGAAATAATGTCTGCTTTGTTTTAGTTTAAGATTATGGAAAGCTGGAACGTACAGCTAAAGACTAAAATTCTTGAATCTGAATTTTCTATAAAAGAAATATCAGATAAAACAAAAATTCCCACAAAATTTATTGAAGCAATTGAGAAAGCTGATTTTAAGAATCTTCCAGCTGAAATTTTTGCTAAATCTCAAATAGAGCGCCTTTTTAAATTTTTAGGAATTGATCCAAGTGAGGCGTTAAAGGATTACGAAGAATTTATATCTCCTCCGGAAATAATATCTGAAGATGAACCTTCTATAGATACTAAGTTTAATTTTCGGAACCTCTTAAATAATTTAAATTTTCCAAGCGTCAGTAACTCTTACTTTAAGTATGGAGGTATTTTATTTATTTCCACCATTTTATTGTTCTTAATGTTTGATATTACAGATGATGAGGAAATTTATTTATTAGACAATCAAGAGATGGAGAGCGAATCAGAATCTTTGGAAATTGAAAATCAAGATTTAATGATGAGCTCTTCTAAGGAAGTATTATTGAATGAGAATCCAATCAGCAATGACTTATTTTCAAATGAGGAAATCCTAGGTGATTTGAGTCCAAAAGATTTAATGAGAAAGATTGAAATTGTTATTGAAGGAGAAAGTTGGGTGGTAGTTTTTGATAAGAATGAAAGGCTTCTATATGAATTGATGCAAACTGGAAGTTATGAGCTTTCAGGAATATCTCCATTGAGGTTTAAAATAGGCTATGCTCCTTCAACAACTCTATATATTGATGATCAAAAAATCAGTTTTTCTAGAGCAATCAAAGGAGCAAGCAACTATGCTCATTTTTGGGTAAACGAGGCAAATAAAGTTGAGTCAATTAGAGATTAAACGAAGGAAAAGCAGACTGATTCACGTTGGAAACGTTCCTGTTGGAGGAGACTCAGATATAACAGTTCAAAGTATGACTAATACTTTAACAACTGATGCAAAAAAAACTTTAGAACAAATCAAAGAGTTAGAAAAAGTTGGAGCAGATTTAATAAGAGTTTCTGTTCCAGACGAAGATTCGGTAAAAGCCTTTGGAAAAATAAAAGAAAAAGCGAATGTTCCATTGATTGCCGATATTCATTTTGATTACAAGATTGCTATTCAGGTAGCAGAACAAGGCGCAGATTGTTTGAGAATAAATCCTGGAAATATTGGTAATGAAAAAAAAGTAAAAGAAGTTATTGCTTGTGCATCTCATCATAATATTCCGATAAGGATTGGAGTAAATGCAGGGTCTCTTGAAAAAAAATTGCAAAAAAAATATGGAGAGCCAAATTCTGATGCATTAGTTGAATCGGCTATGAATCATGTAAATATTTTAAAGAAACAAAATTTTGAAAATTTTAAACTTAGTATCAAAGCCTCTGATATCTTTATGATGACAGAAAGTTACAGGAAAATAAGCTCTTTGATTGACCAACCCCTTCATTTAGGTCTGACAGAAGCTGGAGGCCAAAGAAGTGGAACTATCAAATCATCCATAGCAATTGGACAACTTCTTTCAGAAGGCATAGGCGATACTTTAAGAGTATCTTTAGCTTCAGACCCATGCGAAGAAATCAAAGTTGGTTTTGATATTTTACGGTCACTAAAATTAAGAAAGAAGGGTATCAATTTCATCGCCTGTCCAAGTTGTGCAAGACAAAATTTTGATGTCATTAAAACCATGAACGAACTTGAATCTAGACTCGAAGATGTAACAGAGAATATAGATGTCGCGGTTATTGGTTGTTATGTAAATGGACCTGGAGAATCTAAAGCAGCGGACGTTGGTTTAACTGGAGCTTCGCCAAATAATCTTGTATATGTAGATGGAAAGGCAGATCATAAACTTTCAAACAAAGACCTTGTCGACTCTCTTGAGAAATTAATTAGGAAGAAAGCAAAAAAAGTTAAACAATCCAAAAGTAAGCTTTCCATTAAAGAGGTCTAACAATCATGAAAAAGATTTCAAAGTTGCGAGGAATGCAAGATACAGATCCTATTGAAACAACTAAAATTAATTTTGTGGAAAACACCTTTGATGAAATTTCTAAAAGTTATGGCTATCAAGAGGTGAGATTTCCAATCATAGAAAGCACAGATTTATTTAAAAGATCCGTTGGCGATCAATCGGACATAGTGAACAAAGAAATGTTTACTTTTGAAAGCAAAAGTGGGAAATCGATGACACTTAGACCAGAAGGTACAGCTGGTTGCATGCGCATGGCTATAGAAACGGGGTTGCTTGATGCTGGTCAACAAAAATTGTCATATAAAGGCCCAATGTTTCGATACGAACGTCCTCAAAAAGGTCGATCTCGCCAATTCCAACAACTTAGTTTGGAGGCTTATGGTTTCAATGATTGTGCCATTGATTTAGAAATGCTTGAGATATCAAATTTCCTTTTTGAAGAACTCTCAGTAAAAAAAGAAATGACTTTAGAGGTTAATTCTATTGGTTCACAAAAGGATCAGCAAGAATACTCCCAAAAACTAAAAGATTATTTTTCAAAATATAAAAAAGACTTAGATGAAGATAGCTTAAAAAGATTAGAAAAAAATCCTTTGAGAATTTTAGATTCAAAAAATCAAGATTTAGAAAATCTCATTAAAGACGCTCCAAAGATAGGTCAATCAATTTCAAAGGAATCACAAGATAAATTTTCCTCAATAAAAAACTATCTAGAGGATTTAGAAATTCAATACAAAGAAAATCCTCTTTTGGTTAGAGGATTGGATTATTACAACGATTTAGTGTTTGAATGGAAATCAAATTCAATTGGATCTCAAGATACCATTTGTGGAGGAGGAAGATATGATTCTTTATCTAAAATCATTGGCGGAAGAGAAACCAATGCAATTGGCCTATCAATAGGTCTTGAAAGACTATGCTTGTTAATTGAAGATTCAATTATAAAAAATACAAAATCATTGTTAATAGTATCTCTTGAAGACTCTTTTTTTCTAAACGGAATGAAGCTAGCTTCGTCTCTAAGAAAGAAATTAAAAAACCTATCAATACAATTTTCTGGGAAAGAAAAAAATTTAAAAACTCTCTTAAAAAAAGCAAACAAAAAAAATACTGATTTCATGGTTATAATTGGTCGCGAAGAGATTAAAAACAATTCTTATACCTTAAAAAAACTTTCAATGAATCAAGAAATGAAAATCGATAATTTTGATTCTTTGTTAAAAAATCTGAAATAAATTAAATGAATTTTCTAAATAAAATTTATGCTTGGATTCTTAAAAATTACATTAAGGTAATTTCATTTCTCCTCATCATAGGATTGGCTTACGGTGCTTATCTTTATTATTATTTCCAGGCTCAAAAAAAAGATCAAGATGCGGGAGATTTATTTCTCAGTTTCTATAATTCTTATTCAGTTTCAGACTTCAATGAAGAAGAGTATAAAATTGTTATAGATGAAATTTCTCAAATAGATGAAGCTTCAATTTATCTTGCAATGCTTAAGTCTATCAATGCCGTTGAGTCAGTAGAAGGTAATGATCTTCAAAAAGCTTTAACTGAACTTTTGAATGCTAGAGAAATCTTAAGCTCAAGAAGCAATAATTTTAATTTCCTAAAAGAAATAATTGATTTAAGAATGGTAAATATCTTTATTGATTTAGAGGATTTAGAAAGAGCTAAAAATATCCTTAATAATACTTTTACGATTTATCAAACAAACAAACTCATCCTTCAAGGAGACATCTTTGCAATAGAGAATAAGTTCAAAGATGCTAAGAAAAAATATGTTGATGCCCTTGCAAGATCTGAAAATGAAACTCAGAAAAACCTTATTAACTTAAAAATCTCTACCTTAGCTGAATAATGAATTTTAAATCTTTAACATATATATTTTTGTTTTTACTTTTGGTCGCTTGTGAGACAGGAGCAAAAGAAGAAGAAAAGCCAAATGAATTAAAAAAAGAAATTAACGAAAGTTTTCTTTTTAAAAAGCAATGGTCTGCAAATGTTTTTAAGAATCCTCCCCTAGGCAAAATAAAAATATCTTTTGATGAGAAAAATATTTTTGTTTTTGACTCCAAAGGAGAAATCAAATCTTACTCATATAACGGAAAAAAAAATTGGACTATTAAATTGGATTCAGATATTTCAACAGGCATTAACTTGGCGTTTGGAAAACTTCTTCTCAGTTCTTCTAACGGAGATATATATTGCTTGTCTAAAGCAACTGGAAACACCTTATGGAAATATAGCTCTTCTGGTGAGGTTTTAGCACCTCCATCAACCAATGGCGACATAGTAGCAGTACAAACTATTGATGGGAGGGTAACAGCTTTAGACTTAGAAAGTGGCGAATTTAGGTGGGATTATAGAAGTGTAATACCTAATTTGACGATTAGAGGCACTTCTGAACCTTCTTTCCATGAAAGATTTTTGTATGCTGGATTCGCCAACGGAAATTTAGCAAAAATTGAACCTAGATCTGGAATTGTTCAATGGGAGATTCCAGTAACTATTTCCAAGGAAACATCCGAAATTGCAAGATTGGTTGATATTGATGGAAATTTCGTATTCTCAAATAACGTTGTATTTGTTGCAACATATCAAGGAGACATAGCCGCAATTGATACTAGATCAGGAAGAACTTTTTGGAGGGAGAAGACATCAACTGTTAATGATCTTTTGTATTCTAGGGGAAAAATATTTCTTGTTGATGAAAATGATAATGCAATAGCATATTCTCAAAATTCTGGAAATTTAGAATGGTTCAACAAAGATTTTTACTTACGAGATTTAACTTCTCCCAGCAAAATTAAATCCTTGATTGTTTTTGGTGATTTTCAAGGATATCTCCATGCATTAAATACTAGCGATGGTGAGCAAGTTGCCAGAAAAAGAGTCTCTAGGTCTAAAATTATTTCATTGTCTTCTTTTGAAGATAATGTCTTATCATTAGATGCAAAAGGAAAACTTTCACTCTTCACTTTGCAATGATATTGTCCCCAACATGGGACCCATAGTAGCAATAATAGGCAGACCTAACGTTGGTAAATCTTCGCTTTTTAATAAAATAATTGGGGAAGATAAGGCCATAATTGCTGATTTTTCTGGATTGACCAGAGATAGGCTTTATGGAAACTTTTCATTTAAATCTAAAAATTTCTCAATAATTGATACAGGGGGGATTTCAGAAGAAAGAGAAGAAATAAATCTTCTTATTCTGAAGGAAATATATAAGGCGATTGAGGAAGCTGACGGGTTTATTTTTTTAGTAGATGCTCACTATGGTTTAAGCCAAGATGATTATAAGATTCATGAAATTCTCAGAAAATCTGGAAAAAAATATATTCTTGCCCTAAATAAATCTGAACTTAAATCTTCAGAAAAGAATGTCAATGACTTTTATCAACTTGGAGTAAAAAGCTTTATCAAAGTATCTGCAAAAAACGGTTTAGGTATAAAAGATCTTAAAGAGGAAATCTTGAATCAAATTCAAATTGAAACAAGTTCTAATCTTGAAGACGAAATTGATAGTCAAAATA
The DNA here is from genome assembly GCA_003213595.1 of SAR86 cluster bacterium AG-422-E19. GTDB lineage: Bacteria > Pseudomonadota > Gammaproteobacteria > Magnimaribacterales > AG-339-G14 > MEDG-81. The sequence continues at coordinate 152,830 of QCMR01000002.1, read as the reverse complement.
TAAAGGTGAGTATCCTAGGAAAACCCAATGCTGGAAAATCAACTTTTTTTAATTCTTTAATTAAAGAAAATCGTTCTATTGTTTCAGACAAGGCAGGTACAACAAGAGATGCTATTTCTAAATCAATTGTTTTTAAAAATGACAAGATAGAACTTTTTGACACAGCGGGCTTGAGAAAAAAATCAAAAATAGATCAAGTAATAGAAAGTTTCTCAGTTTCTAAAGCTATTTCGAGCATGAGATCTTCTTCTGGAGTACTTTATTTAATTGATGGAAAAGAAAACATTACTGATCAAGATTTACATCTTATTTCATTGATTGTTTCCTCTGGAAAACCTATGATTTTAGGCATCAACAAATCAGATGTACTCTCTCAATACGAAAAATCAAATTTAACTAGATCCATTAATAAAAAATTAGCTTTCATATCCGGTATCTCTATTCATTATATTTCAGCAAAACAAAATAAAGGTACTGCAAAGGCATTCAAAGAGCTTATAAAGCTCATAAAAAAAAGCTTTAAGAAAATCGATACCTCAAAGTTGAATGACCTAGTTGAAGAAGCATCAATGTTAAATCCCCCTCAGATGTCTGGCAGGTTTAGGCCAAAAATTAAATACGCAAATTTACTTTCATCTCAACCTACAATTATCAGGATTCAGGGTAACAACTTAGATAAGTTAACAAAACAATATCAAAAGTACTTGGAAAATTTTTTAAGAAAAAAAATGAACTATGAGGGAATTCCAATTAAATTGGTTTTTAAAAATAATACCAATCCTTTTGGGGATAAGAAAAACAAACTAACGAAAAAGCAATTAGCTAAGAGAAAAAGGATAGCAAGGCGCTAATTAAAATAAATTTTGCAATATAATGTTTTTTTGTTGAGATGAATTCGCCTAGATACCTAAATCTATTCAAGATTGCTTTACCTTTGCCAGGGGTTTCCTCTATTCTGCATAGACTATCTGCAGTTGCTATTTTCGTTTTATCCCTTCCAATGATGGGGTTATTAGTTTTTTCTTTGAGTTCTGAAGCAAATTACGAAATCATCATTTTATTATTTGAAAATATTCTCTTTAAAAGCTTATTTACTTTTTTCATTACGGCAATTTTTTATCATTTTATTTCTGGCTTAAGACATTTAGTAATGGACTTTGGATACTGGGAAACTCTTAAAGCCGGCAGGATGTCAGCTCTTGCTACTTTTCTTTCAACTGGATTATTTTTCTTCTCTTTTCTTTATTTGGCATGGTAACGAAGCTATACAGATTAAAAAAAACAGGAATCTTTGATTATGTCTTAGTAAGAATCACAGCGACAATTCAAGCAGTATATTTTTCAGTTATAACCTTCTATTGGTTAGTCAATAGAGACTTTAAATACGAACAACTATCTGGCTTTTTTGATATTCTCCTTGTAGAAATTTTTACGGTAATCGTCGCCATTTCAATTGCTTATCATTCAGTGCAAGGAATTTGGAACGTAGCGACTGATTATCTTACTCAGGCGCAAATTGGTGCCTCCGCTAAAATTCTTAGACCTGCAGTCATAGGTTTTAGTTGGCTCCAAGCTCTTGGTTTAATTATTTGTAGTTTTTATATTTTAGGTTAGTAATTATGGCAATGAATGGAAAAGGTACCTTTTTAGATGCATCAACTTTACCGGTAAAGGAATTTGACGGAATTATCGTTGGTGGTGGTGGTTCTGGAATGATGGCATCTCTTCAGCTTGCTAAATCAGGAATGAATACGGCTGTTGTTTCTAAAGTTTTTCCTACTCGTTCGCATACTGTTTCTGCTCAAGGTGGTATCACTTGCTCAATTCAAAGTGCAGACCCAGATGACGATTGGAGATGGCACATGTATGACACTGTTAAAGGCTCAGATTTTATTGGAGATCAGGATTCCATAGAATACATGTGCAAAGAAGGTCCTGAAGCAATATTTGAATTGGAAAATATGGGATTACCATTTTCTCGAACTGAAGAAGGCAAAATTTATCAAAGAGCATTTGGAGGTCAGTCAAAAGATTACGGAAAAGGGGGACAAGCAGAAAGAACTTGTGCTGCTGCCGATAGAACAGGACATGCTCTTTTGCATACACTTTTCCAAGCAAACGTTAAAGCGGGAACCAACTTTCTTTCAGAGTGGTTCGCAGTTGATCTTGTAAAAAATCAAAATGATCAGGTTGTTGGAGTTATTGCCTTTGAAATTGAATCCGGCGAACCATACTTTTTAAAATCAAAAGCTACTGTTTTAGCTACTGGAGGAGCTGGAAGGATATATCAAACAACTTCAAACGCTCTCATCAACACCGGTGATGGTACTGGAATGGCATTGAGAGCGGGTTTCCCTGTGCAAGATATGGAGATGTGGCAGTTTCATCCAACAGGTATTCATGGTCATGGAACTTTAGTAACTGAAGGTTGTAGAGGAGAAGGTGGTTACTTGGTTAACAAAGACGGCGAACGATTCATGGAAAGATATGCACCTAACTATAAAGACCTAGCTAGCAGAGATGTTGTTGCAAGATCCATGTTTACTGAAATTTTAGAAGGTAGAGGCTGTGGTCCAGATGCTGATCATGTTTATTTAAAACTTGATCATTTAGGGCCAGAAATCGTTCACAAAAGACTGCCTGGAGTAACAGAATTATCAAAAAGGTTTGCTCATGTTGATCCTGCCGAACATCCTATTCCGGTTGTTCCCACTTGTCATTATGCAATGGGAGGCATTCCAACCAATGTTCATGGTCAGGTCATTTCTCAAAATCCTGACGGTACAGATAAAATCATAGATGGTCTCTATGCTGCAGGAGAAGCAGCTTGTGTCTCCGTTCATGGCGGTAATCGATTAGGAGGAAATTCTCTTCTAGACCTTATTGTTTTTGGAAGATCTGCTGGATTACACATAGAAGAAAGTTTCAAGGCAGGCATAAAAATGGATGATCCTTCATCTGATGATATCGACTATGCTCTTAGAAATCTCAACAGAGTAAATGTAAGTCAATCTGGTGAAAACTTTGTTGAAGTTAAGAAAGACTTACAAAAAACAATGCAAATGAATTTTGGAGTATTTAGAACTGAAGAATTGATGGAAAATGGCATTAAAGAAGTCTCTGATCTAAGAGATAAATCTCAAAACATTCATCTTGCTGATAAATCTTCACAGTTTAATACAGCCAGAGTTGAAGCTTTGGAACTCCTCAATCTAATCGAAGTTGCTGAAGCTACTGCAATTAGTGCAAACGAAAGGAAAGAAAGTAGAGGAGCTCACTCCAGAGAAGATTTCCCAGATAGAGATGATGAAAATTGGCTTAAACACTCAATTTATTTTTCCGATACTAAGCAAGTATCTAAAAGAGATGTCAACTTTAGGCCTAAACAAGTTCAGGCTTTCCAACCAATTGTCAGGACTTATTAATGAATGCGATTGCAGCAAGTGAGATCAAAACACTTCGATTGAGTATCTACAGGTATGATCCTCTGAAGCAAGAAAAGCCATACATGCAGGACTTTGATATAGACATACCTACAGAAAAAGATTTAATGGTTTTAGACGTTTTGATGCTTGCAAAGGAACAGGATCCATCAATTTCTTTCAGAAGATCTTGTCGTGAAGGAGTTTGCGGATCTGATGGTTTAAACATAAATGGTAAAAATGGTCTTGGGTGCATTACGCCTTTATCTGATGTAGCTAAATCTAATAAGCTTTCTATTAGACCTCTGCCAGGACTTCCTGTTATTAAAGATTTAATTGTTGATATGAAACAATTTGTTGATCAGTATAAAAAAGTAAAACCATATCTGATTACTGATAAAAAAGTCGATACCAGAGAAGCCATTCCTCAAACAATCGAGGAAAGAGAAAAGTTAGATGGCCTTTACGAGTGCATAATGTGCGGTTGCTGCTCTACTGCCTGCCCATCCTTTTGGTGGAATCCTGATAAATTTTTGGGACCAGCAGCTCTTCTACAAGCGTACAGATTTATTGCTGACAGCAGAGATACTGCTACAGAAGAAAGATTAGAGCAATTAGAAGACGCTTTTAGTGTTTTCAGATGCCATGGAATCATGAACTGCGTTTCAGTCTGTCCTAAAGGCTTAAACCCTACAAAAGCAATTGGTGAAATTAAAAAAATGTTAGTAAAAAGGGCTTTATAATACTAACACTTTGAATTTACACGAATATCAGTCAAAACAACTCCTAGAAAATTTCGACTTACCAACAGCTAACTCTGTAGTAGCCTTTTCAGCAGAAGAAATTTCTAATCTTATTAATGAATTAGACGGCGAAGAATTTGTTGCAAAAGTCCAAGTTCATGCTGGCGGAAGGGGGAAAGTAGGCGGAGTTAAAATAACAAACGACATTGATGAGATTATAGAATTTGCTAAAGATTGGCTCGGAAAGAAATTTGTCAATCACCAGACTGGAGATGAAGGAAAGCCAGTTTCAGCAATAATGATTGCAGAAAGTACCTCGATCCAAAAAGAACTTTATCTTGGTGCTGTGATAGACAGGAGCTCTCAATCTTTGGTGGTGATGGCCTCACCAGAAGGCGGTATGGATATTGAAAAAGTCGCCGAGAAAAGTCCTGAGAAAATTTTTAAGATTAATGTCAGCAAAAATAAGAAAGAAGACTTTGACGTTCTTCCTTTGGTTAACGGTCTAGAGTTGTCTTCCAACCAAACCGTAGAATTTAAAAAAATAGTTTCTGGATTGGTAACTTTATTTTTTGAAAAAGATCTTTCTTTGATTGAAATCAATCCTTTGGTTATAGATCAAAATGATTCTCTAAAATGTTTGGATGCAAAAATAAATATTGATGAAAATGCATTGTTTAGACAAGAAGATCTTTTAAAACTGCGAGACGCTTCGCAAGAAAATCAAAAGGAAATCGAAGCAGCAAAATGGGATCTTAACTATGTGGCTTTGGATGGAAATATAGGATGTATGGTTAATGGAGCTGGTCTTGCAATGGCAACAATGGATATCATTAAGCTTTCTGGCGGATTTCCAGCGAATTTTTTGGATGTTGGGGGCACTGTAGATAAAGAAAGAGTAGCCGAGGCTTTTAAGATCATTCTTTCTGATGAAAAAGTTAAGTCGGTCTTGATAAATATTTTTGGTGGAATTGTAAGGTGTGATGTCGTTGCCTCTGGGATAGTTTCAGCTGTTTCAGAAGTTGGAGTTGATATACCTGTTATTGTGAGACTTAAAGGGAATAATTCAGAAGAGGCAAAAAAAATTCTATCTGAAAGCGATCTTAATATCATTTCTGCAGATGATCTTTCAGATGCAGCTGAATTAGCAGTAAAAAACTCAGGATGAGTATTTTAATTAACAAAAAAACCAAAGTGATTTGTCAGGGGTTTACTGGAGCACAAGGCACATTGCATTGTAGCCAAGCGATAGAGTACGGAACCAATATTTTAGGTGGCGTCACTCCTGGGAAGGGCGGGCAAACTCATTTGGATCTCCCAGTCTTCAATTCCGTAAAAGAAGCAAAACAAGCTACCGAGGCAAGTGCTAGTATAATCTTTGTCCCCGCCAAATTTTGTAAACCTTCAATAATTGAGGCAATAGAAAGCGGTATTGAATTGATAATCTGTATAACCGAAGGTATTCCAACCTTGGATATGTTAGAAGTTAAAGAATTAGCAGATAAGGAAGGTATAAGAATTATTGGTCCAAATTGTCCAGGAATAATTACTCCAGGTGAATGCAAATTAGGAATTATGCCGGGTTTCATCCATAGCCCTGGTAAGGTAGGAATTGTCTCAAGGTCAGGAACTCTTACTTACGAAGCAGTTGATCAGACTACCAAGGCAGGTCTCGGACAGTCTACTTGTGTGGGTATAGGCGGAGACCCGCTTCCTGGTACAAGCTTTATCGATGTTTTAAAGCTTTTTGAAGAGGATCCTCAAACAGAGGGAATTGTTATGGTTGGAGAAATCGGGGGTTCAGCTGAGGAAGAGGCTGCAGAATATATTAAAGACAACGTCTCTAAGCCTGTTGTAGGCTATATTGCAGGAGTGAGTGCACCTCCTGGAAAAAGAATGGGGCATGCAGGTGCAATAATTTCTGGTGGTAAAGGAACGGCAGAAGAAAAATTTAATGCCCTAGAAAGTGCTGGTGTAAGGACTGTTAAAAGCCCATCTGAAATAGGAAAATCTATTTTAGAAGAAATGTCTCTTTAAGATTTTTCATTCGAAATCTTAAAATCTGTTTTCGACAAGAAACAAAATCCATAAGAAGATAGATTTAATTTTTTTGATTCTTGCCTGACCTGCTGAGATGGAAGAAAAGGTATGATTTTTCCATAAGTATTATCTATCTTAATTTCTCTTTCCGATAAATTAAACACACAACAAATTTCTTTCTCATTTCCCCTATAAAAAATCAGAACTTCATTATTATTTTCAAAATAAATCTCTTCGGAAAAGAAGGATATTTTTTTTCTTAAAGAAATAAATGTCTTATAAAAATAATAGGTTGAATTTTTATTTCTTAATTGCTTTTTAACAGAGTTCATAATTTGTTCTTTTTTAATTGGAAGCCATGGCTTTGCATTTGAAAAACCAGCAAATTTTTTGCTTTCATCCCAAATCATGGGAGTTCTACATCCATCTCTACCAAAATCCATAGGCCAGAATTTTATTCCAGGAGGATCTTTAATTTCATCAAATTCAATTTTGGTTTGAGTTTGACCAAGCTCTTCGCCTTGGTAAATACATGGTGTTCCTTTCAACGACATAAGTAATACACAGGCTAATTTTGCAAACTTTTGTCTATTTTTTTTTGTTTGATTCCACCTAGACAAATGCCTCACTACATCGTGATTGGAAAAGCTCCATGTCGGCCATCCATCTTTAGTTTCTTTAAAAAATTTAGAAACAGTGTTCCTTATGTGTTTTGGAGAAAATTCATCTCTGAGAAGATCAAAACTGTAAGCCATATGAAGTTTGTCATTATTTGCAGTGTATTTAGCTTGTAATTCAACATTTGAAATTTCTCCAATCATCGTCGTTTCTTTATATTCATCTGTAAGCTTTCTTAGCTTTTTTAGGAATGCAAAATTATCCTTTTGATTAATTGAATATTTTAAATTTTGGAAATAATAAGGATTTTTTCCAGAAGCGCTTGATTTGATAGCAGGATTATTTCTTAATTTTTTATCATGAAAATAATAATTTGCAGTATCAAGCCTAAAGCCATCAACACCTTTTTCTAACCAAAACTTAACAGTTGAAAGTAACCATTTCTGAACATCTTTATTATGAAAGTTAAAGTCCGGTTGCGACTTTAAAAAATTATGTAAGTAATATTGCTCTCTGCTGGTATCCCATTCCCATGCAGAGCCTCCAAAAACAGAAAGCCAATTATTTGGAGGAGAGCCATCAGGCTTAGGATCGGCCCAGACGTACCAATCTGATTTTGAATTATTTTTATTTGATTTACTGATCTTAAAGAAAGGATGAGCATCAGAACTATGTGATAAAACTTGATCAATTATTATTTTAATTTTATTTTTTTTGGCTTTTTCTATGAGTTTTTCAAAATCAAGAATATTTCCAAATAAGGGATCAATGTCAGTGTAATTGGAAACATCGTAACCCATATCTCTCATAGGAGAGGTAAAAATTGGAGAAAGCCATATAGCATCAATACCTAGTGAAGATAAGTAAGAAATTTTTTTGGTTATTCCTTTAAGATCACCAATACCATTTCCAGAAGTGTCATTGAAAGAACGTGGATAAATCTGGTAAATAACTCCTTTTTTCCACCAAGGGAGGTTAGTTTCTGAAGAAAACTTTTTAGTCACTCACTTTTATAAGTTGTTTTCCAAAATTCTTGCCGCTTAATACATCTCGTAACCCCTGTGGAGCATTCTCAATACCTTTTAAGACGGTTTCTTTGTATTTTATTTTACCTTGACGCATCCATTCAGCTAACTCTCCAGTTGCCTCTTCCCAATTTTCATTAAATTCTGTAACCACAAAAAATCTATGCTCAGGTGCTGGATCTAAATTCCCAAAGATATCAAAGGGAGTTTCAGGTAACTCATTGCTTTCTGTGATGTTCGAATTAAAGGAATTATAGGCTGAGATAAAGCCACAAATTGGAACTCTCGCTCCAGGATTGAGAAGCTCGGCAACTGCTTTTGAAACTTCTCCACCAACATTTTCAAAATAGATATCTATCCCATCTGAACAAGCCTTAGATAAGTCATCTCTAAATGTTTTTGATTTATAGTCAACGGCATAATCCAATCCCATCACATCCTTAACAAAATCACATTTTTTCTTTCCGCCTGCGATACCTATAGTTTTACAACCAATAAGTTTAGCCATTTGACCAACGACAGAGCCCACAGCTCCAGAGGCTGCAGACACAACCACGGTATCACTTTCCTTTACCTTTCCTACTTCCTTAAGCCCAAAATAAGCAGTCCTACCTGGCATACCTGCTGGTCCTAAAAAAGATTGTATTGGGGCCAAGTCAGGATAAATTCTCATTAATGCAGGATTATCATCACTACATCTGATGAAAGATTGCCAACCCAAGTGGGCTGCAACGTAATCTCCAATTTGGAATTTCTCTGATCTGGATTGAATTACTTGCCCAACACTTTCACCTGTCATTACCTCTCCTATTGCAACAGGCTCGGTATAAGATTTCATATCGTTCATTCTACCTCGCATGTATGGATCAATAGAGAGATACATCACTTTAATTAAGATTTGATTCTCATCAAGATCATTTATAGAAGCCTCTTCTAATTTCCAACATTCATCTTCTGGCATGCCTTCAGGTCTTTTTGCTAAGACCCATCTCTTATTAATTTTTTCCATATTCCTTACTCTCCCTTTTTTACTTTGAATGTAATGATTCCGTCATCTTCAGAAAAAGATATCAACGAATGATTAAGATATTCGCAGAACTTTTTGACATCTTTAATTGCAGTAGGATCTGTAGCTATGAGAGTCACTTCATCACCTTTTTTAGCTTCATGAATAGATTGATGAAGAAGCATTATTGGCTCAGGACATTTAAGACCTTTGGCATCTATTTCAATCATTCAAGAATTTAAGACAAATCTATTTCTACCTCTTCCAGTAGTATAATTAACTCTTGCAATAACAAAAGCTGCCGAAACAAAAAGGCCTACGGTCAAACCGATCCACATACCTGGAGCCCCAATAGGATCAGAAAAGAAATCAGTCATTGACAAGGTATATCCAATTGGCATTCCAATAATCCAATAAGCAATAAACATAAAAAAGAATAAAATCTGGGTATCCTTAAAACCTCTCAAAGCACCTACGCCGGAGAAGTTAAGACCATCTGCAATTTGAAATATAGCAGCAATTATTAATAAAGTAGCTGCTAGGTTCACAATTTCAGTATCTGGATTGAAGAAGCTAGCAAGGTAATTACCAAACTCTATAAGAATGAAGGTATTTATAATTGCTAAGAATAAAGCAAAAAACATTGCAAAAAACGAAGAATATCTTGCTCTGTCTAATGAGTTTGACCCTACTAAATTTCCAACTCTAACGTTGGCTGCTAAGCCTATCGAAAGGGGCAACATAAAAGTTAAAGTTGTAACTTGCATCGCAATTGCATGAGCAGAAATAACATTTTCACCAAGCCTACTTAAAATTAAACCCGCCCCACTAAAAACAGCTATTTCTATGAATAAGGTGCCACCAATAGGAATCCCAAGTTTTATGATTTCAGAAATTTGTTTCGGATTAGGAGCTTCAAAACTTTCAAAAAACCTAATATCTTTAAAAAATTTTGAAAAATAAATATACCCAAGAATAATCAAAAGAGATGACCATGAAGAAATTAAAAATGCTATTCCACAACCTTTACCGCCCAATTCAGGGAAGCCAAACTTACCAAAAATCAAAACATAATTCACTAGAGCGTTTATTAAGACCATCACAACATTTATGTAAGTAATGGGGAGAGGTTTTTTCATACCCTCACACATAGATCTCAAAGGTTGAAATAAAAACATTGCTGGAGCACCAATCATCAACCCAAATAGATAATCTTTTGTAATGGTCTTTACTTCTTCAGGAGTACCTAAGATATTAAGAAGTGAATCAGCATTTAACGTATAAATGATAAATAGAAGAATCAAAGGAATTGTCAGCCAATAAGATTGCTTTACAAGAGGTCCAATTTGTGAGATTTGCTTTGCCCCATAAGATTGAGCAACAAAAGAAGTAACGATAAACAATACTCCTGCGATCCCAAAATAAGCAGGCCAAAAAAGCATATTACCTATTGCGACAGCAGCCTGATCAACAGTATTGTAATTACCAGTCATTAAAGCAGAAATTATTCCAGTAGCGTGAGCTGCTAATTGAGTCAAAAGCATTGGAGTAGCTAGTTTAAAATACTCTTTGGCTTCTTCTGAAGCCATTGAATTTTTTATGACGCTATCTTCTGTAGAAGTGTTGAGGGTTTCTTTCATAGAATCGCTGTATCATACATGATGTAAAAATATCTGGAGATTAAAAATTAGAAAAGACAATAGACCTTTTTGGCTTAAAAGAATTCATTGGTGGTTTGATCAACAATACATAAAAAAAATTATCACTCCTCAATTTGATCATTTGGGAACCAGTCCTCTTATTTTGGGTGTTAAATATCTTCACGTATCTGGTAAAAACATATCCGTTGGAGATTTCGCAACTTTTATAACATCCCCAGATGCTCATGTTCACATTACTACATGGAATGCAGACAAACACGATGGAAAAATAGAAGCAGGCAACTTTTGTTTGTTTAGTCCAGGAGTAAGAATTTCTGCAGCTACTTCAATAAAAATTGGAGATTCATGTATGTTTGCCAATGGGGCATACATTTCCGACTCTGATTGGCATGGAATTTATGATAGAGCTTTGCCTGTTGGAAAGTCTTTAGAAGTAGTTCTAGAAGACAACGTTTGGATAGGAGATAGTGCAATTGTTAGCAAAGGGGTGAGAATTGGAAAAAATAGCATTGTTGGCGCTGGATCGGTAGTGGTTAAAGATGTTCCTCCAAATGTTGTAGTTGCCGGCAATCCTGCAAAAGTAGTAAAAGAATTAGATGAGAATGAAAAAATGATATCCAGAGCAGATATGTTTTCTTCCCCTAAAGAATTGGATGATTTATATCTCAAAATCGATCAAATCAGTCTTAAAAACAATTCTTTTTTTGGCTGGATAAAAAGTAAGTTGCTGCCCAACAAAAACAATTGATGAATATTGTTATTAATAAAGACTTGCAAGAGTTAACCAAGACATTTGAAAGTAATTCTAAATTCAATGTTCGAAGTCTTGACTCACACGAAATCTCAAATCAAGCTATCAAAGATTCCGATGCTGTCTTTTTAAGATCTACGACGAAAATCAACGAAGAATTGTTAGATAACACAAATGTAAAATTTGTCGCTTCTTTAACTTCAGGAGAAGATCACATAGATCAAGATTACTTTAAAAACTCAAATATTCATCTTTCTACAGGCAAGGGCGGAAATGCATTAGCTGTCATTGAATATTTATTGAGTGTTTTATCTGTCTTGATTATTGGCAATAAAATTAAGCCCTATGAGACAAAGTTTGGCATTATCGGATTTGGCAATATTGGTAAAAGATTCAAAAATATTTTGGATGAAATTAATTTTCCTTGTTGTATTTATGATCCATATTTACCCAAAGTATCCTCTAGCCTTGATGAAGTTTTATCCTCAGAAGTAATTTCCTTAAACTGTTCTTATTCAAAAACTGGAAAATTTCCATCTCATAATCTTTTAGGTATAAATTTTCTGAATGAAATGAAAGATGATCAATTTTTAATTAATTCTTCAAGGGGCGAAGTTTTAAGTGATGAGTACTACTTATCAAAAAAATCAGATAATTTTATTTTTGATGTATGGCCTAATGAACGCAATCTTAACTTAACAAAGTTTAAAAAGCCTTATATCGCGACTCCCCATATTGCTGGAAAAACAATTAGCGCAGAAAATAAATTCAATGAAAAAGCTTTAAGTGAATTTAATAATTTCTTTAATGAAAATCTAGAGGCAATCGAACCTAATAGATTTATAGATTTTAAAATAGATAATTCCATAGAGGAGGAAATGGATGTCTTTGGAATTCCACCCTCAATCTTTCTAAAAATTTATGATGTTAAAAGAGATGATTTCACCTTTAAACGTTTTTTTAAAACAAAACAAGATCCAAGGGATTTTCAGGAATTAAGAACTTCACTCAAAAGGCTAGGTTTCAATAATCATAAAATAGTTGGTGATTTGGGCAGTGCAGCCAAAACAAAATTAGAGCTTTTTGGATTCAGACTTTAAGAAAGGCATGAATTGTCTAGTATAATAAACTGATGATTAACCCAAATACTCTTCTTTCTGAAGAAGAAATAGCCATTTTGAGAGATTCTAAGGATTGGAGGAATTATTTAGCTATTTTTAGTATTTGGGCTCAAATTGCTCTTGGTTTTTTTATTTTTTCTTTTTCACCAAGTATCTTAACCTTTCTGGTTGCAGCTCTTATTATCGGAACCAGGCAGTTTGCCCTGGTAGTAATGATGCACGATGGTGCTCATAATTTGATTTCAAAGAATAAAAAGATTAACGACTTTATTTCTCAGTGGCTTTGCGCCTATCCAATGATGACAGAAACGGTAAGTTATAGAAAATATCACTTAATACACCACAAACATACGGAAACTGATTTAGATCCTGATAAAAGCCTGACCGATCCTTTTCCAGTATCAAAAAAAAGCTTTTCTCGAAAAGTATTAAGAGATTTAACTGGTATATCTGGTTTGAGGCGTTATTTTGGATACTTGTATTCAGCATGGGGCGTTAATGAAAATACTTTTTTTGGACATCTTAAGCATTTTGTTTCTTCACTTTATGGTTTCTTAATTTGTCAGCTAATAATCTTTTCGACATTAACTTTTTTTAATGTGCCATGGCTATATTTGCTTTTGTGGTGGATACCAAAATTAACAATTTTCAGTTTGTTTTACAGGCTAAGAAGCATCTCAGAGCATGCTTGTACATCTGGACAAGACGACTTTACTCATACCAGAACAACCTTATCTTCAAATTTTGTAAGATATTTCATTGCGCCTCTGAATGTTAATTATCATATCGAGCATCATCTATTTATGTTTTGTCCATGGTATAACCTTCCTAAAGCTCACGAAATGCTGAAAGAAAAAGATTTCTACAAAGATTTAGAAATTGAAAATGGTTACTTCAACGTTTTTAAAAAAGTAATTATCTAGAATGAATAAAGAAGATCTCAAAGGTAAAATTTCTAAAGCATCTTACATAGTCACTCAAGAGCATGGAACTGAAGCACCTTTTTCTGGCGAATTTTTGGATACAAAAGAGGAAGGTATTTTTATTTGTGTTTGTTGTGGCAACGAGCTTTTTTCCTCAGATACAAAATATGATTCCGGAACTGGATGGCCAAGCTTTTGGGATGTTCTTAATGAAAATTCTGTTGGTGAAGAAATTGATAAAAGTCATGGGATGATTCGAACAGAAGTGCATTGCCAAAAGTGCAATGCTCATTTAGGACATTTGTTTCCTGATGGGCCGATGCCTACAGGAAAAAGGTATTGTATGAATTCTGTTGCAATGCAGTTTAAAAAATCTGATAAATAAAGTTGGATTCCTCACAAAGTCAAAAGACTAAAACTTCTCTAAAGACTCTAGTTGTTTCATTTTGGACTTTTATTTCGAGAATTTTTGGAGTTTTAAGAGACATAGCAACCACATACATTTTAGGAGCTGGAGTTGCTCACGATGTATTTGTGGTGATGCTAAAAATACCCAACTTATTCAGAAGGCTAGTTGCTGAAGGTGCTTTTAGCCAAGCTTTCATTCCTGTCTTTACGGAATATAAGAATAATCAATCAAAGGAAGAGCTAAAGAAGCTAATAGATTTAACTTTTACTGCAATTTCGTCATTGGTTTTATTCCTTTGTATTTTGTTCATGATTTTTGCTCCAATCGTGGTTTTTATTTTTGCTCCAGGGTTTTATTTTGATCCGGCGAAAAAAATTCTTGCGATAGAAGTCTTAAGAATTACTTTTCCTTACCTATTTTTTGTATCTTTGGTTGCTTTTTTTGGGGCCATATTGAATTCTTTTAGCTTTTTTTCCATCCCAGCTGCTTCTCCTATTGCTTTTAATTTAAGCATTATTATTGGAGCAATATTCTTTACAGATTACTTTCAACTTCCGGTTTTGGCTATTGCTTGGGGAGTTTTTGCCGCAGGACTCATTCAATTTTTTATAAATATAATTCCTATTCTCAAACTCAAGCTGCTTCCAAAATTAAAATTGGATTTTAATCATCCTGGATTAAAAAAAATTTCAATATTGATGCTTCCAGGAATTTTAAGTGGTGGAATAATTCAAATTAATATCCTTATAGATACAATTTTTGCATCCCTACTAAAAACTGGAAGTCCAACTTGGCTATATCTTTCAGATAGACTAATTCAATTACCTTTAGGAATTTTTGCTATTGCTGCAGCTACAGTTATTTTGCCCGCTTTATCAAATGCTGCTGCTCTAAAAAATGATTTGGAATTCAATGAAAAATTTAATTGGGCTTTAAAATTTATATTTATTGTAGGTATCCCGTCATCAGTAGGGCTTTACTTTTTAAGCTCGGAAATCATTAGCATTTTATTCTTGCGAGGTGAGTTTTCAACTTCAGATGCTCTTATGACAAGTTATAGTCTAAAAGCATTTTGTTTTGGGTTGATTGCATTTATGGCTATAAAAATTCTGAATGTAGGTTTTTTTGCAAGACAAGATCCCAAAACTCCAATGTATGTTGCTCTAGTATCCTTGATCCTAAATGTATTTTTTAATTGGCTTTTTGCTTTTAAGTTTGGTTATGGTCATATTGGTTTAGCAATTGGAAGTGTTATAGCTGCGATAGTTAGCTTTTTTATTTTGAGTTTTATACTTATAAAACGATCCATATTAACCCTGGAAGGAGATTCAGTGATTTTTCTTATGAAAATTATTATCAGTTCTATAGGTTTATTTATTGGACTTCTTGGCTTTCAAACATTATTTCCTAACTTTTCCGACTGGAGTTTGTTAGTTCAAATTTTTAATTTACTCTCCATCATTTTCTTTGGAGCATTTATATATTTTGGTTTAATGTTTGTACTCGGCTTAAGGATGAGTTTTTTTAAAAATTAAATGTATTTGATAAGAGGATTAAAAAACTTATCGCTATTCAATGAGAGATTTAGCGAAGAACAACTCGTAGTTACTATTGGGAACTTTGATGGCCTCCATAAAGGCCATAAAAAAATTATTCAGGAAATGAAAAATATTTCTCAAAATTCAAGTGCTAAAACAATGGTGATATTTACTGAACCTCATGCAAAGGAATTCTTTTCTATGGATAAAAACATCATGGAGCAGCCAGCAAGAATCTCCCCTTGGCGTGACAAGTTTAAAAATTTAGAAAATGAAAATATAGATTTTGCCTTTTTCTTAAAATTCAATAAGTCTCTTCAAACAATGAGTCCAGAAATATTTATTGAAAAAGTTTTAGGACCATTAAATATTAGCAATTTAATGATAGGAGATGACTTTAGATTTGGACAGGATAGAAAAGGAGATTTTTTGATGCTTAAAGATTGGAGTAAGAGTCAGGGTATTTCATTGTCAAAATTACCTACTTTTTCAATCGATAACCGTCGCGTTAGCAGTACTTGGATTAGAGAAACACTATCTTTAAGTGATTTTTCGACAACAAAGAAATTATTGGGCAGACCTTACTCCTTTGAGGGAAAAGTTGTTCATGGAAACAGATTGGGGAGATCAATAGGATTCCCAACCGCAAATATATGGCTTCCGAAAAATAATTTGCCTATAAAAGGAGTGTTCTCTGTAAAGATTTCAATAGATGTGTCAGAATTTGAGGGTATTGCCAATATTGGAATCAGACCTACGGTTGGAGGTACGTCTCCAGTACTAGAAGTAAATATTTTTGATTTTAAAAAAGAAATATATGGGAAGCGTATAAAAGTAGAATTCGTTAAAAAAATAAGAGATGAAAAAAAGTTCGATAGTCTTGATGATCTAAAAAAACAAATTGCAAAAGACGTAAATACTGCAAAAGAACAATTACTAGATGAAAAAAATTAAAGATACTTTAAATCTGCCTAAAACAGGATTTTCCATGAAAGCCAATTTGGCTCAGAAAGAGCCAGAGATGATTAAGTATTGGGAAGAAATTAAGCTTTATGACTTGCTGCAAAGTAAAAATAAAAATGGACCAAATTTTTTATTACACGACGGACCACCTTATGCAAATGGTCCGATTCACCTTGGAACTACAAATAATAAGGTATTGAAAGATATCATTATTAAATTTAAACAACTTCAAGGGTTCAACTCTCCATACATTCCAGGCTGGGATTGTCATGGGCTTCCAATCGAATTGAATGTTGAAAAAAAGATTGGAAAGGTAAATGTTGAAGTTCCCGCTGATAAATTTAGAGAAGAGTGTAGAGAATACGCTAACCAACAAATTGCCATTCAAAGGAATGATTTTAAAAGGCTTGGGATTCAAGCGGACTGGAAAAATCCTTACAAAACCATGTCTTTTGATTATGAGGCGAATACCATCAGAGCGCTTGGCAAAATAATTGAAGCCAATCATTTAGTAAGAGGAGAAAAACCTGTCTACTGGTGTTCAGAATGCAAGTCCGCACTTGCTGAAGCTGAAGTTGAATATTATGACAAAGAATCTAAAGCGATAGATTTCCTCTTTCCAATACAAAAGGAAGTTCTTGAAAATTTACTTTCATTAGAAATTAATTCTCCAACTTTTGCTGCATCATGGACTACTACTCCTTGGACAATTCCAAGCAACCAAGCAATCTCTTTCAATCCTGAGTTTCAATATGAATTAATAGAATTTGAACATGAAAATAATCAAATAGCTGTATTAGTTGCTTCAACTTTAAAGGAAAGAACTTTAGAGAGAGTTGATGTTTGTTCACACAATGTTTTGGGTAAGTTACCTGGAAGTGCATTAAACGAAATCGAAGCAAATCATCCTTTTTTAAAGAGACGATCTTTATTTATTTCTGGAACGCATGTAACCGATGAAATGGGAACAGGACTCGTTCATACAGCTCCTGCTCACGGTATGGATGATTATCATGCTTGCTTAGGTAAAGACTTAGATTTTCGGAGTCCGGTTGATGAAAAGGGTGAATTTATCAAAAGCCAAGAATTTGTTGGTGGACTAAATTTAGAGGAGGCAAATAATAAAATTATTGAATTATTGGCTGAAAAATCTTTATTGCTCAGTAAAAGTACTTATAGACATAGTTTTCCAAATTGTTGGCGTCATAAAATTCCTGTTTTTTTTAGAGCAACACCTCAATGGTTTATTTCCATGGAAAAGAACTTCCTCTTGCAAAACTCTGAAGAAAAAATAAATGAGATCAATTGGCTTCCAGAGTGGGGAAAATCAAGAATTGAAGGAATGATGCAAGAAAGACCAGATTGGTGTATATCAAGACAACGCTCTTGGGGGGTACCGCTTCCTTTGTTCACAAATAAAGAAACTGGAGAACTTCATCCTAAGACTCTTGAAATTATAGAAAAAGTTGCACAAGAGGTAGAAAAAATAGGCATCCAAGCTTGGTATGATATGGAACCAAGTTCGTTAATTGATGACTATGAATTATATGAAAAATCTTCTGACATCCTGGACGTCTGGTTTGACTCTGGCGTAACTCATCATTGTGTTTTAGAACAAAGAGAAAATTTATCTTATCCTGCTGATCTATATTTAGAAGGTTCAGATCAACACAGGGGGTGGTTTCAGTCTTCTTTATTGACTGGCATGGCTATTAATAACGAGGCTCCGTATAGATCAGTTCTCACACACGGATTTGTAGTTGATGGCGAAGGAAAAAAACAATCCAAATCTCTGGGTAATACTGTCTCACCTCAATCAGTCTGGAACAAGAAAGGAGCTGATATTCTGAGGGCATGGGTAGCTTCATCAGATTTTAGAAATGAAATTTATTTTTCAGATGAAATCCTTGATAGAACCGCGGATTCTTACAGAAGAATCAGAAATACGATTAGATTTTTGTTATCAAATTTATATGATTTTGATCATCAGAAAGAAGTCAGTTTAGATTCAAGAGTGGAAATAGATATATGGATTCTTAAAGAGGCTGAAAAACTCCAAAATGAAATTATTGAAGATTATTCAAATTATGAGTTTCATTTGGTTTATCAAAAAATTCTAAATTTTTGTACCAACGAATTGGGTAGTTTTTATTTAGATATTCTCAAAGACAGACTCTATACCTCAAAAAAATCTGGTTTTGCCAGAATTTCAGCGCAAGCAACAATAAAAAGCCTTTTGGATAAATTATTGTTATGGATTGCACCAATTTTAAGTTTCACTGCAGAAGAGGCTTTCAGAGAGTTCTATAAAGACAAAAAGTCTATTTTCCTAGAAAGTTTTTCATCAGCTCAAGAAGATATATCCCTAACTTTAGATGAAGATTCTTGGAAAGTGTTAAATGAAATAAAAATTGAAGCAAATAAACTTTTGGAGGAAAAAAGAAATGACGGAATTATTGGTTCTTCCTTAGACGCTGAAGTAAAAATCTTCTGTAACTCTGAGACCTTTTTAAGATTAAGTCCTTGTATTGATGAGTTGAAATTTCTTTTAATTGTTTCAGATGCTTCCTTGGAGGTTGCCGATGACGATGGTCAATCTTCCATTTCAATTGAAGTAAAATCCTCCGATAAAGAAAAATGTGATCGTTGCTGGCATCATACGGGTAATCTCAAAAAGATTTTAGATTCAAGTTTATGCCCAAGGTGTATAGAAAACGTTGAGGGCGAGGGTGAAAAAAGAAAGTTTTTTTAAAACACAAAAATTATTCTTTCTGACTGCATTAATTATTTCTTTGGTCTTTTTTGATCAATTCTCAAAATACTTTATTGAAGCAAACTTTAATCTTTATGAGTCTACAAACATAATTCCGTTTTTAAACTTCACTTTTATAAAAAATTTTGGCGGCGCTTTTAATTTATTTAATGATGCTTCTCTTAACTTAGGATTAATATTTATTTTGTTAGTTTCTTTAATATGTTTTTATCTTTTTTTAGCAATTTTTACCAATCTTGTATTCAAAGAAATCCTTTTCAAAGAAAGGGTTTTTTGGAGCCTCATTCTTGCTGGTGGCTTGGGAAATCTTTTAGATCGAATCTCTAGAGGCTATGTTGTAGATTTTATTGATATAACATTTAATCCTTTTGTATTTAATTTAGCTGACTGCTTTGTGACATTAGGTATAATTTTTTTATTGTTTGATTCCTTTTTTATGCATAAATCTGATGCAGTGTAAGACCATTAAGCTAGCTAATCCTAGAGGCTTTTGCGCCGGGGTAGATAGGGCAATAGATATCGTAAACATTGCTTTGGATAAGTTTGGGCCTCCTGTTTATGTTAGGCATGAAGTTGTTCACAATCGAAAAGTTGTGCAAGACCTAAAAATTCGTGGAGCTAGATTTGTTGATAATCTTGATGAGGTTCCAGAAGGATCTGTCACAATATTTTCAGCTCATGGGGTATCTGAAAAAGTAGAATCTCAAGCAAAAAAATATAATTTAAACTTTTTTGACGCTACTTGCCCACTTGTTACTAAAGTACATATGGAAGTCATTAAATATGCTCAGCAAGGAAGAGACGTCATAATGATCGGACATAGAAATCATCCTGAAGTTGAGGGAACTCTTGGCAGGTTTCCAAATGAAAGTTCAGGAAAAATATATCTCGTTGAAGATGAAAAGGATGCTCAAAACATAAATATTTGTCAGCCGTCTAATTTGGCTTTAGTTACTCAGACAACTCTCTCGGTAGATGACACGCAGCAAATCATTGAAATACTTAAGAAAAGATTTCCTGAAATAAAATCACCAAATGCAGATGATATTTGTTATGCAACACAAAATAGACAAGATGCTGTAAAGCAGCTTGCTTTAGAAACAGACTTTATAATTGTTGTTGGTTCCGAAAATAGCTCAAATTCAAATCGATTGAAGGAACTAGCAGAGCTTATGGGAACGGAATCATGCTTGGTAGACCATGTTTCGCAACTTTCTGAGGACTCTTTGAAAAACATCAGTAAATTAGGAATCACATCAGGAGCTTCAGCTCCTGAAGAACTTGTCAAAGAAATAATTTCTTACTGTAAAGGTTTTGGATTTTCTATAGTTGAAGAAATCCAAGGCCTTAAAGAAAATATATCCTTCAAACTTCCAAAAGAGCTTAGATGAAAAGTGACATAGCAATTATCGGAGCTGGTATCGCTGGCATAACAACAGCATACGCACTTGCTAAAAAAGGTCACAAAGTTACTTTAATTGATTCCAGAAGATACCCTGCAATGGCAACTAGTTATGCTAATGGAGGTCAATTAAGTGCCAGTAATTCCGAAACTTGGAATACTACAAAAAACATACTTAACGGAATTAAGTGGATGTTCAAGAAAGATGCTCCGCTTCTTTTTAATCCCTCGCCCAGCATTCAAAAATACAAGTGGATGATTGGTTTTCTTTTAGCTACATTTAATGGCAAACATAAATCTAATACTCAACAAACTATTGAGTTAGCCAAAAGAGCCAGAGAAATATACTTTGATATAGCAGACTCTGAAGGTATTAAGTTTGATCTTTTAAAGAAAGGTATTCTTCATTTTTACAATGACGAAAAAGAATTTAATTCTGCAGCAGACAAAGCTTCTTGGCTAGATCAGGAAGGTATGGAATGGGAGGCTTTATCTTTGGATGAAATTGAAGACTTGGAACCTGCATTCAAGTCCGCAAGTAACGAAAAGAAAATAGTCGGGGGAATTTATACAAAATCCGATGCAAGTGGTGATATCCATAAATTTTGTACTAATATGATCAAAACCTTGGAAGAAAAATATGGTGTGGAAACTTTTTTCAACACCGAAATAGAAACAATCTACAAGGACAAAGATAAAGTAATTCTTTCTGCGACAGATCAAGCTAATTCAAAAGGATATGTTTTCGATCAAGTTGCAGTTTGTGCTGGCGTTGAAACTCAAAAGTTTGCAGATATATTAGGTGATGGCATGAGGGTTTATCCTGTCAAAGGTTATAGTGTGACCATCTATCTTGACGACATGATTTCTCAACAAGCTGCTCCTCAGGTTTCTTTATTGGATGATCCGGTAAAAATTGTTTCCAGCAGGCTTGGTAATAGACTTAGGGTTGCAGGAACTGCAGAATTGGCAGGAAAAAATAAAGATATCAGACAAGATAGAATTCGTCCTTTGCTTAACTGGGTAAGAGAATATTTTCCTTCTGTAAGCACGGAAAACTATACGCCCTGGGCTGGTTTGAGACCTATGACACCTGACATGATGCCTTTAATATTTGAGAGTAAAGTTAAGGGTATATTTTACAATACGGGACATGGTCACTTAGGCTGGACTTTAGGCGCAGCTACTGGCGAAATACTGGCTGAAAAGATGGGAAATGATAAATAAAGAAGGTTGGCTTACAAACGCGGAAAAACATATATCTCCAAACTTTGATCAAAGACCAAAAAATTCTGAGATAAAGCTCATCGTTATTCACAACATTAGCTTGCCACCAGAAAACTTTGCACCTGAAAATGTCAAAAAATTCTTCAAAAACGAACTTGATTTCGAGTCCCATGAGTTTTTTCATGAGATAAAAGGCCTAAAAGTATCTAGTCACTTTGTAATTGATCGAACAGGAAAAATTTATCAATTCGTTTCGGTTTATGACAGGGCATGGCATGCCGGCCCATCTTCATTTAAAAACCAAGAAAATTGTAATGATTTTTCATTAGGCATTGAACTCATTGGCAGTGACAATGCTCCCTTTGAAGATAATCAATATGATTCTCTAAATAAGCTTATTGAAATTCTTTGCAGTTCTTTTCCGGAGATAAAAAAAGAAAACATCGTAGGCCATTCTGAAATAGCACCAGACAGAAAGACTGACCCAGGACCCTTTTTTGATTGGTCGAAGATAAGATAAAATAGCTTTATGCCGTCTTTTGATATTGAATCCAAAATTGATAACCATGAGTTATCAAATGCAATAGACCAAACTAATAGAGTTATCACTAATAGATACGACCTTAAAGATGCAAACGCCAATGTGGCTTTGCAAGAGGACGAAATTAAAGTTTCTGCTAATGAGTCCTTTCAATTGGACCAAATTATCCCAATTCTCAAAGAAAATTTAAGTAAACGTAAAATTGACTTAAAAAGTTTAAAAATAGGCGAGACTCACGAAGCCAACAATTCAGCTTCAGTAAATATTGAGCTTGTTCAAGGTATTTCAAGTGAAATAGGAAAAGAAATTAATGCACTTATAAAATCAAAAAAAATGAAAGTACAGAGCTCAATTCAAGGAGACTCAGTAAGAGTTTCTGGAAAGAAAAGAGATGATCTTCAAGCTGCGATCACACTAATAAAAGAACAAAATTTCGATATACCTCTGCAATTTCAAAATTTTAGAGACTAAAAAATGACTTTTATAGATTCTTTAAGGAATTATTTAAGTCCTCAAATTTTAGTAATTTTGTGTTTGGGTTTCATTTCCGGGGTCCCCTATGGGGTCCTAATGGATCCCTTGAACTACTGGTTATCAGAAGAGGGCATTGAAAAATCTACTATTGGACTACTTTCTTTGGTTTTTTTAATTTATTCCTTAAAAGTATTTTGGGCTCCTTTAGTAGATCGTTTAAAAATACCAAGACTTCATAGGTTAGGACAAAGAAAATCGTGGTTGTTTTTATCTCAGTTTGTAACCGGTCTAATCATATTATCCATAAGTTTTGTTGAGCCTAAAGAAAGTTTAAATATCTTTGTATATTTGATTCTTGCAATTGGGTTTTTTTCTGCTACGCAAGACATATGTGCTGACGCATTAAGAATAGAACTTGTTGAAAAAAGAGAGTTAGGTGAGGCATCAGCAGTTTTTGTTATTGGTTGGAGAATCGGAGCTATTTTGCTTTCTGGAGTAGCAACTTTTTACTTAGCTGAATTTTTTGGATGGAATTTTGCTTATCAAATGATTGGCATAATTGTAATCTTTTTGTCTTTTATTTTCCTAATACTCATAAAAGAGCCAACCAGAGAGATCAGACCGCCAAAAGACTTTTTTAAGGAACCTTTTGGATGGCTTGAAGATTCTTTTTTAGCTCCTTTAAAAGATCTTTATTTAAGATATAAGAACCATCTATTGCTGTTACTTCTTTTGATATTTACTTATCGACTGAGCGATATGTTTTTAGGCCCAATGGCTATGCCGTTCTACAGAGAAACAGGATTTACAAAAATTGAAGTTGCTGAGATAACTAATTTTTATGGACTTATCATGACTATCTTGGGCGGTCTATTTGCTGGAGCTTCAGTTTATCGTTTTGGCCTTTCAAAAAACTTGGTTGCAGGAGCCATTCTTACTCCTTTAACAAATCTTCCTTTTATATATCTGAACATGATTGGTCATGATGTGAATTTCCTGATAGTGACGATCACTTTAGATAATTTTACTCAGGGGTTTGTGAATGTGATGGGTGTTACTATTCTCGGTACCATTGTTTCGAAAAGTTTTACCGCAACACAGTTTGCTTTTTTAGTGGCATTGGTTTCTGTGCCTCCAAGGATTATTTCGGGAGGTTCAGGAATAATTGTCGATAATATGGGGTTTCATGAGTTTTTCATAATTTGCGCTTTACTTGGAATTCCGGCAATTATTTTCTCGATAATGGTCCATAAAAGAAGACAAGAACTGGGTTTTGAATAGAAGCCTATATTTCAATAGATGGTTAAATAGTTTTTATATTCTATTTTTAATTTCTCTGTATTTATTTTTTGCCCCTTTCAAAGATGATGGTCGAGAAATTTTTCCTCACTTAGATAAAATTGCTCATTTTTCTATTTTTTTCTTAATGACTTTCTTTTTAATAGTCGGAAAATTAAAAAGGAATTACGCGCTAATTTTCTGTATTTTGTATGCTTTGTTTACTGAAATTGTTCAAACTTTTCTAAATTATAGAACCGGAAGTATTTTTGACTTTTTTTCAGACATTTTAGGTGTAACTTTTGCAATTTTTTTTATTTTTTTCTTGAAAAAAAGACCTTAAGAACATAAATAAATAAGTGTTGTGAATTGAGCGTTCGTTTAATAGAATGCGCATCTCACATTTGTTTAGTTATTTTTAAGGAGTGCTAATATGAAATTTAATCCATTAGGAGACAAACTTCTCGTAAGAAGGAGTGAAGAGGAAGAAACCACTGCAGGAGGTATTGTTTTGCCTGGTTCTGCAGCTGAAAAGCCTTCCCAAGGTGAAGTGTTAGCTATTGGACCAGGAAGAGTTCTTGATTCAGGAGAAAAAGTTGAAATTCCAGTAAGTGTCGGAGACACAGTAGTTTTTGGCCAATACGCAGGAAGCAACACTATAAAAGTCGATGGTGAAGAATTACTAATTCTCAGTGAAAGCGATCTTCTTGGAACGGTTTCCAAGTAAACAATTAAATATTTTTTTAATACGAGGTAAAAAATGGCAAAAGACGTAAAATTTAGTGATTCAGCTAGACAATTGATGCTTGATGGAGTCAATGTACTTGCTGATGCAGTAAAGGTCACATTAGGCCCTAAAGGAAGAAACGTAGTTTTAGATAAATCTTTCGGAGCTCCTACAGTAACAAAAGATGGAGTTTCTGTAGCTAAAGAAGTTGAGCTACAAGATAAATTTGAAAATATGGGTGCTCAAATGGTTAAAGAAGTTGCTTCGCAAACTTCAGATGCAGCTGGTGATGGAACTACCACTGCTACTGTTCTTGCTCAAGCAATTGTTAATGAAGGCTTAAAATCTGTTGCGGCTGGTTTCAATCCTATGGATCTTAAAAGAGGCATAGACAAGGCAGTAACAAAAGCTGTTGAAAGCATTCAAAGCATGTCTGAGCCTTGTGCCGACAGTACTGCTATAGCTCAAGTTGGTACCATTTCCGCTAATAGTGATGGTGAAGTTGGAGACATCATTGCTGAAGCTATGGAAAAGGTTGGAAAAGAAGGCGTTATAACAGTCGAAGAAGCTAGCGGTATTGAAAACGAATTAGAAGTTGTCGAAGGAATGCAGTTTGATCGTGGATATCTTTCTCCGTATTTCATAAACAACCAAGATAAAATGATTACGGAATTAGAAGATCCTATGATTCTTCTCCACGATAAGAAAATTTCAAATATCAGAGAACTTTTACCTTTGTTAGAAGCTGTAGCAAAAGCTGGAAAATCTCTTCTTATTATTGCAGAAGATGTTGAAGGCGAAGCCCTTGCAACGTTAGTTGTTAATAACATGAGAGGTGTTGTAAAAGTTTCTGCCTGTAAAGCACCAGGTTTTGGAGACAGAAGAAAAGCTATGTTGGAAGATATAGCTATTCTTACTGGAGGAACAGTAATTTCTGAAGAAGTTGGTCTTAATTTAGAAGGAGCAACCATAGAATCTCTTGGAACAGCTAAAAAAGTAGTTCTCTCAAAAGAAAATACTACCGTGATTGATGGCGCAGGCTCTCAAGACAACATTTCTGGAAGAGTTAACCAGATTAGAGCTCAAATTGAAGAAACTTCATCAGATTATGACAGAGAGAAGCTTCAAGAGAGAGTAGCTAAGCTAGCTGGAGGAGTTGCTGTAATTAAAGTTGGAGCAGGTTCAGAAATTGAGATGAAAGAAAAGAAGGCTAGGGTTGAAGATGCTTTGCATTCAACTAGAGCAGCTGTCGAGGAGGGAGTTGTTCCAGGCGGAGGAGTAGCTTTAATTAGAGCATTACAATCTTCTGAGGGCCTTAAAGGAGATAACGAAGATCAAAACATAGGTATTTCAATTGCTTTAAAAGCTATGGAAGCTCCTATCAGACAAATCGTACTCAATGCAGGTGAAGAAGCATCGGTTGTAGTAGATAAAATTAAATCCGAAAAAGGCAATCATGGGTTTAATGCTGCAACATCTGAGTATGGCGACATGATTAAGATGGGTATCTTAGATCCAGCAAAAGTAACAAGAACTGCTCTACAAGCAGCAGGTTCAGTTGCGGGTTTGATGATCACCACTGAAGCCATGGTTTCTGATATTCCTGAAGAAAATGCTGGTGGCGGAATGCCAGGCGGAATGCCTCCAGGAATGGGCGGCATGGACGGAATGATGTAAAAATCTTCTGTTGAAAAAAAAGAGGCCATGTTAGGCCTCTTTTTTTTATTTTACGGTTTTAGAATATAATAAAGTTTTAAAGAGGGAGATCTAATGGAAATAGAACTATATTTATACAATGTCCTAGTGAGATGGGGACACATCTTAGTTGGTATAGCCTGGATAGGGCTTTTATATTATTTTAATTTTGTGCAAACAGAATATGTAAAAGTCGCAGATCCTGATGCTAAAGCAGATGTTATGAAAAAATTAGCACCCAATGCGCTTTGGTGGTTTAGATGGGCTGCTTTTTTAACTTTTTTAACAGGTTTATATCTTTTGTATGTTCAAGAACGAGCGATTACAACAGCTATAACTTTAGGGTCATTAATGGGAATCATCATGATGTTGAATGTTTGGGGAATCATTTGGCGCAATCAAAAGATTGTTATCGGCCTTAAAGAAGGAGATGCAGCGGCTGCTGGTGCTAAAGCTGGTCTAGCTTCCAGGACAAATACTTTACTTTCTTTGCCAATGCTTTATTTCATGGTTTCTTCAGCTCATGGTGGAACGGCATCTTACCCAAAATCGTATCTTTTAATCGATCAATCTGCCGCGGGGGGACCCATTGCAGGTTATTTAGGTTATGATTTTTGGATTGTCGTAGCTGCGGTTCTTTTGATTGAGTTGAATGCAATCTATGGAAAGATGTTTCCTGTTATTGCATCCGTGAGATCAGTTATAACTTCAAGCTTTATCTTAACTATTATTTTTTCTGGCTTAGTTTTTTATATCTAAGTCAATCATCGCTGAGTTCTTCATCTTCTTCTACGATTTGAAGAACTCTTGCGATTTTAATCATATTATTTCTAATCAATACAGTTTCGATAGCGTAATTGTCTATTTCTATTTTGATATTGTTTTCAGGAATCGTTTCAACTTGATCAATAATTAATCCATTCAAGGTTTTAGCTCCATTTATTGGAAGCTGCCAATTTAGTTTTTTGTTTAGCTCTCTCAAAGGGATCGAAGCATCAATTAAATAACTCCCATCCTTTTGTTCCATAATTTCTACTGTCTCTCTATCGATATCTGTAGCTAGCTCACCAACAATTTCTTCAAGGACGTCTTTGATTGTAACCAGTCCCTTAACAGATCCATATTCATCAATGATTACTGCAACTGTCTTTTTATTTTTTTGAAAATTGAAAAGTTGTGTGCTTAAAGGTGTGTTCTCTGGAATGAAATAGGCTTCATCTAAAGATTCAATTAAACTTTCAATTGATTTGTCTTCATTTGAAAGAAAAGCAGTGATTCCATAAAGATCTATAACTCCTCTTAGATCGTCAAGAGATTCATTATAAACAGGTAAAAAATCTTTTTGATTATTTTGAAGGTTACTCAGAATATTTTCTATTGGTAGATTTATATCTATTCCAATTACTTCACTTCTTTGTGTCATGACCTCATCTACAGAAACTTTATCTAGCTCCAAAACACTGATTAACATGTCTTGATATTTCTTTGGAATTAAATCTCCGGAGTTTTCCAAAACACTCTTTAACTCTTCAGGCGATAAATCTTCATTGATTGTTGTTTCTTTTGTTCCCAATAGCCTCATAAAAAAGTTTGAAAAGAAATTAACAAATAACACCAAAGGCCTGAGTATTTTTTGCAAGTATTTAAGAATTAGAGATGCTGGAAGAGCAACTTTTTCTGAATTCAATGCTGCAAAAGTCTTTGGAGTGATTTCAGCGAATACTAAAATTATTAAAGTTAAGACTATAGAACCTATTACAACGCCACTATCTCCAAATAAATTTAAACAAAGGACAGTCGTTAGTGAAGCTGCAAGAATATTGACAAAATTATTACCTATGAGAATAACACCAAGTAATCTATCGGGTCTCTTTAAAAGTTTATCAGCTCTAATAGCTCCTTTATCGTTTTCTTTAACCAAATGTTTAAGACGATACCTATTTAAGGACATCATAGCCGTTTCTACTCCAGAGAAAAAAGCAGAAAGAAATAGCAGAAAAACGATGCTTGAAAAGAGCATCCAGGGATTAACGTCAGCCAATTGTAGGAATTATGTGAATTGTTTGCATTTTTTTACAATTATAGGAAGGTTTTACTTGAATACAAAATTAAATTACTTAGAATACCTTTCTCAAAGAGATTTATGGTAACTATAAGACTAGCCAGAGGAGGCGCCAAAAAGCGTCCTTATTTTCATATCACAGTCGCGGACTCACGCAGAGCTCGAGATAGCAAATACATCGAAAGGGTGGGGTTTTTTAATCCAATTGCCTCAGCTCAAAATGACAGACTTAACATAGATCATGAAAGATTGGACTATTGGGTAAGCAAAGGAGCTCAAGTTACCGAAAGAGTAAAGACTTTGATAAAAGAGTCAAAACTTTCAACAGAAGACTTCAATCAATTAATTGCAAAGAAAGAAAAACTCAGGTTAGTGAAACTTGAAAAGAAAAAATCTGCAGCCTCTGAAGCAGATACTGCAGAGAGTCCATCAGAAGGAGAAGGAGTCTCGGCTGAGACAGAAAATACAGAACCAAAAAGTACCAATAATAATAACCAATCAAATAATGAGGATAATCTAATGGAAAAAACTGAAGATATTATCGATAAGGTTGCAGAAGGTACAAAAGACGTAGCCGAAGGTGCTGCTGAAGCTGTAACAGATGTAGCTGAAGGCGCAGTTAATGTTGCTGAAGAAGTAGTAGAAACTGCAGAAGATGTTGTTGAAGACGCTGCTAAAGCAGTAACTGATGTCGCTGAAGGAGCTGCTAATGTAGCTGGCGATGTTGTTGAGACCGCTGAAGATGTTGTTGGAGACGCAGTTGATGCCGTTAAAGATGTTGCCGAAGGTGCAGCTGATGTTGCTGGCGATGTTGTTGATACAGCAAAAGAAGTGGCAGGTGATCTTGCTGAAGGTGATGTTGTTGAAGCAGTAAAAGACGTAGCTGAAGGTGCAGTAGATGTTGCCGAAGACGTTGTCGAAACTGCAGTTGATGTTGCTGAAGATGCAGTTGAAGCAGTAACAGATGTAGCTGAAGGCGCAGTTGATGTAGTTGAAGACGTTGTCGAAACTGCTGAAGATGTTGTTGAAGATGCAGTTGATGCTGTGAAAGATGTTGCTGAAGGCGCTGCTGATGCAGTCGGTGATGCAATTGATGCTGTCAAAGACGCATTCACATCTGACGACTCTAAAGACGATAAATAAATTATCAAAATGACCTACCAAGATGATGATTTCATTTTGGTAGGAAATTTTGGCCGTCCAATCGGTCTTAAAGGAAGTATCAAATTAAATTCCTTCACAAGACCTCCTGAAAATATAGAATCCTACAACTCTTTCTTCATGAAAGAGAGTTCCCAATTTGTTGAATTAGAAGTAAAAAAAATAACTACTTCCGGAAAAAATTTAATCATTTTCTTGAATAATTGTAATTCTCTTGAAGAAGCTGAAAAAACTTTTAAAGGTAAAGAAATATTTATTCCTAAATCAGATCTCCCCGAAACAGAGGATAAGTTTTATTGGAATGATCTAATTGGTTTAGAGGTAATCATTCGAAGCTCTGAGAAAACCTTAGGCAGGGTCCATTCTCTTATGGAAACAGGCTCTAATGATGTGCTAATAATTAAAAATCCTAATCAAGAAGATATCTTGATTCCTTTTATCATGAAGCAAGTAATTCTGGAGGTTACAGAAAAAACCATTTATGTAGATTGGGAGATTTAAATGAATTTTATTTTTATTTCCTTGTTTCCTGAAATCATAAGATCTGCATTGAATGAGAGCATAACCAAAAGAGCTATCGAAAAGTCTTTGATATCTTTTGAAACGATAAATCCTAGAGATTATCTTAAGATCAAAGAAAGGATTGATGACAAAGTTTATGGCGGTGGTCCGGGAATGCTTTTGAAATCTGAACCTTTAATGAAAGCCATAGACGATGCAACTTCTAAATTTGATAGAACAGAAAGCAAAATTATTTATTTATCTCCAAAAGGCAAGCCATTTACTCAAAAAACTGCTGAGACTCTGGCCTCGGAGAAAAATATAATATTTATTTGTGGTCGCTATGAAGGAATTGATCAGAGAATCATTGATCATTATGTGGATGACGAGATAAGCATTGGTGATTATGTTCTCTCCGGTGGAGAGCTACCAGCTTTAGTAGTATTTGATGCTATCACGAGGAATATTGGGGGAGTCTTGGGAGACCACGCATCTCTTGAGCAAGAATCTTTCTCCGGAGGACTATTAGAATATCCTCAATATACTAGGCCTGAAAAAATGAAATTGGGTGATGTGCCAAAAGAATTATTATCTGGAAATCATGCAGTTATAGAACAATGGCGAAAGAAACAGATGCTAGGAATTACCGCTTCGAGAAGAAAAGATCTTCTAGAAAAAATCAAATTGTCACCTGAAGAAAAAGCTCTTTTGGAAGAATTTTTTGATGAACTTGAGCAATAATCTGATAGAATTCTTTTCCTTGTAAATAAGCAGTAACAGAAATGAGCAGCAAAAGAACATCTGTCCAAGTCGTAGAGGCAGCACAACTTAAAGATAACATCCCTGATTTCAATCAGGGGGATACAGTCATGGTTGAGATAGTAGTTAAAGAAGGAGACCGAGAGAGAACTCAACCTTTTGAAGGTGTAGTAATTGGCATCAAAAACAGAGGTCTAAATTCTGCTTTTACAATAAGAAAAATTTCCAGTGGCGTTGGCGTTGAAAGAACATTTCAAACTCACAGCCCATTATTAAAATCCATTAAAGTTAAAAGGAAAGGTAAGGTTAGGCAATCTAAACTTTATTACTTAAGAGAACGTTCTGGAAGATCCGCAAGAATAAAAGAAAAAGTATAATCTCATAATGAGTGACTCGGATAGGCAAATTCTTGATGCCTTTATCGATAATATTTGGATTGAAAAGGGATTGAGTCAAAATACATTAGACTCATATAGAAGTGATCTTGAGCAATTTTCCTCATGGCTTGAAAAAAATAAGCTTAGTTATATAAATACTTCCAAGAAAGAAATTCTATCTTATTTGTCTTTTCTTTTTCAAAAAGGGTTAGGCAGTAAAACAGTTGCCAGAAAACTTTCTTCATTAAAATCTTTCTTCCGCTATTTGGTCTTTAAATCCATTATTCCAAACGATCCTTCAAGCGAGGTAGAAACGCCAAAATTATTAAAGTCCATTCCTAAATCCATATCAGAAAAAGAAGTTGAAGCATTGTTAGCTGCACCTGATGAAAAGACAGATATCGGACTTAGAGATAAAACCATGATCGAGACTTTATATTCTTGTGGGCTGAGAATTTCAGAATTAACAAATTTAGAATTACTAAATCTTAACTTGCGCCAAGGTGTGATCAGAGTAATTGGAAAGGGCCAAAAAGAAAGATTGGTGCCAATGGGCGATCAGTTAATTGGTTTATTAGAACTCTACATTTCCTCTTCAAGGAAAAATCTTCTTAATAAAAGACACTCTGACTTTTTATTTTTATCAACAAGAGGACAAAGAATGACTCGTCAATCCTTTTGGCACAGGATAAAACACTATTGTTTAGCTTCAGGTTTTGAGCCAGATAAAATTTCTCCTCACGTACTTAGACATGCTTTTGCAACCCACCTTTTAAATAATGGAGCTGACTTAAGAGTGGTTCAACTTTTACTCGGACATAGCGACTTAAATACAACGCAAATTTACACTGAGGTTGCTAGACAACGACTGAAAAGACTTCATACTGAGCACCACCCACGAGGCTAGGATATGATTATTTTTAGGTTTATTGTTTTGTTATTTTCTTTGCAGAGTTTTGTTTTAGATAAAGACGAAATAAAAGCAAAATTAAATGAAATTATTCCTGATGAGATATCTGTAGATAAAGTTGAAGATACTTATTCCTCAAACTTTTTTTCGGTTGAATTATCTGACGGATCTTTATTTTACGTAACAGCAGATGGTGAATTCATCATCAATGGCGATCTTTATCAAATCGAAAAAAACTCTTTGATAAATTTTTCAGACATGCGAGATTCTAAGAAAAGAATTAATAGAATACTTGAAATAAATCCAAGTGAGTTTATTACCTTTGAGCCCAAAGAAAAGAAAACAGAGATCTATGTGTTTACTGATGTTGATTGTGGGTATTGTAGAAAATTGCATTCTGAAATCACAAACTATCTAGAAAATGGAGTACAAGTTAACTATCTAGCATATCCAAGAGAAGGTTTGGAAAGTGAGACTTATCAAAAAATGAAGACCGCCTGGTGTTCGAACGATCCTCAAGTAAGTTTGACGAATTTAAAACTTGGAAAAACTATCAAAAGCGATGATTGCACTAAAAAAATTGTTTCAAAACATTATAATTTAGCCAAAGAATTTAATGCCAGAGGAACTCCTACTATAATTCTTGAGAACGGTTTCTTATTAGCAGGTTATCACTCTGCTGAGGAGATATTGAATTATTTAAAAAAATAACTATGGATAAAAACTTTTCTTCAATAGATCGACTACCTCCTTATGTTTTCGAGGAAATTGGCCAACTTAAAATGGCGGCTCGAAGAAGAGGTGAGGATATTATTGACTTTGGAATGGGAAATCCTGACGGCGCAACTCCTGATTTTATTGTCGAGAAGCTTAAAGAGGTTGTCATGCGACCCGATACCCATCGTTACTCTCAATCAAAAGGTATACCTAAATTAAGACAAGCTATAACCGATTGGTATGCCAGAAAATTTGATGTTGCATTGGATCCGGAAGAAGAGGCAATAGCCACTCTTGGTTCTAAAGAAGGCTTGAGTCATTTAGCCATTGCCACAATGGATAAGGGAGACGTAATTTTGGTACCAAATCCAGCTTATCCAATACATCCTTTTGGTTTTGTAATTGCTGGAGCGGACATTCATCACGTACCAATCGGACCAGGCATTGATTTCTTTAAAAGTTTAAAAGATGCAATAAAAAATTCTTTTCCAAAACCTAAAATGTTGCTCATTAATTTTCCAAGCAACCCAACAACGAGTTGCGTAGATTTAGATTTTTTTAAAGAAGTTATCGCTATTGCTAAAGAGCATAACATTTGGGTTGTTCATGACTTAGCTTATGCTGATCTTTGTTTTGATGGTTATGAAGCTCCTTCAATTCTTCAAGTAGATGGGGCAAAAGATATTGCTGTTGAGTTTTATACTCTTTCAAAAAGCTACAATATGCCAGGTTGGCGCTTAGGCTTTTGTTGTGGCAATAAAGAACTTATAGCTGCGTTAGCTAGATTAAAATCTTATTTTGATTACGGTCACTTCACACCCATTCAGGTTGCTGGAATAGAAGCTTTGAATAATGGCGATAAAGAAGTAGAAAAGATTTGCCAAACTTATAAATCCCGAAGAGATGTACTTTGTGATGGTTTGAATTCATTTGGTTGGAGCATTGAAAAACCCAAAGCAACTATGTTTGTTTGGGCAAGAATCCCTGAATCGTTTGAAATGAAGTCTATGGAATTTTCTAGATTCTTATTGGAAAAGGCTAAAGTTGCTGTTTCTCCAGGTTTGGGTTTTGGAGAGTATGGAGATGACTTTGTTAGATTTTCTTTGATTGAAAATGAACAAAGAACAAGCCAGGCAGTCAGAGGTATAAAAAAAGCCTTCAAAGAGTATCTATAATGACAAATTTAAAAATAGGTTTATGCGGCACTGGAAATGTCGGCTCAGCTTTTATTGAAAGTATCGTTTCTTCGGAATCTCTTATAAATCAAAATTATGGTTTGAACATTTCAATATCTTTGATTGGTGCAAGAAAAGGCAAGGTACCCGGGGTCTCTGATATTTCAGTTATTACAGATATTCAAGAAGTTGCGAAGTCAGATGATGTTGATGTTGTTGTGGAGTTGATTGGCGGGATTGAAGACGCTTATAAATTAGCTATTTCAGCACTTAAAAATAAAAAACATTTTGTCACGGCAAATAAAGCTCTTATTGCAGCTCATTCAAAAGAACTTTTTAAATTGGCAAAGGAAAATAAGGTTCACATCGGTTTTGAGGCTTCCGTAGCTGGTGGTATTCCAATAATTAGAACCATTAGAGATGGTTTAATTAGTAATCAGATAAATTCCTTTGCAGGAATATTAAATGGTACTTCCAATTTTATTTTTTCTAAAATGGCTGACGAAAAGTTTTCTTTTGATGCTGCATTGACTTTGGCTCAAAAGGAAGGTTTTGCTGAACCCGACCCTAGTTTTGATATTTCCGGTCAAGATGCTGCTCAAAAAACAAGTATCCTAGCGACACTTTCTTTTTTTCAAAACTCCTCAATGGAAAATGTTTATTTTGAAGGAATCGATAAAATCTCTCCTGATGACATAGATTATGGCAAGCAATTGAATTTTATTTTGAAGCCTTTATCAGTTGGCATACAAAACAAAGACCAGATTTCTCTTGGTAGTTTTCCTGCTTTTGTAAAAACAGACTCGCTTTTGGCTTCAATTCAAAATGAAAATAACGCAGTGCTTGTAAATGCTGAAAATGTTGGTGGAACGATGTATTCTGGACCAGGTGCAGGAGCTAAGCCAACTGCCAATTCGGTCTTATCAGACGTTATTGATATAGCACGAGGAAAAATTTTCGATTATGGAAAATTTGTAGAACAAAACCTTTCTTCGAGTTTTGATAATTTCTCGTGTGATCGCTACCTAAAACTTCAAGTAAATGACAAACCTGGAGTAGTCGCAAAAATTTCTACTTTGTTGGCGAAGAACAATCTCTCAATTGATAATCTTATTCAAAAGGATTTAGAAAGAAGTGACGATCAAATACCCTTGGTTATTGTACTGAGCAACTCTGATGAAACGACTATCCAAAAGACTATCAAAGAATTGGAAGGTTTAGATGAGGTTTTAGGACCCCTAACTCATATTAGGATTTTAGATATCTAAAATGAAATACTTCAGTACTAGAGGAAATTCAGAAGCACTAAACTTTATTGATGTGCTAACGTCAGGTACGGCAAAAGACGGTGGATTATATGTGCCAGAAAATTTTCCCAAGTTTTCCAAAGAAGAAATTGCTGATTTTGAGACCGCAAGCTATCAAGATCTGGCTTCGCATCTTTTGCATCCATACGTTGAAGGTTTTTTATCAAAAGATGACTTTGAGCAAGTTGTAAAAAATGCTTATGAGTCTTTTACTATTCCTGAAGTTGTAAAGTTAGTTGAAACAAAAAACATTGGTTATGTCCTTGAACTGTTCCATGGCCCAACTTTTGCTTTCAAAGATGTAGCTATGCAATTGTTGGCGGCTTTATTGGATAAAGCTGCCGAAAAAACAGATAAGAAAATCGTTGTTCTTGGAGCTACTTCAGGCGATACAGGCTCTGCTGCTATAGAGGCATGTAAAAAATTTAAAGACATTGATATTGCTATTTTATTTCCTCATCAAAAGATATCCCCCGTTCAACAAAGACAAATGACAACTTCAAATGCAAAAAATGTATTTCCTTTGGCTGTAAAGGGTGATTTTGATGATTGTCAAAATTACGTAAAAAAAATGTTTATGGAGAACAACAATGAAGAGGTTAAGTTTGTATCAATTAATTCAATTAATTGGACAAGAATCATGGCACAAAGCGTCTATTTTTTTTCCACAAAACTTCAACTAAAAAAAGATTTTATAGCTTCTATTCCTTCTGGAAATTTTGGACATGCGTATGCTGGCTGGACGGCAAAAAATATGGGTCTTTCATTTAAAGGAATCAATATTGCAACCAACAAAAATGATGTTTTGCATAGACTTTTCTCTGATGATGTATATCAAAAAAAAGAAACATCTGCTTCGCTTGCTCCATCTATGGACATCTCTGTGGCGAGTAATTTTGAAAGGTTATTGTTTGAGATTTACAAAAAAAATGGCGCCAAGCTTAGCGACACTTTCTCATCATTTCCGGCAAAAGCTATAGATTTCAATCAATCCGACGAAATCTGGCAAGAAGTGAAAGCTTTTTTTCAAAGCTCTACTTGTGATGACAAAGAAATTGTTGAAACAATTGTAAAAAGCTTTGAAACAGAAAGTATTTTGTTTGATCCTCATACTGCAACAGCAATAAAGGGAAACAAAGATCTCAATCTTGATCCTTCGGAGCTTGTAACCTTTGCTACTGCTCATCCAGCTAAATTTCCAGATGCAATAAATAAAGAATTGGATATTTTAGATGAAAATACTCCATGCTCTTTGAAGGAAATTATGACTAAAGAAGAAACTTTTTCAGTGCTTGAAAATAATTTTGAGGACCTGAATAATTATCTTAATTCAGAGGTTCTTAATTAAATGGTTGAACTGTCTTTAGGAGAAAGAATCAAAGTTGCTGCTAAGTCTCTAGCTGAGCTTAGGGGGTACCTTTGACTTTGAAGAAAAGAAAAAACGCTTAGACGAAATCAACACCAGACTTCAAGACCCTGATGTTTGGTCCAATCAAGAAGAAAGTCAGAAATTAGGCAAGGAAAAAGCTTCCTTAGAAAAACTCGTTGATTTGTTAGAAGGATTAAATAGCTCTGTAGAAGATCTGAATGAATTATTTGAGCTAAGCGAAGATGAATCAGAAGCAAACCAATTAAAAGAGGAGCTTTTTAATGTTGAAGAAAAAATTGCGGATTTGGAGTTCCGTAGAATGTTTTCAGGAAAGATGGATCAAGCAAATACTTATCTTGATATTCAGTCTGGTTCGGGGGGCACGGAAGCTCAGGATTGGGCAGAAATGCTTTTACGGATGTATTTGAGATGGGGCGAAAACAAGGGTTTTAAAACCGAACTAATTGAAGTCTCTCCAGGAGAAGTTGCAGGAATTAAAAGCGCTACGATTAAAGTTGAAGGTGAGTTTGCTTATGGCTGGCTTAGAACAGAATCAGGTGTTCATCGACTGGTTAGAAAGTCACCTTTCGATTCTGGAAATCGTCGCCATACCTCTTTTGCATCAATTTTTGTATCGCCAGAAGTAGATGATGATATTCAAATAGATTTAAATCCCGCAGACATTCGAATCGATACCTATCGAGCCAGCGGTGCAGGTGGCCAACACGTCAATAAAACAGATTCGGCAGTGCGTTTGACTCATATTCCATCAGGAGTAGTGGTGCAGTGCCAAACACAAAGATCTCAACATAAAAACAAAGATAGTGCGATGAAGCAGTTACGTGCAAAGCTCTTTGAGATAGAATTAAAAAAGCAACAGCAAGAAATGGAAAATTTAGAAGCATCAAAGGCAGATATCGGTTGGGGAAGTCAAATTAGATCTTACGTATTAGATTCGGCAAGAATTAAAGACCTCAGAACAGGCGTAGAAACAGGAAACTGCAACGATGTACTGGATGGTAATTTAGACTTATTTATTGAAGCCAGTTTAAAGCAGGGAATTGAATAATGTCTCAAGATAAAGAAGAAAATCATTTAATTGAAGAAAGGCGAAAGAAACTTGCTGAGCTTAGAGAAGCTAACAAAGCTTTTCCAAACGATTTCAAAAGAAAACATTTAGCTCAAGAGTTAAAAAACGAGTTTGATGAGTTTTCCAAAGAAGAATTGGAAAAGAAGAAGACAAAAGGAGTAGTTGCTGGACGCATCATGCTGAGAAGAATGATGGGCAAGGCAAGTTTTACAACCATTCAAGATTTTTCTGGAAGAATTCAGCTTTACATCAGAGCTGATGAAATTTCGAATTACGATGAATTTAAAAATTATGACTTAGGGGATATTGTCGGTGCAGAAGGCACAGTATTTAAAACAAATACCGGTGAACTCTCGATACATGTCAAAAAATTAAAACTCTTAACTAAATCCTTAAGACCATTACCAGAAAAACACTTAGGTTTAACTGATACCGAAATACGTTATCGTAAACGCTACCTGGACTTATTGACCAATCCAGAGAGTTTAGAAGTCTTCAAAACCAGAGCAGAAATAATAAGCAATATTAGAGCTTTTCTGCTGGCTGATGACTTTATTGAAGTTGAGACTCCTATGATGCATCCCATTCCAGGAGGAGCTACAGCAAGGCCTTTTGTTACGCATCATAACTCTTTGAATATGGATTTATTTTTAAGAGTTGCACCAGAATTATATTTGAAAAGATTGGTTGTTGGCGGATTTGAAAAAGTGTTTGAGATCAATAGAAATTTCAGAAATGAAGGGCTTTCAACTCGACATAATCCAGAATTCACTATGTTGGAATTTTATACCGCATATGTTGATAGTGACTTTCAAATTAACTTTGTAGAGAAGATGTTCAAAGCAATTACAAAATCTATGCCTCAAAAAACAAATATTTTCAAAAAAGCTTTCCACAAATTAACTATGGATGAGGCAATATTGCAATTTACTTCTCTGAAGAAAAAAGACTTAAGCGATGCCAAGAAGCTCAAGGAATTTTGCAAGGCAGAAAAAATAAAGACGAATATTAAGGGTTCATTAGCGATCATAAAAAACGAAATATTTGAAGCATTGGTCGAAGAGAAACTCATAGAGCCTACCTTTATTACTGAATATCCAATTGAAGTTTCACCTTTAGCGAGAGCTTCGACTGTGAATCCTGAGGTGGCAGAAAGATTTGAACTTTTTATAGACGGTAAAGAGATAGCGAATGGCTTTTCTGAGTTAAACGATCCTGAAGAGCAAGCAGAACGTTTCAGAGATCAAGTTGCTAAAAAGGATTCAGGTGATAATGAAGCGATGCATTTTGATAAAGATTACATCGAAGCCCTAGAGCATGGTTTAGCACCGTGTGCCGGAGTTGGTATTGGCATAGATCGATTAACCATGTTAATTACTGGTACCGAATCTATTCGAGATGTTTTATTATTTCCTCAACTAAAAAATAAATAAGAATTATGAGTAAAGATTGGACAAAAATTAGAGCAAAAGTAAAAGATTTCATTGAAAGTGAAATTTATCCTAAAGAAACTGAGCTAGCTAAGGGTACACCCGAGGCACGAGAAATGCTTGGTTCATTAATGCAATTGGCAAAGGATGAAAAAATTTGGGCATTGGGACACCCAGAAGATATTGGTGGAGGCGGGATGCCTTTTATGGAATACGTATATGTAAATGAGGTCATTGGTAGATCTTCTTTTGCCATGGTGGCATTGGGTACACATTCTCTACAAGATTCAATAATGCTTCGAGAATTTGCATCCCCACATTGGCGCGATCAATATCTCGAACCATTAGTTCAAGGAGAAATCTTTCCAAGTTTTGGTATGACTGAGCCTGATGTTGCAAGTTCTGATCCTACCCAATTACAAACCACAGCTATCCTTGATAATGGTACGTGGAAAATAAATGGCACAAAATGGTTTACCACTGGAGCTGCCAGAGCTGCTTACACTACAGTGATGTGTCGAACCGAATTAGACGCTCCTAGTCATGGTGCTTTCAGCATGATCATTGTTCCAACAGATAACCCAGGTTATAAAATTGTTCGAGAAACTCCTGTACTTGGCATTAATGGTGGACACTACGAAGTTAAATATGACAACGTCGAAGTTCCTGAGGAAAATTTATTAGGTCCAAGAGGACAAGGATTCATCATTGCACAAAAACGACTTGGGCCTGGAAGAATTTTTCATTGCATGCGCTGGTTAGGTCAAGCTCAAAGAGCTTTTGACCTGCTTTGTGAAAGAATGCACGAAAGAGAGACTTTCGGTACTCCTTTAACAAAAAAACAACTGCTGCAAAAATTTGTTTTCGATAGTGCTTGTGAAATTCAAGCTTCTCGTCACTTGACCCTTGATGCTGCTAAAAGAATTGACCAGGGAGATGATGCGAGGATTGAAATTGGTTTGATTAAAGTGGTTGGGGCAGAGATGCTACACAATGTCATAGATCGAGCCATCCAAGTTCATGGTGCGAAAGGACTCACTGACGATACTCCATTAAGTCTTATGTATAGACATGCTAGGGAAGCAAGAATTTACGATGGTCCTGATGAAGTTCATGTCCAATCCGTTGCTAGACGTATTCTTAAGAACTACGAAAATAATGGTCCTGGGTGGGATTTTGGCGAGCGAGATGCATCCCTAGTATCTTAAGATGTCAGACTTTCAGGAATTTTTAGAAAATTCTCTGCAGCAAAAAATTAAGCAACTGATTCCTCTCACAGGAGGAGCTTCTGCAGATATCAATCGTATTGTTCTTGCTAATGAAGATGAACTGATCGTTAGAAGAACTCTTTCGCAGGAAAAATCCGTTATGGCAATTCCAAAAATCTTAGAAGCAAAAATACAAAAAGTTGTTAAAAAAAATGGAGCTCCTGTACCAGATATCATATTTGAGTTTTCTGAAGGCAAAGAAATAGGTGAGGGTTATGTCATGGAAGCAATTTCAGGAGAGACTATTCCTCGTAAAATTCTTAGAGATGAAAAATTTGCAACTGCTCGAGAAAAACTTCCTTTTGAAATTGGCAAGTCTCTAGCCAAAATTCATCAAACACAATTAGAAGATTTGAAAGCTCTTGATAAGGTGACCTTTTCAGACTCTCTAGAAAAACTCTTTCAGGTATATCTAAGTTTTAAGCAACCACAACCAGTCTTTGATTTAGCTTTCAAATGGCTTGAAGCCCAAGAACTCAAAGACTATGGAGAAGTTTTAGTTCATGGAGATTTTCGTTTTGGAAACTTCATTATCTCGGAAGAAAATTTAGAATCTATTATTGATTGGGAGTTAGCTCATATAGGCAACCCTATGGAAGATCTTGGATGGCTTTGCGTACGCTCATGGAGATTTGGTAATGTCAAAAAAAGGGTAGGTGGTTTAGGCGATATTAAAGATCTTATCGCTGGTTATGAATCCAATTCTGATATAAAAATTGATAAATCACAGCTTGATATATGGCAGCTATATGGTTCATTACGCTGGGGAGTTATTTGCATGATGCAAACTTTTGCTCATCTAAGTGGAATGGTTAATTCTCTAGAAAAAGCAGCGATTGGTAGAAGAGTATCCGAAACGGAATTTGATTTAATGAATATGATTAAACATAAAAATTTTTTATGAGTGTTTTTGACAGACCAACTTCTAAAGAACTTTTAGAGGCAGTAATTGATTTCATCGAGGCCGAAATAAAATCGGATTCTTATCCAGCAAATAAAAAGTTCAAATTTCAGATTGTTTTAAATGTCCTAAATATTGTTAAGAGGGAGGTTGAAACTGGAGAAGATATAAATGAAAAATTTTCTGAGCTAGGCTCAAACCTTATTGGAGAAAATGAGTTCACCATAGAAAAATTGTCCCAAAAAATTAGAGATGAAGAATTCGATCATGAAGACAAAGGTCTTGTAGATTTTCTATATGACCTTACAGAAGAAAAAATTAAAATAGACAATCCGAAATACAGATAACCAAAAACTGTCATGAATGTAAAAATATATGGCCACAATCATTCTCCTTGGGTTCAAGCAGTTTTATTAGGCCTACATGAAAAGAAAATAAAATATACCTTATATCAAATACCACCATTAGAAATATTTAAAATCTGGGGTGTTTATATGCCAGCTGTTGCTTTAGATGGAAATTCTTGG
Organism: SAR86 cluster bacterium AG-422-E19; assembly: GCA_003213595.1. Lineage (GTDB taxonomy): Bacteria > Pseudomonadota > Gammaproteobacteria > Magnimaribacterales > AG-339-G14 > MEDG-81. The sequence continues at coordinate 110,939 of QCMR01000002.1, read as the reverse complement.
GAAGTTGAATCTTCAAAAATATTAAAAAAAGTTGGATTCAATAAAGTTTCTGAAGAAGATATAAAAGCTGCTCAAGATGCATGGAAAGGTGTCTTACACCGCCCTGATAATCCCTTTAAATTTTTTTCAGCATGGGCTCATGCTTGTGACTTGAACTTACCGCTTATAAAAAGTTTGATAAATAGTTTTCTTTTAAGTTTTACATGTTTTTACATGTTCCTACTTATAAATATCATAAAAGTTAAATTTAATATGAAAGACCCTAAAAATTTTGGAGATCAATATCTTTTTTGGGAAAAAGAGCTTCTTGAATCGGATGGATCTTTCATTGATGGTCTCAATCCTGGTACAAGAGATTTTTTACTTTTTGGGGTAATTCAGTGTCACTCAAGTCTTCCCGTTCCCGCTCTTAGAGCCTTGCAAAATGATGAAAGACTCTTCAACTTAAGAAATTGGATTCATAAGATGCATCTAAGGTTTAAAGATTATCCTCATCTTTATTCAGGTGAATTTTTTGAGCCTAATTTACCACCTCCGAAGTCTTCAAATTTTTTACAAAGAATTTTCTTTTATTTTGGAATAATTATTATGTTCCTTTCTTTTCCAATAACATTACCATTAGCTTTATTTTTAATGAAAAAAGCTCCAAGATAATTTATGAAAGTTAAAAATGAATAAAGAAAATTTTGAACCAATAAGATTTCTCAATTATTTAAAACATAGAGCTGATCATCAAGGAGTTCCTCTAGCTTTAGATGAAGGTTTTATTATGGAATCCTTTCATGTTGGGGTAAGGTATTTTTTTGGAGTTACTATTGACGATAAGGGAATGCCAATTCACGATAGAGAACAACCTTACGAGGGATTTTTAGAAGAGTGGATTGAAAGGAGTATTAACTGATGAATAAAACTTTAATATTTATTTTATTGATCTTAGTTTTTGGAGGAGCTTTTCTCTATAATTTTTATCATAGTCAGTTGGAAAAAATGCAACATTCAGTTGAGCATATGATCCATCGACATTAATCAAAGTAAATCTTTTATATCGTTTTTCTCATCCAGAAGCTCTTGAGTAGTTAGATTAATTTTCTCCTGAGCATAATCGCTTATTGGTAAATCTTGGACAATTGAAACCTTTCCACTTTCATCAGTTTTCAAAGGGAAGCCGAAGATTAATCCTTCAGGAACATTGTAACTGCCATCGCTTAAGACTGCCGCACTAAACCAGTCATCTGCAGGAGTTTCAGAAAGTGTTGCCTTTACCGTATCAATAGCAGCATTAGCCGCTGACGTTGCAGAAGAAGCTCCTCTGGCATCGATAATAGCCTTCCCACGTTGTTGAACGATTCTAAGAAAATCACTCTCAATCCAATTTTGATCATTGATCCAGCCGCTTGCTGATTCGCCTTTGATTTCTGCATTGTCTAGATCAGGATACATGGTTGGACTGTGGTTTCCCCATATAGTCATTTTCTTAATATTGGAAATCTCCAAATTGCATTTGTTTGCTACCTGAGCTTTAGCTCTGTTGGCATCTAAGGCAGTCATTGCCATCCACGTTTGAGACTCATTATTGCCATGCGTGCAGCCAATTAAAGCATTGGTATTTGCCGGGTTCCCAACAACAAGTATTTTTGCATCTGCCTTGGCGTTTCCTCCTAGAGCTTTTCCTTGTTCAGTAAAATACCGCCATTTATTTTTAATAAGTCTCCGCGTTCTTCAATTTTTTTCCCATTGATAGTAATACCTCTTGGAATGCTACCAACTAAAAGAGCCCAATCTACATCTCCAGAAGCTTCATTCATATCGGAAAAGTTTTTTACAGTTCCCAGGGTATTAAAACCACAATCTTCTAATTCCATACGAGAGCCTTCAAGCCTGGATACAACTTGAGGTACTTCAACGAGGTTCAAATTAACTTTAACATCCGGCCCAAAAGTTTCACCACTAGCCAATCTAGTCAGTAAGGCATAACCGATTTGACCGGCAGCTCCGGTTACTAAAACATTTACTTCTTTCATGTGTCTTTCCTTTTAAATTAAGTTAAAAATATTCTTTCCTTCTTTTTGAGAAACGAATACTTTGGCATCCAACATCTCATTTTTAATCATTTTATTTAGAAGAATCTCATCTTTTTCGCTATTAGCAATAAATCTAGTTCCATCATCTAGAGTTCCTACTATTAAAGCAAATTCTAAACCTTTTCTCCCATTGATCACGGTATAAGTATCTATCTTCCCATTTCCTGAAGGCGTTTCCGTAAAATTTTGAATGGCTTTTGAATTGATATCTTTTTGGACAGAACTGTTATTTATTTTTTCAAAAGGTTTGGCTGGGATTGTCGACATGACAAGAGCTGCGTGTTTGGTAATAAACCATGAATTTGCAGTAAGTAATCCATAAGTTTGAGGTTTTTTCCTGAGTTGTCTTACCATTTCTGTAGTTGAAAACATCGTGTAAGAATTTCCAGGACCTCCAAAGTAGGGCAAACCTCCCGTAACCGTTAAATCTTTTTTTTCTTCCGGAATTTCTAATTCTCTTTTTGCAATTTGTACTGCTGAAGGGAAACAAGAATACAAATCAAAGTGTTTTATGTCGGATAAAGATATTTCAGCTTGATCCAAAGACTGATTAACACAAGTTTTGATTGCAGGGGAAGAATGAAAATCAGGTCTTTCAGTAACGTTCCAAATATCATTCAGAATAGAGCAACCATGAACATACACTCTTTTACTTTCTGCAACGCTTAGTTCATCGGCTTTAGCTTTTGACATCAAGATAAAAGCGGATGCCATATTTACTCGAATGACTGAATTTAAATATTTTGTATATGGGAAACCAACCATTCGATTGTTTGACGTTTCTTCTGCGATCTCGGTTGCGCTGCGATAGGAAGGAAACCAAGAATAAGGATTTTTGGATGCAATCTTGCTGAATTCGCTGAATAAGGTACTACATTCACCAAGATGAGTAGCCGCTGTTTTTTTCTCTTCTTTTCTCAATGCTTGAGCAAAAAGAGGGTATACATTGGTTGGCAAGTCCATTCCATGTAACTTTTCATGATCTGAAAAACCAATATCATTATTGCCTATCATCTCCGGTGAGCCGCCTGGCTCATCTAGCCAGTCTAATGACATGCCAGCTTTTAACTTAGCTATCATTGTTTGAAGAGCTTCACCACCACTAAGCAAAGCGCAATCTGTTTCCCCAGTGGAAATTTTAACAAGAGCGTCTTCCAACAATACTTGAGGACTATTACCACCCATCGGAGCATATACTTCATTTTTTGCTGAGATGTTTAGCTTATTTGCTAGAGTTCTTGGAAAATTAGAATATTGAAAATTTGATTGGTTGGTCGCGGTAAGAAAATCTACGGTAAACCTAACTACACCCATATAATCAATGTGCTTATTCAATTCTTTGATGCCAGAGTCTTGAATCGCATGCTCACAGGCTTTTGCAAGTAGCTCTTGAGGGTTTAGCCCATCTTCTTTGGATCTATCAACCAAGTCACCGACGCCAACGATGACAGGAACTCTTTTATCAATTTTTTTATTTTGCTTACGTTCTGACAAGATGTAATATTACCGACTTGAATTATTCAAACGCATATTAAATAACAAGGAGAACTAAATGACTATTAATTTTGACGGAAAAGTTGCCATTGTAACTGGAGCTGGTGGCGGATTAGGCAGATGTCATGCTTTAGATTTAGCAAAGAGAGGGGCTAAGGTTGTTGTAAACGACCTTGGTGGAAACGTAGATGGTTCTAATGATGGCTCTTTATCGGCAGCAGAAAAGGTTGTAGAAGAAATTAAAGCAGCAGGTGGAGAAGCAATGGCGAATGGAGCAAGTGTCACTGATGTTGCTCAAGTCGAGGAAATGGTAAAACAAACTATGGATGCTTACGGCAGAATAGATATCTTAATTAATAATGCCGGAATCCTAAGAGATAAATCTTTTTCAAAAGTTACTGATGAAGATTTTCGCATGGTTTTGGAAGTTCATTTAATGGGAACAGTAAACTGTACAAAAGCAGTTTGGGAAATTATGAAAGAACAGAATTACGGCAGAATTGTGGTGACTTCATCGTCTAGCGGTTTGTATGGAAATTTTGGACAAACAAATTACGGTGCAGCAAAAATGGGTGTGGTTGGCTTAATCAATACCCTTAAACTAGAAGGCGCTAAGTACAATATTAAATGTAATGCTCTTGCTCCTGTAGCAGGAACTCGAATGACTGAAGATTTGATGCCTGGAGAAGTTTTAGATCAGATTCAACCTGATCACGTAACTCCAGCCGTAACCTACATGGTCTCTGAAGAAGCGCCGACAGGAGTCATCATGTCAGCAGGAGCTGGAGTTTTTGCAAGAGTTTTTGTTCACGAAACTATGGGTGTCAACTTAGGCACTGGTGAAGATATGACCGCAGAAAACATCGCAGAGAAATGGGATGAAATCTCTGATATGAAAGATGCAAGACCTTGTTATCAGGGCGGTGAACAATCGCAAAAAATCTTTGAATTGATAATGAAAGGCTAAGGCTCACCAGCCCTTTCATAATCAACTTCAACTTTATAAATCTCTCCAGTTTTGTTTTCTTTACAAAACTGGGGAATTGAAGATTCAGCAGTCAAAATATAAAGTTCTTTTTCGTCTTTGCCACCTAACATACATGCATAAGCAGGCTGAGGAGTTGGAATTCGATCGGTAATTTTTCCTCCTTTCTTATATCTAATTACCTCTGCAGTCGTCGGAGAAGCAACCCAAATTCCACTATCTGAATCCAAGCATATGCCATCCGGTAGAGGAAAAGGGGTGCTGTTTGATTCTTTTAGAGGAATATTCAGAAACCTAATGATGCTTGTGATTATTTTAAAGTGAAGGGGCATGACTCTTGCCCAAATGGTTCTATGAGATAATTCACCAGATTCATTAATTTGAAAGGAAGTTAAATTTCCTCCAAACGTCTCTCCAACAATTAATTCTTTGCCATCTGGTGAAATGACCGTTCCATTTGGAAAGAGTAGGTCATCAGCGCATATTTTTGTCTCTCCTTCTTGCGTTACAGAAATCAAGCAAGTTTTATGAATCTTACCTTCAACATTGTCTGTTCCAAAGTTTCCTACATAAGCAGTTCCATCTTTGGCAATGACCATATCATTACATTGGTAAGGAGTAAGATGTGACATGTCGGCATGAATCGAAAGCTCTCCATCTTTAAGTTTCATGAGTTTTCGATCAAGCATAGAAACGATAATCAAACTCCCATCCGGCAACCATCCAAGCCCAGAGGGTTGTTCCGGTATTTCTGCGAGAGTAGATAGATTTCCATCAGCATCAAGATTGTGGACTTTATAACCGTGCATATCTGAAAACCATAACTTATTTTCATGCCATCTTGGGCCTTCTAAAAAATGAAAACCCTCTGCAACTTTTACCAAATTATCCATTTTGTTTTTCTTTTATTACTTTCATCAATTTTTTAGGATTATCAGTGATAATTGCATCCACACCAAGCTCTATTAGATCTCGCATGTATTTCTTATTATTCACAGTCCAGGTGATGCAATAGTTACCTTCCTCTTTAAATTTTTTGATCAAATTCATACTCTTTTTTGAATCAATATGCTGACTGATGCCAAAAGAATTACTTTTTTCAAGAAAGGAGCTTATCTTTTCATAGTCGTAATCAAAAAAAGCAGGAATAATGCTCAACGTTGCAGGGATATCAAATCTCTTCATTAAACTATTCACAACGTTTGGGTAAAAACCCAAAAAATGAGTATTCAATTTTGAAATTACACCGGTTTCAACCATATCATTCAATTCATTAAAGCTAATTTTACTTGGCTTTATTTCGACAAAAATTTTTGATTTTTCCGGCTTACAATCAAACGCTTCTTTAAGTAAAGGTATGTGTGTATTTGCAAACTTTTTTGAACGAAAGCTTCCTACGTCTACGGTTTTTAAAGCAGAAAGAGTTTCTTGTGAGATTGTATATTCGCTTTCACTGACTCTTGCAAGACTGTCATCATGAATACAGATCAATCGTTTGTCTTTTGTTTCTCTGACATCGAGCTCGACAGCGTCAACTCCTTGTTCCCAAGCTTTGATATATGCTGGAAGTGTATTTTCGGGAGCTTCCATCGAAGCTCCACGATGCGCAACTATTAAAGGATAGTTCTTTTTTTTTAGTCCCAACTCAAAGCGCCACCAGTCTGGTACTCAATGACGCGAGTTTCAAAGAAATTCTTTTCTTTACGCAAGTCCATGATCTCAGACATCCAAGGAAAAGGATTAGTTGCATTAGGAAATTCTTCTTCAAGTCCAATTTGGGTAAGTCTTCGGTTTGCAATGAATCTTAAATAATCAGACATACTCTCTGCATTCATCCCTAAAATACCACCGGGCATGGTGTCATGAGCGTACTCTATTTCCAATTGCGTTCCTTGCAGAATCATATTCCTTGCTTCGGTTTGCATAGCTTCATCCCAGAGCTGAGGATTTTCAAGTTTAATCTGATTGATCATATCTATTCCAAAATTAACATGCATAGATTCATCTCTTAAAATGTATTGGAATTGTTCCGCCGTTCCTGTCATTTTATTTCTGTTACCCATGGATAATATTTGGGTAAAACCACAGTAAAAGAAAATTCCTTCCAATACACAGTAAAAGGCGATTAGATTTCTCAATAAAGTTTTATCATCCTCTAATGACCCAGTTTTAAAATTTTGGTCAGCTAGAGATTCTGTAAAAGGGAGAGCCCAAGCAGCTTTTCTCGCTACCGAAGGGATTTCTTTGTACATATTAAAGATTTCTCCTTCATCCATACCTAAAGATTCAATAACATACTGATAGGCATGGGTATGAATTGCTTCTTCCAAAGCCTGTCTCAACAAATACTGTCTACATTCTGGATTTGTGATGTGTCGGTATACGGATAGGACGATATTATTTGCCACCAATGAGTCAGCCGTAGAGAAAAATCCAAGATTTCTCATTACGATTCTCCTTTCGTCCTCGGTAAGGCCATTTGGGTCTTTCCAGAGAGCTACATCAGCAGTCATATTTATTTCTTGTGGCATCCAATGATTGGCACTGCCATCAAGATATTTCTGCCAAGCCCAATCGTACTTGAAGGGAACCAATTGATTTACATCTGCTCGGCAGTTGATCATTTGCTTTTGATCAACGTCGACTCTACTTGATGCACCTTCCAACTCTTCTAGGCCTTTTTCTATATCCAGATTATCCAGAGCTTCGGATACATCATTAAATGAGCCTGTATTTATTGGCGGGTTTTTTGCTGGAGTTACAGCATCATCATTCACAACAGCTGATTGTTGCGTTACGACTTGTGCTTTTGCTGGTTCAGCTACCGGCGTTTTTTGTGTTTCTTCTGAGTTAAAGTCATCCCAAGATAACATAGCTACCTCCTTATAAAATTACTGACATGCCTCGCAGTCAGGATCGTCAATGGAACACGCTTCTGGCTGATCATAGGTTTCAGGTTCAGTCTTTACAGCATTGAGCTCCATATTGGTTATTGTTGATTTTTCGGTTGTTGTGGCACTTCTTGATCTTAGATAATAAGTCGTTTTCAATCCTCTCAACCATGCCATTCGATACATAACATCGAGTTTCTTACCGTTAGGCTTTGAAACATAGAGATTCAATGACTGACTCTGATCTATCCATTTTTGTCTTCTGCTTGCTGCTTCAATTAACCACTTGGGCTCCACCTCGAAAGATGTAGCGAACAACTTCTTAATGTCTTCTGGTACTCTGGCTATACTTTCTAAGCTTCCGTTGAGGTTCTTAAGATCGTAAACCATAACCTCATCCCACATATCTATCTCTTTAAGCGCATCAACTAGATGCATGTTAATGACAGTAAACTCTCCAGAGAGATTTGATTTCACAAACAGGTTTGAATAGGTGGGCTCGATTGATTGAGTTAAGCCTGTGATATTGGCAATCGTTGCTGTTGGCGCTATTGCCATGGTATTTGAGTTTCTCATCCCTTGAGTTTTTACTTTTTCTCTAAGAGCGTCCCAGTCAAGACGGGTTGTCTTATCAACTTCTATGAAGTCCTTACCTCTTTGTTTTTCAAGAATTTCAATTGAGTCGAGTGGCAATATTCCTTGGCTCCAAAGAGAGCCCTCATAAGAAGAGTAAGAACCCCTTTCTTTAGCTAAATCAGAAGATGCGTTTATTGCCATATAGCTCACTAATTCCATTGACTCATCGGCAAAATCAACTGCTGCTTCTGACGCGTAAGGTATTTTCTTAATGTAAAGCGCATCTTGGAAACCCATGATTCCCATACCTATAGGTCTGTGCTTAAAGTTAGAGTTTTCTGCCTGAGGCACTGCGTAGTAATTTATGTCTATCACGTTATCAAGCATTCTTATTGCAGTGGTTACGTTCTTTTCCAGTTTCTCTTTGTCTAGGTTTCCTTCTGCATCAAGATGATTAGGAATGTTAATTGAACCTAGGTTACAAACTGCAATTTCATCATTTGAAGTATTAAGGGTAATTTCTGTACACAGGTTTGATGAATGAATTACCCCAGTATGTTGTTGAGGAGATCTGAGGTTACAGGCGTCTTTAAAGGTTATCCAAGGATGTCCGGTTTCAAAAAGCATGGATAATATTTTTCGCCATAATTCTTCCGCTTCTACTTCTTTGTATGCTTTAAGCATTCCTTCCTGAGCAAGCTTTTCATATTCCTCATACTTTTCTCTGAAGGCTTCCCCAGAAAGATCATGCAATTCAGGTGTCTCATTTGGAGTGAAGAGGGTCCACTTTTTTCCTTCAAACACTCTTTCCATGAATAGGTCTGGAACCCAATTGGCAGTATTCATGTCGTGTGTTCTTCTTCTATCGTCTCCAGTATTTTTTCTCAGCTCAACAAATTCTTCGATATCCAAATGCCAAGTTTCTAGATATGCACAAACAGCTCCCTTTCTTTTTCCGCCTTGATTTACAGCAACTGCGGTATCGTTGACTACTTTTAAAAACGGAACTACTCCTTGGGATTTCCCGTTTGTGCCTTTGATGTGGGCTCCCATTCCTCTTACAGGTGTCCAGTCGTTACCTAGACCGCCTGCCCATTTTGAAAGCATTGCGTTATCTTGAAGTGCACCATAAATTCCATGCAAGTCATCGGGGACAGTTGTCAAATAACATGAGGACAATTGAGAATGCATAGTTCCTGCATTGAATAGGGTAGGCGTTGAACTCATATAATCGAATGAAGACAGCAACTCATAGAATTCTAGGGCTCGTTGTTCTCTGTTTTCCTCGTTAAGGGCCAAGCCCATTGCCACTCTCATAAAGAATACTTGCGGGAGTTCAAATCTTATTTCATTTGAGTGAATGAAATACCTATCGTAAAGAGTTTGAATACCTAAGTAAGAAAAAAGTAAGTCATTGTCTGGAATCAACGCTTTACCGAGTAAATCCAAGTCATAGTTTGCTAGTTCTGGGTTAATAAGTTCTAACTCAATTCCTTTTTTTACAAATGCATTTAAAGCCTCAGGGTAGAGAGCTGACATTTCCTCATGAGTTGCATTCTCTGTTATCTCCAGGAAAGAAAGAGCCTCTGATCTAAGACTGTCTAATAGAATTCGTGCTGTTGCAAAAGTATAGTTTGGCTCCACTTCAACGAGTGAACGCGCGGAGAGTACCAATGACTCTTTTACCTCATGTTCTGGAGCTCCTTCATAGAGGTTTTTGTTTGCTTCTGAAATAATTTTTTCACTGTCTGTTCCCTCTAAGCCGCTGCATGCTTCTTTTGCTATAACCTCAATTCTTTCAGAAGTTTCAAGCTCCTCCTTTTCCGGACGATCGTGAATATGAGTTTCTATTGCTCTTTGATTTGCTCTTTCAGCACGATATAAAACATATTCTCTTGCTACCTTGTGTTCTTCAGAGCGCATCAAAGCCAGTTCTACCTGATCTTGAATTTCTTCTATATGTATAGTTCCACCAGATGGCATTCTCTTTCTAAAGATATCTTCAACTTGGCTACTTAAAGCCGATACTCTGCTATGAACGCTTGAAGATGCTGCTGCAGCACTGGTATGTACTGCCAGAAAAGCCTTAGTAATGGCAATTTCTATTTTAGAACCATCAAAATCAACTACGGATCCATTTCTCTTTATAATTCTTAGCTGACCTGGCGAAACCATATCTTTTTTTGGTTCCGATTGAACTGATTCTTGCTTCTTCTCTTCTATTGTTCCTGTTGTTTCCAAAACAATTCCTTCTTAAAAAATTAACTAAAATGGGTATAAAAAACACAACATATTGTGTTTTCTTCACAATGGAGTACAAGATAAAGGGTTTTTAACAAAAAAGCAATACAACAATTTATGAAAATTTAGTGGATAGGCTGTGTATAAGTGTATATTAATGTGTTCATGTCCAAGTATTACATCTCAATAGATCAAGGCACCACGAGTTCTAGGGCAGTTCTATACGACAACTCCTTTAACCAAATAACTCAAGAACAACAAGAATTTAGACAACACTATCCCGCAGAAGGATTGGTTGAGCATGACCCTGAAGAAATTTGGACATCAGTGCTTAATACAGTGAATTCCTTGATGAACAAGAAAGGCATCAAGAGCTCAGATGTGATCTCCATTGGCATAACCAATCAAAGAGAAACGGTAATGCTTTGGGACAAAGATGGCAAAGTTTTGGATAAAGCCATTGTATGGCAAGATCGCAGAACAACAGAATTTTGTGAAGAACTCAAAGCCAAAGGCATTGAGTCAGAAGTAACAAAAAAAACTGGTCTTTTACTCGATCCTTACTTTTCAGCAACCAAAGCTCGTTGGTTATTAAAAGAACACAAAATTGATCCAAACAAATATTTTTTTGGCACTATTGATACTTTTCTTGTTTGGAAGCTAACAGAAGGAAAAAGTTTCAAAACAGATGTAACCAATGCATCAAGGACATTATTATTGAATATTGACTCTATTGAGTGGGACATGAACTTGATAGACATATTTGAGTTAGGCGGCTTAAATTTACCCGAAGTAACGAAGAATACCGCAGATTTTGGCTCAACTAAGCTTTTTGGCGGAGAAATAAAAATTTCTGGCATTGCAGGAGACCAACAAGCATCTCTAATAGGACAAGGTTGTTTTGCTAAAGGACAGTTAAAAAGTACCTACGGCACAGGATGTTTTTTAATGGCAAACACAGGAAAAAAAAGACAGAACTCTTCAAATAAGCTTCTATCAACGATAGCCTACCAAGTGGATGATTTATGCTATGCCTTAGAAGGAAGTATTTTTATGGCTGGAGCTAATTTTCAATGGCTTCGAGACAAAATGAATTTTTTCGAAGACGTCAGCGAATCTGAAGAACTGGCTAAAAGAGCAGATCCCAATACCAACGTTTTTCTCATTCCTGCTTTTGTGGGTTTAGGAGCTCCGCATTGGGTTCCTGATGCCAGAGGAGCTATTTTTGGACTTACAAGAGACTCTGGAAGAGAAGAATTGAGTTTAGCTACCCATGAAGCAGTCGCTTTTCAAACCAAAGAGATCATTTCTTCTTTAAAAAATGACGGCGTAAAAGTGGATAGTGTAAGGATTGATGGTGGTTTAACGAGAAATGCTTTTTTTAATCAGATTTTATCCAGCGTCATTGAATTGGAAGTTTTGTGTTCCAAAACGGTTGAATCTACTGCTTTAGGAGCCGCTTATCTTGCTGGTATTGGAGCTGGGGAAGTATCTTTGCAAGATGTTTCCAAGAACTGGTCTCCTAAGGCAGAGTACAATCCGGATTCCAACTATGATTTAGGACGCTACGATACCTGGAAAGAATTTTTAAACAGATTAATCAGCTAACAAAAATTCAAGAAGGCTTTGCTGAGCATGCAATCTATTCTCTGCCTGGTCCCAGACCACACTTTGAGCATGTTCTAGCATTGTGAAGCTTATTTCTTCGCCCCTGTGTGCAGGCAAGCAATGCAAAAAGATTGAATTGTCATCAGCAAGACCCATATCTTCTTCTTCAACAAAGAAATTTTTAAAGGTTTTTCTTCTCTCTTTTACAGAGGTTTCATTATTCATGGAAGTCCACACATCAGTCGTGACGATTTGGGCTTTTTCCAGGGCTTCATTTTTTGAGGATGCTAATGTTATGAAATCTTTAGCCTTATTTAGCAACGGCTGATAAGGCTCACAACCTTTAGGACAAAAAATACTAATTTCAAAATCAAAAATAGAGGCAGCTTCAATATAAGAATTGCAAACATTATTTCCATCTCCAATCCAGCATACTTTGTTAAGAATTTCTCCCTCATTTTTCTCTTTGAACGTCATCAAGTCAGCAAGAATTTGACAGGGATGAAATAAATCAGTTAAACCGTTAATCACAGGAACAGAGGAGTTTTCTGAAAAAAGCTTCAATTCTTCATGACTGTCGTTTCTAATTACTACAGCATCAACCATGGAAGACAATACTTTAGAAGTATCTGCAATTGGCTCACCTCTAGACATTTGTAATTCAGATGAACTTAGGAAAATTGTGTTACCCCCTAATTTATTCATAGCTACTTCGAAGGAAACTCTCGTTCTAGTTGAGGGTTTTTGAAAAATTAAACCTAGAGTTTTTTTATCAAAAAGATTTGATGTTTCTGATTTTGATTTTATTTCTATTGCTCTATCAATGATATTGCTGAGGTCTTGTCTCGAAAAATTTTCAAAATTTAAGAAATGCTTTGGTCTCATTTAATTTAAGTTATAGAATTGCAGATTCAAAAAACTAATACTAATAGACTTCATTAAATAAATAAAATTCATATGACGCAAAAAATTAAAACCTTCAATGCTATTGCTGAGAAGGGCTTAAATATCCTTCAAGCAAAAAAATTTGAGGTATCTGATGGTCTTTCTGATCCTGATGCAATTATTTTGAGAAGTCACAAACTCAAAAAGGAAGACTTTGGAAATAATTTAAAAGCCATAGCCAGAGCTGGGGCAGGGGTAAATAACATCCCTGTCGAAGAATGTTCTGAGCTTGGAATTCCTGTATTTAACACTCCAGGAGCGAATGCTAATGCAGTTAAAGAAATAGTGTTAGCAGCACTTTTAATGTCTTCCAGAGGTCTTTTTCAAGGAGCTAATTTTGTGAATTCAATAGAAGAGTCAAATCAAGAAGAATTAAAACCTTTAATTGAGTCTGGAAAAAAAAGCTTCAAGGGCAGAGAATTAACTGGCGGAACTTTAGGCGTTGTTGGTATGGGGGCTATAGGCTCTAAAGTTGCTGATATGGGAGTAATGTTAGGTATGAATGTTATTGGCTATGATCCAGCTATAACCGTTGAAGCTGCTTGGAAATTGCCTAATAAAGTTGAACGAAAAGAGAGTATTCAAGATGTTTTCAAAGAATCTGACTACATCTCTCTCCATGTGCCAGCAAATGATAAAACTAAGGGTCTTATAAATTCTGATTTACTCAAAGATGCCAAAAAGGGCTTAAGACTTATAAATTTTGCTAGAGATGAAATAGTTGTCTCAAAAGATATCATAGAAAGCTTGGATAAAAACATCCTTAGCAAGTACATCACAGATTTTGCTGATTTAGACTTAATCTCTAGAGCCAAAATAGCTAACGATGTCATTATTTTGCCTCACATTGGAGCGAGCACAAGCCAAGCAGAAGAAAATTGTTCTGTGATGGCCGCTGAACAGCTCGATGATTTTTTAAATAATGGAAACATTAAAAATTCAGTGAATTTTCCTGAGTTAATTGAACCCAGGCCTTCAGAATTTAGGATTACTCTTTCAAATAAGAACCATCCAGGAATGATAGGTAAAATTACTACCGTACTTGCCGATAATAAATTGAATATTATAGATATGGTAAACAAAAGTAGAGGTGATATTGCCTACAACGTAATTGATCTGGAAACCAAACCGCCGGAAAAGGTTTTGGTTGAGTTGTCTGCTCTAGATGATGTTATTTCTGTAAGGGAGGTATAAAAATGACTAAACCAGTTGCGATTGTTACAGGTGGAAGTAGAGGTGTTGGTGCCGAGGTTTCAAAACTCCTTGCAAGCAAGGGTTGGAACATAGCAATAACTTGTTCAAGTTCAATAGAAGAAGCAAATGAGGTAAGTAAGGAGTGTGAAACATTAGGAGCAGAAACAATTGTTTTAAAAGCAGATGTTTCACAGCCCGATTCTTGTGCTCAAACAGTGAAAGAAACCATAAAAAAATGGGGAAAACTGGATGCTTTGATTAATAATGCCGGCACTACTAAATTTAATGCACATGATAATTTAGATGGTCTTTCCAAAGATGATTTTCTTGGATTGTATGCAACAAATACCGTGGGTCCTTATATGATGATTAAAGAAGCAAGAGAAAGCCTACTTAAGTCAGATAATCCATCAGTTGTGAATGTTGCCTCTATAGCAGGAGTTTTAGGAATAGGTAGTTCCGTAGCATATGCCGCATCAAAAGGGGCTTTAATAAATATGACTAAGTCTCTTGCCAGGGCTTTAGGGCCAATCAGAATTAACGCAATCTGTCCTGGATTTATTCAAGGAGATTGGTTGAAAAATGGCTTAGGCGAGGAAACTTATGAGTTTGTTAAAAAATCTACTGAAGACAGCGTACCATTAAACTTAACTTGTACTGCAGAGCAGGTTGCAGAAACAATCTGTTATTTCATAGAATCAGGATCAACAATAACAGGAGAAACTATATTGCTTGATGGAGGAATGCATTTAGGCAATTTTTAAGCCCTAAAAATATTTTTCCACATATTCTTTTGTAAAACCTACAATCTCCTCTTCTCGACCTTCTTTAACCTTCAAAACCCATTCTGGATCAGATAAGAGAGCTCTCCCTACGGCAACCATGTCGAAGTCTCCTCTTTCGAACATCTCGACTAAAGTTTTAATAGAGGAGGTATTAGCTTTGTCATTGCCGACATACAGGCCTATAAAATCTGAATCCAGCCCCACACTTCCCACAGTAATAGTGGGCTTGTTGGTTATTTTTTTAGTCCAGCCTGCAAGATTTAAATCAGACTCATCAAATTCTGGCTCCCAGTATCTTCTTGTACTAGCATGAAAGACATCAACTCCAGAATCAGATATTGGTCCTAAAAAAGTTTCTAAGTCTGTAGGAGAGGGAGCAAGTCTAGCTTCGTAATCTTGTTGTTTCCATTGCGAAAATCTCAGCATTATCGGAAAATCGTTTCCAACAAGTTTTCTAGCACGTGAAACTATCTCGCAGACAAACTTTGTCCTTAAATCTTCTTCTTTGCCGTATTTATCTTTTCTTACGTTAGTATCTCGCCAGAAAAACTGATCGATCATATATCCATGAGCTCCATGAAGCTCTACGCCGTCAAAACCCAACATTTTGATAGTTTCTATATCTTTTACATAGTTCTGAATAAGATCTTCTACATCGTTATCTGTCATTTCATAAGCTACTTTTTTATCTTTTCTGACTAAACCTGAGGGTGTATAACCAGGCACTTCAGGATTTGGGGGTTGCCCCGGTTTTCTTATTCCTCCCACATGCCACAATTGACAAAATATCGTGGAACCTTCTTCTTGAACTGAAGAAATTAATTTTTTCCAGCCATCATGAGAAGCTTGTCTTAAATTAGGAACATTAGGATAGCCGCTCGATGCCGGATGACTCACCTCAACACCCTCAGTAATGATCATCCCAACCTCTGCAGCTGCTCTTCGTTTGTAATATTCTAAATTCTGATCTGTTGGAATACCGTTCGGAGACATGCTCCTAGTCATAGGCGCCATAGCGATTCTATTGGGCACAACTAAGTCGTTGATTTTTATTGGTTTAAATAATGCTTCCATTTTTACCTCTATTTTTATTAAAAATTTATAAGACCTTATTGGAATAAGAATTTTTTTTATAGTAACTTTTATATGAGTTACACACAAAAGTTTATTTATTTTTTTTAAATTCAAGTTATGCCTATCTTTTACTGCATTATCTTGGTGCAATCTCAATAACTTTGTAAGTTATTGATTTTATTGATTAATTTTTAAGTGGTTAAAAATTAACCAATTTAGCTAAAACACTTCTGTTTAAAGGTTCCAACCAATCTTCTTTATTTTATCCAGAGAGTTATCCACAATTTCTGTGGATAAAAAAAATTGAATATTTGATAATATTTCTCCCATGGTGATGTCATTAGAATCTTGGAAAGAAGTTGCTGCTGAATATGGCTTAAAAGAAATTTTGGAACCCATAAGACAAAAAATATCTGAAGTTTCTTCAAAAAAAAAGAAAATTCATCCAAGTAGTAAGGATATTTTTAGAGCGTTTGAATTAACATCTTTTAAAAACGTAAAAATTATAATTCTTGGGCAAGATCCCTATCACGGCCCAAATCAAGCAAACGGTTTAGCATTTTCAGTCAATTCTGAGGTTAGATTTCCACCATCTTTATTGAATATTTTTAAAGAATATTCAACTGATCTTAATTTGCCTATTCCCAAAGATGGAAATTTGTCAGCTTGGGCAGAACGAGGGGTTCTCTTACTAAATTCTATCTTAACTGTAGAATCCGGATCTCCAGGATCGCATAAGAATATTGGATGGGAAGAATTTACCAATCAGATTATCAAAGCTTTAAGTGATAAAAAATCAAATCTAGTTTTCATTTTGTGGGGGGCATATGCTCAATCAAAGAAAATTTTTATTGATTCTTCAAAGCATCTAATAATTGCAACTCCTCATCCATCACCATTGTCTGCTCACAGAGGATTTTTTGGATCAAAACCTTTTTCTAAGACTAATGATTATCTCAGGAAAAACAAAAACGAAGAGATAGATTGGAGAATATAAGGATTAGAGAATGTTTAAAATTTGCCCGTCTAGATAAACAGACTCAGTTTGATCATCTTTGTTTTTAAAAAAAACAAAACCGTATTTACCTTCCTTAGATAAAACTTCCCCAACTTTTTTTCCTTCTTTGTTATGAAGCGAAGATTCCTTGACCTCGTCTTTTAAATTATCTGCAATTTTGAGAGCAAATTTCAATTTCCCTCTATATTCCATTCTTGCAATGACTTCTTGACCGTTAAAGCAGCCCTTTGAAAAATCAATTAACTCTTTATTTTGATAATTAAGTTCGTGGGGAGTAAATTTTGAAGAAGTCTGTTTGTTAACTTCCACTATTCCCTTAATAATTAAAAATTTCATCCATTCTGTTGAATCTAGATCTTTTTTTAAGTCATCTTGTACATCATTTTTTAATTCTGCATCAAAGAAAGGGATATACTTGTTCATATGTTCTTCAAAAGAGGCGATTAACTCTTTAAGGATGGCGATCTTAAATCCATTTTCTATCTTTTTAACCCAAAAAGTTGCCATGACTCTGCCTTTGTTGTTGCAAATGCAGGCAGGTTTAAAATCTTCATTAGAAATCTTTTCTGTATCTATTGTAATTTGTCCTTGCAGAAATTCTGCAGCTTGAGATCCTTGAACAAGGAGAGAAGTATGTTTTTCTGAAAAATTCATGCTTTTTTGTATTTTCATGATTATATAATTCTTTCTGTGAGTGACCTATTAAATAAAGCTAAATTTAAGGCAAGAAGGGGCTTGAATGAACTAGATAAAATCTTTGTACCATTTGTAGAAAAAAGGTTCTTTTCTTTAAGCAATGCTCAAGTTGATCAACTATTTGAGCTGTTTGAAATTGATGATGTTTCCCTAGCAGATATGATCATTTACAAAAAAATGGATTATCCAAATGAACTCAAAGAAATATTTGAAGAAATATTTGAATTTTATAGTGAAATTTAGCTGAACTTGTGGACAATACGCATGTCTATATGGATTAGAACATGGAAAACGATATAAACATTATTAATCTTGTTAAAAAAGGGGATGTGAGAGCCTTCGATATCCTAGTGGTTAAATACCAAGATAGACTTGTTTATTCTGTTTTTAAGTTTTGCAAGGACTTTGAATTATCCCAAGATATTGCTCAAGAAGCTTTTGTTAAAGCTTTCAGAAATATTGATAAATTTAGAGGGGAAAGTTCGTTCTATACCTGGATTTACAGAATTGCTATCAATACAGCAAAAAACTACTTTTCCAATAAATCCAGAGGAGCTGAAACTTACAATGAAGACGTTCTTGATGGCGCTTTATCTGATTTGTCTTTAAATTCCGATAATCCCGAAACTCTCTTAGCAGCAGAAGAAATGAAAGATGCTGTTAATCAGGCATTTCAAAATTTACCTGACGAAATAAGATCAACCTTATCTCTCAGAGAGTACGATGGATTGAGTTACGAAGAAATAGCTAAAGTCCAAAACTGTCCTATTGGTACGGTGAGATCTAGAATCTTTAAAGGAAGAGAGCTTATTAATGAAACTTTTTCTAAATTAGGACTGTCTAAGACCTGGAGTAATTAATATGGAATCAAGTGTAGATCAAAGATTGTCTTTACTTTTGGATGGCGAAGCCTCCGAATTTGAAACTCGCAGGCTTGTTGAAGATATTTCTAAAAATCCTCATATTAAGAAGCGTTGGCTTGAGATGAATAAACAAAAATCAGCGCTTCGAAGAGAACTTTTAATGCCAAATCTTGACCTTTCTTCCAAAATCCAAAACGAACTCCAAAAATCCAAAAAACCAAATAACCAAAAACATCACGAAAACCATTTTAGCTGGGGAAAAATTCCCTATATGAGGACCTGTTCTTATCTTTTTGGCCTCTGTTTTACTCTCACCTTTATATTTTTTGAATTCTCCTCCCAACCCACTCAATCTTTCCTCCAAGTCTCAGCTCCAAAAACTCTAGTTTCTACAATAAACCCAGTTATCCTTGACGATTACGGTAGAAACTTTGATGGAAACCTTCGCAGTTATAAATTCATCTCCAGTAATCAATTAGAGGCTAATTACGGAATCAAAGGTTCAAATGCGAATCTTAAACTAAAAATTTTCCTCAAAGATGGCTCTAACACTGTGAAACTGTCTTCTATTTCCAACGGCGTTACTATAAATACAAGGAAAGGCGATACACCAATGATTATAAATCTATCAAGTGATAAATTATCCAACCAAAAATTGATAAGTTTTTCTAATTTGATTTTAGAATAAAAAAAATCTTACTATGCAAAAAAAATTATTTGTATTTTTTACTCTTTTCCTCATTTCCAGCTCAGGATGGGGCCAGTTGAACCAAAACGTATCAGACCTTCCAAATTTTGCCTCTTTAGCTGAGAAAGTAACGCCTGCTGTTGTAAATGTAAGCGTCACAAAAGTTATTAAATCTCCAGCACAAAATGAAATGAGAAGAGGGCCATTTAACGATCCTTTTTTTGATGACTTTTTCGGTTCTCCCTATAACCCCCCAAACCGTGACAGAAAAGTAGCATCAGGAGGCTCAGGATTCATTATTTCAGCGGACGGTTACATATTAACAAATCATCATGTAATTGAAGATGCCTCCGAAGTTGTAATCAGTCTTCAAGATAGAAGAGAATTTTCTGCAGAGATAATTGGCAGTGATAAAAAGTCAGACGTTGCTCTTTTGAAGGTTAAAACCAATGAAAACCTTCCTTTTTTAAGTTTAGGAGATTCCGAAAAGGTTCGAGTTGGTGATTGGGTTATGGCAATTGGATCTCCTTATAGGCTGAATGCAACAGTAACAGCAGGGATAGTGAGCGCAAAAGCTAGAAGTGTTCCAGGACAAAGCACTTCATATATACCCTTTATTCAGTCAGATGTAGCTATAAATCCAGGAAACTCAGGGGGTCCATTATTCA
The DNA here is from genome assembly GCA_003213595.1 of SAR86 cluster bacterium AG-422-E19. GTDB lineage: Bacteria > Pseudomonadota > Gammaproteobacteria > Magnimaribacterales > AG-339-G14 > MEDG-81. The sequence goes on along the minus strand of QCMR01000002.1, from coordinate 91,132 downwards.
ATCTTAATGGAGAAGTCATTGGTATTAACGCAATGATTTACTCAAATCGTGGCGGGTATATGGGTATTTCTTTCACTATTCCTATTAACTACGCAGATGAAATAGTTACACAAATTAAAGAAAATGGGTTTGTATCTAGAGGCTGGTTGGGTGTAGCAGTTCAGGAAGTAACTAAAGATTTAGCAGATTCGTTTGGCTTGGATGTGCCTCGTGGGGCACTAATTGGCAGTGTTCTAAAAGATTCTCCAGCAGAAAAAGCAGGTCTAAAAAATGGTGATGTAATTATAGATTTTGATGGGCAACAAATAATTTATTCAGGCGATCTTCCTTTGATAGTAGGAAGAATACCTCCTGAAAAAAAAGTAAATGCAACAATATTCAGAGATGGAAAGAAAGAAACGGTTTCCGTGACAACTGGTAAATTAGATGAAAAAGTTGCGCAAGATACAACCGTTAATAAAAAAGAAGAGACCGGAAATATTTTGGGCATTGCCGTTAAAGATATCGCTTCCTTGACGGATCCAGAACAAAAACAATTGGGCCAAGATAAAGGAGTAGTGGTATCAAGCGTTTTTCCTGGACCGGCGTCTGAAGCTGGAATTAGAAGAGGAGACATAATCGATAAAATACAGTTTAAGGATGTAAGTAATATCAAAGATTATGAAAAAATTTCTAAAAATCTAAAAAAAGGCTCTACCATTGCTTTAAGAATTATCAGAGATAAAAACGGTTCTTTTCTCACCCTTAAAATTCCAAAATAGGACATAATGCCCGCATGTCGAGCCATGCTTCTATAAATCAGATAAGAAATTTTTGCATCATTGCACATATTGATCATGGAAAATCCACGCTTGCAGATCGTCTCATCGAAATATGTGGAGGCTTGAGCGAACGGGAAATGCAAAATCAAGTGTTGGACTCTCTTGATTTAGAGAGAGAAAGAGGCATTACCATCAAAGCTCAGTCGGTATATCTAGAATATGAGTTGGATGAAGAAAAGTATCAGATCAACTTAATAGATACCCCTGGACACGTGGACTTTGCCTATGAAGTATCGAGGTCTTTAGCTGCTTGCGATGGTGCTATTTTACTAGTCGATGCTTCTCAAGGAGTTGAAGCGCAAACTCTATCTACCTGTTATAACGCTATCGATCAAGGACTTTCGATATTTCCCGTATTAAATAAAATTGACCTAAAACAGTCGGATCCAGAAAGAGTCAAACAAGAGATTGAAGAAATAATCGGTATAGAAGCTAGTGAAGCACCAGCCATAAGTGCAAAAGATGGATTGGGCGTTAAAGATTTGTTGGAAAAAATAATTAGAGAAATACCTGCTCCAGAAGGCTCCATTTCAGAACCATTACAAGCTTTGATAATTGACTCTTGGTTTGATCAATACCTTGGAATTGTCTCTTTAGTGAGAGTAGTAAATGGCGAAATAAATCTTGGTGATAAAATTAAATTTTCCTCAAATAATAACGTTCATTTAGTTGAAAAATTAGGAGTCTTTACTCCCAAAAGATTAGAAAAAAATAAACTAGTTGCCGGAGAAGTTGGTTTTATCTGTGCCGGAGTTAGAAGTATTAAAGGCGCTCCTGTGGGAGATACCATAGTTCTGCCTGACAAAAGTAACTCTTTACCAGGATTCAAGCCAATAAAACCTCAAGTTTTTGCTGCTCTTTATCCTTTAGATTCCGGTGAATTTGAATCATTTAGAGAATCCTTAGAAAAACTAGCGTTAAACGATGCTGCTTTGCAATTTGAACCGGAGCAATCTCAGGCTTTAGGCTCTGGTTTTAGATGCGGTTTTTTGGGAACTTTGCATATGGAAATTATTATTGAAAGACTTCAAAGAGAGCATGGAATAGAGCTTTTAGCTACAGCACCTACTGTCGTGTACGAAATTCTATTGAAAAATAATGATGTGATTGAAATTGAAAATCCAAGTAAATATCCTGATCCAAGTTCAATAGAGGAAGTCAGGGAGCCAATAGCTCTTGCAACTATTCTTGTTCCTGAAGAGTATGTTGGAAATGTCATCTCTCTTTGCGTGGAAAGGAGAGGGAGTCAAAAGTCTCTCAGATATGTGGGTGGACAAATAGAACTAGTTTACGAAATGCCCATGAATGAAATCGTTCTCGATTTCTTTGATAAATTGAAATCAACTAGCAAAGGATATGCATCTCTAGACTATGATTTTGTGAGATTTGACCAAAGTGATATTACTCGAATTGATATCTTGCTCAATGGCGAAAAGGTTGATGCTCTTAACTTTATGGTGCATCGCTCAAAAGCTGACTATAAAGGAAGAGAACTGACAAAAGCTCTTAGAGAGGTTATTCCCAGACAGATGTATGATGTTGCAATTCAAGCTGCAATTGGAAATAAAATTATTTCTCGTGAGACAGTCAAAGCCTACCGCAAAGATGTAACAGCTAAACTTTATGGCGGAGATGTAACGCGAAAGAAAAAACTTTTAGAAAAACAGAAAGCCGGTAAGAAAAAGATGCGGCAGATTGGAAAAATCGATGTTCCGCAAGAAGCATTTTTATCGGTTTTAAAAGTAAGCAAATAATTATGTACGAATCAATTTTAATTATTTCAGTAATCATTATTTCTATCTTATTTGCTGCTTGGGTTTACTCTGAGAAAAAATTAGATGGTAAATTTTCCAAGACCATCAGTACTGTCTCTTTCCCTTTTCCTCTTTTAGCTTTGTATGCGGTTTTTAAACTCAATATCAGCTTTGGTTATATTTTAGTTGGTTTAACTTTGGTTTCACTTGTAATTTGGATCATCTCTCGACGAACCGATTTAGTGAATTTGCAAAAAGAGGCAAGATCTTTTTTCCTAATCCTCCTAGGCATAACTATTTTTAGATCATTTATTTATGAACCTTTCCAAATTCCTACAGAGTCCATGATTCCTCAGATACAAGTTGGAGATTTTTTAGTGGTTGATAAATTCTCTTATGGCTTAAAAAATCCTTTAGGAAAATCAACTTGGTTTGAAACCAGAGAGCCAAAAAAAGGAGAGATGGTTGCATTCATTCCAGAGCATACTGTTTGCAGCTCGCCAATTGAAAATGCTTATCCTGAAAAAAACTTTGATAGCTCTCAGGAGTATCTCTGGCAACGTTACAGCGAAGCTTGTACTCCCTTGGGTCTTACTTTTGTAAAGAGATTGATAGCCAAAGAAGGAGATGAAGTTATTTATCGAAATAAAGAATTGATAGTGAATGGTGAAAAATTAAAAAGAGAGTTTTTATATTCAAATGATGATGAAGTTTATTTAAAAGAGTTCTACCAAGATAAGTCTTACACGATAAGACTATTAGAAAACTATAGGAATCAACTTACATACGGAGCTGAACGTAAATGGCTAGTACCAAAAGGTTATTATTTTGTAATGGGCGACAACAGAGATAACAGCGCTGATAGCAGAAGTTGGGGCTTTGTACCAAAGCAAAATGTAGTTGGAAAACCAGCTTTTATATGGATGCATTGGGAGTGCCTAACCTGTCTTCCATCTTTTTCAAGGAATAAATTTTTGAATTAAGAATGAGTATTGCCGAGTTAGAAAATTCTATTGGTTATAAATTTAAAAATAAGAAACTCTTAGATGAAGCTATTACGCATAAAAGCATAAACTTTGATTTCAACAATGAAAGGTTGGAATTTCTTGGTGATTCTGTAATTTCACTTGTTGTTTCAGAAGCCTTGTATTTTAAAGAGAGTTCGCTCGATGAAGGAAAATTAAGTATTTACCGCTCTAGAATCGTAAGTAGATCTTCATTGAGCAAAGCGGGCCTGAAAATAAAATTAGATAAGTATTTGCAAGCAGGTTCTGCACTTAAGAACAATCAAAACCTAACAGAAACTATCATCGGAAACACTTTAGAAGCTCTCATCGGAGCTATTTTTCTTGATTCAGATTTTTTGAAAGCAAAAGAAATTACCTTGTCTATCTTAGAAATAGATTTTTCTAAACTTTTATTAGAAGAACAGAAAGATTCAAAAACTCTTCTTCAGGAATTTTTACAATCCCTAGATGAAGATTTGCCTGAATACGTAACTACTGAAAAAAAACAAAAAGGAGAAATATATTTTGTCTCTAAGGTAACGTTGCCAATACATAATGTTTTTGGCGAAGGACAAGGAAAAAGTAAAAAATTAGCAGAACAAGAGGCCGCTTCTAACGTTTTAATCATGCTAAATAAAGATGGAAAATAAATTTGGTTTTGTTTCGCTATCAGGCCGAACAAATGTTGGTAAATCAACCTTGCTAAATGCTTTCTTTCAAAAAAAGATTGCCATTACTTCAAGAAAACCTCAGACCACACGCAATCGTATTTTAGGAATACTCACAGAAGAAAAATCTCAAATCGTTTTTTTGGATACTCCCGGAGTGCATCTTGGCTATAAAAGGCAGCTTAACAAAGTCATGAATAAAATCGCCTCTCACTGCTATGAAGAGGTAGATCTTGTTCTCTTCTTAATTGATCGTTTTAAGTGGCAAAAGGAAGAAGAAAATATTCTCAAAAGTTTAAAAAACCTCAATAAGCCTGTTGTTTTAGTCATTAACAAAATAGACAGATTAAGAGATAAAACTAAGTTGTTAGCATTTATTAAAGATATCAGTGAAAAATTTAATTTTTTATCTATTGTTCCTATATCCGCACTGAAAAAAAGATAATTTGATGATATTGAAAAGTGTAATTTTGAACAATTTAGAAATTGGTCCATATCATTTTCCAGAAGACTCTCTAACAGAGTTTTCAGATAATTTTTTTATCTCAGAAATAATTAGAGAAAAAGCAATCAATAGGTTGGGTGATGAATTGCCTTATCGTCTGAATGTTGTGATTGAAAAAATTGATGATTCAAAAAAGCTTAAGACCATTTATGCAGCCGTGATTACTGAGTCCCAGAGTCAAAAAGGAATTATCCTTGGTAAGCAGGGCAGTATGATTAAAGCCATTGGAACAGCTGCCAGAAAAGAATTAGAAAAAGAGTTTTCAAAAAAAGTGAACCTTCAACTTTGGGTTAAAGCCAACAAAAATTGGACAAACGATATAAACAAGTTAAAAAAATTTGGTCTTGGAGTTGATTTTTGAAGTCTTTAGGCGCCAACGAAACAGAAGCAATTCTTTTACTAAGTAGAAAGTTCTCAGAAACCAGCCTGATTTGCGAACTTTTTACCAGAAAAAATGGCAGAGTTTCTGTCATAGCGAAAGGAGCTCGATCAAAAAAAAACAAATTTCAAAATGTTGCTGCTCCAAACATTTTAGCCAATATTAATTATTCCGGTAAAAGCGAACTAAAGACCTTAACTTCTTGGGAAGAAATCAAATACTTTCAAATACTTGGAAAAAATTTAAAAATATTACTGTATCTCAATGAATTGATTTTTAAATTAATAGAAAAGGAAGTTAAACAAGAGAAAATTTTTGATGCCGTAATTAATTTTTACAAGATCTTAGAATTGGGAGAAGCTAAAAATATTGAGATATCCTTAAGAGAGTTTGAATATTTTTTAATTTGTGAACTTGGCTATGGTTTTGATTTTCAATTTGATAACAAAGGAAAGGGTATACAAAAAGACGGAATCTATTATTTTCATCCAGCTCAAGGATTTTCAGAAAAACCTTTAAATAATTTTTTAAAAGTCTCTGGAATTGATATCATAAATTTTACCAATGGAAAAATCACTTCTTCTTCAGCAAGAAGTAAAATAAAAAAAATTATGCAACTTGCAATCACCTACATCGCTGAAAAACCTATGAATGCAGGAGCAATATTCAATGACTAAATTAAGAAGCGGAATAGATTTGGTAAAGGTCTCAAGACTAGCAAAGGCTTATGAAAACTTTGGACTTAGATTTCTGCACAGAGTTTACGACAACCTTGAAATCGAACAATTTCAAAAAAAATCTTCTAGAGCTAAACCTTTCTTCTTGGCAAAAAACTTTGCTGGTAAAGAAGCTGTATCAAAAGTCATAGGCTATGGCTTCACCAATGGCGTCAGGCCAAAAGACATTGTGATACTAAGAAAATATGGCGGCCCAAAAGTAAAACTTAACGGAAGAGCTAAATTATTAGCAAAAGAGCAAGGGCTTAAAGACATTTCCCTTAGCCTAAGCGATACCGAAGAACACGCAACTGCAATGGCTGTAGCAATCACCGAATGAATCTCATTATTTTAGGCCCACCTGGAGCTGGTAAAGGTACTCAAGCAGCTTTCATTGCTTCAGAACAAAACATTCCGCATATTTCTACAGGCGACATGTTACGAGAAGCCATTAAGAATGGAACAGAATTAGGCTTACAGGCAAAGGCAGTAATGGACGCTGGAAACTTAGTTTCTGATGAACTAATCATCGAATTGGTCAAAGAGAGGATTTCACAAGAAGATTGTAAAAACGGCTTTTTATTTGATGGTTTTCCTAGGACCATACCTCAAGCCGAAGCACTGCAGGAAAATAACGTAGAAATAAATGGAGTCATAGAGTTAGTTATTGCAGATGAAGAAATTATCAAAAGAATGTCTGGTCGAAGAATCCACTTGGCGTCAGGTAGAACATACCATATAGACTTCAATCCACCCAAAAAACCTGGAATGGACGATGAAACGGGCGAGGAACTTATAATAAGAAAAGATGATGAGCCAGAAACAGTAAAAGACCGTCTCAAAGTCTATTGGACTCAAACTCAACCACTGATTGAATATTATTCAAATTTTAAAAACGCTTCAGATTTTAAGTATCTTACCGTAGATGGCACTTTAACCGTTGAGGAAATTAAAAATAATATTAAAGACTTTTTATCTCAGTAAATGACCAACATTTTAGCTATTGAAACCTCTTCGGTTTATTGTTCAATTGGCTTAGCAAAAAATAAAGAAATATATATCGAGCATTCTCAGGATAAAAATATGCATGGTAAAAATATTTTTGGCTTTATAGACAACCTCCTTAGGAAATCTCAACTTGAAAAAGAAGAGCTAGACTTCATTGCCTTGAGTGTTGGCCCAGGATCCTTTACAGGGTTAAGGGTGGGGTGTTCTGTAGCGCAAGGCCTAGCCTTTGGTTTGCGAAAGAAAATTTTACCTCTTTCGAGTCTTTTGGTTTTAGCTCAAACTGTTTTTTTGGAACAAAAAACCAAAGAACTTTTTATTGTAAAAGAAGCACATATGAATGACTTATATGTTGGTAAATACATAAGAAAAAATAATGATTTGGCTCACCCTTCAATAAACGATGCTGCCATTAAGAAAACAGAACTTTCTGATTTTATTTCTTCAGATAATAAAGAAATCATCTGTAGCGATTGTCATGAGTTTTTAGACTACTTAATTAAGCCAAGCCTTTTAGAAACAAATAATCATGCAAAAGGTCTATTACACTTAGCCTATTATCTCGATGATTTAGATACCAGATTGAAAAATCCTGAAGAGGTATATCCCGTTTATCTTTCAGGCACCGATCAATGGAAGAGAGTTAAATAAATGGAAGTTTTGCAAATTCTAATTTTGTCGGTCATTCAAGGCTTGACTGAATTTCTACCTATTTCTAGCTCTGCGCACTTGATAATCATTTCCTCAGTCTTAGGTCAAGAGACTCAATCAATCACTGTTGATATTTTTGCTCATGGTGGCAGTTTATTTGCAGTAATTATTTATTTTAGAGCAGAACTAGCTGACGCTTTAAAAGATTATAAATTATCTTCAGGCGATTCATTTTTAAATAAATTATTGCTTGGATCCTTACCAATATTAATTACAGGATTTTTATTAAGAGATTTCATTTCAGAAAACTTAAGGACTCTAGACATTATTGCTCTTTCAACTATTTTTTTTGGCATTCTTCTTTGGATTGCTGATAGAGCTTCAAAAGATCAAACGCCTTATGAATCAGTAACCTTTAAACATGCTTTTTTCATTGGCTTAGCTCAATGCTTGGCCCTGATTCCAGGAACCAGCCGTTCAGCGATCACAATAATTTGTGCTTTATTCTTGAGTTACTCTAGAACGGTTGCCTCAAAGTTTGCTTTCATGCTTGCAATACCTACTTTGGGTATTATTTTCTTCTCAGAAATTATCGCCTTAGGATTTGCATCATCAGAAATAAATTGGCTTGATGCTCTTTTAGTTTCAACCTTTTCGTTTTTTAGTTCTTACTTATGCATTGGAATTTTTTTAAACCTCATCGAACGAATAGGTTTTACACCTTTTGTAGTCTATAGAGTTTTACTCGGGATTTTTTTATTGTTTTTAGCCTACTAATTGTCTTTTGATGCTCCACCCACTATATTTTTGAACCACATAAAAGATATAGGATATGAATCTAACAACTCCAGGAATCTTTGTTTCTTTTGCAAAAACTTCTCTTTTTAATAAGCTTTCATACCAATCATTAACATTGGGATGAAGAATATGTATTGGATATCTTGCAGCCTTAAGTCTTGAAACATAAATAAACCATGCAATATCGGGTAAGGTTAGTTCGTTACCTAAAATGTAGGTATGGTGAGAAAGTTTTTCATTTATTTCATCAAGATGGAGTTTGAGATTCAGTAAAGATTTGGTTGCAACTTCGTCTGTGATCCCTACTTTTTTATAATTCTCCCAAAACTTTCTATTTGCATCATCTTCTGAATCCTCATTTCCATGCAAGGTAGCCTTTGATTCGGATTTTTCTTGAATTTTTACGTTATTCAAGAATTTTGGAACTAAGAATTTAAAAGTAACATTTCGGATGTCTAAATGCAGATCATTTTCTTCAATCATCATTTTATTTATCTCTTCTTCTTTATCTTTAGGTATCAAAATCAAGGTGGGGAACTTATTATCCAAATACTTAAGGATGTCATTGCTCTCGATATGAACTTCTCCGTCATCAACCAAAACAGGAACCAATGATCTAGGAGTAATACCTTGAAAGTAAGGAGAAAAGTTTTCTTTTTTTTGAAGATTTATATGATGGCCTGTGTAATCTATGTTTTTTAGACCCATAAAAATTCTTGTTTTCATTGAACAAGCAGAAAAAGTGAAATGGAAGAGATGGATTCCTTTCCAAGAAAGGACTTCTTTTGTTTTAATATCTTCTTTTCTAAGTTTAACCATCGTTTTTTACTGACATGAATAATTTTACAGAAAGAAAGCCATTTGTATCCTATCTTTCGAAAAGTGAAATCAGATTTGCAGAACAATTTGCTTCCAAACATGACTTGGAATTAATCACACCAAGATACTTAAGGATTTCCAAAACACACAAGCAAGTTATATGGGCGTCAGCCAAAAACCTTGCATTACAAGATTTGGCAATAAAAAACTCAAAACCTTTTGTCATTGATTACATGGATTTTAAAAAAATTATGTCTAAATCATCTTTACTAAAGAAATGTTTTTCCAAAAAAGATATTGGGAGAAAGGTGATTGATTTGACCGCAGGATATTGTATAGATGCTTTAGAAATAAGTTTCCTCGGATATTCAGTCACTGCTATAGAGAAAAAATCTTGGCTGTATGAATTTACAAATCAATGTCTGCAAAACTCAAAGCACAAAGATTTGCAACATGCCATTAATCGAATAGATTTTCTTAATGGCGATTCTTTGGATCTCATAAAAAAATATTTTGATCATGAGATTGTCTATCTGGATCAAATGTTTGAACAAAAAAATGATGCAAGAGCCAAAAAAGAAATACAATTTTTAAGAAATTTGGATTTTGAAGAATTTGATTTAAATAGATTTAAAAAGTCACTGAAGCAAAACAATTTCAAGAAAATCATTTACAAATCAGCTCTGCATAGCAACATGAGCTCGCTTATTAATTTAAAGCCATCCCGTGTTATAAAAGGCAAAGCATTTAAATATAATATATTTACCGTAGACCAGGAGAGCGAATGAATTATCAAAAAGATGTATCTAACTTTATGATTTTAGGAGAACAAAAAATAGCTTCAGATCTTAATCTTAATAATTTGCAAACTCAGCTTTATATGAGTTTGATCAAAGAGGAGTTTGAAGAGACCGCGAAAGCATTTGATGAAGAAAACTTGATTGAGGTTGCTGATGGTCTTGCAGATATGGTTTGGGTCATTATGGGTATGTGCAATAGTGCGGGCATAGATTTTGATAAGATTTGGGAAGAGGTGAAAAGCTCAAATATGAGTAAATTTGTTGATGGAAAATTCATTAAAAATGACGCTGGGAAAATTATGAAGCCGGAGACTTATTTCAAACCAAACATCAAAAAAGCTTTGGGTTTATAATCCATGCCGCCTTGACGGCGGCATGTTTTAGAGGAGATTATTCTGTAATTAATTCGCCTGAATTAATTTGAATAACTTTTGCTTTTTCCGACTCTGGAATAATCCTTTCTAGATTTATTTTTAATAAACCATTTTTTAAATCAGCTGTTTTTACAACAACTTCAGGCGCAAGAGAAAAATGCAATTTAAAGGCTCTCGCAGCGATTCCTTGATGCAAGACCTCTCCAGAAGAATTTTTAGATCCTTCGTGAGTGATACACAAGTTGTTTTCCTTAGTTTCTACGGTTAAATCGTCTTCACTAAGACCCGCAACTGCAACCTCAATGGTAATATCATTCGCGTCGCGTTTGATATTGTAAGGCGGATAAGACCTTGAATCTTCTCCTATCTCGCTGAATGTTCTCAATGAATCGAACAAACTGTCGAATCCTAAAAACCTTGTTGAGAAGAAAGGATCTGATAAATTTAATAAACTATTTTTCATAATAAACTCCTTAAATTAAAGCAAGTTAATAAAAAGACACCTCATTCGAGCATGTCAACCTATGGAAAGATCCCATCACAGCTATCTTTCTCAATGCTTATATGGAGGTATTTTTTATTTTTTCAAGACTTTACGAAATACTTTTGGAGAGTTCTTTCAGCCAATTTGGCTCTAAAAACTTATTGGCGTCTTTTTCTAATCGTTGAGTAATTCTAGTGGGATAAAGCATTCCCTTATCATCCTGGCGGACATATTTATTTTCTATTAACCGATTTAAGAAAACATCAAACATCCATTTTTCAGAAAATTCTGGAGTAAGTCTTGCTTGAGTTTTTTCTAAATTTTTAAGTATTTCTAGAGAATTTCTTTCCAATTCATTTTTTGAAATATGTTCTTCTGAATTTTTCCATAATTGAGAAATTAGAACATAAAATCTATCAATGGATGGTTGAACAAGTTTTCCCAGCGATTGAGTTTCATAAAATTCCTTCGATTTAAAATCAGGTCTTTTGTAAACATTTGAATCTTCAATAATGAGATTTTTATTTATAAGTTTGTTTAGCTTTAAGTTAATTAATTGATCTAAATCAGCCTCATCCCATTTAAGAAAAAATTCTTCTTTCAAAAAGGGATAAATCATTTTTATGGACTGCAATAAATCTTCCTTAACGATTTCTTTTTGGTACTGAAAAAAACCGCATATTAATGACTCAAAAATAAGCAGGTGAGAAATATTATTTCTGTAAAAGCTAAGTTTAGCCGCCTCTAAATTTGTCAAAGAAATTCTGTCATTTATGTCTTCCTTTGAAAGGAAACCCAACTTTCTCATTTGATCAATTATCTCTTTACCGGTTTTTTCACAAACCAAAGTTTTGGCAGAATATTTATCCTTTTCAAGCAAAGACTTTAATAATTCAATTCTTGAAACAAGTTCTCGATTTGAAATAGAGAAACCATCACTATTTAAAATTGCCAAAGAAAATAATGCAGTAGAAGTCACAACAGTTGAATCGTTGATAGTAGTCATGATTTTCTTACCAAGAACGGGAGTAACTTTAAAGAGCCAATCCTTCTCAGATGAGTAGTCACCCAGTGGATATTCTTTTAAAAGGGCATTCAAATTTATCGGTTCTCCAAATTGCAAATAAGCCTCTCCAAGATAATTTCTGAAATCTCTAAATACCGAAAAGATATCTTTTAAATTTTCTTTTTTCTTCTCTGCACCCATTACTTCGTTAATATAAGAATTTCCTTCAAGGACTTTTTCATAATTTATAGAAATTGGCACGAAACTAACTTGTTTTTCATCCATACCTAAGAAGGACCTTAGAATCATCGAAATAATTCCAGGTCTTGGCGGCATTAATTTTCCCGATCTAGATCTTCCTCCTTCAGGAAAAAATTCTATCGAATGTCCTCTTTGCATTAATTTTTTTAAATGCTCATAAAACACAACAGAGTAAAGACGATTGTTGCTAAAAGAGCGCCTCATAAAAAAAGCACCTCCTTTTCTCAAGAGTGGGCCTACCAATGGAAGATTTAAATTTTTACCAGCAACAATTTGTGGCAGCATTAAGTCTTTGTAGTAAAGCAAATAAGATAAAGCTAGATAATCGATATGGGAACGATGACAAGGTGAAAAAATTAGAGAGGTGCTGGGCGCAATTTTTCTTATTTCTTCAAAATTTAATACCTCCAAGTTCTCATATCTCGAGTTCCAAAACCAAGTTAGGGCTCTATCGTAAAGATAAATAAATGGATAAGACATATCCGAGCAAATTTCCCATACATATTTACTGGCTTTTTTTTGTAATTTAGTTATTTTTTTTTGACTGCCCTCAGATTCAGATTCAATATAATTTCTAATAGAATTAGAATTTAGAATACTGGTCACCAATGTTCTTCTGTTGGAAATATCCGGCCCTAAGTAAGCTTTTCGATTTTGTCTGAACCTAGCTCTCAAAAGCCTTTCAGTTTTTAAAACAAGATTTTTATCTGATTCGGGACTATTGAAAATGTCATCCACTTCAAGAGGTTTGTGAAAAAATATTTTCACATTTCTGCCATTAAAAAAAAGTTTGAATAAGTTTCTAATAAAACTGGTTCCCTCCCAAGATTCTCTAAATAAAAGCTTGAGCCAGTTATCTTGCCGTTCTGGCGATTTTCCCCAAAAAATGTCTACTGGGATGATGATCGCTTTTTTTGAAAAATTTCGATTCTCAGCAAGGATGCCTAATTCTTTTGAATGCATCCTTTTTGGAGTCTGCCAAGGAAATTTTCTTTTCGGATTTCTAATTTGAAAATAATTTTTCTTAATAGGAGATTTTTCATTTTTTAATTTAAGTTCTGTTAAATTATTTTGCTTAGTAAGGATTTTTAAAGCTTGATAATCTATTCTTGAGGTTGAGGAAAGCGCGTAGATAATATCTTCATTTTTTAGGAGTAATTCTGTTTTTTTCGATTCACTTTCGTGATTGGCTTTTATTAGAAAATTAAACATTAGAAGTTATTCTTTCTTTATGGTGATAAAATGCAAATTTTAACAAAACAAATCTTATTTTTTTTGAATTTTACCTTGTAATATAGCCGGAGTGGCGGAATTGGTAGACGCGTTCGATTCAAAATCGAGTGCCCACAAGGCGTGAGAGTTCGAGTCTCTCCTCCGGCACCAAAGGAGAAGTTAATATGAAAGAAACCGAAATAGTCATGGCCCAACAAGCTCCAAGTTTTTTTGGCCCGCAATTAATTTTGTTAATTGGTTTTGTCGCCATTATGTATTTTTTAATCATAAGGCCGCAAAACAAAAGGCTCAAAGCTCAAAAAGAAATGATTGAGTCACTCTCTGTGGGAGACGAAGTTATTGCTTCGGGAGGTATGGTCTGTGTAATTACAAAGATGAATGATGACTTTTTAACCGTTCGAGCTAATGACACAGTTCTTACAATCCAGCGAGAATCTGTAAGTAACGTTTTGCCTAAAGGAACAATTAAATCTCTCTAAAAAGTGCTCAGATTTCAGCTCTGGAAAATTGTAATCATATTGTTTGTCATTACCATTGGCATTACTTATGCTTTACCTAATTTTTATCCTCCAAGTCCAGCAGTTCAAATTACTTTGGATAGCTCTTTGGGAAAAATATCTCCTAATATTGCGAAACGAATCGAACAACTGGCAATAGAAACAGAAATCAGTTTCTCCTCCAATCTCAATGAAGAGCTTGACGGATATGACTCAATTTTATTTAAGGCAGAAAATTATCAAGATCAAGTTAAACTCAAAGAATATCTAGAACAAAACTTAGAGAGAGAATTTGTAATAGCTTTGAACTTAGCTCCAAATACTCCTGCCTGGTTATCAGATATTCAAGCTTCGCCAATGAAATTAGGCTTAGATCTTAGGGGGGGAGTTCATTTTTTAATGGAAGTAGACTCCGAGTTGCTAATTTCAACTCGCTTAGAATCCTATTTGGCTGATATCAAAAGAAAACTCAGAGAAGAAAGAATTGGAATTAGTCGTTCTGAAATTGCCGATAACAGAATAATTTTCACTACCAGATCGGATGCTACAGATCAGTTAGACGATTATCTAAAAAGCAACATAGATCTTGAGTATAAAAAGCAGGGCAATAACCAATTTATCGTTGAGTACAACGAGCAAGGCCTCGATGATTTAATCGATTACGCAGTTTCCCAAAATTTAGTAACTCTTAGAAATAGAGTCAATGAGCTTGGAATCTCTGAGCCTGTCGTAGTTCGTCAGGGAAAAAATAGAATTTCTGTTCAACTGCCAGGCGTCCAAGATACTGCTGAAGCCAAAAAAATCATAGGAAAAACTGCTAATTTAGAGTTTCGTCTCGAGGCTGAATCCAACAGTTTATTATCTAGAACAGATCAATTTGATTTCTCCGGACAACGTGTGAGGTTATTGAAGCAGGTCATAATTACAGGCGATAAAGTAGCAGATGCCAGCGTTGGCTATGACGAAAGCGGGTTCCCACAAGTAAACATTTCTCTAGACGGCGAGGGTGGAACAAAAATGCATCGTTCAACCAGAAACAACGTGGGCAGAAAGATGGCAGTAATTTTTGTTGAACGCAAAATCAAAACATCCAATATCAGTGATGAAATTGAAAGTTACTTTGATAAAAGAATCATCAGCTTAGCAACCATTCAATCTGCTCTTGCAAACCAATTTAGAATAACCGGCTTAGATAGTCCCAATGCAGCCTCTGAATTGGCTTTGCTTTTGAGAGCAGGGGCGTTAGCTGCACCAATGAATTTTGTTGAAGAAGGTACAGTTGGTCCATCTTTAGGGGCTGATAATATTCGCGTTGGGGTGCAATCTTTAGTTCTTGGCTTATCTTTAGTTCTTATTTTTATGATTTTTTACTACAAAGTTTTTGGCGTCATTGCCAATATTGCAGTCGCTTTAAACATTGTTTTGATTAGCGCCATTATGTCAATTTTATCAGCAACCTTAACGTTACCTGGTATTGCAGGAATTGTTTTAACAATTGGAATGGCAGTAGATGCAAATGTCTTAATTTTCTCCAGAATCAAAGAAGAATTGAAAAATAGACTTAAACCTTTAGATGCAATAAATGCTGGATATGATCGTGCCTATATAACTATTGTAGATGCAAATTTAACTACTTTAATCGTAGCACTAATTCTTTATACGATTGGCACAGGGCCGGTTCAAGGCTTTGCAATAACCTTATCGGTTGGAATTTTGACCTCGATGTTTACTGCTATCTTAGTTACTAGATTTTTAGTTTGGTTAATTTATCGAAATCGAAAACATCTCGATACGCTCTGGATATAAAATGCAAATAAACTTCATGCGACCCAGAAAGATAGCCTCAGTGCTATCAATTTTAATGGTCGTCCTTTCAATTTTTTCGCTTTCTTTTAAAGGATTGAATGCTGGATTGGATTTTACCGGCGGCACTTTAATTGAGATAAAGTTATCGCAATCAACCAACCTAGAAGAAATTAGAGAAGTGCTTGGCTCTAAATTAGAAGACGATTTTCAGGTTTCTTATTTTGGTTCAGAGCAAGATATTCTGATTAAGATTCCAGGAGGCTCAGAAAATAATTTATCTGATGAGATAGTAACTGCACTGAAAAACTCATTTCAGTTTGATTTGAGGCGCAAAGATTTCATCGGTCCGCAAATAGGTGAAGAATTACGTGATCAAGGAGGTTTAGGGATACTTGCAGCGATGTTGGTAATGATGGTCTACATCATGTTTCGGTTTCAATTCAAGTTTGCCATCGGCGCTCTCCTAGCTCTGATACACGATGTGTTGATAGTATTAGGTTTTTTCTCGATATTTTATATAGGTTTTAACTTGACGGTACTAGCGGCCATATTGGCAGTTATCGGTTACTCTCTTAACGATACGATAGTAGTTTCGGATCGAATAAGAGAGAATTATCGAAAGAAGAGAAAATCAGATAACGTTGATGTCATCAATAGATCTCTAAATCAGATGTTAGGAAGAACTCTAATCACCTCTTTAACAACTTTATTGGTTTTATTTGCACTACTTATTTTAGGAGGAGATTTCATTCAGAATTTTGCTATCGCTTTGATTTGTGGCGTCATTGTTGGTACTTATTCATCAATTTACGTTCTTTGTAATAACTTAATTTTGATGAATTTAAATTTTGAGGATTTAGCAATCAAAAAAAGTGAAACTTATGATGACGGTATGCCATAAAAAAAAGGGAGGCCCGAAGACCTCCCTAAATTTTCAACTATTTCTCAATTAAGCAGAATGTTTTACACCACGGTAAACACCGTTTTGTAACTTTTCTGACTTATCTGACTCTATAGCATCATGCTTTACGCCTCTGTAAACGCCCGGTTGAGTATTTTTGTTCTCAACGTGAAGGTTGTTTTCAGTGACTTTGATACCTCTGTAAGTAGACATATCGCCTCCAGTTTTCGTTTCGATTATGTTTCATGTGCCTCACGGCATACACCCTCGTAACGCGTTCCTTCGGTAGATATTCGGTCTCGTTCCCATTAAAGGTACTTGCTAGCCTTTCTACACGTTGTGTAGAAAGAGGTTTTCCTATCTTCCTACTTCCGTTCAATGCACTAAAAAAAGGCATTGAATGAACGATTAATGTGCATTTTATCAAAAAATAATGGATTTTGTAAATATTTTAAACTAAAGATTTTTTTATTTCTTTGTTAATGGCTTTCACACATGCCATGTTTCCAGCCACTATGCTGTGCGTAGAGAATACGTCTTCTTCTTCATTAAAGTCATTGATGAAACCTCCAGCTTCTCTGACCAATAGAGCTCCAGCTGCAAAATCCCAAACTTTCATTCCATATCCTAAAAAGGCATCAAGTTTCCCTGAAGCAACAAAGGCAAGATCTAAAGCTGTTGATCCAGTTCTACGAAGAGTTAATGAATTAGCATAAAGATTTCGTATAAGAGTAAGTTGATCAAATTTAGGCTCTAAGTCTGGACCCCCATGAAAAGAATTGCATATTAAAGAGTTTTTTAATCCTTTAATCTCTGAAACTCTTATTCTAGTTTTGTTACAAAAAGCACCTTTCCCTTTTGAAGCATAATACTCATCATCACGAGAAAGATCATAAATCAAACCATGTTCTATCGATCCTTTGTAGAAGCATGCAATCGAGATGGAGTAAAAGGGAAAATCATGAATGAAGTTTGTGGTTCCGTCTAAGGGATCTATTATCCAGTGATAATCAGCATTCTTATTTCCTTGATGACCAGATTCTTCTCCCTCAAAAGAATGGTCAGGAAAAGAGGTCTTCAATGTATCTATTATTATGTTCTCTGCAATACTATCTACTTGAGTTACAAAGTCAGTAGGCCCTTTTTCAAAAACATTTATCTTATCTCTGCGACGAGAAAATTTATGTATTTCTTTTGCAGCCAGTCTAGCGGCATTTATCGCGATAGTAACTTTAGGTTCCATGGTGTTTTAAAAAAAGAATTGTAAACTATTAAAGTGTCTGATTCTTCACTTAAAAATAAAATTGAATTCATTTTGGTTGAGCCTTCTCATCCAGGAAATATTGGAGCTTCAGCGAGAGCTATTAAAAATATGGGATTTAAAAATCTTTCTTTAATCAATCCAAAAGATTTTCCTAATGATGAATCTTTTTACAGAGCCAAAGGAGCAAAGGACATATTGGAGAATGTAAAGATTTATCAAGATCTAACTGGTTCTTTAAAAGATGCTACTTTAATTTTTGGTACTAGTGCAAGAACCAGGACAATTCCGTGGCCAACAAAAACCTCATCAGAGTTAACTAAGATTTTGAAGACCGCTCTAGAAAACATCAATACTAAAATTTGCTTTGTTTTTGGAAGAGAAATAAGTGGTCTCACCAATGAGGAGTTGCAATTGTGCGATTACCATCTAAAGATTCCAACTGATGAAAGCTTTTCATCTTTAAATTTATCTCATGCGGTACAAATAATTTCTTATGTTATAAAAATGGAAATTGATAATATTAATTCAACAACTGAATTAAAGGATGAAACTCAAACCTTTCAAGATAATGAGTACTTAATTGATCATTTTGATAAAGTGATGAAGCTGATAGATTTTTACGATCAGGAAAATCCTAAACAAGTAAGAACCAGAGTGCGGAGACTAATTAAACGTTTGCAACCAGATAATTTGGAAACGGGTATCCTTAGAGGTTTTTTGTCTAAGATAGAACAAATACTTAACAAAAAAAATTAGTCTGATAAAATCATTTTTTTTCTGTGTCCCCTTCGTCTAGCGGTTAGGACACCGGGTTTTCATCTCGGCAACAGGGGTTCGATCCCCCTAGGGGACGCCAGAAAATATTCCATCAATCCTTATTTAAACTGCCCATAGTTGGTGCAAATTTAATTTTAAAACATTAAGTTTTGAAAACTTTTAGTGCAAAAACGCGGTTTTTTTATAATTTATTAACAAAAAACTTTGATTTTCATCACTCTATAATTCATGGAATTAATCTTTAATTAGGTGAAGATATGAAACTTTTAACAATTGTTGTTAAGCCTTCTAGGTCTGATGGGGTCAAGAGAGCTTTATCTACAATTGGTACTGGTGGAGCTACTATTGTTTCTGCCCAAGGTTTTGGTACTCAGAAAGGTCATTCTGAAACATACCGTGGTGCTAGTTATGAAGTAGATACAAAACCTAAAACGATGTTCAAAGTTGCTTGTAAAGACGATGATGTCGAAAACATTATCAGAGCCGTGCGAGAAGTCGCAAATACCGGCGAAATTGGTGATGGCAAGATTTTTGTAACAGAACTTAACGAAGTCGTTCGAATCAGAACAGGAGAAACTGGTGAGGACGCTATAAAGGAGAATATAAATGAGTGAATTAGAGTATGCCTTAAATACTTTTTATCTATTGATCTCTGGAGCTTTCGTAATGTGGATGGCTGCAGGTTTCACTATGCTAGAGGCTGGTTTAGTTAGAGCTAAGAACGTATCTGAAATTGTTACTAAGAACTTAGGTCTTTATTCAATTGCGTGTGTCATGTACTTGGTATGTGGCTTCTTTTTGATGTATCCAGGCGATAGCGTTTACAACGCATATTTCCCAATGCTAGGTAGCACCTGGGGAATGTCTTTAGACGGTTTAACTTTTAATACGGATTTAGGTTATTCAGATGCAGCTGACTTTTTCTTCCAGGTTGTTTTCGTTGCTACAGCAATGTCAATTATCTCTGGTGCTGTAGCTGAAAGAATGAAACTTATACCTTTTTTCCTATTTGCAATCGTTTTAACAGGATTTATTTATCCAGTTCAAGGATACTGGAAATGGGGTGGCGGATGGTTAGATGCTATCGGCTACACTGATTTTGCTGGTTCAGGAGTGGTACACCTTTGTGGTGCTGCTGCAGCTTTAGCAGCTGTAATCATCCTAGGTCCAAGATCTGGAAAATACTCTGCTGATGGGTCAGTTAGAGTTATGAGAGGTTCGAACATTCCAATTGCAGCTTTAGGTGCACTAATCCTATGGTTAGGTTGGTTTGGTTTCAATGGAGGTTCTCAACTTGCAGTAAATGACGCCGCAAATGCAAATGCTGTTGCTCAGGTTTTCCTAAACACTAATGCTTCTGCAGCAGGTGGTGTAATAGGGGCCTTACTAATTGCAAAAGTCTTAACTGGTAAGGCTGATGTAACAATGGCAATAAATGGTGCCATTGCAGGTTTGGTTGCAATCACAGCTGCACCTGACACTCCATCTGGTGGACTATCCACTATTATTGGATTCATAGGTGGAATTATCGTTTACTTCTCAGTTGTTTTCTTAGACACAGTATTGAAAATAGATGATCCAGTAGGTGCTATTTCTGCTCACGGTACAGTAGGCATCTGGGGAATCATGGCAACTCCACTTTCTGGTGCAGGAGCTTTTGGTACTCAAGCAATTGGAGCTATCTCAATATTCCTTTGGGCTTTCATAACAAGTGCAGGAACACTACTTGTTCTAAATGCAATACTTGGTTTGAGACCTTCAGAGGAAGAAGAAACTTCAGGATTAGACGCTTCAGAAATCGGAGTAGAAGCTTACCCTGAATTTAAAGATTAATTAATTATCCTCCCCCTAAAAGCAGGTAAGGAAACTTACCTGCTTTTTTTATATAATCTCTCATGCCTTTTGTTTTCTTTTTATTATTATTCTTTTCTAGTTTTTCCTTTCTTACAGAAACGAATGAAGAGCTTACGGTCTCTACCAATCAAAATTGGAACTTCAAGCCTTCTTTAGAAACAATCTCATCTGACGAAATTAGTTTTTTAAACGTTACTCACAACAAAGAACTTTTCAATTCTTCAGCAGGTAGTTGGATCAGTAGAGGATCGGGTCAAGAAAGCTTAATTTCCTTGAGATCGCCAGTATTAACTGGCTCAGGAGCTTGCGGTTCTTTCTTGATTTTGGAGGATGGTTTGCCAATCAGGCCAGCCGGATTTTGTAACGTCAATAATCTATTTGAGGTTTCAACAAACTTAGCCTCTAAGGTTGAAATCTTAAAAGGCCCATCAAGTGCTAGGTTTGGCGGTAATGCTTTGCATGGAGCAATTAACTTTCAATCTCTTGAGATTTCTGCAGATAATTATTTAAAGACAGAAGTAAATGGCGATGAGTCTTTCAAAGCATCTTTTCAATATCAGGAAACAACCAATTGGTCCTTGGGAGTCGCTTTAAACAGAGATCAAGGATTTAGAGATTCCAGTGGTTTTGACCAACAAAAATTGGCTTTTAAATCCAAAAACAAAATTAAGAACTGGCAAGCTACAACACTTTTAAACTTAACCAACCTCAATCAAGAAACGGCAGGTTATATCAGCTCTTATAAATCAAGTTTAAGATTAACGAATGTCAATCCAGAAGCCTATCGGGATGCCAAGTCATTGCGCTTAAATACGCTTTTAACTCAAATTAAAGCTAATTTTGAATTTCAGTTAAGACCGTACCTAAGGTATAGCAAGATGGATTTCATCCAGCACTATTTGCCTGGCAAGCCTTTAGAAAAAAACAGTCAAACCAGTTCGGGTCTGAATTTTTTAATGGACGTAAAAAGCTTTCCCAACCACAAACTTTCTTTTGGAATTAACTTTGAAATGGCTGGAATTCAACTAGAAGAATTTCAGGAAAACAAACTAACAACCAGTTCAGCTTTTAACAATGCGGTAAGGCCTCAGGGCTTTCATTATGACTTTGAAGTCGACACAAATTTATTTGCTTTATTTTTGTCTCATGAATTCATAACTGATGATGATTTTAAAATTTTTTCAAATGTTAGAACTCAGAGATTAAATTACGATTACGATAATCTGATGCTTGACGGCAGAACCAGAGCCGATGGTTCGGCATGCGGATTTGGCGGGTGTTATTACTCAAGACCTGCTGACGCTGACATTTCGTTTTCTGACAATTCCTTTAGGTTTGGTTTTTCCAAGAAAGTAATGATAAATGAATTCTTTTTGCAGTTCAGTAAAGGTTTTAGACCACCTCAAATAAATGAGCTTTTTAGACTGCAAAAAGCACAAACTTTGGCGGACTTAAATTCTGAAAAAATAGATTCCCTAGAATTTGGAATTCTTTCAACTGGAGATGACTTTTTAAACAAATTTGTTTTATTTTCTTCAAAGAAAAATAATTACATCTATAAAGACAATGATGCGTCAACCGTAGCTGGAGGAAAATCAAAACATCAAGGCATTGAAATTTCTGGGTCAGTGGATGTAACTCCTATGCTAATGATCAAATATGCTTGGAGCTTTGCAGAACATCTTTATGATTATTCCTTTTCATCCATTGGAGTTTATGAAGGCAATTTGATTGATACGGCTCCCAGAATGCAAGGTAGTATATTTTTTAATATCTTTCCGCTTGAAAAGCTAACCCTTCAAATTGAAGAAGAATATTTGGGCAAATACTTTACCGATCCTGCAAACCAATATAGCTATCCTGGACATTATTTAACCAACTTTAGAGGTTTTTATAATTTGACTCCAAACCTTGATATCAACTTCAGTATTCTCAACTTATTCAATAAGCGTTATGCCGAACGTGCAGATTACTCCTCTTTTTCTGGACAAAGATATTTTCCAGGTCTTCCGATACAATGGCGATTCGGATTTAGTTATTCTTTTAAATAACATATATCCCTTAATTTTTTAAGCATGCAAGAATCTACTGCTCGTACAGATATTGACGATGAATCAACTGAAAAGGTAGCTAGTCCTGAAACACTTTCTGTATGGGGCCTTGCATGGCCATCAATATTAGCAAACATTCTTTATGCTTCTGTTGGTGTGGTTGCATTGAAAGCCGTGGGAAATTTAGGTACAGATGCAGTTGCTGCTGTCGGCACAGGCGGTCGAATCTTTTTTGTAATTCAATCCATCATGATGGCAATTTCAACTGGGACTACTGCTTTAGTTGCAAGAGCTTATGGCGCAAGACGATATCAGGAAGCTAGCCAAGTCTTATATGACTCAATTTTAATTAGTATCTTTTTAAGCTTTATCTCCATTTTTGTCATTTGGGTTGCTGGGGAAGATTTAATGAGTCTTTTTGGTTTGGAGGCAGAAGCAAAAGATTTAGCTGTAGATTATTTAAAAGTACTTATTTTGTTCGCTCCTGCTTTTGGAGTTTCTATTGTTCAAGGTGCGGCAATTAGAGCTGCAGGGGATGTGAAGACGCCTCTTTATTTAGGCTTAATTCAAAACATAATAAATATTTTCCTCTTGATTGGATTTGTGAATGGACGGTTTGGATTTCCCGAACTTGGCGTTGTTGGAGCAGCATATGCTGGAGGTATATCTTTTGCTATTGGCGCAATATTGGGAATTTTAGTTTGGCTTTCTAGAATCATTACTATTCCTTTACCAAAACTTGCTAGTTTTTCTTTTTCTCGGTTTAGAGAATTGATTCATGTATCTACTCCGGCTGGACTAGAGCAGGGCGTGTTTCAATTGGGCCTCCTTCTTTATTTTTGGATTATTTCCTTATATGGAAACGCACCAATTGCTGCTTACAATGTCGGTATAAATATTTTGATGCTCTCTTTCATGGTTGGTCAAGGCTTTACGGTCGCTGGTGCTACTTTAACCGGACAATTCATAGGCGCAGAAAATCCTAAAGAAGCAAAACGAAGTGGTTGGCGTTCTGCAGGGCTGACTATGGTTTCCATGGGTATTTTAGGTATTGTTTTAGCTTTAGCATCTCGCCCAATTGCTAGTTTTTTTGTCGATGATCCTGAAGTCATTCGTTTGACAGTTTTATTTGTCTGGCTCCTGGGGATAATGCAGCCCTTAATGGCTTTGGAATTTGCTTTGGGCGGAGCTTTACGTGGTGCGGGGGACACAAAATCTCCGCTCTACATCGTTACAATAAGTCTAATTTTTTTTAGGCTTACTTTTGCCGGCCTTTTTGTTTGGCTGAATTTTCCAATTGAATACATTTTTGGTAGTTTGATTATCGACTATATTGTTAAAGGAATTCTCTTTACATATCGCTTCGAATCTGGTCGGTGGATAAAACTTAAAACCTAGAGTTTTTCAAAAATTACGTATATCATCTAGGACATAACTCATTTAGGAGAGTTAATTTATAAATTAAATCACTTTTGGGAGGATTTATGAGCTATTTAGCTACAAATGATTACGTAGGTATCTCGTTCTGGATTGCGACTGCTATTATGTTAGCGTCGACAGTATTCTTTTTCGTAGAAAGACAAGACGTATCAGGTAAGTGGAGAACTTCATTAACCGTTGCTGGTCTTGTTACTGGTATTGCGTTCTGGCACTACCTTTACATGAGAGGAATGTGGTCAGATATGGGAGCTTCCCCTACGGTATTTAGATACATTGACTGGTTAATCACAGTGCCACTTCAAATCATTGAGTTTTACTTAATTGTTGCGGCTGTTACGGTTGTAAGTGCTGGTATATTCTGGCGTTTACTTATCGCATCAATTGTAATGCTTGTTGGTGGTTATCTTGGTGAAACTGGACTATGGGCACCTTCAGTAGGTTTTGCTGTTGGAATGATTGCTTGGATATATATCATTTATGAGATATTTCTTGGTGAGACTGCTGCAGCCAATGCCTCTAGTGGAAACTCTGCAAGTCAAAGCGCATTTAACACAATTAAATGGATTGTAACTGTAGGTTGGGCTATATACCCAGTTGGTTACGCGCTTGGTTACTTCGCAGGCGGAGTCAATAATGAAGCATTAAATATTGTCTATAACCTAGCTGATTTGATCAACAAAACAGCATTTGGTCTAGCAATATGGGCAGCTGCTAAATCAGATTCAACTGCTTAATACTGACAAAAAAGAAAAACCCTAGCTTTTAAAGCTAGGGTTTTTTTTTGAGCCCCTTGCACATGTCTCCCCCAAGAGCACAAGGGACAAAACGAAATATATAAAATTCTTCCCCAGCGGTCAAAAAAAATTAAAAAAAAATATAAGGAAGAAAGTCTTTAGAGAATAGCATCAAAAGTTTCACTGATGCTGGCATTGATGACTAAATCTGCATACTGATCCATTTCGGTAGGCTCATTATTTAAAATGACAAACTTGGCACCGCTTTGTTTGCCGAGCAAAGGAATCGTTGCAGCTGGATAAACTACAAGTGACGAACCTACTGCAACCATGAGATCGCAATTTGCAGCCTCATTTTGAGCACGCATCATTTCTTTCTCTGGCATGGGCTGACCAAAAGATATGGTCGCCGTTTTTATAAAACCTTTGCAATCCTGACAGGTGGGGGGCTCTTGATTTTCTTTGAATGCCAGATGAATGGGTTCAAGCTCAAATTTCTTTTCACAGTTTAGGCATACCGCATAAGTAGCATTACCATGTATTTCTGTAACCTGAGCATCTGCGAGACCCGCTGCTTGATGTAAATTATCTACATTTTGAGTAACACAATGCCCGTTCTCTTTCGAATTGATAATGGTCGCTATGGCCTCGTGCCCTTTATTGGGTTTGAATGTTGAGAAATTACTTTTGAAATTCACACTTTGTTCCCAATACTTTTTTCTCATATCATCGGATGACATAAAATCTTGATAATAAATTGGTGTATTTTTTTTCCAGAAACCATTCGGCCCTCTGAAATCTGGAATTCCGGAGTCGGTACTTATGCCAGCACCTGTAAAGAATACTGGGTAAGATGAATTTTCTACAAGCTTTTTGAATTCTGTAAGCTTTGTCATAAAATTAATCTACCATCTCAAGATAAACTTTTCCTAAAAAAAAATTCTATCAAACTTGAAATAACTTATTTCTCAGAGTAAATTGAATTACTCGCGAGTATAGCTCAGCTGGTAGAGCGCGACCTTGCCAAGGTCGAGGCCACGGGTTCGAACCCCGTTACTCGCTCCACGATTTAAAATTAAATTTGGTCTGCAAATTCGTGATTTTTATCACGGTGACCCGCTTCATCAGCTCTAACTGCAATGACTACATCTCTAAGTGATGCGTCTAATCCCAGATTCCAATAATCAATAGCAATTTGTGGAGCAGGGCGATTTAAAATTTTTCCATTATCGATTTCAGCTAAATATTCTGAATAAGACATAACTGCTTCTTCTTCAAAATAACCAATCATTCTGTGAGCAGTCTTTTTGAAAAAGATATAAAGAAAAGTATAGAAAATTCCAAAAAATATTTGTGCTAAAAGAATTAAAAATCTTTCAAATTTTGAAGGATTGGCAATTTCAATGAAAGTCATCAAATGCATCCTTTCGTTTTCTGCCTCATCAAGAAGTTCCTTGATCATACCGTTATCGTCTTTCATATTTCTAAGAGATCTCAAGTGATGTACTACACCAGCAACCATCCCAGGTACACCTGCAACGGTTTCCAATACAACAGCACGATGACCATATCTTTTACGGAAAAGAGTATCTGCAAAGAATCTTAAAGTTTTGGTAATAAAGAGCGCGAACGAATCACTGAAACTCTCAGGGGGAGTATGAAGTTGAGCTCCAATTGATTCGTTCGATACAAAATTGTTGTCATCTGTATTTAGCATGTAGGTACTATATATACTTCAAAGTTATATAAAATATTTCAGTTCTAATTATTAGATATATATAGCTTTTTTGCATAAGTGCTAAAGTTTGAATAAATATAGAGGTAAAGATGGATACATTGAAAACTGAAATAAAAGAAAAGGGAGTCTTTGTGATTACCTTAAATAGACCTAAAGTCTTAAATAGCCTTAACAAAGAAATCATTGATGAGCTGCTTGAAGCATTTGATAAAGCTTATGAGGATCAATCAATTAGGACAGTAGTTCTTACTGGAGAAGGCAGAGGATTTTGTAGCGGAGCTGATCTTGCAGGTGGTGGTTGGCCCAGTAATCCCAAATGGTCTCCTGGCGAATCAACGGCAAACGCCATGGAAATCGGTTTCAACCCTTTGGTTAGAAAGATTGTAAATTGTCCTAAACCTGTAGTGAACGCCATTAACGGTATTGCTGCTGGAGGTGGCGTAGGTTTAGCTCTCTGTGGTGATTTAATTTTAGCTGCCGATTCAGCAAAATTTAAATTGGTATTTGGCCCGCAGCTAGGCATTATTTCAGATGTTGGAGCCTCCTGGTTGGTGCCTAACCTTTTGGGTAGGGCTAAAGCTAATGGTATGGCTCTTTTAGGAGAAGATATCAGTGCCTCTCAAGCAGAAGCTTGGGGATTGATTTGGAAGGTTTTCCCTGAAAAAGATTTATTGGATGAAGCGTGTAAGTTAGCCGGCCGAATGGCAGATGGAGCCATTACAGGCTTGAAAGCGATCGTTAAAGCTCACGATAATGCATTACAAGTATCTTTATCCGATCAATTGGATTACGAGAGAGATACGCAACGTGTTTTATGCGATGGAGCGGTTTTCAAAGAAGGCGTGCAAGCCTTTTTGGAAAAGAGAAAACCAAATTTTAGAGATATTGAAGAAGTTTAGCTTTGGCTAATTCGAATTGAGTCTTTCTAAGAGATTTGTATAAATTCCTTTAAGCGTCTCTAAGTCTTGGAGACTGACATTCTCATCGGTTTTATGAATGGTTTCGTTTAAAGGACCGAGTTCAACAATTTCTGATCCCATAACCTGCAAGAAACGTCCGTCAGAAGTTCCACCCCCATTATTGATGATAGGTTCATAGCCGGTGATGGATTTAACCGAGTCTACAATCTGTTCGATAAAATATTTTTTTTCAGTTAAATAAGGAAGACCGCTTAACACCCATTCCACTTCATATTTAAGATTCAGCTTTTTAAGTACAGTCTCAAAAGTTTCTTTCAAGTAAGCTTCATTAGATTCAGAACAAAATCTAAAATTGAACATCATCTCTAAAACTCCTGGCACGACATTGGTGGCTCCAGTTCCAGATTTGATATTGGAAATTTGAAAAGACGTGGGTTGAAAATGTTCATTACCTTCATCCCAAGTAATGCTTTCCAGTTCAGAGATTAATTTGGCACTAGTAAAAATAGGATTTTCTACTTTTTCAGGATAGGCAACATGGCCTTGTTTCCCTAAAACTTTTAATGTTCCGCTTAACGAACCGCGCCTACCGATTCTAATGGTATCGCCAACTTTTTTATTTGAAGAGGGTTCACCAACCAAGCAAAAGTCAATATGTTCGCCATTATCCATGAATTTTTTAATGATGACATCGATTTTGCCATCTTCAGGTTCACCTTCTTCATTGGAAGTTAACAGCACTGCCAATCGATAATTCAAGGTGGGATTGGTGCTTAAGAAATCTTTTAAGGCCAAGAGGTAGGCGGCAATGTTGCCTTTCATATCCGCAGTACCGCGACCGTACATATGACCATCAATGGTGACTGCTGAAAAAGGCGGTTGACTCCAATTCTCAACTGGTCCAGTTGGTACTACATCGGTATGTCCCAAGAAACACATCAGAGGGCCTTCGTTACCTAGCACTGCGTAAAGATTTTCGACATTGTCATAATCAATGCGTTCGCACTTGAAGCCCAAATCTTTTAAAAACGGCTCGATAAGATCAAAACAACCTTCGTCTTTAGGTGTAATCGATTCAATTTTTATTAAGTCTTTTAATAAACTTTCTATTTCCATTTGGCGCTATTATAAGTCGTTTCACAAACTAGTTTTAAATTTTATTACTGCTGTTAAAATCATTCTTTTATTAGAACTAAATCATAGGAACCAATATGACAAATCGTATCCAAAGAGGCGATCTTCAAGTAAGTGAAGAATTAGACAAATTAATCAGCGAAAAAGTTTGTGTGAATATCGATGTGGAGCCTGAGCAATTCTGGAATTCTTTTAACGAAGTTGTCAAAGAATTTACTCCTAGAAATAAAGCTTTACTAGCTGAAAGAGAAGAGCTGCAAACCAAAATAGACAATTGGCATAAAGAAAATAAAGAATTCGATAAAGAAATGTACAAGTCCTTTTTAAAAGAAATTGGCTACTGGGTCGACACCAATGAGGATTTTGAAATAGAAACCACTAATGTAGATGCTGAAATATCCACCATCGCAGGCGCGCAACTGGTAGTGCCTGTCATGAATGCTAGGTTTGCCTTGAATGCTGCAAATGCCAGATGGGGCAGTCTTTATGATGCACTTTACGGCACGGATATGATCTCAGAAGATGGTGGGGCAGAACGTGGAGGCGCATATAACCCTGTCAGAGGAGATAAAGTCATTGAATTTTCCAAAAACTTCATGAATGAAAACTTTCCTTTGAGCAATGGTACTTATCAAGAAATTGCTGCATTTCAAATTAATGAAGGCAATTTGGAAATTACTCTCAAAGATCAAACCAAAGTGACTCTGGCAGATAACGATAAGTTTGTTGGTTATTCTGGAGATGTTGAAAATCCCTCTGGGATTTTAATGAAAAATAACAATCTTCATATTGAGGTGCAAATCGATCGTGAAGACTCGGTCGGTAAAGACGACTTAGCTGGGATTAAAGATATCTTAGTCGAGTCAGCAGTTACTACCATCCAAGATTGTGAGGATTCGGTTGCCGCTGTTGATGGTGAAGACAAAGCTACTGTTTACAGTAACTGGCTTGGCTTGATGCAAGGTAATCTAGAGGAAACTTTTGATAAAGGGGGCAAAGCCATGACCCGAAAGCTCAACCCTGATCGAGATTATTCTAATCCTGAAGGTGTTGGATTCACTTTGCCAGGTAGAAGCACGATGTTGGTTAGAAATGTCGGGCACTTAATGACTACTCCTGCCATTTTGGATGCTGAAGGCAATGAGATTTTTGAAGGCATCATGGATGCAATGTTTACCATCACCATTGCCAAACACGATTTACTCAGTAACGGTACTTTCAAAAACAGTCGCACTGGAAGCATTTATATTGTTAAACCGAAAATGCATGGTCCAAAAGAAGTGCAATTAACTTGTGATTTATTTGCTGCGGTTGAAAAAGCGGTAGGTTTAGCGCCGTTGACAGCAAAGATTGGCATCATGGATGAAGAGCGTCGTACGACAATCAATTTAAAAGAATGCATTAAAGTTGCCAAAGATCGGGTGATCTTTATTAATACTGGCTTTTTAGATCGTACCGGTGATGAGATTCATACTTCCATGGAAGCTGGCCCAATGATTAGAAAAGCGCAAATGAAACAAGAGCCTTGGATCTTGGCTTACGAAGATTGGAACGTCGATAAAGGTCTGCAAACTGGCTTTAAAGGTAAAGCGCAAATTGGGAAAGGAATGTGGGCAATGCCAGATGAAATGCTTGGTATGTACGAAAACAAAACCGTACATCCTAAAGCAGGTGCCAATTGTGCATGGGTGCCTTCGCCTACGGCTGCAACCTTGCACGCACTGCATTATCATCAAATCAGCGTACCAAGTGTTCAGGAAGATTTGAAAAAAAGAAAAGAAGCAAACATGGACGAAATCTTGGAGATTCCTCTTTTAAAAGAAGAGTTATCAGCTGAAGAAATCCAAGCTGAGCTGGATAATAATGCTCAAGGTATCTTGGGCTATGTGGTTCGTTGGATTGACCAAGGCGTGGGATGTTCCAAAGTACCGGATATCAACAATGTGGGCTTAATGGAAGACCGAGCCACTTGTCGAATATCCAGTCAACACATTGCCAATTGGCTGCATCATGGTTTGTGTGATGAAACGCAAGTTCTAGAGACCATGAAAAAAATGGCTGTTGTAGTCGATGATCAAAATTCTGGTGATCCAGAATACGAAAACATGGCGCCTGGTTATGATGGGGATGCTTTTCAAGCAGCATGTGACTTAGTTCTAAAAGGTCGGGTGCAACCCAGCGGTTATACCGAGCCGATTCTCCACGCCCAACGATTGGTTAAAAAAGCTCACTAAAGCAAGATGAGCAATCTTTCTCAAGCAGAATGGTTAGCTCAAATATCTGAAGAGATCATTGATCCAAAACAAAGGATCATTGATCCACATCATCATCTTTGGCCTAGTAGCGCAGGAGGCAGTCAATATCTATTGGATGATCTTTGGGATGATACCGGCTCTGGACATAACGTGACGAATACGGTTTTTATCGACTGCAGTCAGTGCTATTGGAATTTAGAAGATGCAGTATTGAATCCAGTAGGGGAGACGGAATTTGTCAAAGAATTGGCAGATGCTTCCAAAGCAGATCCAAACCAAGCAACCATTTCAGGAATCGTCGGACATGTCGATATGTTATTGGGTTTTGAAGCAGAAAGAGTTTTGGAGAAACATTTGGAAGTTGGCCAGGAATTGTTCAAAGGCATTCGTCATGCTGGCGGTTGGGATTCACATTCCAACATTCGAAATTCGCATCACGATGCTTGTGAAGGTTTGTATCTCTTGCCAAATTTTTTAGACGGCTTACAGACTCTTGCCAAATTGGGCTATGTTTTTGAAGCTTGGCAGTATCACCATCAAATTCCGCAAATTACCGAGTTAGCCAAAGAATTTCCAGATCTCATTATTATCTTGAATCACTTTAGCGGCCCCTTAGGTATCGGACCTTATGAAAACAAACAGGCTGAAATATTTCCTCAATGGCAAAAGGACTTGAAAGAACTCAGTCAACACGAAAATGTTTTTGCCAAGCTTGGGGGATTAGCTATGCCGGTAAATGGTTTTGGTTTTCATACACAAGCCAAACCACCAACATCCGATGAATTTGTTAGTAAACAAAAAGCTTATTACGAAACAGCGCTTGAGTATTTCACACCTGCAAGATGCATGTTTGAAAGCAATTTTCCGGTAGACAAAGCTTCGATTTCTTACTCGGTACTTTGGAATGCCTTTAAAAAGATAGCTAAAGAGTATAGCTCAGCAGAAAAAGATCAGCTCTTTTATCAAACCGCTGCAAAGGTTTATCGAATTACTGATTGAAGCCCTGAATTTCAGCTGCTTCTTCACGAATCAATTCCGGACCGCCTAAAAGCTGACGGTTTAGACCAATTCTCTTAAACCAATAATGCAGCCCTAAAAGATCTGTAAAGCCCATACCACCGTGGACTTCGGTAGCTTTTTTAGAAACCATTTTTGCTACTTCAGAAATATGTGACTTTGCCTGACAGGCTTGCAGACGAGCTTCATCCGGCTCGTGATCGAAAGAGTGCGCTGCCTGCCACAACATGGCATAACAAGGTTCCAAATCCGAAGCCATCTCAGCACACATATGTTTTACTGCTTGAAACGAGCCAATTACTCGATTGAACTGTTTACGTTCTTTCGCATAAGAAACTGCTTTTTCGATCATACTTTCTGAGGCTCCTAAACTGTCGGCAGCAAAAATGATACGACCCGCATCTAAAACTTTTTTTGCAATTTCAGGATTGCTTTCTGATTCTGGAAGAATTTCAGCGGAAACATTTTTTAGATTCAATTCCAAATAAGATCTGGTTTTGTCTACCGAGGTCAATTTGGTAATCTCGATACCTTTATCTTTGGCGTCAACCAAAAATAGGACACCTCCTTTATTGGCGAGTAAAAAGTAATCCGCTTCATCACCATCAATAACAAACAATGCTTTGCCGTTTGCTTTACCCGCAGACAAATCTATTCCTGCATCTTCTCGAGCTGCCACGTATTCACTTAAACCCACTCCGAATTTAGTTTCATTCGAGACGATTTGTGGCAAGTATTTACCTTTTTGCTCATCTGAACCTGCTAAGTTGATGGCAATTGGCGCCATGACATATGCGCCTGCAAAAGGAATCGGTCCAACTCCAGAGCCTAAGCCTTGGGCCACTGCTACGGCAGATAATAAATCTGCTCCTAAACCGCCATGTTCCTCTGGAACCAAAAGTGCATTGATGCCTAAGTTGATGAGACCGCTGTAGATTTCTTTTGCCAAAGCTTCATCTTCACCGTTGGCAATTTTTCTAATTTCATTGACCGTAACGTTGTCAGCTAAAAACTTTTTGACGTAATCTTGAAATTGTTCTTGTTCTTCCGATAAGCCAAAAAACATTATGAGGCCTCTGTGACTTTGGGTTCTTTTGGCATTCCCAAACCACGTTCGGAAATGATGTTTTTTTGGATTTGATTGGTCCCTCCACCGATAATCAGACCGAGGAAATACATGTAAGTAAATTGGAAAGAGCCGTCTTCTTTTAGATAAGGACTGTCTTCGTACAAAGTACCGATTTCTCCAAGCACATCGATAGCAAGACCTTCAAGCTCATGACGCAACTCAGTTCCGACTAATTTTTGAATCATACCGCCTAGTTTGACGTTTTGCCCTGGATTGATTTTCGAAGAAAGCAATCTCAAGGAGTGCGCTTGACTGGCCATGACTTTGCCTTGAACTTGCATCAAGCGATCGCGATAAGAAGGAATATCTATTAAGCGTCTCCCATCAATGGTTTGTTCTTTCATCATGTTGATTAAAGTGTTCAATCTGTTCATCGTCGCATTTGGATCGGCCAAGGAACCACGTTCGTGACCTAAGACGGAATTGGCGACTGACCAACCTTCACCACGTTTGGCTACAATATTCTCTTCTGGGACGGTGACGTCATCAAAGAAAACTTCATTGAAGCCAGCCTTCAAGGTCATATCTACTAAAGGTCTGATTTCAATACCCGGTGTATCCATCGGAATTAAAATGAAACTGATACCAGAATGCTTAGGCGCTTGCGGCTCGGTTCTGACCAAACAGAACATCATTTGAGAGTATTGCGCGGTACTGGTCCAAATTTTTTGCCCGTTGATGACCCAATTGCCGTCAATAAGTTCACCTTTAGTTTGCAGGCTAGCTAAATCACTTCCGGCATTGGGCTCCGAATAACCCTGGCACCAAATCATCTCACCGTGCAAAGTAGGGCGAATGTATTTTTGTTTCTGCTCTTCGCTTCCCCATTCAAGTAAGGTTGGCACCAACATATCAATTCCTTGGCCGCCCATACCGCCTGGCACTTTGGCTTTGGAAAATTCAGTCGCAATGATTCTACTTTTGATGATATCGGTTTCACCGCCATAACCACCGTATTCTTTAGGAATGGCTCTAGCGATGTAGCCTTTTTCAATTAAAATTTGCTGCCACTCTGAACGGGTGACCTCTTTTTTTGATTTTTTAGCTGCAGAAGAACCGTTTAGCGCATCTGACATATTGTTGTCGTTGCTCTCACTTTTGAAAGATATACCCTGATACTCTTTACAAAAAGCTTGTACGTCTTTGCGGAAATCTTCGTATTCTGCACCGTAATTTAAATCCATTTGTTTCTCCTTACTTTTATTGAATGGCGAATAAATATTCTAAGGCCAAATAACCCAAACGCCAACCAATGCAAGAAGAAAAAGTATTGTTGGCGCTTGGAAACCAAACTCGCTAAAATCAAAAAATCATGTCCCGCTGGCTTGTCATTTTTCTTGCATCTTTGCTCATCGTATTAGGCGCACGTTATGGCACTTTTTCACCAATTCCAAAAGCGGTTTTTAGCGAGTGCGATACTCCGGTGAACGAAAATAAATTACAAGGTCTTTGGGAATTAGATCGGATCGCTAACTACGAGGCTTTTCACGAAGCTCTTGGTCAAGACACTGGTTTTTTAAGTTTATTGGAAGTTTACGCTTATCCATTTGTACTAGAACGCAGTCAGCTTTATCGCATTGAACAATGTGGTGCTGAAATTGCCTTATCGGTTAATTACTTGAGAACTTGGTTGGTTGCTCAGGCAGAAATTGAAGAACCCAACATTCAAGTGGAAATGAAAGATTTTTCAACCGAGCTGAAAGAAACGCTTGAGGAGACCTTTGAAGAAGTGTTAACTGACGTGAAAGAGGCGCTCGCCATAGGAACAAAACCTGAAGTAAATAAAGCTTTAAAATTTTTGCGTCAGTCAGACAACTTAAATATCTCTGCTGAACTTTTTTTCTCAGAAGAGGAAATAAAAATCTTTGGCACTCTCAATGGCAAGAACTACCAAGAGAAAATTTATTATGACACCGGTGAGCTGGTAAGAGAAATTGCTTTTGTTGATTCCTCTTTGGGTTCGACGGATTTTATTTATCGTCGTTATCCTTAACTTCCCAGTGATGGGTCTCACTTAAGATTCGTGCGATAACAGCATCACGCTGTTCTTCTGGAATATCAATCACGTTTATGTTTTTTGATAATTTTTCAAAAGCTTCGCGCTCAGTAAACTCACCATCAATCACTTGTTGGACTGCACCCATTGCTGCCCATTGCATGTAATGTCTCGCTGTTCTGAACTCAAGCAAATCTTCGATAGTGGTATTTTGAATTTGCTTAGCTTTGACTGCGTTTAAAAAATTATTTTCCATGTTGGGCTGAGAGGTTTCTTTGAAAACTTGAATAACCATTTGCACATCTTCCAAGAGCCAATGGATTGAAGGTGAATTGACCAATAAGTTGATGCCTCTGAGCAATGCCAAATAGATGATGTAAACGTAGTCTTTCTCGTTTTTAACTTCTAATTTGAAGTCAATCAAAGTATTTCTCACGGTTTTATTCAGAGCCTCGTATTGAATGGCTTCCACACTGTCAAAATGGTTATAAAAGGTGCCATAGCCGACATCTGCAATCTTGATGAGCTTCTTCACGCTGATTTTTTCTTTTCCTTCGGTATTAAGGTAAGTGATGGCTGCATCAATCAACTTTTCTCTGGTTTTACTCATTTCTGACACAGTGTACAGATAATATGACAGTTCTAATAGTTTTTGCTTTAATATTGAGCATATGAAGATAAAAAATAACTTTTTATCTCATCAAAGTACCAAAAAATTCAATTTAAAACTTTTTGTCACCTTGGTGGGATTTTCGGCGGGACTGCTTGCCTATGCCCAAGAGGAAATTGGTGTTGCAGCTGCTGTAAATACGACTACGACTGATAACTTTTACGATCCATCAGGAATGTTCGCTGAACGTCGCCTGGTTGAAGAGGGTTACAAGATCATTCAAAACCGAACCATCGAAACCGATGAGAAAGGTAAAGCGCAAATGATTCTTGTCGATGGAACGGCTTTTACCATTGGACCGAACTCCAAAGTGATATTGGACAAATTCGTTTACAACCCTGAGACCAATGATGGTTTTCTTGAAATGCAGGCGACTGGTCTATTAAGACTTGTTGGGGGAAAAGTAACCAAGAAAAATGCCGCAACCATTAACACCAATGTTGCGACAGTTGGTATTCGAGGTGGGATTGTCATCGTTGACTCAGATGCAGAGACAACCTCAGCTGCTTTTGTCTATGGACAGGAAATGGAAGTCATTCCTCTGGAAAACCAAGATGGTCGTACGGTACTTACAGAAGATGGTTTTGTTGTTGAGGTTAATGATCCATATGACGATATCGACACTCCTGAACTTTTAACTGCTGAAGCTTTAGCGAGTTATTCAGCAAGTTTGGAAGGTAGCGAGGAAGAAGAGGAAGAAGAATCCGAAAGCGAATCGGAAGAAGAATCTGAGGAAGAGGAAGAAGAATCAGAAGAAGAAGAGTCTGAAGAAGAAGAATCAGAAGAAGAAGAGTCCGAAGAAGAATCCGAAGAAGAATCAGAAGAAGAAGAGTCCGAAGAAGAAGAGTCCGAAGAAGAATCAGAAGAAGAAGAATCCGAAGAAGAATCTGAAGAATCTGAAGAGTCAGAAGAAGAATCTGAAGAGTCAGAAGAAGAATCTTCTGAAGAAGAGTCTGAAGAATCTGAAGAATCCACAGAAGAAGAATCCACAGAAGAAGAATCCACAGAAGAAGAATCCACAGAAGAACAAAGTGAAGATTCTGGAGACAGCGAATCTAGCGAAGGTGATTCTGGTAGTGAATCATCAGAAGAACAAGAAGAACAAGCGCCCGCCGAAGAATCGGGGTCTGATGAACAAACATCCGATGATGGCGCTCAAGAAGACTCATCTGGAGCAGATCAATCAGAAGAGGGACCCGCTTTAGAAAATGAAGAAGGTGAAACTGAACAACCTATCAGTTCAGATAGAGCTGCCAGCGATGAGAGCAGTGCACAAATTGAAACCAGTGATGATAGTCCTGCAGCTGATTCTGGAACACCTGATGTTGGCGGACAAGAAGACAGTGGTGAAGTGGATTTAAATAATGAATTCAATGAAGTTTCAGAGCAAGAAGAACCGGAAATTGTCATTGATGAAGATTCGCTTTTGACCGATTCAGGTATTTCCGATAACAGTTCAAATGTTGCTCCTGATCAATTGACTACTTCCGATGATATCGGTGGTGAGTTGGGTGCGAGCGATTTATTTGAAGTTGAACAAGAAGAAGAGGAACCAGCAGAAGAAACCACCGAAGAAGTTCAAGACACCACAGCTGAGACTGTTCAACAAGAAGCCATCGAAGAGAAAATGTCAGCTAACGTATCTGTCCGAGCGGATTCTTTTATTGAGAGTTCGCCAAAAAACACTTTGGTTGCAACGACTGCAGTAGAAGGCGAGGGTATGACTTATGCCTTGGAAGACGACTTTGGAGTATTTAAGGTAAACCGCCGAGGGAAGATTAAAACCAAAGATTTCCTAGACTTCGAAACCAATGAAAAATACGACTTGGTACTTTTAGTTACCAATAGAAAAGGGGAAACCATAAGAGTTCCTTTCACTATCAATATTGCCGATGTCTCTGAATTGACTGCTACGTCTTCGGTTAGAGCAACAAACTATCACGAAGGAACAACTTCTGTTAATACGATCGTTGCAGACATTAACCCTGTCTCAGATGAGACGCCAACTTATGAAATCACTGGTGAAGGTAAAGAGTATTTCCGAATTAATAAAAACGGGAAAATCAAACTGGATAAAGCTTTTGATTCTACCGACCGCAAAGCATTCAACTTGGTGGTAAAAGTTACTGCAGGAACAGAAACGGTAGACGTACCAGTAAAAATTGACGTTCTGGAAAACATCGCGCCTGATTTCACTACCGCTTGTCAAAGTTCTTGTGCTTTAGCGGAATCTGTAGCTACCGGAACAGTTGTGATAAATGCCTCGAGAACCGATACCGATATCGATGATCTGACTTACTCTTTGGAAAACAATTTTGGTAATAAATTTGCCATCAACCAAACAACCGGTCAGGTTACTCTAAATAGCGCTTTGGATTATGAGACAACAAATTCTTACAACTTAAAAGTCATTGCAACCGACTCCAAAGGCATTACCAAAGAACGTAGTTCTACTTTTAACGTAACGGATATATCCCCTGGCTACAGTGGCAGTCTTATTTCTGCTAGTAAAGCGGAAACAGTAGCTACAGGTACAGTCATTTTAAATTCTTCAATTTCAAATTTTGCTAATCCTACTTATTCGATCTCTGGCGGTGATAACAAATTCGCAATAGATGCCTCTTCCGGACAAGTTACTTTAGCCAATCCTTTAGATTTTGAGACCAAAGAGTCTCACGAGTTTACCGTAACTGTTACTGCAGGCGGTGAGACCGAAACTCGAAACTTTACGTTAAATGTATCCGATGTTTCTATTGGCTATAGTTATGACTATGCCATTCCCATCAAAAATAATAGTAACCAAGCGCAAGAAGTCACTGCTGTTGGTTCTGTAATCTTAAATTCTTCATTGAGTGGCGTTGAGAGCGCAACGTATTCCTTGAGCGGAGGAGATAACAAATTCACAATCAATTCTTCAACTGGAGAGGTAACTCTTACCAATGCGCTTGATTACGAAACGGCAACATCACATACTTTTAGCATAACAGCTTCCTCAGGAGGGGAGACTGTAACTGAGAACATTACTTTGGCTGTATCCGATATAGCTGTCGGCCTTACAGACAATTTTATAGCAATGGGGAACAGTAGAGCAGAAAACCTCTCAACTGGAACAGAAATTTTTGGTACCGGAGTGAGTGCAGTGCATTCGAGCACTTCTTATACCCTAACCGGAGGCGATAACAAATTTGCCATCAATGCTGTTACCGGAAAAGTTACTTTGATAAACCCTTTGGATTATGAAACAGCAACGTCTCATACCTTTAATATTACTGCACACGCAAGCGGTGAGTCTCAAACCAAGACTTATACGTTGAATGTAAACGATATCTCTTACACTGTGACCGATTCGGGTTCGCCTTCGAAACGAATTATGTCAGTCGATGGAGACGTTAGTAATGATAACTCCATTACTTATCATTTCACGGAAACAGGATCAGGTGAGTTTGACGATTTCGTCATTGCTAACTTAGGACAAGGATTGCCAGCTGGAACTACTTATAGCAGCAGCAATAACACCTCCAGCGGTTTAGCGGTTTCTTCCGATGGAAGAGTGACTGCTCCTTTCCCTAACGTTTTTGAAGTAAATAGTGCTACTGGTGCTGTGAGTGGGCAGAAACAAGCGACCATCAGCATAAATATTCCGAACGAACCAACGGTTCAAAGAACCATTACGCTGGCACCAAAAAATGTTGAACCAGATAAGAACTTGGTTATGAAATTTGCAGGAGGTTATAACAATGTGCAGCATGACTTTACTGGTGCCAATCCCTTTACTGCTGTAGCTCATCGAGATGCCAGTGGCACGGGCGGTGTGAGCAACCGGGTTGTTACCGAAACAATCCTAAGCGATAGACTTGTAAACCCACTTGTGACAGTACCCGAAGATAACGGCTTCGCTAGTTACCACGGAAGTGGTGGGACAAATGTCAAAACTAATACCTATAACAATGGCTACAACGATCACAACACCGATGTTTTGGACTTTCAATATTCCTTCCCAATTGATAAGCAAAATGGCGGCACAAGCGATCCAACCTGGCGTCAATACGCACCCATGTCTTCGGCCAACGCCCAATGGGATCAGGAACGAACCAGCGATAATGAAATTGCACAATACAAGTGTTTAGACTCAGGTCAAGGTTGTGGAAGTGGAACCACCGCACTTACCATCGATGCTAATTGGACGGCAACTACAGAAGGTTCAGGCAGTAGTTTCTCAGGCTACACCGTCAAAGATTGGAACTTGAACATGAATGCAATATCAAGTGGTCACAATGGCAATCACTTGTTGAATGCCAACAACAATGGCGCCAATTCAGGAAGTGGAACCGGCACACAAACTCTGCTTGCTTTGGGTAAAAACGACGGTGGGGAATCACAATTGCTGACAAACTTTACTGGTGGAGAAGCTGAGTATCATACGATTACTTTGCCTGAATCTTTTAAGTACTTCGGTAATAGCTTTACGCATTTGCATATTAATGAAAACGGTTTTGTTTCTTTGGATACGGATTCCACCAAACCTTATAACAATGCATCTATAAACAATCTAGCTAGTGGTGGCAATAGAGGTGCTTATCCGTTGTCTTATTTTGACGAAGCCAAACACTTTGAAGGCGGCGGGGGAACTTCCAACGATAGGTTAGATGGAACCTATATTCCTAGTCAATGGGGTAGGGATATCAATGATGGAACTTTTGACAATTCTATTTTTGCATTGCTTGGTGGTTACAATACTGAAAATTTCAATGGTGAAACCAACTTCAGCATAAGAACCTTATGGAATTCAGCAACGAAAATCTTTACGGTTGGTTGGTATAACCTGAGATCAGGTAAATCGACCGATAATAATGCTGAGGTTAATTTAGAGATTCAATTCAATATGAACGACGATTCTTTCAAAATCGTCCATGGTAAAT
Organism: SAR86 cluster bacterium AG-422-E19; assembly: GCA_003213595.1. GTDB lineage: Bacteria > Pseudomonadota > Gammaproteobacteria > Magnimaribacterales > AG-339-G14 > MEDG-81. The sequence goes on along the minus strand of QCMR01000002.1, from coordinate 50,749 downwards.
TTGGAGGTCGTTTTCCAGATGCACAAACTAATGTTGATTCTAGTAATCACAACTATTTCACTGGAATCAGCAAAGATATCTCTTGTTTAACTGCTACCGAAGATATCTCTGCTTGTGAAGGAAAAGATTACATTCAGTTGATGTATTTTGATCCTTACGGAACCAATGATATTGACCAATGGTCTCCGGTGCAGACTTTCCAAAATCCGGATGGCAATAACTTGCCAAGTCAAATTGACTCTATGTATAACAGTTATTTCACTACTCCAAATACAGCGAGAAATGGCACAACCTACTGTTATGTTGGAGCAGGGGGCAGCAGCAGTCTTTCGAGCTCTTGTTCTAGTACTTATAACTCAACTACAGCAAGACTTGATGTAAACGGGAGGATGTATGATTTCACTCCGCTAGGCTCTGGATCTACGAAAAACGTTCTTTTACCTTCGGATGTCAAACAATCTTTTCGTTCTGGTTTTCAGGCCGAATTCATGTGGATGCACTTGGACAAAGCGCCAGTCAGTCTGAGATACAATACCGTTGCAGGTACTCAAGCCGGAGGTGTGCGTAGTTTCACCTCAGGCGCGAACAATAGAAGCGGGGTAACTGGTTCAGATACGGTTGTAGCCGGGCAAGTAATAAATTCCACAACTGCGCAAGATGAAATCGTCATTGCTGGAGAGGTTTACAAAGAAACAGCGCTTAAAGATTTTCTGAACAATACGAAGAAAGTGGTCGCTTATGCACCCATTCCGATTTTACATACCAACAAGTACGAATTGCCACAATACGCTGGAGAAAGCGATGTGCGTTTTCGTCGCGTACACACTCTTATGCCGCAATTCATTTCTCCGGATTACATGGAAAGTAAGGACAACGGTACGGATGCAAATTTTGACTTTCATCAGTTGAACGACAACGATTATTGTAAAACCAATTTCAACTGCATCGTCTACAACACTGATGGAAGTAATAGTTTTAATACTTTGGATGGTTCTTCTTCAACCAAAACCGAAGCGCACATTGATGGCATGTACAACTACTCTAAAAAAGCACTACACCAAAACGATCATGTCGCTTCAGAGCGCTTTGGTAATTTAGCCGACAGTGCGGATTACGTGCCGGTTGGTCAGTCGCTTTGGTATCAAGTATTCAATCCTACTGGCAAAGGAGTGGGTTTGTTTGCGCAACTCAATTGGAGTTGTGGAACGGGGAAACCTTGTGGTGAGTTTACGGCCAATAAAACCGGGGCTCCTCACAATTCGCAACAGAGCTTGTTCTCAGTCTTGATTGTCGATGCTGGTGATAAATCACATTTTGATAACCAAGGTTATCAACAAAAAGCCAACGGCCCTATCGTGGACGGAAAACATTTCTGGAGTTACAAACGTAGAGATGGCAGAACTACCACTACCGATGGCGCCTACGCTGGTGCAGAAAAATCCTCGCAAATTACTTTTGGTATCAATCCCATTGCTTGTGCTTCCGGTCCAGATAACGGCTGCTTTTTTGGGGACAATCAATCTGTAACTGCTGCGGAATCATTCCCTAAAGCCCCTGCAACAGCAATCATTACCACCAGCGATCCTTGTAGCTCTCTAACTGGTTCATCCGTAAATGGGTTTGGGAGCATGGGATGCGACCAGGGGATCAACACATCTACGAAAACCATGGAATTGGGTGTGATGTACTCGATGGAAGCAAACACTTCCAACGTCATCGGCGATCAGAAATACAAAACCGAAACCTTTTATCAAGGAATTGTTAAGCAAAAACAATACGATGGTTCTAATTACGTCGACTCAATTAATCTAAGTGGCTCCAACAGTTGGCGAACTGGAAACAATTCTGCAGCGAATACTTGGACTGGAAGATTCTCAGGACATTGGATGACCGATGTGGATTCAACCCAAAAAAGCATGCCGCAGTATTTTCGATCAGGTTTAACGGCTACCTTTGATGAAACCAACGACCGAGTCAAAGTCGTAGCTACTAATATCAACATTCATGCGGATCCCGATTGGAATACGGGTACCAGTGTTGGAGAAAATACTTGGTATCATGCTCATCCAAGCGGCTGTAATGACGCCCTAACTTCTTGGACTTTCAATAGCTGCTTGCCTGTTCATCCAGTGGATGCTGCCCGTGGCAGTACTTTGCAATTTGGTGACGATGACAATCAAAAAGATAGCGCTACTTTTGCAAATTCCGCCTACATCAATAAAAAAGTTTTCGGCGCCATACTGAAAAACGAATCAAAGAATATCGACCAATCTGGTATCGGCCCTGCCACTTTTGAAAGCCGAAATGTTGATAATGCCGGGGCGATGGTCACCTGGGATACCATCGATGAAAAAGACAAAGACTGGCTAAGCACTTGTTCCGGATTTCAAAATAGTGATTGTGCAGACCCCGAACCGTCCTTGGAATACATGACTTGGGGGATATGGGCCATGGCCACAAACGATGGCATTGAGTACTTGTCTGGCGAACAACCGAGTGCCGTGCATATGGGAACATGGTATGCCGGAGATTTATTGGATGCGAGCGATTGGCCAGTCAGTCGAACTGCAAATCTTGCAGGAATGGCAATGTTCAGCATGTGGAAAAGTCAAACCGTGGGCGGGGTTACGACCAATTACAACTGGACCGAAGGTTCCAGAGCACAAGGCTCTGTGGTCTTTGATGGTTCGGGGAATTACGGCGTAACCATCCATGTTCATGACCTGGGTAGAACCAATTGTGACAACGGTGCAGCCAGTGGATACGCTTGTAGTTCGGGCTCTGGAGCTTACGCAAATAATTGGACCGAGGGACAAAGTATGGGCACCATTACCTGGATGGCATCCGGCACAAATGGAAATCCAAATTTTAGTGGAGGAGATAGTGCTGCTGGTGTTGCAGGCCTTGGCGTGAGTACTTGGAAGTACATGCAAGGCAGTCTTTATGGCACCGCCTCACACATTGAAGCAGGCGCGGAGCTAATTTATTCCAAACAAAATGCTGATAATTATTTGCAAGCGATTGGAACCGTTATTTTATCGGAGTAGAAAAGAGGAACTTTATGTAAAGAATTTAAAGGAGCGTAATATTTTAAATAACGTTTGCCGTTGTCTTTTTGGTACTTAGGCGACAATTTCGTTACTACATTTAAAAAATTATGCTCTCTGGACCCGGCTTTGTGTCGGGTTCAGTTTTTTCATTTTAGATATGTATAATGGACGGTTGAAATTATGAGACAGTTTATCGATTTCTTTTTGAGTATTCGGGACAGCAAGTTCTTTACGGGCCTAGTGATTTCTGTGATTGTGGCGTCTGCCATTTACGCTGGTGCTAGCTCTTATGACATTCCAAATCAATACACCGTTATTTTGGATTACTTCGACTATGCCATTACGGTTTTCTTCTTGGTCGAAATCCTGATTCGTATTTTTGCTGAAGCCAACCATCCTGTACGTTTTTTCAAAAACGGTTGGAACGTTTTCGATTTCATTATTGTGGTGGTCAGTTTGGTGCCAGTCGATGGCGCCGAAAGCGCTTTTGTGGCCCGTCTTTTGAGAATTGTTCGAGTACTTAGAATCATTACCGTGGTGCCGGCATTTCGTCACATTGTGGAATCGCTCTTCAAATCGATGCCAAGGGTGGCTTTCATTGCCTTGCTCATGTTTATCGTGATTTATATTTGGGCGGCAATCGGCACTTTGATTTACAGCGAAACCGATCCGGAACATTGGCGCAACATCGGAATTGCAGCATTGACCTTAGCGCAAGTGGCTACTTACGATGATTGGGCTGCGGTTATGACCAATGTACTTGATGCCCACCCTTACTCTTGGATCTATTTCATCAGTTTTATCTTGGTTACATCAGTCGTATTGCTGAATATGGTTATCGGAATCATTGTCGACGTAATGAGTCGTGATGCGAGAGAGAATCTATTTGATAACATCGATGCCAACGATCACGTAACAAACAAAGACAATGAAGGTTTATGACCTTTATTACGCTAAGCACTTTTAATTATTTACTCATCGCTTGGTTAGCCGTTGGCTTAACTGCCTTTGTCTATTTGTTTTTCCAAACCGCACCCTATGGAAAACACGTCTCCACAGGCTGGGGGCCTGAAATATCAGCCAAAGCCGGTTGGATCATAGAAGAGTGTCCAGCTTTTTTCCTGATGCTGATTTTTTTCGTCGTTGCTGGTGACTACACCAATCCGGTACACGTTATTTTTACAGTTCTGTATTGTGGGCACTATTTCAATCGCAGTTTCATTTGGCCCATGAGGGCGCAATCGACCGATAAGAAGATGCCTTTGATGGTGGTGTTCTCTGCCATTGGCTTTAATTTTGTGAATGTATTTTTCCAAGGTACTTGGATTTTTCTATTGAGCGACTACAGCAGCGGTTGGCTTACAACCATTCCTTTCCTGTTGGGTTTGCTCGTCTTTTTTAGCGGATTTTATATCAATGTCAGATCCGATGAGATCATGATCAATTTGCGAAAAGAAAAAGGCGAGGGCTATCACATTCCGGAAGGTTTCCTTTTTAATAAAGTCAGTAATCCAAATTACTTAGGAGAATTCATTGAATGGCTGGGCTGGGCCATCATGACCTTCAGCTGGGCTGGCTTGGTATTTTTCTTATGGACGGTTTGCAATCTTTTCCCACGCGCCATCTCTAATCACAAATGGTATCAAGCAAAATTCGAAGATTATCCGAAAGACAGGAAAGCAGTAATCCCTAATATCATTTAAGAGTATGGAAAGATTCATTAGATATTTTTTAGCTGGTTTAATGATTCTGAGCCTCTTTTTAGGCGGATTATTTATGATCGTCCCAACCTATATGGATCAGTTAACAGCGCTTGGCTTTACTCCTGAAGAAATGAGAATTTGGGTATACCGAGTGGTGGTGCCAACCTATTTTTTAACGATTGCTTATTTTTCTTACCGTTACCTCACTGGAAAGAATCCAACCTCAACCGTCTGGCCAATTTTAATCGTTACTTTTTTCTTTTTGATTTCGCAAATAGTAGGTTTTGTGTTTTTCTTTTTTCATTGGATTCAAATTTGTTATTTTCTGATAACGGTCGTTTCTTTTTTTGTTTTACGAGAAGCACACAATCGTAGGAAAAACGATATTTTCGGCAGTTCTTTGTAAATGGAAAAAAATATTTTTAACTTTTAAAGTTTATGACGGCAAGATTGGATTTTCTCACCAAATGGTATTTGAGACTTATAGCTATTGTATGGCTTAGTTTTGTACCGTTTCTTTATCTGATCACGTTTCTTGCAGGAAATGAAAACATTTCGTTTACTATTTTTCTGAGCAGTTTATTTGAGTGGGCGATACTACTGCCTTTTGGCTTTGAACAAACCATACCTTTGGAGTTTGTGCCTTTTATAAGATTCTTTTTTTGGTCATTTTGGATAATTACCATAAGCCGTTGGGTAATTAGTGGTAGACACTTCTACCAATAAGTCCTAAATCCCAAGCAAAATAAAAGAAACTATTCCGCCAACTGCAGCAGAAATTATGAAAATTTTTCTATCGGAAATAGGCTCTTTACCGTTGTAAGCACTGGAGTGGAAATAGTTGTAAAAAACATACCAAAAGACAAAAGTTATAAAAGGCCAGGCTAGGATAAACATGTTAGGAAATCTAACTGGAGATTATTCCGCTGAAAAAGTTCAAGCCTAAATATGTTAATAAGCCGACAGTTAACGAGCCAAAAAAAAGCATTAACGCAACAGATACAATTTCCGTCCAAAGCCAGATGGTTTTTTTATCATCATTCAGCCTGATGTAAATTTCCACGGCACCAAAACAAATAGCAAACAGAGTCGCTAACAAAACTATGACGATGACTTCATCCATATCCTTATTATAACCAAATCCTTATTTTTGTATTTATAACCCAACAATAATGAATATAAGTATTTCACTAATTATTTGTAGAATATAAATATGGGCGGATATGACTTTATGGTAGTCCTCTGGATTATTTTTATTATCGTGGGTCTTTTTCGTATTCGAGATGACTACAGAGACTTTATTAAGACAAAAGAAAAGATGATCATTTCATTAGGAACTAAATTAAGTATGTTTACAGGCGGTATTGCCATGACCTTGTTTGGGATCGGAGGATTAATCTATCTTCTCACTAATCCGGGACAATTTGTTTAGGATATTCATGACGCAACTCAAAACCATTTACTTTGTCTACGATGCTGATGGCGGCATATTGGGTAAAGTTAAATATTGGGTAAACAAAAATATTTTAAAAAAAGGTAGTGCCTGTGAACTTTGTGACATTACTCACGGAACATTTTTTGTCAGAGATGCATGGCTAAAGTTTGTTGCAGAGCTAGAGCAAAAATATAAGGTAGAAGTGTTGCATCGGAACGAATTACCAACAAAAGTTCAAGAAAGAAATTTTTTGTTCCCTTGTGTGATTGGTGAATCTGATAAAGAATTGAAAGAAATCGTTAACAGGGTAGCATTTAAAGATTTTGAAAATCTTAGTAACGTTACAGAATTGAGAGAGCTTTTTTTTGAAAAACTGCTTTAACTCTCAATTGAGATTAAAAAAATCCTCCTCACAATTAACTCTTGGAGATGTATAATCACCTTTCATTTTGAGATTTGCGGGCATGGTATAATGGCTATTACTTCAGCCTTCCAAGCTGACGATGCGGGTTCGATTCCCGCTGCCCGCTCCAGAAAGAGGAGAGGTTCATGGAAGATTTTAATAAAGTAGTAGAAGCAGCGCTTGAAGAAAGTAATATTCCTTACGCCGCTTATGCGCTTACCAATTCTGAAACAACGCTTGCTTCCGGTTCAGTTGGATTTACTGACTTAGAAAAAAAAATACCTCTAAGTTCAGATGCCATTTTTCGAATTGCCTCTATGACCAAAGCTTTGACTTCATCTGCATTCCTATTACTTGCTGAGAGGGAAAACCTTGTTTTGGATACTCCGGTTGAGAACATTTTAGGTGATTTTAAAGATCTTAAAGTTGCCAAGCTAGAAAACGATGAAATTCATTATGAGTCTCCAAATTCAAAAATAACTTTCCATCAATTATTGACTCATACCTCAGGTTTTGGCTATGACTTTCATCACCAAACTTTATCGCATTTGCTGCTGCAAGGAGAAATTGCCGATCTCTTGGATAAAGAGGGAAAATTTCTCAATGCACCTTTGATAGAGCAGCCTGGAACTTACTGGCATTATGGAATTGGTATTGGATGGTTGGGCAAAGCCATTGAAAAATTATCTGGGCAATCGTTGAATAATTTTATGACTGAAAATGTTTTTAAACCCCTTGAGATGCATGAGACTTCTTTTGATATTTCCAAGTTAGGAGCAGACCGTTTGCCAAATATTTATGCTAAAGATGAAGATGATGGACTGACCGACATCAGTGATTTCATGGCTTCACCTCAAATAGAGGACTTTGCTTATGGCGGAGGAGGGATATTTTCTTGCCCAGAGGATTACGCGAAGTTTCTAAGAATGTTTTTGAACAAGGGACAGGTTAATGGAAAAGAGTTTTTATCTGAAAAAATAATCACGGAAATGACCTCCAATCAAATTGGTGATTTGAGTGTCCCTTTTCAGCCTAGTTTTAATCCAGCAATCATAGCACCTAATGAGTGGTTTCCAGGTATCGAGAAAAAATGGGGTTATGGATTTATGATCAATACCGAAGAAGTTCCAAATCAAAGGTCAAAAGGTTCTTGTGCCTGGTCCGGCATCATGAACACTTTTTTCTGGTTCGATTATGAAAAAGATATCGGAGGAACCATCATGATGCAAATTGCTCCTTGTTACCACGCAAAACCCAAAATGGTGTTGCAAAGGTTTGAAGAAGCAGTTTATCGTTCGCTCTAGGCTTTAAAAAGCTGATCTGCAACGTAGGGATTGGTTAGACGCTCTTGGCCAAACGTAGATACCGGCCCATGCCCTGGAACAAAAGTCACATCATTGCCCAAAGGCCATAATTTTCCTCGAATGGCGTCGAGTAGATCTTGTGTATTACCTCGAGGCAAATCCGTTCTGCCTATTGACCCTTGAAAGAGAACATCGCCAACTATGGCAAGCTTTGATTCTGGATGATGAAAGACTATATGACCAGGAGTGTGCCCAGGACAATGATAAACATCTAACTTTTCACCATCAATTTCGATTTGGTCGCCATCGGTTAACCATCGGTTTGGCTCAAAATTTTTTGCACTATCCAAACCATAACGTTTGCCTTGCTCTTCTAGAGCGTTAATTAGAAAACCATCATCTTTATGAGGCCCTTCAATTTCAACGTTGTACTTTTCTGCTAGTTCGAATGCACCACCAGCATGATCTAAATGACCGTGCGTGATAAAGACTTTAGAAAGAGTCAACCCTTGTTCTGCAATGAAGTTTTCGATCAAAGATAAATCGCCGCCAGGATCAGTCACCGCTGCAATTTTTGAAGATTCTTTCCAAATGACACAAGAATTCTGCTGCAAGGGAGTCACAGGAATGATTGCTGCTTTTAATGTAGCCATGATTAAAAAAAACTGCCATCATTATAACCTATGAATTTTCAACTGTTAGACGGTTATAACTTAAAAATCAGAGCAGTGGTAGAAGGTGAAGGACCCCTTGTTGTTTTGGTTCATGGTTGGCCAGAAAGTTGGTACAGCTGGCGTCATCAAATAGAACCTCTAGCCAAAGCAGGCTTTAAAGTAGCTGCTGTTGATGTTCGTGGTTACGGTGGTTCGGATAAGCCTTACGAGATAGCGGCGTATTCTTTAAAAAACTTAGCAGCCGACATAGCTGGTGTGATCGATTCACTGGGATATAAAGAGGCCTATCTTTTTGGTCACGATTGGGGTGGGCCAATTGTTTGGACTACTGGACTGCTTTACCAAGATACCATCAAAGCAGTAGGAGCGCTTTCAGTACCCTATACACCAATTGGTGAAAAATCCTTGATTCAATTGTTCAGGGAACTTTATAAAGATAAATTCTTCTACCAACTCTATATTCAAGAAGAAGGAGTTGCTGAGGCAGAATTCGAAGCCGATGTTAGAAAAGCTCTGGAAATAACTTATTTCAGTGGCGATGGAAGAGGGATGCAATTTATGATGAACAATATCGGTAATCCTGCTTATAAAAAAACACCTGAATCAAAAATGTTAGAAAATTCACCAGAATTCGATACTTATCCAAATTGGCTTACTCAAGAGGATATGAATTATTTCATCAATGAATTTGAGCAAAGTGGTTTTCGTGGTCCATTTAACAGATATCGTGCTCAAGATATTGATTTTGAGGAATTACAAGAATTTAAAAATGTTTCTTATCCTTTACCTGCTTGTTTCATCACAGGTACTTTAGATCCGGTTAATTTCTTTGCAAGAGATGAGAGCGCTTCAGGGGAAGATATTCTCAAAGCTTTTACAAAGAATTATGATGATTTGCGGAAAGTAGAAATTTTAGAAGGTATTGGTCATTGGACTCAGCAAGAAAATCCAGAAGCAGTAACCAGCCACATGATAGATTTTTTAAAAAATATTTAAATTTAGAGGAGAAAGAACATGACGTCCAAATTACAAGGCTATTCCACCATAGGAACTAACAATAAAGAAGCTGCCGAAGCTTTTTATGATGGTCTGTTGGCTCAAATAAATGCATCAAAGTTTCCGGCCAACGATAGAATTACAATGTGGATGTCTGAAGATGGCAGTAAAGTAATATTAGCTATAGCTATACCTTATGATGGAAAAACTGCCTCACATGGTAACGGCACCATGAAAGCAATTCCTCTTGATTCGCACGAAGCAGTAGATGCAATGTATACCAAAGCAATCGAATTAGGCGCTACTGATGATGGCGAGCCTGGTCAAAGAGCAGGGAATTTCTATGGTGCTTACGTTTATGATTTGGACGGTAACAAACTCTGTTTTTTCAACTTTTAGAACTCTCAAGCTTTATTTCTGTCTTAATTTTTTAAAAGCGTAAAAAGCAAGAATAATGAATAAAAATGTAATTATCAGCTGATATTTAAAAGCTTGAATTACTATCCAAAGAAAAATAAAAAAACTTGATATTGCTGAAGGGGGACTATTCAACTCATAGTTTCCATCCATCCAAGGCGAACCCAATTCAACACCACCTTGTCGGTCGTCACCATGCAGATATGCATGTGCAGGATTCATATTGCCCACCACATCTCGTTCAGTATAAGAGGTGATTGTTTTTTTCATCGTCTTGAATATTTCGGGTTCTTCTTCAGCCAGGTTGTTTTTTTCAAAAGGGTCTTCAATGATATTGAATAATTGATAAGAGGGTGAAACTGGAATTAAAGTAGGTTTTACTGAATAAAGTTTCCATTGATCATTGAATAAGGCTCGTTCATCGGAAATAATTCTTGCCCCAATAAACGCATTTTTCGGTGGAACAATGTTTCCGGTAAGCAAATTCGTCCATTTATCTTCACCGTCAAATTTGTCTGAATTAGAAGTTTTAATATCTGCAGCAGTCAATAAAGTTGGTAGTACATCTTGGACAAAGAAAAACTGATCGGATTTCTTATTTTCAATGATGCCTTTCCACCAAATTACAGCAGGAACCCTTATTCCACCTTCCAATGCGGAAGATTTACTCCCTCTCAAACCTGCGGTACTGCCTTTTGCATCTATCAAATTCGGTGCAATAACTTTTACAATAGGGTCAATATCAAAAACTGGTCCGTTATCACTAAAAAAGAGAATAATGGTTTCTTCTAATAAACCTTCTGCTTCAATTACTTTGATAATTCTGCCTATTTCATTATCCAAAGCATTAACATTGGCTGCGTATACCCGATCACTTTCATCCTTCAGATAAGAAAATTTTTCAATATTTTGAAGGGGTGCTTCTATTGGTGTATGTGGAGCATTAAAAGCTACATATAAAAACAAAGGACGACTTTGATCTTTATTTTTAATTATATTTATTGCCTCGTTAGCAATTAATTCAGTCGAATAACCGTCTTCTCTCAAAGTGCTTTCGTTTCTATGCCAATCCAATCGACCCGCTGCAGTATGATCAAAATATCCGATACCGCCGGTCATGTGACCGTAACTTGTTTCAAAACCTCTGTTTGTTGGCCAAAATTCTTCTTTTGCTGTCCCTAGATGCCATTTCCCAGATAAGGCTGTTTGATAACCGGCTTCTTTAAAATATTGTGGCATGACCTTTAATTCAGGAGGCATGCCCGTTTGTTCAGCTGCTGGATTCATGAACGGTCTGACAACCCCATGATTAAAGATATGCAAGCCAGTTAATAGGGAAGCTCTAGTGGGGCTGCAAACAGGGTTTGAATAGAATCGATTTAATTCCATTCCTTCCTTAGCTAGTTGATCAATGTTAGGAGTTGGAATATGGCTTCCATGATATGAAACATCTCCCCATCCAAGATCGTCTGTAAGAATAATAACCACATTGGGTTTATCTGTAGCCATCAAATTTATAGAGAATAAGATGAAAAACAGAAGATAATACATATTCTTTCTCCCCATAACTCAGAATGTTTTATTTTAGCGCTTGTTCAATATCTTCTATCAAATCATCTAAAGATTCTAAGCCAACGGATAACCTCACAAGCCCATCAGAAATGCCAATCATTTCCCTGCGGTCTTTGGGTAATGAAGCGTGCGTCATTAAAGCAGGATGCTCAATTAAACTTTCTACTCCGCCTAGACTTTCGGCAAGAGCAAAAATTTTTGTTCGCTCAAGAAAACTTTTTGATTTTTCCAAACCACCTTTGATATTCATTGAAATTATGCCGCCAAAACCATTCATTTGTTTTGATGCTAGATCATGCTGCGGATGATTTGTGAGTCCAGGATAAATTACCTCCGAAATTTCTTTGTGGCTTTCAAAATGCTTAGCAATGGCCATAGCATTTTCAGAATGTCGTTCCATTCTTACGGCAAGAGTTTTTAAACTTCTGAGAATTAGATAACTATCGAAAGCTCCGGTAATAGGGCCCAAAGAATTAACAATATTTGCCATTTTAGAAACTAGCGCATCGTCTTTTTTACCAATGACTAAGGCACCTGCTATCAGGTCGGAGTGACCTCCTAAATATTTCGTTGCGGAATGCAAAACAATATCGATGCCATGATTCAATGGTTGCTGCACATAGGGTGAAGCAAACGTATTATCACACACGCTTAAAATATTCTCCGCTTTGGCAAAATCAGCAATTGCCGACAAATCAACGACTCTCAATAAGGGATTGGTCGGCGTTTCAACAAATATCATTTTTGTTTTGTCCGTTTTAGCCTCAAGGACGTTTTGCATGTCAGTCATATCGACATATGTCACCTCGATGCCTTGTGAAAGTGTTTTGATTTCATTGAAAAGGCGGACCGTGCCGCCGTAGAGATCGTTCATAGCAATCACGTGATCGCCAGGAGAAAGTAATTCAACACAAGCAGAAATGGCAGCTACACCAGATGAAAATCCAAAACCAACTTCACCGTTTTCAAGGCTTGCAATACATTCTTCAAAAGCTTTTCTGGTTGGATTGATAGAGCGAGAGTAATCAAAGCCTTTATGAACTCCAGGACTTTCTTGTTCATAAGTTGAGGATGTATAAATAGGCATCATCACCGCGCCTGTAGTCGGATCTGCCTTTTGACCAGCATGTATTGCTCTGGTTTCAAAACCTTCTTTATTTTTTTTACTCATGATTCTCAGTCAATTAATTCATTTTCTTTTAACCAATCTTTATTGAAAGCTTTGGATAAATATTTATTACCAGTATCACATATTAATGTTACTACTTTTTTTGGTTCTGTTTGTTTTTGACACCACTTTATTGCTGCATCCACTAATGTTCCACAAGAAGTCCCAGCTAAAATGCCTTCCTTTCTTAGTAGTTCATCCACTCTTGCAAAAGCATCCTTGTCGGAGACGTAAATTCCTTCATCGATGATATCTAAATTTAAGTTATCAGGAATGTAGTCTTCACCGATACCTTCTACCAGCCACGAACCACCTTCGTATTTATAATTCCCAGTGTTTACCGCATCTGCAACGACCGAGCCAATTGGGTCTGCAATGATTATTTGAATGTCTTTGTTTTGGGCTTTTAAGTATTTTCCAACACCGCTGATAGTACCTCCAGTTCCTACGCCTGCAACGAAGGCATCAACATCACCTTCCATTTGCGACCAAATCTCAGGTCCGGTTGTGGTTTCATGCACAAGAGGATTGGCTGGATTACTAAATTGATCAGCAAAAAAAGAACCTGGAGTTTTTTTTACGATAGCAGCAGCCATTTCTTGATAATGCTCTGGATGTCCTTTTTCAACATCAGAGCGAGTAAAAACAATTTCGACTCCCATAGCTTCTAAATGCATTACCTTTTCTTGACTCATTTTATCTGGAATGACCAAGATCAAATCATAGCCTTTCAACTTTGCCGCTAAAGCCAAACCCAAGCCTGTATTTCCTGCAGTACACTCAACAATAGTGCCTCCAGATTTCAGAGCACCGCTTTTTTCAGCTTCCTCGATAATCTTGATACCTACCCGATCTTTGATAGATCCCCCTGGATTTAGATTTTCAAGTTTTACGTATAACTCGCAAGGACCGGTATCAATGTTATTAATTTTAACCACTGGCGTATTGCCCACCATTTCCAAGAGATTATTAAAATTAGTCTTCATCTTTTTTAATTTTTTTTCTGTCGTACTTTGTTTTGTCTTTAAATACTGAAGCTCGATTAAACTTAGCGGCATTTTTAGCAACCGGATTTAACCTTTTTTTCTTTTGTTTGTCTTTTTCCTTTGACACTTAAAACTGAGTTTTATTCGAGAAGATAAACGATTGAAATATTTAAAAACCAAGCTATTTTGCTTGAGGCTATGTCAAACGTCTATTGATTTCTTCCTTTAGTAGCCACATACGATCTTGGCCCCAAACGTAATAAGGATTAGAACCATCGGCATCGGTTATTTTAAAACTAGGCACGCCCCAACAATTACCTTGATACATGTCGTCGACATTATCGTTTAAAACTTTTTTCCATTTTGATGTATTCAAATCTCTTTTAACAGAATCCCAATCCAGACCTAATTCCGTAACGGTGTTCTTTAAGTAGTCATCATCCCCAATATTTATTCCTTCTTGAAAAGAAGCTTTAAGTAATTCATCTATGTATTCAAATCCTTTTCCTAAGGAGTCAATCAAAGGAAAAAGGGAGTATGCTTTTCTGGCGGGTTTACCAATTGGCGAAAAGACCTCTTTCATTTCGTAGCCGTATTTACGACCTTCTCTGGCAGCATCTGAGATGATGTATTTTCCCTTGAAAGTTGGAATGACCATCATTCTCATCAGCATTGGAAGGACAGGCTTAGTAATGAGATTGATCGGATACTCCTCTCGAAATTCTTTAACTCTTTTGGCGCTGACAAAGGTATATGGACTATTTAAAGATGGGTAGTAAGTTAAATTAACGCTTTTTTCAGCAGTTAAAGTGTCAGGCGCTTTGGTTTGCAGTAAACATACAGGTTCGTTATCACTCGATTTGTTGGCTCCCAACTCTGTCAATCGGTCTTCCAGATGATTTAAGCGATCTACACCCCAATAGAGTTCCTTTTCGTAATAAAAAGCCGAACCAAAATAATAGTCGCAGCCGTTTCTGATCTCATTACCTTCTTTAAGGGTTTCAATGACCTCTTGCTCGGATGATTTATAAGAAACTTCAAGCTCTTCAAGTTTATCTGAATCGCCACTCCAAAGAGCATGACTAACTGTTTTTGCTACAGAACCAAATTCATCAGGATTCACTGCAGTAAGAATGGAATTGGCTTTATCAACTAATTTTTTTTCAGGATAGCTTTTGCCTAGGAAATCAACATCATAATAAGATGCAATTCTCTTGACGTCTTCGAGGCAATAATCTGTATAGAGCGTAGGTTCATGCAATGCTGCAGGATTCTCTTCCCCAACTAAGATGGGTTTGAATTGAACGTCATAGGCTTCTTTAAACTTATCAATATAATGAACAGTTAAGTGAGAATAGGGGTCATCCACTTTATGAAAATACAAAACTTCATGAGGGCGATTTTCTGCTTTTCGGCTTGCCTCTGCTTTTTCTCTGATCAAGTTGAAGTTTTCAAAGCTTGAAAACATGTTCATAGCTTTATTTCTCAGCTTATAGGCAAAGGTTCTTCGCGTTATAAAGTTTCTAAAGGCTTGGATCATTAAAAACGTTCCTCACCTGATTGAATTCTTTGATACAAAGAATCATCAATTTCTACATAATTTCCTTTTTGATAAAAAAACAATTTATCTTCAATTGCAGATGGATCGAAACCCTGTTTTTTTAAGTCTTCTTTTTGATGTTTAAAAGTTCCGGTGGTTTTCATTTCTTCTGCAATTCTGACAAAACACGGTCTTTGAAAGGCATTGAGATTTTTTTCAACGTGTTCAGAAAAAACTTCAAAATCAAATTCGCCTGTGACGTTCATCAATGCCATTCCAGCTCTGCCGTCCGCAGATTCTACTTCCACTCCGTAAACGTTAGAATCCAAAACTTCAGGATATTTATTGATTATCGCGGCAACCTCCATGGTAGAAACGTTTTCACTTTTCCAACGATAAGTATCACCAACTCTGTCGGCAAAAGAGAGCCAGTTGTTTTCATGTCGTGTCAATAAGTCTCCGGAGTTGAACCAAGCATCCCCATCTTCCATTACATCGGCCATAATCTTTTTATTAGACGCTTGCTTATCCAAATATCCTTCAAAAGTTGCAAGTTTGGATAATTTTGAAATGAACAATCCTGTTTCGCCAATTTCTACAGATTCACAGTAGCCTTCAGAATTTCTGATGGGCTCGCCACTTTCTAAATCACACTTAACCACAAGCGAACCTCTCATGTATCTTCCCACCATGCCAGGTCGACCGTGAGTATTAACCAATGCGCCAACACCCTCAGTTGCTCCATAGAGTTCTCTAATTTTTGGTATGTTGAAACGCGTTTGGAATTTCTCCCATATATCAGGTCTCAAACCGTTTCCCGAAATAACTTGAAGCTGATGATTTTGATCATCATCGTTAGGCGGAACGTTCATTAAATAACGACATAGTTCCCCGACATAACCAAACATAGTTGCTTTGTGTTTTCTTACATCAGGCCAAAATTCAGAAGCAGAAAATTTTTCTTTGATTACGGTAGTAGCACCAGCTCTCAGGCAACCGGCCCAAGACCAAAGCAATCCAGTAGCATGGTAAAGCGGCAAAGTAAGATAGAGCACATCTTTTTGCTTAGCTTTAAAACCAAAAAATTGACCTGCATAACTTGTTTTTACGGCTCGGCCATTTGTAATCAAAGCTGCTTTTGGTAAGCCTGTAGTTCCTGATGTATAGATATACATACCAACATCTTTGATTTTTAAAGGGTACGGAACTACTTCTCCTGCACTTTGAGCAGCAATATTTATATCTGTATATCCCTCTGGAACAGCCATGGAGTCTTCCAGTAAGAAAAGTTTTAGTGACTGCAATTCAGCTTCTGGCATAGATGATTCAAATTTTTCAAGATGAGAGGCACCCAGTACTGCTGCCTTTGCATCAACAATTGTGACAACGTGTTTTAAACCCTCGCCAGTAACGGTTGTATTGATTAAAGCTGCTATCGCTCCAATTCGATGTGCAGCCAGAAGGAGCATTAAGAAATCCGCTGAATTGTCCATCAACAATGCAAAACAGTCTCCTTTTTCAATACCTTGCGATTGCAAATAAGCTCCGTACTGAGAAACTTTTTTGTCAGCTTCTTGCCAAGTTGTAGATTGATCTTTAAAGACAAAAGCAATCTCGTTTGGATATTTTTTTACATTCTTTTCAAAAAAATTGAGAATGGATAGTTGATTTTCAGGTTTCCAGGTAAAGAGAAGACGCGGTAATCCTTGTGCCATAAAATAAATATCGTCTAGTACTCCATTAATTGCCCATTTTAAACTCATTGCAGTTCTCCCCAAAAAAAGAAGTTTATTTTGTCAGTTTCTGCCTTTAATTTCTATCTCCAGTTGAGAGATATCTCAGAGAAATTTAAGTAAAGACGAGGAAATAATCACTTAAGTTTATCCCTCAGATAAAAGGGAGAGTAAATTATGTAGAACATCGCAACGCCTAGAATTATAAAGAAGATGTAATGAAAGGGCGGATCCGGCATCAAATCAACAATTGATTGTCCAGCAGGACGTTGCATCATAAACCAGTAATTTGCAGGTTCTCCTTCGGCAAAGAAATTAATGATGACGTTGATTAAGTAAACCAAAAATAAGACCGGGAAGGTGACTTTCAAAACATCTGTAATTGATTTAAGAGTAGGGCGATTGTTCAGTCCTATGGAAATGAACCCAATACCTAACCACATCAAGCCATGACTGACGAAAAAAAGTAAAAAATGCAGATGCGGAAAGTCAAATTTCACATCCGGCTGGGTATTTGCCATCAGACCACCGCCAATTCCCCAGAAAAAAGCAATTTCAAAAAATATTCTTTTTCGTGTCAACATATAAATCGCTGCAGAGAAACTTGCTAAATGACAAAAGTGCATTGGCAGCATTTTTAAAAATGGAAAATCTTCTGGCCAAACGCTTGAGTAAATAAATGGCTTTAAGAGTTCATTGGTTATCAATAAAACTGCCAAACCTTGTCCAAATCTTGTTTTGATAGTTTCGGATTGATTTCTTAAAAAATAGGGAATTAAGATAGACAGAGATAAAATAAAGATCAAAACCGAAAGATGATCAGTACCAAATATTTGAAAGGGTTCAATCTCAAACATAAAAAAGTTTTTTCAAAAAAAATAATCCTAGTGATTATTTTATGTCAGTTCTTTGCTTGTTCAAACGACTATCAGATTAAGAAAACCGCTTGGGATTCTTCCCTGGATTATTTTTCAGAGAATCTGGAAAATTACGAGGTAACTTATTTTGTTGATGTTGGGGCCAAGGAAGCTTATATCGGCGGTATTTTAGAGATATATAAGCTACCTAGTATGGATTACCTAGATCGCATCAAAGTTACAGAAATAGAGTTTTTCAATAGAGTGGATGGTTTGCAAATGTGTAGAATCTGGGGCGAGAGTTCCAAGTCAGGAACTTTGAATCATCTCTTGGCAAGAAACTGCAAAGATCTTACTGATCTTTAAAATCCTCGTAAAATTCCTCAAAGCGATCTTGAAGTCTTTGCATACCGGTAATCCATCGATCGTAATCGGTGGTTTTCCTTTTAATGTATTCGAGCACTTCTTCATGCGGCGTAACAAGAAAACGTTCTTTTTGAATCGCATCGATGACATCTTTGGCGCATTCATCGGCTTCGATCATGCCATCAACACCAGCAACTCCGGGACCTTGTGCAGTCATTGCAGTTTTTACTGCTTGCGGACAAAGACAAGAAACGCCAATGCCTTTTTCACCATATGTTATCTTTATCCACTCTGCGAGACTGACTGCTGCTGCTTTTGTAACCGAATAGGGTGCAGCGCCAATTTGCGTTAGTAAGCCAGCAGCAGAGGCAGTATTGACCAAATATCCCGAACCTTGGTCTAACATTTGCGGGATCAAATGTTTGGCTGCATGAGTGTGAGCCATGAAATTAACATCCCAAATAGTCTGCCAAGCTTCGGTTGAGACATCCAATAAACCAATTTCTCCTCCAATACCCGCATTGGAACAAAAAATATCAATGCCGCCCATTTTTTCATTTGCGAAACTTATCAAATCTTTAACTTCGTCTTCCTTGCCAACATTTAAAACGAAACCAGAAAATCCCAATTCTTCTGCAACTTTTACAACTTCCTCATTCAAATCAGCCAGAACAACGTCTTTGGCTTTTTCATTTTTAAATTCAACGGCTAGAGCTTTACCAATGCCACTAGCAGCACCGGTGACAACAACTCTTTTATCTACAATATCCAAAATTATTCTCCTAGTTTTACAATAGCTTCTTCACGCATTTGTTTTTTTGCAATTTTCCCTGAGGCAATACGAGGCAGTTGCTCAGTTTGAAACCACATGAATTCGGGAATTTTAAATTTAGCTAATTTTTCTGCTAAAAAAGAAGATAGTTCAGTTTCATCAATATTTTGATCATCTCTATATGAAACCACTGTTGCTAATTTTTCACCAAGTCTTTCATCAGGTACACCGAATACCGAAGCTTCTAAGACAGCAGGGTGTTCAGTGATTGCTGCTTCCACCTCCAAGCAAGCAATATTTTCTCCACCACGTATGACGATATCTTTTTTTCGGTCTTTGATATAAAGGAAATTATCCTCATCCAATAAACCAATATCGCCGGAACGAAACCATCCTTCTGAATCCAAAACTTCATCTGTAGCTTCTTGGTTTTTCCAATAACAACGAAAAGTACAAGCACCTCTAATACAAACTTCACCAATTTCTCCGCTGGGCAATTCATTACCATCATCATCGACTATTTTTAAATCAATCAGCTTGGGAACAGCAAAACCAGTACTATCAGGTTTTTGCAGATACACATCACCGGTATTGTTCGCAGCTAAAGCATTCGTTTCTGTGAGTCCATAGCCAATACCAGGATTGGTATCTTTCATATTAGCTTTCATCTCTTTGACTTGTTCAGGTGGTCTAGCAGCTCCTCCACCGGTTAAATCCTTAAGCGAAGAAATATCCCTGGGATTTTTCTTTTGTGCTTCAACCATTTCATAGGACATGGTTGGCACCCCAGTGAAAATAGATATTTTTTCACGTTCAATCAAATCCAGCGCTACATCCGGATCCCATTTATACATCAAAACCGTTTTCCTACCGACAGGAATAGAGAGTAAGAAAATAGCATGACAACCGGTTACATGAAATAAGGGAACGCTCACAAGAGTTGCCATTTGATCTTGAGAAGCTTCAGGGGCAGTCTCACCAAGTGCAGCCTTGCCCATAGTTGTTAGAGTGATCCAATAATAGGGAGCAAAAATAATCGACCGATGAGTTAAAACAACCCCTTTAGGATAACCTGTGCTTCCTGAGGTATACATTATGGAAGCATCTTCGTCAGGTAAAATTTCTACAGGATTTTCAAGTTTATCGCTCGCGCCTTCAATCACTTTATAAAAATCAAATGCTTGGTGATCTGGATTATTGGAACGCACCGATATTTTTGCTACATCAGAACAGCGATCGCCAAGACGATCCAAACGCTCTTCGTCACCAATGAATAATTTTGATTCGCTGTTGGTAATTCCGTATTCAAGTTCATCGCCTTGCCACCAGGAATTAAGCGGAACAACAATTGCGCCAATCGAAGTAATTGCCATGTAACAAAACATCCACTCAGGATAGTTACGCATGGAAAATGAAACCTTATCTCCTTTCTCAATACCGAAAGTACTTTGCAAGACATTACCTAATTGATTGGCTCTTGCATAAGTTTCTGGATAAGTGATTCGCTCTTCCTCATAAACGATATGTTCCCAATCACCATGCAACAGACCAATTTCAAAAAATTCTCTGAGGTTATTAGGAGCTTCAGCAAAAACATGGTACTCATTACCCCTAACAGTTTCTTTCTTAAGGGATAGCATACCCTCAGCTGTCACTTGTTCTAAAACAGCAAGGCGATTAGCAGGATCAATAAAATCCATTGCATTTGTCATGATTACTTTCCTGTAAATTTAGCGGGGCGCTTCTCAATGAAATGTTTGACACCTTCCTTGAAATCTTCCGAACCAAAACTTTTTACCATCTCATCCATGGATGATTTAAGATTGGTTTTGATGTCTTCACCCAAGGCAGTATAGATTTGACGTTTCATAATCTGTACTGATCGAGGAGAAACATTTTGTGCGATATCTTCTGCATAAGTCATAACATCTTCCATAAAACTTTCTGCAGGAAAACAGCGATTAACCAAACCTATACGTTCTGCTTCCTTGGCATCAAATTTTCTAGCGGTCATCATGATATCCATGGTGTGGGCAATTCCAATGATTCTTGGCAGTATCCAACCCACGCCCCATTCAGCAATGAGTCCTCTTTTAGAAAAAGCTGTTGAGAACACGGCATCTTCAGAGGCAACACGCATGTCACAATACAAAGACATGATTAGACCAACACCTGCAGCTGGACCATTGATTGCCGCAATTATCGGCTTTGGTACAGAAGGAAAGTAACTGTAAGTGCCTTCCCATTCCGATAAACCATTGGTTTCATAGTTTCTGTCTTCAGGTTGGTCTGGATTTTCTTCTTTATTATTGGCTGAAATGTCAGAGAGACTATCCATATCAGCACCAGCACTAAAACCTCTACCCGAGCCAGTAAGCACGATCACTTTGACATCATCGTCTTTACAAGCATCATCAATTTTTTCTTTCAGTCTCGCAGTCAATTCTCCGGTGATTGCGTTAAGTCTATCCGGACGATTGAGGGAAATTAAAGCCACCCCCGAATCTTTTTTGTCATATAAAACTACTTCATTACTCATTAGACTACTGTGCCTCCATCTATTACTAAAGTGTGTCCATTTACAAAACTTCCCGCTTGGGAAGCTAAAAATACTGCCGCACCTCCGATTTCATCCGGTTCACCTATTCTTTTCATAGGACAAGTTGCAGTAGATTGTTTCAAAATTTCTGGATTTTCCCAAAGTGCTTTTGCAAAATCCGTTCGAAAAAGTCCAGGAGCAATGGCGTTGGTACGAATGTTGTACTGACCAAATTCCAAAGCGTAATTTTTCACAAGCATGATATCTGCAGCTTTGGAAATATTGTAAGCACCTATGACTGGACTTGCATTTAAGCCTCCAATAGAAGAAACAATAATAATACTTCCATCTTTGCGTTCCATCATTTCAGGAATAACCATCTGACATAAATTGTGATTTGCTTTGATATTGTTATTCATGATTTTTTCAAAAGCATCATCGGGGATGTCTTTGATAGAACCAAAAAAAGGATTACTCGCTGCATTGCAAACCAAAATATCTATTTGCCCCAACTGCGATCTGGTTTCTTCAACCAGCATCTCCAAAGCAGTTTTATCGGAGATATTGCAAGGGATGACAATGGCTTTTCCTGGAAAACCCATGGAGTTAATTTCTTCGGCCGTTGCTTCACAAACATCTGCTTTTCGACTTGAGATGACTACATTGGCCCCTTGTTGAGCCATCGCAGCGGCGATGGATTTTCCAATACCTTTGGAGGAGCCAGTAATGATGGCGTTCTTTCCGGTTAAATCAAACATTGTATTTTCTCCTTAAAATTATTTGCCTTTCCAATTTGGCAATCTTTTTTCAGCAAATGCCACAGGTCCTTCAATAAAGTCTTCACTACCGAATAATTCTTTAACCGCGGAGTAATGCGTTTTCATTGATTTTTCTAAGTCCGGCTCATTGAAATTCTCATAAGCAACTTGTTTGGTTGCTCTGATAGACATAGGAGAACATTCTTCAATTTGTTTCGCCCAAGCTTTTGCAGCTGAAATGAGATTTTCTGGCTCGACCACTTCGTTAACAAAACCAAGTCGCATGCCTTCCTCTGCAGAGACGTGTCTGCCGGTTAACATCATACCTAGAGCATTTTTCATTCCAATTTGTCTTGGGAGTCTTTGCATACCGCCAGCAAGTGCAGCAAGACCAACCTTAGGTTCTGGCAAAGCAAATTTTGCATTGGTGGAAGCCACAATCAAATCACAGGCAAGCGCAATTTCAAATCCACCACCCATGGAAACACCATTCACTGCAGCAATCAGAGGTTTGGTTAAATTGAATCTAGAAGTTAATCCAGCGAAACCTGAAGAGGCCATATTAATATCCATTTTTCCACCAGCTTCAGCTTGGAACTTAAGATCGTTTCCTGCCGAAAAAGCACGATCGCCTTCACCGGTGACAATGCCAACCCAGAGATTTTCGTCTTTATCAAATTCATTCCAAACTTCATCAAATTCTGCGTGCGCAGGTGGATGCAAAGCATTCATTCTGTCCGGTCTATTTATGGTGACGGTTAAGATGTGACCGTCGACTTCGGTTTTTAAAAATTCATAATCGGTTTTCATATTTTCTCCCTAAAAAGTGGACCTTAATCTTAATAAAGGTTAACGCTTGAGTCCATAGGAGATGGGTTACTTTATTTTTTCTTTAAAACTGCAATAATGCTAGTCACTTTTTTGAGGAGAGTTTATGAATATACAAGATAAAGTTGCCGTAATTACCGGTGGCGCATCCGGACTGGGTTTGGCTACTGCCAAGGCCTTAAAAGAAAAGGGCGCAAAATTAATGTTGTTGGATTTAAATGAAGACAACGCCAAAGCAGCGGTTGCAGAATTGGGCGATGATGCAGATTACTGCATTACCAATGTCATTGAGGAAGAAAATGTCAAAGCTGCAATGGATAAAACTGTAGAAAAATTTGGTGCCATTCACATTCTGATTAATTGTGCTGGAATAGGAAGTGCTTCTAAAACGGTTGGTAAAGACGGTCCTCATCCATTGGATTATTTTAAGTTGGTAATCGATATCAATCTTAACGGAACTTTTAATTGCTTGAGACTTGCCGCTGAAGTCATGGGAAAGAATGAACCGGAACAAGATAACGAATGCGGGGTAATTATCAACACAGCATCAGTTGCTGCTTTTGACGGTCAAATTGGACAAGCTGCTTATAGTGCAAGTAAAGGTGGAGTTGTTGGTATGACTCTACCTATAGCAAGAGACTTAGCAAGAATGGGAATTAGGAACAACACCATTGCTCCAGGAATTTTTGACACACCTTTGATGGCTATGGCACCCGATGCAGTAAGAAATCCTCTTATTGAAATGACGCAATTTCCAAAACGTTTGGGTAACCCCGACGAATTTGCGATGTTGGCAACACAAATAATTGAAAATCCTTTCCTCAATGGTGAGACGATTCGTCTCGATGGTGGAATCAGGATGCAACCGAAATAATTATGAAACTAGTAACTTATTCCAATAGCGATATGCCAGCAATTGGGGCGTTGCTCGAAGATAGCATTTGTCCTTTTACCAACGATTCTTCTTTACCGAATGAAATGAAAGCATTTCTTGAGGGTGGGGAAGTGAACATGAATAAAGCGACAGACTTGCTTGAAAAGGCAGAAAATTTAATACCTGTAGATTCGGTTACTTTATTGTCGCCAATTTTAAATCCGCAAAAAATTCTGGCTATTGGTCTCAATTACGCTGACCACGTAAAAGAATCTGGGATGGAAACTCCTAAGATTCCCATGGTTTTCAATAAACAATCCTCTTCGGTAACCGGTCACAATGGAGTTATCCATTTACCAAGGGCTTCAGAAGCTTTGGACTATGAAGCAGAAATGGCGTTTGTGATTGGTAAGCAATGCCGACATGTTTCTAAAGATGAAGCGGCATCTGTGATTGCAGGTATCACCATCTGCAACGACGTCAGTGTTAGAGATTGGCAATTGGCTGTCCCAACTTTTACCATGGGAAAAAGCTTTGATACGCATTGTCCTTTAGGTCCTTGTTTAGTAACCATGGATGAAATTGGCGATCCACATAACTTGGACATCAAACTTTTCTTAAATGGTGAAGAAAAACAAAATTCCAATACCAAGGAACTCGTTTTTAACTGTTACGATTTAATTGAACATTTATCTACAGCCTTTACGCTCATGCCAGGGGACGTTGTACCTACTGGAACTCCAGGTGGTGTATTGGGCGTTGAAGTCATGGCAGGAAGAGCAAGTTGGCTTCAAGAGGGCGATGAAATCAAAATTGAATTGGAAAAAGTAGGAACTCTTAGCAATAAAGTTGTTAAAGAACCGGACTCGACCAAATTCATTGCTTAGTATTTGAAACTTTTCTTTTTAAGGCACGCTAAGTCCGATTGGGGTAATCCTTCATTGAAAGACTTTGACCGACCTCTCAATAAAAGAGGTTTGAGAGATGCTCCTTTGATGGGAAAGAAATTACATCATTATTTCCCAAAAAATTTAAAAGTAATTTCCAGTCCTGCTAAAAGAACCAAAGAAACTTTGGAATTATTTTTTACTGACTATGAAAGAAATTTTTCCATTGAATTTGATGATGCCCTCTATCACGGTTCCCCGATAAATTATCTAGAACATGTGATCAATAACGATAACGACGAAGCAATTCTATTTATCGGTCACAACCCTGGAATATCAGAGTGTGCTTCGCAGTTCTCTCCTGAACCTATTTTTTTCCCCACTTGTGGTTGTGCAGGTTTTTCAATCAAAGCAGCATATCTAAAAGAAAATAATCTTCATTTGGCGGAGAAAATTTTTTATCACTATCCAAAAGAAATGTGAATTCTTTGACAGCAAAGTTACAGAATTGAAAATTTAAATATAAAAAACTTATTCAAAAGAACGAATATAGTAAAATACCCAAGCTTATGAAAAAAATTCTAGTCATCGAAGACGAAGAAGATCTTAATCAGACCTTAAGTTTCAATCTTGAAAACGAAGGCTATAAGGTAACTTCTGCACTTAAAGGTTCTGAGGCTCTCGAAATTCTAGAAAATGCACCAGCTCCAGATCTGGTAATTTTAGATTTGATGCTTCCGGACATGCCAGGATTGGATATTTGTCGACATATCAGATCAAAAGATAGTCTAAAGAATATCAGCGTGATAATTGTTACCGCAAAGGGTGAGGAGGTAGACCGAGTCGTGGGTTTTGAACTCGGTGCCGATGACTATATCGTTAAGCCATACAGCGTTAGAGAATTGATGTTAAGAATTCAAGCTCAATTGAGAAGAGGTGAAAAAGAGTCGCCCAAAGACACTTCCGATGATGAGCCAAATATCTCTTATCAAGACCTCCTAATAGATACAAGTAAACATAAAGTATTCCTAAAGGATAAGAAAATTGCGCTTACGGCAAAAGAATTCACCCTGTTGAAATATTTAATTAAAAGAGCTGATAAAGTTCAAACCAGAGATAATCTTTTGGATAAAGTTTGGGGGTACGATAGTTCTGTCACTACTCGTACAGTAGATACTCATGTGAAAAGACTGAGATCTAAGTTAGGAAAGTATGGAGACAATATCGAAACAATTCGAGGTGTCGGATATATATTTAATAAGATTTGATTTTAATTTATGAAGTTCTCTTTAAAAATTAGAATATTTATACTGATAGTTTTTACTGTTCTTGCCTCATTCTTGATTAGCGCCATCATTTTAAGGGGAAATGAATACTTTAGTGAAAACATCCTTGCTGGTATTTCTCTCTTTTTAATTCTTATACTTGCCGCTGGCACCACTCTTTATAGATTTTTAAGAGACGTTGTTATTCAGGCATCAAGGATAATTTCAGGACCAGACAATAATGAAGACATTGATTCTGAATCAGCTTTTGATACTTTGAGGACATCAACTGCTGTTGTTCAAAATGAATTGGAGAGCTATTCAAAACAACTTTCATTCATCAGTAATTTATTATCAAGAATGGGTCAGGGAGTTATCTTAGTGAACGAAGATTTAAACGTGATGTATTTCAATCAGACCATTACAAAAGATTTTTTCCCTGAATTAAAAATTGGTGATGATTTATTTAAAAATATTTCATATCCCGCATTTAAAAAATTCATCAAGAAAGCTTGGGAGAAAGATGAATACACCAAAGAAATAGCAGGCCCAAGAACAATAAAAACAGTTTATCTTGTAAGTTCACAGAAATTTTCAAATGATAATCAGCTCTTAATTGTTTTTTCTGATATTTCAAAATTAAAGACCCTTGAAAAGATGCGTGAGGATTTTATCGGCAATGTCTCTCATGAATTAAGAACGCCGATTAGTGTAATAAAAGCAAATTCTGAAACTTTGTTATCAACTAAATTAATAAAAGATGAGAATGCAATAAATTTTACCAAAGCAATTCAATCTCAAAGTGAAAGGATGGCGACTATTGTGAACGAGTTACTTTCAATTTCTAGCATGGAGTCTGGAGACTATCCGATTTCTTTAGATAAACTCAATATTAAAAATATTGTTGATTCTGCCATCAAAGAATTAAACCCAATGACTGAGTCAAGTAACATCAAATTGGTAAATAAGATCTCTGATATAACTCATATTATTGGTGATGAATCAGCAATAAAAATAATAATTTCAAATTACATAACCAACGCAATAAAGCACAGTCCCAATGACGAGATTATTGAGATTGATAACGAAAAGATAGATAAAGATTTTTGTCGTATCAAGGTTATAGACAATGGTATTGGGATAGCTAAAAAATACCGTGAGAGAGTTTTCGAAAGATTTTTCAGAGTTGATAAAGGCAGATCCAAAAAAATTGGTGGAACAGGACTTGGGCTCTCAATCTCTAAGAATTTAGCATTGATGATGGGTTATTCCGTTGGGGTAGAATCAAACGAACCCAAAGGATCTGTTTTTTATATCGATGTAAAAATTCATCAAGAAACTTCTAAAGAAGTGGCCTGAGAGATTTCAGCATTTTTCTTGAAAATGTAGCCGTCGCTTATATTCCAATTTGAAGCAAAGAATTTAGCATTTTCAAAACATAATAAAATGAATTCAAAAATGTTTGCAGCGTGTTCAATGATATCTGCTCTATCCGAAGGAAAATTGTAATCAGATACTTTCTCTTCAAGAGATAATTTTCCTAGTCGGGATCTTATTTCTTGGAGTTCCTCTAAATTTAAAGAATCTTTTAAAACTCCAGCAGCTTGAATAATCTGTCTAGCATTACCCCCAATACCAATGATGTTTTGTACTTGTCTGGAATTAATATTTGCTAAAAAGTCAGACAATTCTTGCCAATTTTTTTCTTTATCTAAGCCTTTTAGAATTCTTATGGCACCCAAATTGAAAGATTTAAGTTTTTCTTCATTTTTATCACAAAGATAAAGCTCTGTGCTTCCACCACCAACATCTACTAAAAGACTTTCTGAGTCGATGAATTCTTTGTAGTTAAAAAATTTTAATAATGAAGCTTCTTCATTTCCAGAGAGAATTTCAATTTCTAAATTCAATTCTTTTTTTACTTTTTTAATAACTTGTTCTCTGTTAGAAAAAGTACGCATTGCGGAGGTTGCAAATATTCCCAGTAAAGCTGCATTCTTTTTTTTTGCATGTTTTTTTAGTTTTTTTAAAACTGTTAAAAAGTCTAGATAAGTCTCATCTGTCATTTTCCCACTGCTAAAGGCGTCAGACCCTAACCTTAAGCTAACTCTTTTAAAGGTATCTAATTCAAGATGGCTATTCGGCAACAAACGGTATTGCCGGTACTTAATGGCATTTGTGCCGATATCTATGCAAGAAACTTTCTTAGATTGTTTATTCATCAGCAAAAACTCTTAAAGTTTTATACTGTTGATACGATAAATTTTCAAAAAGTACCTTATTGATTTCAACTTTGTAATTGTTCAAACCTTCTGACCAGATTTTTGGCTTAGGTAAATCTTTATCTGGATAATCAAAGGCATTCAAGATAAATCTGAGGGCACTTAATATTGCGACTTTTTTATTATTGGCATTTAAAACAATCCAGGGTGCCTCGTCATATGAAGTTCTTTTGAACATTTGTTCTTTGTATAGGGTGAAGGCATCCCATTTATCAAGCATCTTTAAATCATTTTCGCTTATCTTCCAATAAACGAGAGGGCTGGTAGCTCTTTTATCTATTCTCTTTTGTTGAGTGTTTTTTTCAATTGAGAGATAAAACTTAAAAAATTCAACACCTTCTTCGATCTGTTTTTTTTCCCAGGGAATTACATTTTTCATGAAGTAGGTATATTGCCTTTTCGTGCAATAACCCATAGTTGCTTCAACCAACGCTCGGGTATACCAAGATCGATCGAAAAAAACTATTTCACCGGTATTGGGCAAATGCTTTTCATATCTTTTGAACCATTTTTTTGACTCTTTCTCAGTTGGCTTGCCTAAAGCAACGAGCTTACAGTGATCTGGTATCAAATATTTAGTAAGCACCGAGATGCTTCCGGTCTTACCCGCGGTATCTCTTCCTTCAAAAACCAAAGCAATCTTTCGCTTTGACTTAATAATCCAGTTTTGCAGTTTTACCAATTCAATTAAAAGCTTTCTTTTTTCTTTCTCATAAAGCTCTTCATTTATTCTTTTATAGTCTGGAATATCGAATTCGATCATCTGTCGATTTTAATACAAAAATTTTTAAATAAGCTAACTGTCACTTAGATGTCACAAAAATATCGAAAAATTTACTTTATCTGTATCTAAATTGTAATTTTCCTAGTCTACAGTTCTTCTAATAAATAATTCATTAGGAGAACATTTCATGAATAAATTTAAAGCAGTATTTATATCAGCCTTAGTTCTGATATCAATGAGTGCAATTTCAGCTCCAAAAGTTTACGGTAAATTAAATATGGCTGTTAACAACGATGGATCTGACGGTGTAAATGAGAAAGAAATTGATCTTGTCAGCAATGCTTCAAGATTAGGTTTTAAAGGTAAAGTTGATATGAAAAATGGCCTTACCGGGATCTACCAAATCGAATATCAGGTAGATGTTACAAATGACAGCACTAAAGGTAAGACTTTTGATCAGAGAAACTCTTTTGTTGGTTTGAAAGGAAGCTTTGGTACCTTAAAGATAGGTACTCACGATACACCTCTTAAGTTAGCTCAGCTAAAAGCCGATCTATTTAATGACCTCAAAGGGGATATTAAAAATGTGCACAATGGCGAAAACAGAATAGGTTCATTTTTTGGATATGATTCTCCTACGTTTGGTGGTGGAGTAAGTATTCATGTTGGTGTTGGAAAAGGTAAAGATGATATGCCTAATTCAGGAGAATTTGGAGACAATGTATCAGTATCTTTAAAATATGATATTGATGTTATTAAGTTTGCTATAGCAACTGAACAAGATTCCATTAAAGGTAATGACAATACTAGGCTTGGAATGATGATTCCTGCTGGACCCGTTACAATTGGATTAATCTATACTACTACAGAAGAATCAAACGGGACCTATGAAAATGATGCAACCACTTTCAGTATCGCTGGAAAAGTAGCAGATGGAAAAGGTAAAGTAAAATTTCAATATGGTACTTCTGACTACAAAGGGAAGACCGGTCTTAGTCAAACTCAAATTGGTTACGATCACAAATTATTTAAGGGCTTTAAAATCCTTGCATATCACACAATTCGCACAGAAGATGCTGCTGATAAAGACGTAGCTCACACAGGCGTAGGATTTGAGTACAAATTTTAATCATCTCTCTTTATAAGGTTAATAAAGGGAAGGGCCTGATCAGAAGTGGTTGGGCCCTTTTTTTTAAATGAAAAGGCTATAAGTAGCTAAGAGAATTAAGAAATTGCTCCAGGCTAAAAATGACCCAAAGAAAATTGTTGAAAATAATTTTTTTACTCTTAATTCCATGTGACAATTATGTGACAAATATGTGTCATAAACAAGGAAATAGTGTGAATTTTTATATTAAATGATAATAAAAAGAATATTTATAAGACTTTATGGAAATAAAAAAATACCTTGCTGAATTATTAGGAACCTTTTTTTTAGTGGCTACAGTAATTGGATCCGGGATTATGGGAGAAAATTTATCAGCTGGTAATCCAGCTATTGCCTTATTAGGCAATACTATAGCAACAGGTGCAATTTTGTATGTAATTATTAAATCTTTTGAGGATGTATCTGGAGCTCATTTCAACCCTATAGTCTCAATCGTTTTTTATTTCTTAGATGAAATTAATCTAAAAGATTTGATTTCATATTTAATCATTCAGTTTATTGCCGGAATATTGGCAGTTTTTTTTGTACATTTCATATTTGAATTAAGTTTGTTTCAGATTTCATCTAAACCCAGGATGGGTATGAGCATGTTTTTCAGCGAAATAATTGCATCATTTGGATTAATTTTAACTATCTTAATGGTAAGGAAAAATAATAAATCTAATGTAGCTATTTCAGTTGCTTTATTTATAACAGCTGGATATTGGTTCACATCATCTACTTCATTCGCAAACCCAGCAGTTACTCTAGCTAGAACATTTACCGATACGTTCACTGGAATTTCTCCAGAGTCAATCATTTATTTCTTTTCGGGTCAGTTAGTCGGTCTGTTTATTGCCTTTTATATATATAAATTTCTAAGATGAGTGAGTTAAAAAAAATATTATTTCTTTGTACAGGTAATTCTTGTAGATCACAAATGGCTGAAGGTATTGCAAAAAAATTTACTTGTTTTCAGGCTTTCTCGGCTGGTACTAAAAAATCAGAATTAGATCCATACGCCGTCAAAGTAATGTCAGAAATAAAAATTGACATATCAGATCAATTTTCTAAAACCATAAACGAACTGGAAGATAAAGATTTCGAATATGTTTTTACATTATGTTCAGATGCTGAAGAAAACTGCCCAGTCTTTTTCAAAGGTAAGACCATTCATATAGGCTTTGAAGATCCTCCTAAGCTCACAGAGGACATAGACGATGATGTAAAAAAATTAAATATCTACAGAAAAGTAAGGGATGAAATTCTTGATTTCATCTTAAATATCAGCAACTACATTTAAGTTTCCCTACAAGTTTCTTAGCTTTTCCATCCATGTAACAGATATGCCACATATCTTTAATATTATTTAATAGTATTTCTTTTTATATTGGAGTGAACATAATGAAAAAATCTATATCAATTTTTGCAGCGGCTATATTAATGCTTTTATTACCTTTAACTGCAAGTGCAGCTGCAAGAGACACCATTAAAATTGTTGGTTCTTCAACCGTTTATCCTTTTGCTACAGTCGTAGCTGAAAGATTTGGTAAATCAACTAAATTTAATACACCAGTTATCGAATCAACTGGATCTGGAGGCGGTCTGAAGCTTTTTTGCAAAGGTATAGGCGTCGAACATCCTGACATTACAAACGCGTCGAGAAGAATCAAGCAAAAAGAGATTGATAATTGTGCTAAGGCAGGAGTAACAGATATTGTTGAAATTAAAATTGGCTATGATGGAATTGTTATTGCAAATTCTAAAAAAGCTGATGTTTTGGCTTTAACAAAAAGACAAATATTTTTAGCACTAGCTCCTGAAATTCCTCACCCTAATGGTGCAAAACAGCTTATAAAGAATCCAAATGTTACTTGGAGAGATGTTGATTCTTCTTTGCCAAACATAAAAATTGAAGTTTTAGGACCACCTCCGACCTCAGGAACCAGAGATGCTTTTGCAGAATTAGCTATGGAAGGCGGATGTAAAACCTTTAAGTGGCTAAAAGATATTAAGAAAGAAAACAAAAAAAGATATAAGGCGATTTGTCGCTCTGTTAGAGAAGATGGTCCTTACATTGAAGCTGGCGAAAATGATAATTTAATTGTACAAAAATTAAATGCCAACCCAAAAGCTCTTGGCGTTTTTGGATACAGCTTTTTAGTGGAAAATTCTGATTCCATTCAAGGTTCTTTTGTTGATGGAGTACTTCCAACTTTTGAAAATATTGCACAAGGTGACTATAAAGTTTCCAGACCGTTGTACTTCTACGTAAAAAAAGCCCACATTGGAACCATTCCTGGAATGAAAGAATTCTTAAGAGAATTTACTGCTGATAAAACCATAGGACAAGATGGATATCTTACTGATAAAGGTTTGATTCCAATGCCTAGTGGTGAATACAGTCAGTTTAGATCTGCAGCTAGAAAACTATCTACACTTTCAGGTCTTAATTAAGCTACTTAATCCCCCCCCCTGGATAGAAGTAGTTTAGAATGAACGAGGGTAATGATTTAAGTTACCCTCGTTTTTTTAATTTAAAAAATGTCATTAAGTCTATTTTTAATCTCAATAATTTTTTTAGGTTTTCTTAGTTTTTTTTGGGGAAAAAGGAAGGCGCTTTTATTAAAAAATACAGAGAGTCTTCATTCTTTACCAAGATATTATGGTTATTATTCCTTGGCTTGGTTTGCAGCACCCTCATTATTAATCATATTTCTTTGGCTTCTTTTTTCTGAATCATTTGTAACTAATCAAGTCATTTCTCTTTTACCAGAGTCCATT
Organism: SAR86 cluster bacterium AG-422-E19; assembly: GCA_003213595.1. Classification (GTDB taxonomy): domain Bacteria; phylum Pseudomonadota; class Gammaproteobacteria; order Magnimaribacterales; family AG-339-G14; genus MEDG-81. Next base: position 17,685 of record QCMR01000002.1, on the reverse strand, counting down.
AGAGCTTTGTCTCCTAATGAAATTACATTAAGAATGAATGACGTTAAAAATTTAGCTGCAGGAAATCTAATTGCAGGAGAGTCATTCATTGGTCTTGAGCAGGCAGCGGCTAATTACAACAGAATTACAAAATTAGTTCAGGATGTAGCAATTTACTCTTCATTGGTTTTAAGTTTAGCTTTGTTCATATTCTCCTATAGATCGATTTCTGGAACTTTAAGAGCTAGAAACAAAGTTGAGAAGATCATCAGTAACTTACTTTTAGCTTCTGCGACTGTTGCAATATTTGCTACAGCGGGAATTCTGCTTTCTGTTCTATTTGAAGCCATAAGATTTTTCCAAATTATCAGCTTTGATGATTTTTTATTTGGACTCACTTGGAGTCCGCAAATGGCAATTCGTGAAGATCAAGTCGGCTCTTCAGGTTTGTTTGGCGCCATTCCATTATTTGCTGGTACGGCGTTGATATCTTTAATTTCATTGACAGTAGCTGTTCCCGTTGGGCTTATGACGGCAATTTACCTCTCCGAATATGCTCCTTCCAAAGTTAGATCCTACACAAAACCAATGTTGGAAATTTTATCTGGAATACCGACTGTTGTTTATGGATTCTTTGCCGCAATTACTTTAGCTCCTTTTATAAGGGATTTCGGAGTAACCATTGGTTTGGATATCGCCTCAGAAAGTGCTCTTGGCGTTGGTTTGGTTATGGGAATTATGATCATTCCACTCGTTTCTTCTTTATCTGATGATGTAATTTCTGCAGTGCCTCAGGCAATGCGAGATGGTTCATATGGTTTGGGCGCAACTAAATCAGAAACAATCAAGAAGGTAATCATCCCAGCTGCTTTACCAGGAATTGTTGGAGGAATACTTTTAGCAGCTTCAAGGGCAATTGGGGAGACCATGATTGTTGTAATGGCAGCAGGCTTATCTGCAAGATTATCTTTTAATCCAATAGATGCAGTAACAACGGTAACTGTGCAGATAGTGACGCTTTTGGTCGGAGATCAAGAGTTTGATAGTCCAAAGACCTTAGCTGCTTTTGCTCTGGGACTAACTCTATTCCTAGTAACTTTGGCATTAAATTTTTACGCTCTAAAAATCGTCAGAAAATACAGAGAACAATATGAGTAATACTTTGCAAGAGACACAAGATATTTCCGAAATCGTAAACCGCGGTCTCAAAAAAAGATATCGTTCTGAATTTATGTTTAGATTTTATGGCGTTGTCTCAATTTTATTTGCGGTAGTTTTTTTATTGGTTTTCTTTAGCAGCATCATCAGCAAAGGTTACAGCGCCTTTACTCAAGGTGAGCTCAATATGAAGATCTATTTAAATGAAGAAGTTATCGATCCTGATCGGCTTAGAGATGAAGAAGAAATTAGATATGCTAACTTCGATAAATTAGTCTTAGATTCTCTAAAGACTTATTTTCCTGAAGTTTCTTCTAGAAAGGAAAGAAAAGAATTGAAGTCTCTGGTAAGTTCGGGAACGTCCTTGCGATTACAGTCTATGGTTTTAAACGATTATTCGTTGATAGGCCAAGAGATAGATATTTGGGTACGATTGGATAGTGACATTGATATGTATCTGAAAGGGAATATCGACGTATCTTTGGATGAATCACAAAGAAGAATTTCAGATAATCAAGTTAGGTGGGTTCAAGAGTTACAAGAACAAAACCTAATCAGGCAAAATTTCAACTCTACTTTGTTTACAGCTGGAGATTCTAGAGAGCCTGAGCTCGCTGGCGTACTAGGAGCACTAGTGGGATCGTTTTTCATGTTAATCATAACTTTTATAGTTGCTTTTCCTCTTGGTGTGGCAGCCGCTATTTATTTGGAAGAGTTTGCTCCAAAAAATAGATTTATAGATTTTGTAGAGGTGAATATCAATAACTTAGCAGCTGTGCCATCCATCATTTATGGGTTGTTGGGGCTTGCAGTATTTATAAACTTTTTTGGTATGCCTAGATCAGCCCCTTTGGTTGGTGGGTTGGTCCTGGCATTAATGACCTTTCCAGTAATTATTATTGCTTCTCGAGCTGCGCTTCAATCTGTGCCACCGAGTATTACTGACGCTGCGCTTGGCGTAGGGGCGTCTAAAATTCAAACCGTGTTTGATCATGTTTTTCCTTTAGCATTACCCGGCATGTTAACCGGTTCAATTATCGGAATGGCAAGAGCATTGGGCGAATCTGCTCCTTTGTTGATGATTGGCATGGTTGCTTTTGTAGTTGATGTTCCATCCTCGCCACTAGATTCCTCCGCAGCGCTTCCAGTTCAAGTATACTTATGGGCCGATGCTCCAGAGAGGGGTTTCGTAGAGAGAACATCTGCAGCAATTTTAGTTTTGTTATTCTTTTTACTATTAATGAATTCGACAGCAATTTGGCTCAGAAATAAATTTGAAACTAAGTGGTAGTTCAATGAGCAAAACAGAACTTATAGAGTTAGCAGATGACTTTAAAACTGTTGGTGATTCAACCACAGAAAAAGAAGTCATTATGAAAGCGAAAGATTGCTGCGTTTTTTATGACGATAATCAGGCTTTAAAGAACATAAATATCGAAGTTGGTAAAAAAGAAGTTCTTTCGTTGATTGGGCCTTCAGGTTGTGGAAAGTCAACTTTTATAAGATGTCTTAATAGACTGAATGACACAATTGATTCCGCAAAAGTAACTGGCGAAATCACTTTAGAAAATATTGATATCTATCATGGAGATTTGGATGTTGTTCTTCTTAGAGCCAGAGTGGGTATGGTTTTCCAAAAACCGAATCCATTTCCAAAATCTGTTTATGAAAACATTGCCTATGGGCCAAGAATCCACGGCATGACTGAATCAAAATCAGATATGGATGAGATAGTTGAAACTTCTCTATTAAGAGCAGGTTTGTGGGATGAGGTTAAAGATAGATTAAACACTCCTGGTACAGCACTTTCTGGAGGACAACAACAAAGACTCTGTATTGCAAGGGCCATAGCAGTTCGTCCCGATGTTATCCTAATGGATGAGCCATGTTCAGCTTTAGATCCAATCGCTACAGAAAAAATCGAAGATTTGATAAGTGAATTAAAAGAGAACTATGCAATCGTAATAGTTACGCATTCAATGAGCCAAGCTTCAAGAGTTTCTCAAAGAGCAGCTTATTTTCATTTAGGTCACCTTGTCGAGACAGGCAAAACATCAAAAATATTTGGCGACCCAGATCACGAACTTACTCAAAACTATATCAAAGGCAGGATAGGATAAAAATTTACCAATCCTAAGTAACTTGCAATTGCTAAGTGAAAGCCAAAAGCAATCTCAGAATCTCTCTTCAGTTTGGAGCTAAGAAAAAACTCTAATATTCCAAGAAGTGATGCAGTAAGCAATAGAATAGGGACTAAAGTCATTGGGATCATTAAAGTTAAAATTGGAAAAAGGATTACATCTCCTAAACCCAAAGCTTCTTTTCCCTTGAGTTTGAAAAATAACCATCTCGTTGCCAAAAGGAGAAAGCCTGAAATAATTGCCATAAATATTTCGGGCAATATTAAAAGACCCTCCAACGCTGAAAGCATCAAAGCCAAAATAAATAATATTAAAAGCGAGCTCAAAGGAATGATTTTGTATTGATAATCTATCAAGGCAATAAATATCAAAGTTAGAGCAATAATGCTTTTAAAAAGTATTAAACCCCACGAAGCATTTGTAATGAAAATCAATAAAAACAAAGAAATGACCAATATTTCTATCAAGAAGTATCTTGAGGAGATTGTTGCACCACAGCATTTGGCTTTTCCTCTTAAGAATAAGTAACTCAAGACAGGAATGAGGTGATACCAATCAATTTTAGTCTTACAGGCAGGACAAAAAGAGGGTTCAGTATAAATATTTATGCTTTCCACATATGCATCTGCTTCGATATTGTTATTAACGTAGCGATAGATAAAGCTTGCTAGAAAGCTACCCAAAAGCGCAGAGAAAATAATATAGATAGAGATAATCATTGGTATAAATCTTTGTCAATTTGACTAAATATGACATAAAATCAATGTATATATGGTATTGGACTACTTAAAAGGTATCAATTTAGAAAGATACAAAAGTTACTTGAATGAGAAAAATCTTAAATTCTCTATTTCCGGCGCACTTTTATTAGTATTTTCTTTAGAGTTTTCTTCGATATTACTCGGATTGATTTTTAATAACCAATTAAGTTCAAATAACTTTAACAACTCTTTTGCATCTAGCGATGCTCCTAGAATCATAGATAATCCATTTTCATCTGATGTTGAAATTGATGGTCTATCTATCTATGAAAGTCTTGTTAAAGCTCCTGAAACTTCATTATCTTTAAAACTTTACGGTGTTACTTCTTCTGATGAAGTTAAATCGGCAATAATTGGCTTCAACCAAAACGATCAAAAAACTTATCTCGTGGGAGATATGATTTCCGATAACGTTTACTTGGATTCAATTAACAAAGATTTTGTCACCATCAAGCGTTCTGGCATAACCGAAAGCTTGTCCTTTTTTAAGGGCTCAGTAATAAAGGGTATGGAAAGAGTTGTTCAGGGGAATACTTCTATAAAAATTGCATCGCAGCAAAAACCCACCATCAGCAAAGAGTGGATTGAAAATCAGGAAATTGCGAAGTTAATCACTTTTGCACCTGTTTTTGATGACGGAACTTTTTCCGGTCTTGAAATAAGTCCAGGGGAGAGTACTGCGCTTTTTGATTCTTCGGAATTAAGACCTGGGGATATTGTGAAGTCCATCAATGGACTTTCCGTTGCAGAAATTGACCTCTCTGATCAAGATTCAATTAATTCTTTTTTCTCTGATTTAGCATCGCTTAACCTCGATTTAGTTAGAGACGATCAAGTTGTATCTGTCGATATAAACATTAACTAAACCAAAAAAAATTATGATTTATTCAATTTATAAGAATTGTTGCGCCTATGCGCTTATTTTTGGACTTTCATCAAGCTTATGGTCGGTGACGATTAATATGCGAGATGCAGACATTAAATCTTTTGTCTCAGATATTGCATCTTTGACGGGTAAGTCTTTTGTCGTAGATCCAAGAGTGAAGGCAAACGTAACTGTTATTTCAAGAGATGATTTAACGATCGAAGAAGCTTACGAAATTTTTCTTTCAGTCCTCAGTGTTCACGGTTTTACCGCAGTTGAACAAGCAAATGCCGTCAAAATAGTTCCTGCCTCAATGGGCAGGCAAAGCTTTACTGAGGTATCAAAACCCGTTTCACCCGAAGATGCATTGGTTTCGACTATCATTAGGCCTAGTCAAACATCTGCAAATGCTTTGATTCCTTTAATAAGACCACTCATAAATTCTCAGGGACACATTGCAGTTTATGCGCCTAGCAACAGTCTGATACTTACCGATCGAAATGCAAATGTTAAAAGAATTAGACAACTTGTTGATGAGCTGGATAAAAATCCTGCCGATGTTTATGAAATCGTTAAATTGAAAAACTCTTCTTCCACTCAAATTTCAAAATTGATTGATAAAGTTTTTTCAGAGAACTCTGGCGGTATGGCACCAAATGATTTTAATGCTTATGCAATTGAAAGGAGCAACAGCGTATTACTTTTTGGTGATCAAGAAATTGTAGAGCGAATGAAGGCTGTCGTAATAAAACTCGATGTAAAAGACCAAGGTACAAGTTCCTTAAAGGTTGTTTATTTAAAATATGCTGATGCCGCTGCATTGGTTGAAATTCTCAATAAGATGACACCGAATATTGATGAAAAAAGTTCGAACAAAGGCAATACTTCGATCACGGCTCATGAAGAAACAAATTCACTCATAATTTCAGCCGAGCCAGATGTGATGACGTCCTTAACCGGAATTATTAGTCAGCTTGATATAAGGAGAGCGCAAGTTCTAGTTGAAGCCATCATTGTTGAGATATCAGATCAGTTATCAAAAGATCTGGGTTTCCAATTTTTATTTGGCGGCGAAGGATCGAACTCACCGATTGCATCTCAAAGATTTGGTAATCCAACGCCTGATCTTTCAGCTCTTGTAGCTGGATTAACCCCAGGAGGAAGCACAACCGCTGTCTTATCTACTTTGTTGAGTTTGGATGGCTTTGCAACTGGAGTTGGAAAGTATAAAAAAGGCGGCGATAGTTTTGCGGCAATCCTCAATGTGCTTGCAAAAAATAGTGACTCAAATGTACTTTCAACTCCCTCAATATTGACTATGGATAACGAAGAGTCATCAATTATTGTTGGTCAAGAGATACCTATTACCACTGGAGAGTCTTTAGGTACCAATAATTCAAATCCTTTTAGAACAGTTACGCGTCAAGAAATTGGAATCAAATTAAGTGTTAAACCTCAAATCAATGAAGGCAACTCAATCAAATTAGATATTGAACAGGAAGTTTCCTCTCTTTCTGGGCCCATTTCTGCAGGATCAGCAGAAATTGTTACTAACAAAAGGGCTATAGAAACAGTGGTCATGGTTGAAGATAACCAAACTATTGTATTGGGAGGATTGATCGATGACGACATCCAAGAATCAATAAGAAAGGTTCCTTTGCTTGGCGACATACCTGTTATCGGTAAGGCTTTTCGCCAGGAACAAACCACCATCAATAAGAAAAATTTAGTAGTATTCCTTAAACCGACAATCATCAGAACCGCTCAAGATATGCAGGCTCTGACAAATACAAAGTACGACTATTTAAGAGCTCAAGAGATGCTTAGAAGTAAGAAAGGAAAAACCTCACCTGACTTGGACTTGCTTGAAAAATTAATTTTCGATGCTGAGGAAGAAAACAAACCTAAAATCGAGGAAGAAGAAGTATAAAAGATGACTGACAAAGACTTCAGTTATAAATTTTGCAAGGATAATCAACTTCTTCCAGAAGTGAGTAACGACTCGATATTGATTTTTCATACCGACGATTGCGACATCAATGCAATCGCTCATATTCAGTCCAAATACAAATTACCTGTAGAAACCAGACAAATAGATTTTTCCGAGTTCAACAAAAAACTTTCTGAATCTTATTCCGATAAAACTCAGTCGTCAGAATCCTTAGCAGAGAATATCCACGAGGATGTTGATTTGGATTCTTTAGTTCTCGATTTACCAAAAACTGAAGATTTGCTGGATGACAGTACAGATTCTCCGGTAATCAGACTAATCAATGCGATTTTATCGGAGGCAATCAAGGACGGAGCCTCCGATATCCATATTGAACCTTATGAGGAGAATTTAATTATCAGATTCAGAACCGATGGAATTCTTAAAGAAAAAATAAGACCTAGCTCTAGAATTTCACCATTATTGAATGCGCGAATAAAAATTATGTCTAATTTGGATATTGCAGAGAGACGAATCCCTCAAGACGGCAGGATGTCTCTCAAACTTGGAGAACGATGGGTGGATATAAGAGTTTCAACTTTGCCTTCAAGCTATGGGGAACGAATAGTTTTGAGATTACTCGATAAAGCAGATTCCAGCCTTGATCTTAAAGAACTAGGTATGACGGAGAGTCTTTTGGGCAATTACCAAACTGAATTAAAAAACAACAGTGGCATCATTCTGGTCACTGGTCCTACTGGATCAGGTAAGACCACTACTTTGTATTCAGGTTTAAATTTTTTAAACGATCAAACCAGAAACATCCTAACCGTTGAAGATCCCATTGAGTATGCAATTGAAGGAGTAGGCCAAACACAAGTAAATAATCGAGTTGGTTTAACTTTTGAAAAAGGTTTAAGAGCAATTTTAAGACAAGATCCGGATGTCGTTATGGTTGGAGAAATCAGAGATAAAGAAACCGCTGATATCGCAATTCAAGCAAGTTTAACCGGACACTTGGTTTTATCTACTGTTCATACCAACGATTCGGTTGGTGCAATTACAAGGCTCATAGATATGGGTGTGGAGCCCTATCTAATTGCTAGTTCATTGCGAATGGTAATTGCACAAAGGCTAGTTAGAAAAATTGATCCTGCAAGTCAGGAACTCTCTGGAAGAATCGGTGTTTTTGAATCTATTCTGATAAATGACGATATCAAAGAGCAGATCCATAACAAGGGTTCGGAAAGTGAAATTAAGAATATCGCTTTCAATGATAACAATACTCTGGAGCTCGATGGACAAGAGAAAGTTAACTTAGGCTTAACTTCGGAAGACGAGCTCAGAAGAGTTCTCCAAGAGAAGAATTAGAAATGCCAAATTATTCCTACAAAGCTTTAGACTCTACCGGAATAACAGAAACTGGAGTTCTGATTGCTGAGAATTTAAGTGAAGCTCAAGAAGAATTAAAAAACAGAAGACTCATTCCGATAAACCTAAAAGAGTCAAAAAATAGATTCAATATCTCTTTATTTAGAAAAATATCTTCATCAAAGTTAAGTCTCATTACCCGTCAACTTTCAACTTTGATCAATGGCGGTATTCCGGTAGATCAGGCCTTAGAATCAGTAGCCAAACAAATAGATTCGCCTTTGATCAAAGGAAAACTTTCAAATATTTCCAATAAGGTAAAAGCGGGTTTCAAACTATCGGAATCGCTTGAAGATCATCCGGAGAGCTTTGATCGACTTTATTGTTCTTTGGTCAGAGCCGGAGAAACTTCTGGTGATTTAGGTATGGTCTTAGAAAAAACATCTGATTTTCTAGAGAGAAAATCAAAAATATCCCAAGATATTATCGGTGCCTTGGTTTATCCATTTATTCTTTTTGCCATTGCGATTGTTGTGATTGTTTTGCTTTTGTCTTTTGTCGTTCCAGAAGTTGTAAGTCAATTTTCTTCTTTGAATAGAGATTTACCATTTATTACAAAATCTTTGTTATTTATGTCATCTGTATTTACCAGTTATCTCTTTTACTCAGCAATATTAATTAGTGGTTTGATTGGTTTTATCACCATAAGATCAATTGGTTATGAATTATTTAGATCAAAATTAGACAAATTTCTTCTTTCAGTTCCCGTTCTTAAGAACTCTTTAATAGATTCAGACTTGTCTAGATTTACCAATTCTTTGAGTATTTTAAGATCCAGTAACATTTCCATAATAAACGCTCTTGAAATTTCAGCTGATACCATTTCAAATAGTTATTTACGCCAACAGGTTAAATCAACAGCGAATAAAGTTGCCGAAGGGGAGTCTTTGGCATCTAGTTTAGAAAAAATCCAAGTTATCCCACCTCTGGTGACGCAAATGATCGAAAACGGAGAACGGTCAGGAAGACTTGAAGAAATGCTTGAGAAAGTATCGGTTTATTTAGAAAATAAATTCCAAAGCTCTACAAAAATCACCATGAATCTACTCGAGCCGCTAATTGTAGTATTCCTTGGCATGTTTGTAGCTCTTATCGTCCTTGCTATCCTGTTACCATTAATCCAATTAAACACTTTAACTTTAAATTAATACTATGAAAAAAATCGTTCTAAAAAAATTATCAGGTTTCAGCTTGATAGAAATTCTTGTGGTGCTAATGATCATCGGTTTATTAACTGCAGTTGTTGCCATCAATGTACTGCCTAGCCAAGATAGAGCAAGAGCAGATAAAGCATTGACTGACATAAGAATATACGAACAAGCTTTAGAGCTTTATCGATTGGATATGTTCTCTTATCCGACCAGCGATGAAGGTTTACAAGCTCTTACCCAAGCTCCTGCAAACCATCGTTTTAAAAATAGATACCGTCAAGGTGGCTACATCAGAAAACTAGAAACAGATCCTTGGGGTAATGAGTATCAATACAAAAGACCCGGAGATAACGGACCCTTTGACTTATTTTCTTATGGTGCCGATGGTCAACAAGGAGGCGAGGGGATGGATCGAGATATAGGCAATTGGGAATAATGAAAGGATTTACGTTAGTAGAGGTTCTCGTTTCGCTTTTTATTCTGTCGCTGGTTGCAGTTACAGGAATAACCTCTCTATCGTATAGCACAAAAACCATCTCCTCATTAAGCGATGATTTTTATCGAGGGACTTTGGCAGAAAATATAATCATTAGATCTTATTTTGATGAAAACTACCTGACCAACAATTTACTCACTCAAAGAGAAGAATTCATGGGTTATCCCTATATTTGGAATAGAAAAATAACGCTTGATCCAAAGCAGAGTTCTTTAAATATCGAAGTAGAAGTCATCTCCGAAGAGACTGAAAAATCAACTAAATTGGAAATATACAAAGCAATCAATGAATAATTTAAAAGGCTACACTCTCGTTGAAGTTTTGATTGTCATGTCATTGTTTTCATTGATAAGTCTTTTATCTTTAACCTTTCTTAATACTTCGGTTTCATCTTCAATTGGTATCAGTTCAAAATCTAAACTTCTCAATGAATTAGCTGTTTTCAGCGAGCTGCTAGAAGATGATTTATTTCATGTAGCCAAACAATTTCCAAGACCCAGTCAAATCGATCAGTTTCCAAGTTTTTTTAAGTTAAATAATAACTTTAGAGATGGCGAACCACTATTAGAACTGGTAAGAAATTCATCTTCCGACGGCTTGGATGATCTTGGGGCTATCAATAAAGTCATTTATAAAATAGAAGATAATGTTCTGTATAGAAATTTTTCAAATTTTTTAAATTCTTCTTATGAGGAGAAGGCTTTTGCTTTGATTTCAGAAATTGAAGATTTAGAAATCAAAGTTTTGTATGAGAAAAATGAATATCTCACCTGGCCACCATTCAATGAAGCTGATTTAGATATTTATCCTACTTTGATGGAGGTCAACATTAAGTTTTCTGAGGGCAATTTCAAAAAAATACTATTCATAAGCGGAGATGACATTGTTGGATAAAAAATTTAAGGGTGCCGCTTTAATTATGGCGCTTTTTGTAACTGCAATCATTGCTTCAGTGAGTGCAGGTTTATTTTCAATGGTATCTACGAACCTTGAAAATGAAAAAAATATGATTAGTGAGCAGCAAGCAATCCTCACAACATTAAGTTTAGAATCCTTCACAAAAAAATATCTCAACAACAAAGAAAATAGAAACAATATTGTTCTTGCCGCAAATAATTTTTCTCAAAAAAGCCCAATAAATCTTCCTTTGGAAAGAGGAAATCTCGAAGCAAATATTGTTGATATGGGCCAATGTTTTAATTTGAATTCCTTAATCTCCATATCGGCGACAGGCGAAGAAACTGCTAATCAAGAAAATTTAGAATTTTTTAAAAATCTCATGAAGAGTTTGTTTATTCAAGATCAAAAAATTGAAGAAATTTCTCCTGCTGTTATTGATTGGCTTGATAAAGATTTTTTTCCAGATTCTTATCTTGGTGTTGAAGATGACTATTACAGAAATGAAAAACCTTCGAAATTGACTTCAAATCAGTTCTTTTTTGATATTACAGAACTTAGAGACGTAAAAGGTATGACCGAAGAGATCTTCCAAAAATTAAAACCCTACATATGTGCCTTCAATTCCGTTGAAACAAAAATTAATATCAATTCGTTAAATCCCTTTTATCCGAATATCTTGGTGGCTCTTAGTTCAAATACTCTGAGCGATCTTGAAGCAAGAAACATTTTGAATAGCAAACCTTTAGGTGGGTATTCGTCAGTTTCAGATTTCTTAAATCAACAAGAAATAAAAACAGCTTTTTCCAGTAAGTTTTCCAAATCAAATCTCACTCTTGAGACAAAATATTTTATTTTAAATACAAACATAAAAATTGATGACAAAGATTTTCATCTTAAAAGTCATATTTTCATGTTAAATGAATCTCCCAAAGTGATTCGAAGAAAATTTGGAGAATATTTGTGAGCAGTCAAAAAATATCTTTTTACGATGAATCATTAAATATTTTGTTTTCTTCAGAAACATCAAGTGATGAAGAACAATCAATTCTTAAGGTAAATTCCAATAAGGAAGATATTGCAATCATTGCTTCCAATGACTTTTCTTTTTATAAATTTAATTTACCCACTACTTCTCAAAGGAATTTAAAAAAAGTCATTCCTTTCATGTTGGGTGAAGAAATACTTGGCGAAGTTGAAGATTATTTTTGGATCCAAGGCAGTCAATCGGAAATAGTTGGAATCATTGAACATCAAAAAATTCAGGAAATAAAAGATAAGTTAGATCCTAAAGTAAACAAGTTAATTCCCATACAAGCGTTATCTTCTTCTATAGAAAATCTATTGGTTATTCTTGATGATAAAGCATTTATTTCTCTACAAGATAACTGGTATTGGTTTGCTGATAAAAAATCAATTTTGAATACTTTGGCACTTACCTTAAGAAAATATGAAATAAAGAAGCTTAATATTTGGGCTACCGAGAAAAAATTAAAACTTCCAAATCTAGATATCGATACCGAAGAAAAATATTTCTCATCCAAGAAAGATTTGTTGAACGAATTTTCTCAAATATTGGATTTAAAGGATTCTATTAATTTTTTCAGTAAAGAATACGAAAAGAAAATAGATTGGCGATCGATTTTTCTTCGTTATAAGTTTTATGGATATTCATCACTTGCTTTTTTTGGTATTTTTCTTCTTTCAGCGATTGTTCAGTTTTCTTATTTAAGCGTTTCCAACAATCTATTGAAAAATAAAATCATTGATACTTTTAAAGAAAAATTTCCCTCTGAAACTCTTGAATCCGATCTCATTAGTCAGGTTAATGGTTTAATCAATCAGGGCCAAATAGATTATTCTGCTCTAAATGCAGTGAGTATTGTTTCTGATGCAGTGAGCAATAGTGAAAATATTGTCTTAGTTTCTATTTCTTATGAGCGCTCAAGATTTATTATCGAGGTTCAAACCAATTCTTATGACCAACTTCAAGAATATGTTGATTTGGTCAATTCCATGGGATTGAGTGTCAATCTAGGAGCTTCAAGAAGAGTTAATAATTTCATTCAAGGAGAGATAAGCATCAATGCCTTTTAACTTTAATAAATTTTCAAACCGAGAACAGATACTTATTTTTGGCCTCATCATTTTGATATTCATTTCAGCTTTGATATTTGTAATTTCTTGGCTTAACACCAAAAATCAATCTTTGGAAAAGGAAAATCAAAATATCGTAAGTCGACTTAACTATATTGAGTCTATTCCTAGCTCGGTTTCATCAAATAGAAATCTTTATTCAGACAATATCTCTATTTTGGTAAATTCAACTTCCAAAGAAAAAAATATCCAAATTGATAGAACACAACCATTGGATGATAATTCAATGATGGTGTGGGTTAATGAAGTAAATTTTATTGATCTTTATAATTGGATGATTTTAATGGGTGAGCAGGGAGGAGAGATTGAAAAGATGAATGTCCGAAAATCCAAAAAAGATAAAGTTAATGCTCAAATATCGGTACTATTGAAAACAAATTGAAAAAGTTTTTTTTAGTAACCTTTGTTCTCATATTCTTCATTGCTGGAATTACTATTCTTAGGATCCCTTTAAGTTTAGTCTCTCCAACAGTAAAAGAATTATTTCCTCAAATTAGTTATACCAGTATGGAGGGGACCATTTGGTCAGGAAGAATCAATAACCTATCTTTTGCTGATGAGTATCTAGGTAGTTTAAACACCAGCTTTAATTTGAGGAATTTATCTTTTCTGGTTGATGAAAGAGGTCTTTTCTTGGAAGGAAATATAAATCTAATATCAACAATTCTAAACAACCAAGTTTCTTTAGAAGATATAAATTTGAATTTAAATTCAAAGCGATTCTTAAGAAAAGTACCGGTGATTTCATCTGTATCCGGCGAAAAGATTTCAATTATATTTGATGTTAATGGCTGTTATTTTTCAGAAGGAAACATATATGCCTCCTTGAGACAAACAAATAAGTTGGATCAACTTTCTAATGCGAAATTATCCGGAACAATTTCTTGTAAGGATACCAAGATGCTTGGCTCATTTTTCTCTACCCCGAAGGATGATGTTTTGAAAGGAACCTTTGAACTGGATAAAGAATTGAATTATGTAGTGATTGCTAATTCAAAACGTCTTTTTGCAAAGATAACATCATTTTTTGAGAGTGGTTTTACCTCTAGTCCAGATGTTAAACTTAGAGGGAATTTATTCGATTTCTTTCAAGATTAAATGCTAATAGGTAAAAATCCTCTTAACGAGGCTCCAGAATGGTTTGAAAAAAATATTGCTGAACGACCAGAAGAATGTTCAGCCAACGTGAATGGCGCCAATATAAAGTATTTTATTTGGGGAGATAAGTCCAAAAAACCTCTGCTTCTGCTTCATGGTTACAACGCTCATTCATTTTGGTGGGATCATATTGCACCTTCTTTGACAGAAAATCATTGCGTAGTTGGCCTTGATTTTTCTGGTATGGGTGAAAGCGACAGAAGAGAAGAATATTCTCAAGAAATTTTTGTTGATGATGTTAAAGGTGTGATTGATGATTTGTCTTGGAAATCTTGTACTTGTATTGCACATAGCATGGGCGGTTCAATAGCAACTTTAGCGACATCCATTTATCCAGATATCTTTGAGCACTTAATTTTATTGGATTCAATGATTGTGATACCTCCAAATGTTGCTGAAAGAATGTCTTCCAATAGACCGTCCGCAAGATTGGTTGTTGCAAGTCCTGATCTAGAAACCGCTGTTGCAAGATTTAGACTTACCCCGTCGCAACCTTGTAAAGATTATGTCCTCAGACATGTTGCGGAAAACTCCTATACCGAAAGATCTGATGGTTGGTATTTAAAATCGGATCCTTTGATACCAAATACTTACAAATACAATGATCTGCATGATGCTTTTACAAAAATGAATTGTTCTTTTGACTATGTTTATGGTCAGCTCAGTCAATTAGTTACTCAAGAGGTTTTGGAGTATATGACGTATGTCGGAAATGTAGATGATAAAAACATTCATTCACTAGTAGGAGCTATGCATCATCTTTTCTTAGATATGCCGGAAGAATTTACTTCATTAATTAAAAGTTTGCTTTCAAAATGACCAAACCATTAGTCGATGGTTTTTGTGAACCAGAATTCTCCGAGCTAGAAGATATTTTTGTCAAATCGATTCAATCTGGTTTTGATGATGGTGCAGGATTTGCTTTGGAAGTTGAAGGTAAGGAAGTTTTAAATCTTTGGGGAGGATTCTCCGATAGAGAGCACACAACAAATTGGCAAGAAGATACTTTGGTAAATGTATTTTCCGTTACGAAGGCAATGACTTCTACTTGTGCTTTGCAGTTAATAGAATCCGGAAAATTAAATCCCGATGCTTTGGTCGCTGAGTACTGGCCAGAATATGCCTGTGCAGGGAAGGAAAATACTAAAGTGATTGATTTCCTTACGCATAGGGCAGGCATGTTCGGCTTTCAAGAACCTCTTCCAACCGATTCATGGGAAGACTGGGATATGATTGTTGATAAGCTTGCAAAGCAAGAGCCCATTAGAGAGCCAGGAACAACTCAGGGATATCATGCTGTTACTTTTGGTTATTTAGTTGGTGAATTGGTCAGAAGAATCGATGGTAGATCTTTGGGAAATTACTTTAAAGAAGAGATTGCTAATAAATTCGATATCGATTTTATTATTGGTTTATCGGATGAAGAAATAAACAGATGTGCCGATCTGTTAATGCTGTCAGGTAAACCCAATCCATTGATTAGATTAATTTTATCCTTGCCCAATTGGCTTCTACCGGCACAGGTAAAAATAGTTAAAGAAACATTAAGAAGTAAAGAATATGCAAAAGCTTTTCTAGAGATTATGGAAATAGAAGAGGGTAATGCTTCGCCTGCCGACTATCCTAATTCAAATTCTTGGCGTAAAGCAGAAATCCCAGCAGCTAATGGTCACGGCACCGCCTCAGGAATAGCAAAGTTTTTTGGGATTTTAGCTTCTGGAGGGTCAAGAGATGGCCAGATATTACTTAAATCCGAAACAATAAATGAAGCAACAACTCCTAAAACTTCAGGCCCAGATTTGGTCTTATTCCAGGCACCTTACAAATTTGGCTTGGGGTATCAAGTAGATGCACCTTTTTCCCCAATTGGTATGAAAGATGGGATGTTTGGACATACTGGAATTGCTGGAGCAACAGGTTTTGCGGATTTGAATCATAAGGTTGGATTTGGTTTTACAAACAATCGACAACATTCTCTAGGTAAGCTTTATCGAACCTCGAATAGCCTAGCTAAGAAACTTTATGAGATTCTTTAATCACATTTAAATGATTTTAGAACCATACTTTTATTTTATTGCAGTGGTCTCAGTATTCCTTCATGGAATGGGCAAGGGTGGTTTTATTGGAGCAGGTTCATTTGGCTCATTGCTTGCAATTCCTATGCTTTCAATATTTATCCCTCCTTTTCAGGCAGTCGCAATTCTTTTGCTTCCCTTGATTTTTATGGATTTGGTCACGGTTTGGAGATATCGAAGGATGTGGGATAAAGAAATTTTAAAATTTATTGTACCTTTAGCATTTCTAGGCATCATCATAGGTACGCTGTCATTTAGCTATCTTTCCGAAGATAGCGTGAGAGTCATTATTGGTTTGATGGCAGTTATTTTCTGTCTTGATTACTATTTAAGAAAAAATTCTACAGAACCTCGAAAACCTTCCTTCTGGGGGTCTTATTTTTGGCCTTCCTTATCAGGATTCACAAGTTTTTCGATTCATGCTGGCGGTCTTCCTTTGAGTTTTTATCTTTTACCAATGAGGCTAGACAGAAGAATATATGTTGCCACAGCAGGACTTTTTTATTTGCTAATAAATTTATTTAAGATTTTCCCCTATGCCTATTTAGGTCAAATGAACTTCCAAAATATTTATACGTCTCTGTTACTTTTGCCTCTTGCGCCTATTGGTGTTTATGCAGGAGCGTATTTAGTAGATAAAATTAACCAAGACTGGTTTTACCGCATAGGTTACTTTTGTACGCTTATCGCTGGATTAAAGTTAGTTTATGATGGTTTGCAAAGTTATATGTAATGACCAAGCTTAGTGTAAATATAAATAAAATTGCTTTGATTCGTAATTCAAGAAAAGGGAATAATCCTTCTTTAGAATTTTTTTCAAAGAAAATTATTGAATCGGGAGCTCATGGAATTACTGTTCATCCAAGGCCCGATTTAAGACATATAAGACCCGACGATTTATCAGATATCTCTTTGATAACCAAAGAGCTGGATGTGGAATTTAATATTGAAGGAAATCCTTATGAAGAGCGTCTTGGCGATTACCCTGGATTTTTAAACTTAATTGATGCTGTAAAGCCATCTCAATGCACTCTCGTTCCAGATGACAGCAACCAACTCACTTCTGATCATGGATGGAACATACATTCTGAACACAACAAATTGAAGGACGTCTTGTCATATCTTAAACAAAATAATATTCGAAGTAGCGTATTCATTGATCCGGATATATCCCAACTAGATGCTGCGAAGGATATAGGTGTGGACAGAATAGAAATCTATACTGGTCCATTCGCCGAAGCTTTTGAAAAAAATGACGATAATACTCTTGCTACTTATAGAGAGGCCATTATGTATGCAAACGAGATAAATTTAGAGGTTAATGCCGGTCACGACTTGAATTTAGAAAATTTGGCTACATTATTATCTTATGGAGATATTAAAGAAGTATCTATAGGACATGCTTTAATATCAGAATCATTAATTTATGGAATCGAGAATACTATCCAGAAATATACTAAAATAATCCAATGACAACAGAAGAAAA